>CAZUGA010000015.1:0-91542 GCA_964619885.1 uncultured Methylococcaceae bacterium
CGCGATGCCTTCTCGCTATATAGGCTTCCCAGTATGTCGAAGTCACGGATTCAGGCCAAAGTCAATTGATGGCATTGGAACAGGAATCGCTTACTTCTAACCTCGTTGTAAAAGCCTTTGGTCGTGAAGAATTCGAAGAAAAACGTTTCGCAAGCCAAAACCAGAAAGTCACGGATGCGGCAGTTAAAGCACGTCGCTTAAAAGCCCTGGTATCACCAACGGTTAATTTGGTGGTTGGATTGGGTACCGCGCTAGTCATGTGGTTTGGTGCGCTACAAATTCTCGGCGGAAAGGGCACCATTGGAGATCTGATTGTGTTCCTGGGTTACCTTACAAAAATGTTCAAACCCATGCAGGATCTGTCCAAAATGAGCAACACAATCGCCAAGGCCTGGGTCGGCATGGATCGGATAATTAGCATCATGATTTGGCCCGTTCGGTCGATGAAGCCAAAGGTGCAGTGCCGGCACGAAATATCAGCGGTAAAATCGAATTCGAAACGGTCAGTTTCGGATACCAAGAAAATCAGCTTATTTTGCAAGATATCAACCTCACTATAGATGCAGGTCAATTCGTTGGTGTAGTCGGCGCCAGCGGTCAAGGAAAATCAACTATTATCGGATTGATCAGCCGGTTTTACGATCCTCAAGCGGGTCAGGTTAAAATCGACCATCAGAATATTCGCGAATTTACGCTCAATTCATTGCGCGAACAAATGACAATAGTCTTGCAAGATACCACGTTATTCCAGGAATCAATTCTGGAAAATATCCGATTTGGTAAACTGGAAGCCACCGATAATGAGGTTATCGCGGCTGCAAAAGCAGCCAATGCCGATGATTTTATTTCTCGGCTACCGCGCGGATATGACACGGCAATTGGCGAACAAGGAGTCCGACTGTCCGGCGGCGAACGCCAACGTATTGGAATCGCGCGCGCGATCCTGCGAAATACACCGATTTGGATATTTGACGAACCCACAGCAAGCCTAGACGCGGCATCGGAAAATACGTTGATGGAAACCCTAAAGCCATTGATTCAAGGTAAAACATTCATTGTAATCGCGCACCGGTTGAAAACCGTCCAACAGGCCGACCGGCTCCTGGTCATCGAAAATGGCAACATTGCCGAAAGCGGGACCCATAAAGAACTTCTGGAACAGGATGGCATTTATGCACAACTCTACCAAATGCAACATTCTTGAAGGCAGATTGCGATGACTTCCCATTACCGTTCACTGACTGTTTTACCAGACGATGGAATTCTTCCTATACTCGAGTCGATCGAATCTGCCACTCGGTCGATTGATATTAAAATGTTCGCATTCTCAGAACCGAATATCGAAAAAGCGGTGACCATGGCACATCAAAACGGCATTCGCGTTCGCATCATGTTAAACCCTGCCCGACGTTCAGGCTTTTCCGATAATGAGGCAGTTTTTCAACGACTTCTCGATGCCGGAATCCCGGTCAAGGATACCAATCCGGAATTCGAAATCAGCCACGAGAAATCGATGATTGTCGATCAACGAATCGCATTGATCCACTCATTCAACTGGACAACCGACAATATTTTAAAACGGGATTACGCAATCACCACCAGCTGGCACGATGAGGTTAATCGGATTCTAGCCTGTTTCGAAGCAGACTGGAATCGGCATCCATTCGACCCGGATGACCATCCCGCTCTGGCCTGGTGCCGTGGAAACGGTAGAAAAGTTATAGGCGAATTTATCGATCAGGCGGAAAAGAAATTATGGGTTCAAAATGAACGTTATGACGACGAAACGGTGCTTGAACACTTGGTCCGCGCGAAGGCCCGGGGTGTAAAAATTCATCTTCTGGCAAGTTATCCGCACAAACTAAAACCAAAGAAATTTTTAAACGGGATCGCCAGCTTGCGGATTCTGCAGGATATTGGCATCAAGATTCACCATCTTAAGGGAATCCCGCTGCATGCAAAGATGATGCTGGCCGACGATCAACGCGCTATCGTCGGATCCATAAATTTTTCACCGGGTAGCTTTGATGACCGGCGGGAATTGGCGATAGTCGTCGATGAGGCGCCCGTTATCAAAAGATTAACATCGGTTTTTCATCACGACTGGAAACACTCGTCGCGGATCGATCTTTCCAACCAAGGCATCCTTAAAAACCTGGAACACCACCATCGAGCCGATTTGGAACCGATTCTGTTACGACAGGAGATTCAATCCAAGCGATGAAGAAATTATTTATTAGAGTAATCATGATAATCTTAAAGCTGATTTAAAATCATTAAATTAACTCATTGGCGATCCTGGCCATTCTCACCTTCTTAATCGTTGACGGAGCAACTATTCCAATAATCCATTATCCCCCCACCCTAGTCCACAAGATACCGTCTATGCTATCGCGAAAATTAGCGAATATCCTTTTTGCTTTCGTGTGTTTTTTGCAATTCTCAAGTAGTTTTGCTGACGTCATCGAATACGATTTGGTGATTTCCCGCAAGCAGGTCAATATCACCGGTGTGGAGGTCGACGCGATGGTGATAAATGGTGGCATTCCTGGCTCAATATTGAAGTTTACCGAAGGCGACCAAGCAGTCATACGGGTTAAAAATGATATGGATATTGAAACGTCGCTGCATTGGCACGGCATACTGCTACCGGACAAAGACGACGGCGTGCCCTATCTCACCACCCCGCCTATTCAACCCGGGCAAACCCATACTTTCCGCTTTCCGATCATACAGTCTGGCACGTATTGGTACCATTCGCATACCGGGTTACAGGAACAGCGAGGTGTTTATGGCTCGATTGTGATTCACCCGAAAAAAAAGCGATTTAAACCGGATCACGATTACGTGCTGATGTTATCAGACTGGACCAATCAGGATCCGCTAGAAATTATGCGGACACTCAAGCGTGGATTCGATTGGAATGCGTTGCAAAAAGGCCAGTTGCAAAGTCTAAGCGGGGCGATCAAGAACGATGGCCTCGAAGATTGGATATACCGCAATTTCTCGATGTCTCTGCCGGGCGCGGATATATCGGATGTTTATTACAATGCGTTCCTTGCCAACGGCAAACCGGTCGATCATCTGGAAACAGAACCTGGTGAAACGGTTCGGGTACGGATTATCAACGGTTCGTCGTCCAGTTACCACTATGTAGAATTTGCCGGCGGCCAATCAAATCTAAAAATTATTGCTGCAGACGGTCAGGATATCAAACCGGTCAATGCAAAGCGATTTCTAATCGGTGTCGCGGAAACCTATGACATTTTGGTCACAGTACCCGGCGATGGTGCTTACGAGCTACGTTCAACGGCTCAAGACGGTTCGGGACATTCATCGTTATTTATAGGCAAAGGTAAAAAAAAATTGGCACCATCCGTACCCTACCCAAAGATCTATTCGCGCATCGATTTCAGCAAACTGCCGTCACCTTATATTCCGGGCAGTAAAATGAACGGAATGCCTTATCGGATGCAGCAAGGCCGACTGCGGGCACCTTACGCCAAACTGCGAGCGACTGAATCCACAAAATTGCCCGCCAACCGGCCCGTCAAAGAATACAAGTTGGTCCTGCAGGGAGACATGGAACGCTATGTCTGGTCGATCAACGGAAAAATTCTACGTGAATCCGATAAGATCCTGGTCAAGCACGGAGAAAATGTACGATTCATCCTGATTAACAAAACCATGATGCACCATCCCATGCATCTACATGGCCATTTTTTTCGGGTGTTAAATAAACACGGGGAATATTCACCGTTAAAACATACCGTCGACGTCGCACCATTTAGCAAACAGGTCATAGAGTTTGCAGCGAACGAAACCAAAGACTGGTTTTTTCACTGCCATGTGCTCTACCACCTGGAAGCCGGGATGGCACGGGTCGTTCACTACGAAGGGTCAGAGCTTTATCCGAATCTGGTCGGCATTCGGAAGAAACTCTACGATGACCCGTGGTGGGCGTGGTCCGACGCGACCTTCTTAAACAACATGACTAACGGTGAAATGGTATTTGGCAATACCCGGAACATATTTCGCGCCGAATGGGAATGGGATTGGATCAACCGGCACGAATACGACGTCACGGTAACCTACAACCGTTACTTCAACCGAATGTTCCAGGCTTTTGCCGGTATCAGTGTCACCAACGAAGTACAACCTACGCTGGTGGAAGGCGTTTTCGGCGTTCGTTACCTACTGCCGTTTAACCTGGATAGTTCAACGTGGATTTCGACAAACGGGCGATTTCGGATAAGCGGCGGCCGCTCTATCGACATCACCGACCGGTTTTTTGTATACGGCGAAGCTCAATACGATACGGTGCTACAGGAAGAATGGATCGTCGGCGGTGGTTATACGGTCAATAAATATTTCTCGCTGATCGTTCAGCAACATAGTGAATATGGCACCGGCGCAGGCGCATTGATTCGATTTTGATTGTGTTGAAATTCATTGATTGGGTTAACGGCGACTGTACCACAGCCAGGTTCAACATCTACCCTTAATTTCACTTTAATTAACCTCCATCTCCAGCAACTCCTTTTGGCCATCATCCATACGAAACGCCAACACAGATCAAACCATTGCCACATTAGACATTTCAGGCATTGAAAAAATTTCCTAATTTTTCATTTGCCCCCTAGAATTGGCAGCCGGCTAACCAAACAGATCGTAGCATGATGAGTCACCCCACTGGACCGGACTCTTCCAAATGACCATACACCCCGCCTATAATTTACTCGCTGTATGAATTGTTGACGAGTACCAGATCGCTCTAATCCAACTATTCTCGCCATAACAAAATCTATTTAGATTATTACGACTGCCCTTAGAAGATAAGCATTGCTATTGTCTCCAATGCCTCTAATGAATAACCGCAGGGCAACCTATACGTCCTTTCCAAGCCGCATCTTCAGCGACAACGCCCATATCAAATCGTAGTTGCCGCATCAAGGAGACTTGCTGGCTGAACTGCGCCAGATCTTTACCGGCATAAGAAGCATCAAGGCGACAGTTCTGGTTCCACTTTTCCGGCAAGAGCGCTGCAATCTTTAACGGATCGCCGGTGGACTCTACCAAATGTGAACATGCAGACAAGACTTTCTTTGTTTCATCTTTGTTCGGAACATTTTCCAATAATTGGTTGGCCCTTCCAACGAAAATGGCTTCTATTTGCCCGGCTCGAGATAACCAGCGACGGGTTGCCGATGGTCTTATCGAACTAGCAACTATCTCCGACAGTTTAGCTAAATTAGCTACTTGAAATTCCTCTCCAAATTTACCGTCCAAAGCAAGCCTAAATATTCGCTGTAAAATTACGAAATTTGACATATCCGACAAAATACGTCGGTATTCTGCATCTCCATGATATTTCTTAAGAATCGCCTCATTAATCTGTTCCTTATAAGATGTAAACTCCCATGGATTAATGTCGGAATAACTTTTCCTCGACTCATTGTCGTCGACATACCAAGGTTTTGACGATTGCACAAGAAAGGGCGGGGTAGTGAAAGCCAGTTGATATGTAAACTCAATTGGAAATCGATTAGTTTCGGGAGTCCATCGGGCAAAGTCAAAACTTTCATGGAGACTATAACCAGCTTCCCTTACGCCGCTCCAGGGCTGATATTCTGGAGGTGGCGCAGCCCACCGCAATTGTTCATCATAGCTATCAGCTAAGGGTTCAATTTTAGACGTAAGACAAGATAAATAACTATCTAAGTCGGTGGATTCAACGCAAGCCTCCATACTTGCCAGTAAATCAGCATCATAGAATGCTGACTTGATATGCATAAACTTTCGCTCATCAGACGGCGAAGCCAAAGCTTGATTAGCTAGTTCAAAATTGCTTAATAATTTTTCTTGAACTACCCTCGTGATCATTTCATCAAGTCCTATTTGCTTTAACATTAAGGTAGAAGGTTTGCTGTCACCGCTAGAGAGAAATTTGGCACGTACAGCCCAACTAAAACTATAAAATGCGTGCTGCTTTTCTATGGTTCTAAGTGTACGGTCCCGCAGCTCTTTTAAAAAAACTTGCCCGCTAGTTGTTTCGTCAACCATTTGATCCAATCGTGTAGCCAAGCAACCAATGCCGGTATCCTCCAAAGTTGGATGAATCAGAATTTTTAATTCTGTAAGCGGTGCTGCGGTTACCATCGTAACGGTGGTTGGCCGCCCATCGGCTGAATAAGCAAGCGCTAAGCCAATCAATTCCGGATCGAATAGACCTAAATCAATATCGCTGTGTCCTTCTCTAACGATGGTCAGGGCAAGCCTACTATCGCCATCTACACCTTCCCAGCGCAAATCCGTAGCGGGCAAAATGCTATCATGTTCTAGTGGTGGACGACCAATCAACACACCACCCACACGAGAAAATCCACGCAATCGGTGGAATGACCTTGCTCTGACAGTACTAGCCCTAAGTTTCGAATTCGCTGGGAAACTAGGTTTCGAAGATGAAGGGTTATAACGTGACTGCACTTTAGCTTGAGTTGTCTTTCTATCCGCCCCATCATAACCTGGGAAATAATCCTCAAAGCTTGCGAGTACATCGGTACCGCCTGTACGCAAAGACTCACGACCGACTACGGACGCATAATGATCTAATGTTTTTGCAGCGTTTTCGGTGTATGTCAAGGGACTAGCAGTACGCTGATAACTGGGTGGGTGGGCGACCCACGTTTCAGAAAGTCGTTTATTGTTTGGCATAGACCGATAGGCTCGTGAGAACTCTTCCACCTTACTAGGTTGTAATAAATCAACTTCGACTCCACCCATAGCGTTTATTGCTGCCCCTAAATTCGGTTCGGTTATCATTTTCGCCATAAAACGCTTCGATTCAGCTTCATAGATTTTACCGGCAACATCCTTGGGTAAATCTCCAACAAGCTCCACTCCGATTTTACCCAAACCACTATCTACATTAACGGCCCCTGAAAGATTACCGAGACTATTAGATATCAACATACCCCGCAATTGGCGCGGTGCTGGCACCTCTTTAAAAGATTGAAAATAATCCCTTGCTTTACGTGAAATCGACTGCCATTTTTCTGGTTCACGGCCAGCAATTTGCTGCAAATTTACTGAAAATTTACGGCCCGCGTCGGTCCGTGGGACTCGTTGTTCGGGACTGATCAGGTGTAAATCAGTAGCGGCACGTTGCCGCGAACTGCTTGCGGATGCGACAGCATTAACTTTGCCACCATCAACTTTCGCCCTTGCCTGCAGAATACGTTGTCGAGTAAATGATCTTAAAGCTGCATTGGTCAGTGATTGAGTTGAATGGCCATAAAACCTCGTATCTATTACGTTAGATTCGAACTCTGCTGCCAATGCATCAGCGATACTCTGATCTTCGTCATCCCAATTCGGTAGCGCGTCACCTATAGTAGAAGGGGTCGAGACAATCCCCGCCCACTCTCTGTCAGCATCTTCAAGATTCGCGATAACTTGAAGCTCCTCTAATCTCCCCCGCATCTCCACCAACCGCTCACCTGCAGTTTCATTAATCACTGGCGCAGCAATGGCGAAAAATGATGGAATCAAAAGTAGGGTTATAAGTATCGAAAGTACAGCAGCGCCTGATGTTGCCGTATTCAGCGTACCCCGCGATACGAATGGGCGAACAACTTTCATCCAACGTGGAATTTCAATATCTTCATCTGGAGCAATAGTAACGTTTACACGCCGTTCTATATCGAGAAACTGCAGATAGCGCACTAATTCTGCCAACTCCGCTTCTACGCGTTCAGCAACCTCAGGATTGTCGTCCGAGATCTCCTTCAATACGGCATCATGCTCTACAATTCTGGCCATTATTGCCTGCATAGATTCGTCAGGCTCGAGCTGCTCTAGCTCACCATGTTCTTTCAATTCTAGCAGCCGCATGAATTCGGTATTAAAAGCCTCGTTCCACCGATTTTCGACTGTCTTTTTTCCGGTCCGATAAGACATATATATCAGTGCTAAAACCAAAAGCGTTGTGATCACTATACCTAAGCCCTGTGACCACCCAGAGAGGGTGTCACGCCAGGATTCAAGGGTATCAACAACATTTTTTACGTGGTGAATATCAATTCCACCCATCGAATTAACATAGATAATTGCGCCTAGCGCTAAACCTGATGATATCGTAATCAGCATTAGAAGCTTACACGTTGAATCCGCGGCAGAAGATATCGCGATTCGTGAGATATCAGACGGAGTTACGGACACTGGAATAGTTTTTCTTAAAGACGGTACTACCCAAAATTGAAATAGTGCCCAAAAACCCAAACTTGCTAAAAACAAATTTTGAATGTCCATCAATATTTCCTCCGAAAAGATGACAGATGCAAAATTAATCCCCAATTTTTATTGGGCATTATTATAAAATCCTATTCACACACACAACGCCCAAAAAAGCACGGTATTATTACCACGTTGGGCTGTCCCTAATATCCTTTGTGCTGCGATTTCCAACCGACGAATTATGGGGAACAGGAATTTCTCGATACCGGATTGATTGAAGAAAAAATGTGGTAAAGCCGCTATTGGAATCAGCATGACGCTATCCGAATACACGCGGATTAATTAGAAAATCAGTGTTATAAACATAAATTCCCTATGGAAACCATTTTGAACAAACCAGGCCCAAAATTTAAGATCTGCTCATCAAAATTAAACGCCGATCTTTATCCTACAAGAATCAAATCCACTAGCCCCCACATTACTGGAAAAGTCTTGTGGCAAATATGCATGACTTTAAACTGCACCTACTGCTTAATCGCGAAACCTCACTCTATCGATTCTGGCACTTGTTGCGTCGCAAAATGTTAAAATAGTCTATCGGATCGGTTCAAAACATCTCTTAGAGAAAGGAATGAATGAAATCAAGGTTCTAAAAGCCGCGCACTTCGCAGCACTTAAACACAAAAACCAAACCCGCAAAGACCATAATGCCTCACCGTATATCAATCACCCTATTGCGGTGGCATTAACTATCGCAGAGGTTGGACGCATTGATGACGCCGATATCCTCGCGGCAGCGCTATTGCACGACACCCTTGAAGACACCGACACGACGCCGAATGAATTGGAACAGGAATTCGGTTCGCGTATTCGCACACTAGTGGAAGAAGTGACCGACAACACTCATCTTCCCAGCAAAGAACGCAAAAGACTCCAGGTCGAACATGCGCCGGAGCTTAGCAACGGCGCGGTATTGATCAAATTAGGCGATAAAATCGCCAATGTAAAAGACATGATAAAAGCACCTCCTATAGGTTGGAGTGGCACCCGTCGGCGTGAGTATTTGGATTGGGCCGAAGAGGTCATCGCGAATTGTCCCAAGATAAATACCGAATTGGAAAATCAATTTAGTCTTACCCTGGACCGTGCACGCAACGCGCTAGGTTAATCTAGCGGCGACTCGAACCTATTTAGCCAATCGCTTCTTTAGATTCGAGTACCCTAAAAGCCTGAGCCTTAGAGCGCTAAGTAAAATCTAAATTCATAGCACGATTAAAACTTTATCTGGCGGGCGCGGTCGAATCCAGCTCCCGCGGATAATAAATTAACTATGAATTTACTCCATCAAAGCCTGCGAGCACTCCTATTCAGCTGCTTGGCTATAAACTGCGCATACTCTCAAACGTTGACCAGCGGCGACCGGCAGGTCCAACTCATCGAACTTTACACCTCTGAAGGGTGCAGTAGCTGTCCTGCGGCGGATCGGTGGCTCAGCCGATTGCAAACCGACCGCGGTTTATGGTCGAAATTTGTGCCGCTAGCTTTCCATGTCGACTATTGGGATTATCTGGGCTGGGAAGACAAATTCGCCGAAGAAGCTTTTAGTGATCGGCAACACTTACACCGCTCCCAAGGCAATATCAGCCGGGTATATACACCCGGATTTGTAATACAAGGCCAAGAATGGCGTGGTTGGTTCCAGAAGGAAACCCGTCCGCCTCAATCCAAGCAAAAGGTCGGCGAACTCAAACTTATTCTAGAAAACGGAGTGGCACATGTTAATTTCTTGCCGACAATTGAGATCTCTCAAGCGGAGATAAATTTTGTCGTACTGGGTTTTGGACTGGGTCATTCCATCTTAAACGGCGAAAATGCGGGCACCCGGCTTGAACACGACTTTGTGGTTCTGAACCATCAACTCAAACCAGCAGACTTTAGCAACAACGAACTAAACGCTACTTTCAAATTGAAGCCCGAGCCTCAATCCAGCCGACTCGCGGTCGCCGCGTGGGTCACATCCGCCAACCAACTAAAGCCGGTGCAGACGGTGGGTGGTTGGTACCGGAGTAGCGATCAGATCACTGCAGGTATTCGCTAGACTTTACTGAATTTGACGCGCCTCGTGTGGCGTCGTTCCAAAATAGCGTTTGAATGCCCGACTGAAGGACTCGGCCGACGCATAACCGACTTGCTCCGCAACTCTATCGATAGATTCGTGATTGCTGCGCAGCAACGCGATAGATTTATGCATACGCCAACCGGTTAGATACGAAATTGGTGATTCACCGACTAATCGCGTAAATCGATCCATAAATACTGATCTTGATAGATAGATTTCCGCGGCCAGGGATTCAACGCTAAGACTTTCCGCGTAATGCTCATGAATCATATGTAGCACTTTGCCTATCTTGGGGTCGTGCATAGCGGCCCAAAAACCCTCCGGCGATTCTATCGATCCGACATGATTACGCACAATCTGTAGAAACAATACCTCAAATAATCGATCGACGATGACGTCCGAATAGGGATTCTCGATACTGATTTCCGATTCAAATTGAGCAATGATACCGGGTAACCATCTGGCATTATCCGGTGACTGGTAAGCAAGATTGATCGCTCCCGGCAAATGGCCAATAAGCGGATGATCCAGAGTCCGGTCGAAACGGATCAATCCGCACAACAACTGGACGGATGGACCGGTGGTTTGAATGCCCGGACGACCTTGTTCCAAGCTCTGGCAAAACTGCTCACTCGGCAACCTTGGGCTATCAACCGAATCGGCTATCCAGTGCTCCGCACCGTCGGGCAATAAAATGACATCCCCATGCTTCAGCCGGACCGGTTCATTCATGGCCGACGATTGCACCATGCATTCCCCATAAAGCGCGATGTGGATCTTGGGTTCGTTACTGGTGGACAAAATGAGCCCCCACGGTGCATCCAGTTCCGAATGAAAGAACAGTGAACCATCCACTCGGATGGTTTTTAAAATGTCTTTAATTAATTCCAACAAAGGCTCCTTGTATTTTTATTAGCCTGGCAACCGTCAAATGCAATAAAAGGACGATTAAACGGGATTACAGGATTATCGATCATTATCCCATTTCTACCGCATTGATAAGATATCAACCAGCTCGTTCTTTCTCCCCTTCCCAACTCTGCGGGAACGAGCTTATCGGCGGTTTGACCACACCAGTAAGGATTTATTCGCGAACCCAATAGTGTCGTTCCAACACCTCGAATTTCTCACCCACTTTATGGAGAAAACCAATGTTCCAAATCATCACTCTTATTTTCACTACGCTGCTGGGTACATTCTACAGCGCAAATATCAACGCCGAAAATTCAGATTTTCAGTCGCGATACCGGCCACGTTTTGAAGGCGCCGTTTACGCTATGACAAATGATTTCACACGTAACGCAATTGTCGCCTACGGACGTAACAGCGACGGTACACTAGAGCTTATCGGTAAATTTGCCACCGGCGGTGTCGGCGCGGCTTTCGACGGTGGCGAAGGGCTCGACCCCCTAATATCCGCGTATTCGCTATTACTTACCGATAATCGAAAGCACTTGCTGGTGGTCAATGCCGGCAGCAATTCGCTAACCGTATTCAAAATCCGCCGCGATTTTTCGTTGCGCCGCACCGACCGAAAAAGAGTCTATGGAATCGGACCCAATAGTATTGCTTATCACGATGGTAGAATCTATGTTTCTAGTATCGATGCGGACGGTGCATTCAACGGCGAACCAGATCAAGAAGGCGCGCTAACCGGTTTCACATTATCCCCGCAAGGAAAACTACGCCGTATACGTGGTTCCGTTCGATTATTGGAAAATCGTCCGTCCGCAATTCAATTCTCACCTGATGGTAAACTTCTGGTGGTTGCATCAATTAACGCTGGCTCAGCGAGTCTAGCGAGCAACAGTAACGATGAAATTATCGTATACGGTGTGCAACGTAATGGTCGCTTAACCCGCAAGCCTCTAGACGGCGCTGCATCGACCTTACCTGGGAACGCCGAACAACGCAACCTAGCCAGCGCCATTGGCTTCGAAATTGTCCAGGACGAAGGCAAACACTTTATAGTCGTGACAGAAGCACGCGAATTTCAAACCGATAGTACACCGCCTGCTTTCGCCGATTTACAAACCGGATCGGTTTCGACTTGGGAATTGTCGGATGACGGTAAACTCAGCCCGGTTAACCTCGATGTGATCGCCGGCAATAGCATCACCGAAGGTGAACGTACTGCTTGTTGGATCGAGTTCTCCAGGGATCAAAATACCTTTTGGGTCTCAAACGCGCTCGAGTCGACCCTATCTTCTTATTCATTCGATCAGGGAAATATTTCGTTGATCAGCCAGGTCGAAGCTGCGGGTACCCCCCCGGACAATACAACACCGCAGGATGCTTTCGAAACAACCGACGGTTGGATCGACTTGTGGATTAGCGATAACGGTCGCTACATCTATCAGCTTTTTGGACTGAGCGGTACCATCGGCGTATTTAAGGTAGAAGAAGGTGGCTTCGGAGCGGCTCTGACCGAGATTCAACGCGTTACCGATTTACCACAAATCAACACCCAAGGAATCGTCGCATTCTGAGTAACTTTTTGGATGGAGCAGAGCCCATCAAAGCCCAGGGATGGGCTTCTTTTTTGACAGAAGATCTATCACACAATTCTGTTCAGAATCGCCACGCAACAGATCGATAAACCCAAACGGGTATCTTTATAACCGGCAAATTTAGGCATTTCTCTACCTCCTCAGGCTTATTTCGGACTTCCGGACAGATTATCAAGACTTTGAAGCCTGTCGGTCCCCCACCCAAACCGGTACGATGAACCATAAGAAGTCGAATCCATTTTACGTAAATACAAGGCCAATGTACTGCGCTTAGATTCAACAAAGCGAACCACGTCAAAATCGTAATTGCATTAAACAATCAATGATAAAGACGCCACAAAATAAAAAAATTTTAGAAAACAAACCCAAATAGATGTTATGAAAATAATCTCAAAAACTTTTTCTTTCCCGGCTTGTTTATCCTGCATACTGTTGATCCTTGTTGCGCTACCCTGTTTCGCAACCAACACCGAGACCTGGAACCAAAGCGACGAAAATAATCCGGCATCAATAGATCACGGTGCTTGGCAGGAATTGCTTAAACGCTACCTAAGCACAAATCACCCTTCAGGTGTCAATCGTGTCCGCTATAAAAATTTTAGCGCAGCCGACAAACAAGCGCTTAAGTCCTATTTATCCGAACTGCAATCCATCGATCCCAGACAATACAATCGCGCCGAACAAATGGCTTACTGGATCAATCTATACAACGCATTAACGGTAGATTTAATCCTCGATAATTACCCGGTCAAAAGTATCAAAAAGACTGGTAAAAAGCTGTTTAGCTTTGGTCCCTGGGACGACCAGCTCGCCCAAATCGAGGGTAATGATTTAACCCTGAATGATATCGAACATAAAATCCTGCGACCGATCTGGAAAGATCGCAGAATCCACTACGCGGTGAATTGCGCAAGCTACGGATGTCCCAATCTTTCCGCGACAGCCTTCACAGTAAAAAATACCGAATCCTTGCTGGAACAAGGCGCGACCGATTACATCAATCATCCCAGAGGTGTTAGCTTGCACGATGGCGACCTGAAAGTATCCAGTATCTATCATTGGTATTCTGAAGATTTTGGTGGCGACAATACGAAACTTCTGCTGCACTTGAAGCGATACGCGAAACCCGAGCTCAAACAAGCATTGGAAACGTTTGACGGCAGCATCGACCACGCGTATGACTGGTCTCTCAACGACGCAAGCTAATACGAGAGATCCTCCCATGTCCAAAACCAAGCTTCTGCTACTCGCGATCATTGCCGTCCTGGTGAGCTGCTTTTTCTATTTCGATCTGGATAGTTACCTAAATCTACAATATTTCAAATCGCAGCAACTAAAGATCAACAACTTTTATCATGCCAATCCCTGGCAAACCGGCTTGATCTTCTTCGCAATATACGTAGCCGTCACCGCATTGTCGCTCCCCGGCGCGGCGATTATGACTCTGGTTGGCGGTGCCATATTCGGTTTGTCTATAGGAATAGTCATCATTTCCTTCGCCAGCACCATCGGTGCAACTCTAGCGTTTTTAGCATCTCGATTTCTATTCCGCGACGCAATTCTGGAAAAATTCGGATCGCAACTGGGTGCGATAAATCAAGGTGTCGAAAAAGACGGCGCATTCTATTTGTTTACCCTCCGACTGGTCCCGGCTTTCCCGTTTTTTTTGATCAATCTATTGATGGGCTTGACGCCAATTCGCACATGGACCTTTTACTGGGTCAGCCAAATTGGCATGTTCGCGGGCACTTTGGTCTACGTCAACGCAGGCACGCAAATCGCCAAGATCGATTCGCTGGCCGGAATTCTATCACCGGGATTAATCCTTTCCTTCGTACTCCTTGGTCTGTTTCCGTTATTGGCAAAAAGAATGGTCTCGGTCGTTAAAGCACGGCAGGTACTCAAGAATTTCCCGAAACCAAAGCGATTTGACCGCAATTTGATTGTAATTGGCGCGGGCGCCGCCGGCCTGGTAACGGCCTATATTGCAGCGGCGGTCAAAGCCAAGGTGACATTGGTCGAAAAGCACAAAATGGGCGGCGATTGTTTAAATACCGGCTGCGTTCCCTCCAAGGCGTTAATTCGTTCGGCGAAATTTTTAAACCATGTGGATCGCGCCAAAGAATTCGGTATTAAATCCGCCCAGGTCGATTTCGATTTCGCCGATGTCATGCAACGTGTTCAAGACGTCATCAAGAAGGTTGAACCACACGATTCTATTGAACGATACACCGATCTGGGTGTGGAGTGCATCCAGGGCGAAGCCAAGATTACTTCGCCTTATAGCGTCAATATAGATGGTCAAACTTTAACCACGCGAAGCATCGTGATCGCGACCGGCGCGCGACCGTTCGTTCCACCAATAGAAGGCATCGACCAGATTGACTATCACACATCCGACACGATATGGAACCTACGCGAATTACCCAAGCGACTACTTGTACTTGGCGGCGGCCCGATCGGTTCCGAACTGGTTCAGGCATTTCAGCGGCTGGGCAGCCGGGTCACCCAAGTCGAAATGCTTCCTCGGATATTATTCCGCGAAGACCCGGAAATATCTCAGATTGTAATGCAGAGATTTGTTGAAGAAGGCGTCGATTTGCGGGTCAATCACACAGCAAAACAGTTCCTAACAGAGAAAGGCCGAAAAATTTTAATCTGCCAAACCCAAAATCGTGAAGTCAGCATTGAATTTGATACCTTGCTGGTCGCAGTCGGGCGTGTTGCCAACACCGCCGGATTCGGCCTGGAAGAATTGGGCATACAAAGCGCCGCAAACCGCACCGTGGAAACCGACGCCTATTTGCAAACAATTTACCCAAACATTTTTGCCTGTGGCGATGTCGCCGGTCCGTTTCAATTTACCCACACAGCGGCACACCAAGCCTGGTATGCCGCGGTAAACGCGCTGTTCGGTAATTGGAAAAAATTCGCAGCTGACTACTCGGTTATTCCATGGGCCACCTTTACCGACCCGGAAGTTGCCCGGGTTGGTTTGAATGAACTGGACGCCATGGATCAGGGAATCGATTACGAAGTAACCCGTTATGGCATCGACGATCTCGATCGGGCAATCGCGGATCAAGAAGCGCACGGGTTAATCAAGGTATTAACCGTACCCGGCAAAGACAAGATTCTCGGCGTCACGATCGTGGGTGAGCACGCCGGCGATCTGATCGCCGAATACGTCGCCGCGATGCGCCATGGATTCGGCCTGAACAAAATTCTTGGCACGATTCATATCTACCCAACCTTAGCCGAGGCCAATAAATACGCAGCGGGAAATTGGAAAAAAGCCCATGCGCCAGAGAAATTGATTCAATGGGTCGAACGCTACCAAAACTGGCGGCGCGGCTGAAATGAACACGTATATTAAACAGACGTCTAATGCCATGACTTACCGCCACATTAATTTGATTGTGCTGAACCTACTGTTTTCAGCGTGCACTACGATCCCTCCAATCGATAGCAATATTGCACCGGCGCAACCCCAACGATTTTCGCACAAGAATTTTGATCAAGTGCTTCGTCACTTTGTAAACGATCAGGGACGGGTCGATTACAGCGGCTTGAAAGCCGACCCGGATCAATTTGAAAACTACTACCAACAGATAGCGATTTATAGCCCGGACAATAGCCCGGCATCATTCAAACACCAATCGGACCGCTTGGCATATTGGATCAACGCCTACAATGCTGCTGTGATCAAGACGGTGCTGAGCTATTATCCGATTAGCAGTATTGAAGACGTAAAACCACCTCTGGCGCTTTTTTTCTTGCCCGACAAAACCGGTTTCTTTGTGTTTCAGAAACCCAGTTTCGGCCGGACCACGACTAGCCTCTATTACCTGGAAAACAGTGTGATCCGCGAGCGCTTCGCTGAACCCCGGGTACATTTCGCGCTCAACTGCGCATCACGTGGGTGCCCTAAATTACCCCGCTACGCATTCAATGGGGACGAACTTGACCGGCAACTGGATCGCGAAGCACGAATATTCTTCGCGGAATCGCGTAATTTTAGGATCGACCCCGCCACTAAAACCATTTATCTGTCGTCCATCCTGGATTGGTACCGAGACGATTTCGTCGATTGGTACCGGGAACATTATCCGGAACAGGAAGCGACATTGCTGCAATATGTTGCGTTGTACCTCGAGCCTGAAAGGGCCCGCAATTTGCGCGAAAACAGCTCTACTTTCGGGGTCGAATTCGTACCCTACGACTGGGGTTTAAACGACCAAAAACCCAAATGAATGTTACACAAAGCATGCTAGAAAACCGCAAATACCTTAATTGGTTGACTCATTTACCGCGACTCTTCGTGGGTCTCGTACTACTTGCGACGGGTAGCGGAAAAATGTTGGACATGGCCGGCTTTGTCGGTGTAGTGGATGCCTATCAGCTGACGCCGCATTGGATCAGCGTTGGTTTGGCTTACACACTCCCGTTTATAGAATTTTTCACCGGAGTTAGTTTGATAATCAATGCAAGACCGCGTTACGCAGCCTGGCTTGCGACGCTGCTACACGGACTTATGCTAGCCGCGGTATCAATAACACTGCAACGCGGGATTCAGATTGAAAATTGCGGGTGTTTTGGTGTCTTCTTTGCCCGACCATTGACCCCGCAAACTTTGTTCGAGGATATGTTCATGCTGCTGATGTCGATTTGGGTATTGATCAATGCCAGCCGCGATAATTCGACTGGTAAGGGTTAATTGGAATACAGCAATGAACCACATGTATAAAACACTCATTGGTCTATTGGCCGATTGGTCCGACCCAGTCCCCACCGAAACGCGGACGAAATTGCGCCAGGCTAGAGAACACTTGCCGCTTGAATTTGATACCGAAAAACAATTTATAGGGCGCCAATACGCCGGATGCGGCGCAACCATCGGTAGCATGCCGCGCTGCGATTTCGCCTGCCGCGGCTGTTATTTGAACCACAACGCCAACCGAACGCCAGCCGAATCGGTCAACGGAATCAAACAACAACTAAATACCATTCGGAATTGGTTGGGTGAAGGCGGCAACGTACAAATTACCGACGGTGAAGTCACCCTGCGACCGGCAACGGAACTCATCGAAATCATTCGATATGCAAAACAGATCGGCTTGGTTCCAATGCTGATGACGCATGGTGATAGCTTCAGGAAATCACCAGACTTGCTAAAACGCCTGGTTGTTGAAGCAGGACTGAGCGAAATAAGCATCCATATCGATACCACGCAACGGGGGCGTGATGGACAAGCCTACAGGTTTGCCCAATCCGAACACGCATTGGATCCACTGCGGGATGAATTCGCCGAGATGATCCGACAAGTGCGACGTGAGACGGGAAAAACGTTGGAAGCCGCAACCACGGTTACCGTCACGAAAAATAATATTGAACAAGTTCGGTTCATCATCGAATGGCTTTGCCATAATTCGGACGCGTTCAAAATGATCAGCTTTCAACCGCTCGCCCAAGTCGGTCGCACCGACAATGAACTGGCCGGGGTGAGTTCTATCGATGAACTTTGGTCGCAAATTGCGCTGGGGCTTAACGGAAAAGCTTCGTCCGATAAATCTTCCAGCGACCACGCGCGAAGCTTTGGTCACCCGGCCTGCACGCGATTTAGCCAAGGCTTGGTGGTCGATATTGACCACCAAGAACCAGCATTCCATCCGCTGTTTCCGCTGGATGACGCTCGGGCCGCCACCTTTCTGGAACAATTCTGCAACCGGTTCGGTGGTATCAGCTTTAGATCGGCATCGCGGTGGCAAAAAATCTACCGCATGTTTGGCATATTGCTACACGATCCAAAGTTTGCATTTTTTTCCATGATCCCTTTCGCTTGGCGAACCATGACTGCACTCCGTCCGCAAGCCCTGGTCGGCTTACTGTGGTTACATATTCGTGGAAAAGCACGCATCAACTATTTGAATATCGTCAGCCACCATTTTATGAGCCGCCAAGAAATTGAAACCGAATTGGGTCGGGAACGTTTAGATGCCTGCGTGTTCAAGGTTCCCGTCAACGGCGAGCTCATCTCGATGTGCGAAGTCAATGCATTGGGAATCCGGGAGAAATATTACGCCACCCTCAATTCCGAACCTGTCTCGGCCGAACATGAAACATATTCTCCGACCAAACAACAGCACTACCAATAATTAGCAAAGGACACCGACATGCACTCACTATTCGATTGGAAAGATAGCTCAATAATAACAATAAAGGATAAAGCTTTGATCACATCCCCTACATTGACACAGTCCAATTCCAAAAATAAAGCCGCGTATAATCGGTTGGTCAACCGATTCGGCGGTGTTTTGTATCGCTATGCCTACTGGAATGTACATGATGTAGAACGAGCCTCCGGGTTAACACAAAGTACCTTCGCGGCCCTATGGACTCATTTCGGCGAATTTAACGCTGGAAAAAATGCAAAAGTACGTATATTCGGGTTGATGTATTGGGATTTAGCCAACCGTGCGACCGAAACAAAGACAGACAGTAAGAGTACACCAGCGTCCGCTGCCGAAAAGACAATCTGCGAAAGGCAAAAACACGGGGACAGTTCACATTTTGATATTTCGACTAAGGTTTTATCAGCCCAACAACTGCAATTACTAGGCTTGCAGTTGTTGGGCGGATTCAGTGAAGCGGAAATTGGCTTGATTTCCGGTCTTCCCCAGGCAACAGTAAGAAGCGAAATAACTGCCGCTAAATTACGGTTAATTAAGACTAAATAGGTTCATCTCCATTAACTTAAACGGTGTATAGCTAAATCTCTTCTGCGCTATTCTCCTCAAGCTAAGTCAAGTCCATTAAGAGCCTCTCATTGCAATGCCAATTGTCCGCGCATTACACCGGCAGGAAACTGCTTAGAATGAACATTCACATAAACATTGCCCGCTTCAATTTCTGCGATAAGGGCATCCAATGGACGACCAGTCAATGGGCCGAGAAGATCAGATGATCGTAATTCCCCGCCAAATCTTCTACGCGCTAGCCTAAAAGCTCTACGGCTGGCATCCGACTGAATTAGAAAGGCAACGACGGGGCCGTTTTGGCCCTCTGGGGCGAGGTGCAAATGAGCCGCGACGATATCTTGGCTGCCAAGCCCGGTCAAACGATGCCAAAATTTCAAACGGGTCCCATCGTCACGCAATGCGTATGTCCCGATACCTTTAGCGTTGCGCAAGTTTGCTAACTCAACTGGCGGAACTTCCTGACCGGGAGATAACTCTGCTATAAACTTTTCAATTTCCAATATCGCCGGTGCTGAACCAAAGCTAATTTTTACAATAGGGTACCCAGCCACGGTAAAATCACCCATCGCAAAATTCGGATCCGCTAAAATATTACCTGGATTTGCCGGATCACTGGGCGACCGAAAACCCACCAATCCTTCTGCACGGCCAATTACAATCCCGTTTTCATCGACCCCGGTATCGGGATCTTGTTGCCCAAACGCCGCGGTGTTTGGCGGAAGTTCATCGTTAATCTCCGTACCCGCATCCAAAACTTCAGCACCAGTCACAAAAAAATCCTGTGCGACAAAATTTCCCTCGTCGTCAAACAACTTATGGGCTTGTGGATTGCCATTGGCAACGAAAAAATCGTTACTCGGTATCACCATGGACGCATAGGAAAAATACCGATTGGCTAAATCCGTCGAATCCAGTAAAAACGTCAACAAACCTGACCCGCCCGGCGGTAACACCCCCCCGAATACACCGTCAATACCCTCTGAAAGCGCAGCAAAATCCTCCGATATGGGCCCGGTATTTCCATCTTCTGCCAAACGTTCAAGCGCATCGGATCCGGTTTGTGGAAGCGTCGAAGCGGATTGATTTCGATCATAGATGTCAAACTGCCCGTCATGAAAGCCAACCCAAAATGGCGTCTGCGTTGTTCCGTTAGCCGGTGCCAAATTTTCAATACGCACTGTGACACGAACCTGATCCGCATGGGTTGGTTGAACAAATAAAAGTATGACCGCAATTCCAAACAATAGAAGTTCAGTTTTCATTTTGATCCCTCACTTTGATTACTGTATTGATCCTACGGTTAATCATCCATCAAAATTGGCACGCTTATCAGTTGCGAACTAATCGATTAACCGATGGTTACAATCAAATTCCACCAAAATATTGCATCAGTGAAAATTGACCGTTTAGACTTGAAACATACACTATGGATCTAGCGACCACAACAGCTAGATTGGCATTATTATGCCGAGGATGGTGGAAGCCTTACCGTCCTATTCTGGATCGTTCAACCTGACCGCCAAAACATCGCATTGAGCGTAATGCAGAACCCCGTTCGCGGTTGACCCCAACAACAAACTCAACCCGTGGCGCCCATGCGAGCCCACTACGATCAGGTCGATATTATTTTCCTCTGCAACCCGGATTATCTCCAGCTTGGGACTACCCAATTCGACCCATTGCCGGCTCAGTGGGATGGAGAATTGCTCGCCGATTTTGGCTAAACGCTTCTCCGCCGCCTTAACCAATTCTGAGCTCAAGTCGGCTTCGTACGGAATGATCGGACCGTAGATAGATTCTGCGATCGGGATACTGTCCACTACATGCAGCGCACAGAGTTCAGCTTGGTATTTTAGGGCTAATTCAGCAGCCCGCTGCGCAACAAGATTGCCATGGTCCGTAAAATCAGCCGCCAACAATATTTTTTTATAACCTTCCATTTGTCTTACCTCCGCAGTTTTTTGCTTCTTGAGTCAAAGCGAACAATTCAAACCGGAACCTTAAAGAAATACTCCATCAGTTCATAAAAGCCAAGAATGTACAGTAACGCAAGCCCCAACCCTAATCCATGCGAAGTGGACAAGGCGTGGCGCAATATATGCCCAATGATGATCATACGCCAACACATTAACCCGATAACAATAAAATACGTCATTGGCATACCGGTCCCGCCCTTCATCGCTATCAAAAACGGAAATGCAATGGCGCTTACGACGATATCGGTCCCTAACAGCGCGGTCAAGGTTTGTTGGAATCGTGCAACTTTTCCACTGTACATCAATATCAGATAGCAATACCCAATCAACCAGGCCATGGAAAGCAATACTTGGGGAAAACCTTTGGACAAGGTCGTTTCCACCAGCACGATGACCAGTTCGGCGATGCTGTTGGTTATCAAAACCAGAGTCACAAGAAATCTCGACGAGGGCAGATCCTGGGGACCTTTAGTCCCCCAACAGATATCCCAAAATACACGTAGTAAAATCATAAGTTATAGATTTTTATGTTTATTTTATCTCCACTCCAATTCGAATCGCTTGTTGCGTAAACAGAAGAATGTCCGTACGGACCCCGCATTAGACCACCCAGTTGCAATATCCGTTCGCGGTCGCAAAACCACCCATCGACTCAACCGGCGTTCAATTCCGCCTCAGCTCGTTCAAGAGCCTCACAAGCATCCATCCAGGAAACTTCAATTTCTGCGATGTCGCGGTCTATTTCGCCTTTGCGCCGTAACAGATCTGTTAAGCGTTGCTTTTGCAGTTCTTGATACAGATCGGGGTCCGCAAGCTGCGCTTCCAAACTGTGCTGTTGCTCCTGTAATTTTTCCAATTGATTTTCGGTTTGCTTGCAGGCACTGAGCAGAGGCTGTAATGTCTGACGTTTCTCCGCGTCAATACGCCGTTTTTCTTTGCGGGAAATATTGGTCGGCGACTTGTCTATCGAATCCAACAATTCCGGTTCCTGGCGGCTCAAAAAAGCTCGGTAATCCTCCAAATCGCCATTGAATTCGGAGACTTCGCCATTGCCCACCAGGTAAAACTGGTCCGTCACGGTTCGCAACAAATGCCGGTCGTGCGATACGATAACCAGCGCACCGGTATAATCCTGCAACGCAACGGTCAACGCGTAGCGTACATCTAGATCCAAATGATTGGTGGGTTCGTCCAACAATAACAAATTGGGCCGCTGATAGGCCAATAAAGCCAACACAAGGCGCGCTTTTTCCCCGCCGGATCGCATTGCTACCGGCTCCAGAGCCAAATCACCAACAAAGGCAAAGCCTCCCAGATAATTTCTCAAGTCCTTTTCCGTAACCTGCTTATCCAAACGTTGAAAGTGTTGCAGTGGGCTTTCATCCGGGCGTAGTTGCTCGACAGTATGCTGGGCAAAATAACCCACCCGGAGATCTTGAGCGGGTCGCAACTGTCCCGAAATCGGTTCCAATGCACCAGCCAGCAGCTTGATCAATGTAGATTTACCCGCGCCGTTGGGACCCAACAATCCGACGCGCGCACCCGGTGAAAGACCTAAGCTAACACCGGTAATTATCGGCTTGCCGTCATAGCCCACTGATAAATCTTCCAAACACAACAAAGGATTGGGTAGTTTGTCGGGATTGCGAAATGCAAAAGAAAATGAGGAATCG
This sequence comes from uncultured Methylococcaceae bacterium, assembly GCA_964619885.1. Classification (GTDB taxonomy): domain Bacteria; phylum Pseudomonadota; class Gammaproteobacteria; order Methylococcales; family UBA1147; genus CAZUGA01. The sequence goes on from CAZUGA010000015.1 coordinate 23,272, forward strand.
ACATGCGCACGACCAATCAATTCCATTTTTTGCAACGCTTTTATACGGCTTTGCGCCTGCTTTGCCTTGGTTGCCTTGGCCCTAAAACGGTCAACAAATCTTTTGATATGGGCAATTTCCCGCTGCTGTTTTTCGTAGGCCGCCTGCTGCTGGGCGAGTGCCTCTGCTCTTTTTGCCTCAAATGCCGAGTAATTGCCGCTGAACAGATTGATGGTATTCTGTTCTATATGGGCAATATTGGTCGTGACGCCATCCAGAAAATCCCGGTCATGCGAAATCAATAACAAAGTCCCAGTGTATTCGGTCAACCAATCCTGCAGCCAGATTACCGCATCCAGATCCAGGTGGTTGGTCGGCTCGTCCAACAGCAACAAGTCGGATCGACAAATCAGCGCGCGCGCCAAATTCAGGCGCATGCGCCATCCGCCGGAGAGCTCCAACAACGACGCATTCGCCTGGCTTAGACTAAATCCTAGTCCGAGCATTAATTTGGCCGCGCGCGAATTGATGCTATACCCGCCGATAGCTTCCAAATGGGCATGCAATTCGGCCTGTTTCAGACCGTCGGCTGACTGCTCCGCACTGTGCAATTGCGCCTGTACATTACGGTATTCGTTATCACCATCGATCACGTATTCGATCGCTATTCTGTCCACAACCGGTGATTCCTGACCCACATGCGCGACGCACATATCCGGAGGCATACTAAATTCACCTTGATCCACCGAGAGTTCCCGTTGGATCATCCCAATCAAACTCGATTTTCCGGTCCCGTTCCCGCCGGTCAAACCCACTTTGGAACCGCGATGAATGACAAAATTTATACCACTGAACAAGAGCCGTTGGCCGCGTCTGAGGGCTACGTTTTTAAAATTCAACATGGTCTCAGTTTACTCGATCAGTCTATCCGTGGCACACTCTACGTTTAAAGAACACCGTGGATATGCGGGATCATCGGTGGAAAACTTTGCAACAATCGCAACACCTGCACATACTTTCGGATTCAAGCCCCATGGTGAAGCAACCGACAAAACAAAAATCGAAGGCACCGGTAAAAAAGGTTTTCAACCCGCAAGATCGTTATTTTGTGAACGAAGAAGGTTGGTGGTTTTATACGGTAGATGCGATTGGCGGGCCATTTAACACAAAACCGGAATGCGTGGATGCTTGCCGCTACCACCTACAAACAAAATAACTCAAAAACGGCTATCAACGTGTCAGACAACACAGAACAACTCAAGTTAAAACTATTGGAAGTTCAAACCGAACATCGGGACCTGGACGACATCATATTCCGGCTATCCCAAGACCCATTCATCGATCAATTGCAGATAAAGCGCCTGAAAAAACGAAAACTGATGTTGAAAGACAGGATCGAAAAACTGAAAAGCTTGCTGATTCCGGACCTCAACGCATGATTTCCGAAAAGCCGGTATCCCACTCTATCCGACGAATACTCTATCGCAGTTATACTGACCAAGCGCCACATTGAATTAACTTTATTCGCAGGCTTCGATTCGTTCTTCCACGGCTTCGATAAACTGAACAATCTCTTTACGTTTAATCTTGCGCACCGGGACGATCAGCGCCTCGTGTGCATCCACATAGATAAACGCATATTTTTTGGTCAATTCGGCACGCAAAATTTCCGGCCATGGAATATGCGTCTCGCCCTGCGGGCTTATTTCGACCAGGGTACGTTTTTCCGCGCGTAACTTGTACGGGCCCAGAAGATTTTCCAAATCTTCATCGCTATAATTTTTACGAATCTGGCGACGAAAATCTTTCATAAAATAAAGTGGCGCCAATAAACCCCACGACACCGCGAGTATCGCGATATAAAACGCAGTAATCATGTCTTCGTAAAAGAAAAAATAAAACAATGCGATAAACCCCAAAATGCCCGGGATATGGGCGGAATGCCGCCTCATCTGTTTTTGTAGATCGCTGGAATCGCTGACCTCGTGTTCGCTGAACGCAATCAAATCGCGCTCGCGAAGCTCGTATTGTATTTCTGGCATTGCTAATCTTCTAAATCAGTTAACTTGGGTAACGGCGTAGTATACGCGAGTTTTATCACTACTGGCCAACCCTCTGTTGCGTCCCTGTCAACCGGCCAATAATTCCGATTATCCGTCCGATTCACTGAAAATAGTTAACCATCGCAAGCACCTTAGAAACGCTGCGGCAGCGACTAATGCAATTTAATGTGAGACTTAACCCGCCGTCTGAACAAATTGGACATCATCAACATGCCAGTGCGAAAGTAGCCATACACGCTAACCTGGTGCATCTTGTACAGCGACAGATAAAACATCCGAGCGATAAATCCACCTATGCTTACCGAACCCATCAGGTTTCCCATCAAATTCCCCACCGTGGAATATTTGCCCAGCGACACCAAAGACCCGTAGTCCCGGTAAACATAATCCGGTAGATCGGCACCCACCATCCGCTTCAACACCGATTTGCACAATAACGAAGCTTGCTGGTGCGCGGCTTGGGCACGCGGCGGCACTGTTGTATCGTGGCCCGGCCATGGGCAAGCCGCGCAATCGCCCATCGCAAAAATGTTCGGATCGCGCGTGGTTTGTAGCGTACGCTCAACCACCAATTGCTGCGCCTGGTTGGTTTCCAGTCCATCGAGTTCGGCCATCCAATCCGGGCCTTTTATACCGGCGGCCCACACTTTTATATCCGCATCGACTGCCACGCCCGATTCCAGTTTGACCTGGTTTTCGGTTACTTCGACCACGCGTTCGCCCAGCAGCAAACGAACACCCAAATTTCCGAGTTGAACCTGGGTCGCGCGGGACAGTTTTTCCGGCAGCGCCGGCAGTAGTCGGTCGGCCGCTTCGATCAGCGTAATTTTGACCAATTCGCGGTCCGAATCATCATTCAATCCAAACATTGCCAACTGTTGCGAAACATTGTGCAATTCCGCGGCCAGCTCAACACCGGTGGCGCCGCCACCGATAATCGCGATCGACATCACCTGATCCGGCGCCGCATCGCGCACGTGCACCCGCATAAAGGTTTCCAGTAAATATTTTTGAAATTTAAACGCCTCTCCGGTGCTGTCCAAAAACTGGCAATTATCCTCCACACCGGTAATTCGATACGTATTACTAACGCTGCCCACCGCAATAATCAAGCTATCGTACGCAAATGAACGGCCAGGAATCAGCTCTTCGCCGGCATCGTTACAAGTCGCTCGCAGATGAACCAACTTGTTCTGCCGGTCCAGCCCGTCCATATAGCCCAAGCGAAACTGAAAATTGCGCCATTGCGCTTGCGCCAAATATTCCAACTCTTCATTGTGATCCATCGTACCGGCTGCAATCTCGTGCAACAACGGTTTCCAAACGTGGGTTTGCACCGCATCGATCAAGGTCACTTCCAGACCTTTATTTTTGCGCGCTTTCACCCCCAACGCCGACGCCAATTCCAAACCGGCGGCGCCGCCGCCGACAATCACCACTTGATGCGCTTGCACGGAATTTTTTGTCATCTACTCAATCCTTAGATTTATTCTCAATTTATACAGACGGATGTTTCGCTCGGATTCATTGGCCCATACGACCTCTGTCTATTCAAAGCCCCACCTCAACACGACAATTTTATTGAATAACGCAACGGAATACTATGGGCAATACTAGGCATAATGGAGTCCACTAAATATGGTTTAGCGGCTGTACGTCGTCAAACCCTTTTGGAGAGATTGTGCCCTGAGTCTGTGTGGACGATAGGGTCTACCTCGGGTGTGTATCATGCCATTTTCTGGTAAGTACTCAGACAGCTCACCTGAGATATAACAGGGACCATTGTCGCTCAGCAACAGTGGTTTGTGTTAGTGTAGCCACTTCATTCATCCTTTGCCGTTTCGCAAATCGATGAAGCCACAGCATTGAGTCCCGCCAGACACTGGCCGAATTCGTCGTGGAGCTCCCGCACAAGATAGCGACGCTCTGCTTCCTGTACGTCCATCAGTTTCATGGCCAATTCCTTTCGTTCCAAAAGAATCTTTTCCTGGTTTGCGGCCAGCCGATTAATCGCTTCACCCGTAGACTGCCATTCGGAGACACAAAAATTAGGCAGACGGAGAGATAGTTCACCATTTTCCATCCGCTGCAATCCTGCAACGATACCCTTCGCAGGCTGAAGCGCCTGACTTACAGAAACAAAAACTAATATGGAAACACTTGCGACAATTACTACTGCAAGGCTCATGAGTCCTGCAACATCGTGCCATGCGTGTGCGATTTCTTTGGGAATGCTGTTAGAAACGGTAATTGTGCCGTAATTCCGGTTGCGGAATGTGACTTGTTGAACCAGCGTCTTTCCAGGATTGAAAACCCAACGATAAAACCGGCCGAACCATAATGGCCAGCTTCGATCCGCCCAAACCTCACCACGGCAGGCGTTATTGTTGCGATCACCGTTAACTGACACAAACCGGGCGCATCGCCCGGGTTCAAATCCGTGTTCAGACCACACATTCATATCCGGGAAACGTTCCTGTATCTCTGCGCCTACTGAGATCCGAAGCAGCTGGAGTTCTAATTGGCGGTCGATTGCCTTAGCAGAGACAAGAACGTCGTGTCGAGATTTCTGGTTAGCCTGATAGAGAACGTATGCCGCTGTTATGAGCAAGCAAATGAAGGCAATAAGAACAATTCGAATTATCAGGTAGATTTTCAGATTCATAGAACACTAATCGTTTTGAAAACTTTCCACAATGAGCATGTGTCTCTGAAGGTCAGTCGTGACCCTGAATTCATATTGCTAACCCCATTTTATGTAGGCTTGGTGTCTATGGAAAGTGACCATTGTGACAACGGGCAATTTGCCCGTAGATTGCGGGCAATAATCGGATTACGAATCAATATCCTGTTAGATATTCTGTCTGCGTGAAAACTGAACAAAATACGAATAAGTCGGATACAACGCATCTTGCAACATTCCGTCTGAAACATAGACTGGGTATGAGTAAGCCATTTGATGATCATTGGACTTCGTTCGCAATCACAATGTTTAGAAAAACGCCGATAGAGCTCAACCTGAAAATCCAGTCAAGTTCCCTGAGCTGAGTAAGCAGAAATCGAATACATTTTAAATATTTGAGGGTGATGGATATGACCAGATACAGTTTTGACGACAGCAATATTCGATGGCATAAGTTAGGAGACTTGGAGTATTTCGTTTATGACGTACTCGATGTCGATGAACAAAACAATATCGTCGATGTGATTTTTAAATTCGAACCCAATAAGCAAATCGTTCTTCATAGGCATAAGGTGCTTAACAAAACATTTGTCGTTCAGGGCGAGCATCGTTTCTATGAGGCAGATGGCAGGCTCAAGGAGGTATGTCCCGTTGGTAGTCTAACCTCAAGACCCGCAAGTGATGACCCTCATCGAGAATGTGGTGGCGACGAAGGTGCTAAGGAACCTAAGCGGCAACTGTTTCCAGTATTAGGCGTCAGAATGTCTGGTACTCGCTTTTAGGAAAGCTACAACGCGGTGCAGACAGGAAAAAGAAAAAATTCGGGGGCAGGTCTTTATTCATGTGCTTTCCAACGTACAATGCGACTCACAGTTGAGTGCTGTACTCGCTATAAACATGATGAATACGGCAAGCAATTTATAAATACTGCTCGTTTTGCTAGATATGCAATTTCTCCCTGCGTCTAATATTTAGAATGTTTATTTGAACTCCTAGAAAAATTAGGGACAATCCATCCCTCCGCACAAACTCATTTAAGCAAGATTTGCCAATAGAGTCCAAGTGCTGACGGCTAAAGTCTGGACTATCACGAAACGCTAAATATTTATACTCATCGGAATCCGGCTGGGCAATAAATGCGGGTACGGGATTTCGCGGGATTGATTCCGCGAATGGATTTGATCTTCGATTTGATTAAGCGCTTGCTGGAATCGCTCCAAGGCGTTACCTTTGCCGATCACCCTTTCATCCTTAAACCACGGGAAGTATGGGAAATTATTGCTTCTATAATAGCCGAGCCGGCGGTAGTAAACGCCGCCGAGCACGTGCAATATGTCTAATTGATCGGATGCAATTTTGACTGGTGGTAGGGTGCCCAGCCATTCCGGTTCGGTGCCTCCGGCCGGGTCTTTGACGCCCCAGATCACGCCCGATATAGCGGGCGCATAGGCCATGATACTGCTTTGCGGAAAATTAACCGCGGCGTGCTGCGCGCTGCTGGTAAAAATAACCATGGTCAACACTTCGGCTAATTGGGCTTTTGACGTGATGGGTTTGAATCCTTTTAGCTTTCCTCGATCGATCAGATTGTCCGTCCAAGCGGCCAGTTCGCTATCGGCGTTGACTGCGTCGTCATTTTCGTAATAAATATCGAGATAGTCCGATACCCACTGCTGGATTGCATCCCAAACCAACAACGCATCATCGCGGTACGGAAAATCCGCTAATATGGCAGGGTTATCGACGCCGCGCCGTTTCAAATCAGTCGGCAGCATATTTTCGTAAAAATCGAAAGCCAGGCGATCTTTCCCAGCGGCCTCCTGACTGCATTCAATTTTCGCCGCCAGAATTTTTTCGATGGACCCTCCCGGCGCAATCAACCCGGTTGCGGCCTCTTTATTGATATTTAAGGTGCCTTCAAAATGCGGCATCAACAATATATTAATCGGGTGCTGCTTGGCCAGATTGCGGTGCGTCGCGACCACAAACGCCTCAATCAACAGGTGCGTTCTACCCAAATGAACGAATAGTTCGTGGTAATTGCCTTCGGCCATTTGAACGATGCTTTTGGCGGTTTGCCACGGCCAGTAGCCTGGTTCATCCGGACCGGTTTCGGCATAAACGATTTCATGCTCGGCAGAATTTTGCGTGCGCTGTATCGCCACTGGAACCAGCTTGTCTTGACCTTCCGGCCGGGAAAACAAGGCCAACGGGGCGAATAATTGCTTGGCCAGTCCTTCAACCTCACCAGGGTTGTCCACCAACGGCTGGATTTCTGCGTAATCCAATACAAATAATCGATTGCTGCTAAGCGCCTCGGCCAACGAATCGGTTTGACCCATTACCGATTGATAGCCCTGCTCTGTCACCGGAAAGTTATCGGGTATTTGGGTGATGCACTGGATCAACATTGGATTAGGTCCGCCGAGACGATAATAGGCGAATAGTTCATCTTGCCGAAAATTTTCCGCGACGCTTTGCAATTCGATTGATTTGAACAAACTTTTGAACGGTGTCAAACCAGATTGCTGCACGAGCTTTTCCTCGACTGGATGTTTATCGACAATTTTTTGCAGCCGGTCCAATTCTTTGGTCGGTGAAGCAATTCCGGTGAATATTACCCGGCTCGCTACCGATACGGTTTCTCCAAGCAACGATCCAACCGATTCGCCATCGCCTTTGGGTTGCGATTTTTTAATACGCTTGAGATTATTTCTTATGGATTTAAGTTGGCCGTCAGTACCGCCGCTGCCCCCGCCTACAAAATTCAGCAATCGATTCTCGACCACCTCCAAACCGATTTCCAATGACTTGACCAACCAGGCGATGGTCGGTTTATCACTGGACGGAACCTCCATCGACATCGGAATGCCTTCCACATTGGGAACATTATCGCTCCAAATATATTGGATTTGGGTATCCGCTAGTTGCTGTTTTCGGCGTGCTTGCTCGGTGGGTGAATCGCTTTGAGGCAACGATGGGGATTTGCGGTAGTTGCGGCAGAACATAGAAACTCCTTTTTATTTATTGTATAAAGTCACCGGAATGCGATGACACCGGTTCCTCACACCTCAATATACGCCAAAATATTTTATGCAGCAACGCGATGGAAAGCCCCTGATTTTAAGACTTAACGATAATGCAATATCGTTTTAGAACCGTTTAAGATTAACATTCAATTGCGTTGATCAAATCTCACAGCAAATCCTTTATTCAGGTTAAAGCAAACGGGATAATACGGCGATTTTACAATACTGCTAGAATGACGTAGATGATTAAATTGTCTACCGCGTGTGTTATTCGAAAGGCAGCTATTCGAATAACTGGTTGGGATCTACACGGAACGATGGTTTGAAGCCGAGCTCGAATGTAAAAATGCCAATCTCGAATCTTCGAACTGGCATATTCATTTCACATAATACGACAATCTGAATACTCTATTTTAGATCCCGTGACTTTAGACAGCGTGGCCCGATCAATGCTAGTCTTTAGACTTGACATCAGAATGCCCCAGGTCTTTGCCTTGGGCAATTTCATCCCTGACCCGTTGTTTCAGCTCGGCCATCTCCGGGAAACGGCCTTCGGCCTTTCTTGACCAGACCAAATTTCCGTTTGCGACAATCTCAAATACGCCACTAGTACCAGGCTTCAAACTCAGTTCGGTAATCTCCTGCTCGAATGTGACCAATAGTTCCTGAGCCATCCAAGCTGCTCTGAGCAACCAACGGCATTGCGTGCAATAGCTTATAGAAATGCGATTCTCCAATTTGATCAGTTCTCCCGAGATTTTCCTGATTCATGTAACAAATCTAGACTACGCGAACATGATAGACGTGTTTGTTCGAAATATACTGTCAGCGGACACCAACCGTTCCTCGCAGGAGATGTCCAGAACCAGCAGTCTGAGTCAGTCGAACGACTACTTGCTTAGCCTGTTCTGCTCGGGCACCTAAACCTCGGCGTGTATTTTCGCGTCAACCATGTTCTTGGGCAGATCGGTTCAATTTTGCAGGAGTCCAGACGATACTTACGTTGTTCTATAGACCCGGTTTACCATCAATGCTCCTCAGTCTTGCAATCTCCCCAACATCTGTGCCACGTTTGCTCCGAGCATCGTTACCCGACTTTGCATCGATGAATCTATCAAACCAACATTGGTATCAAATGCTTTAGTCGCCAAAGGGACAGCAACCTGATCCGGTAACACAATACAACCCACGTTACCCAGAATAGAGCGAACGTGGACCAAGCCGCGCAAACCACCCAATGCGCCGGGTGATGTACTCATCAAGCTTACTACTTTACCTTTAAAACACTGCAAAGGTTGTTCGCCCGCTTCCTTGCGTGAAACCCAATCGATCGTATTTTTTAGTACGCCAGTGATTGAGCTATTGTATTCGGGGCATGCGATGAGCATGCCCTGATGTGAAAACATTAAGGCTTTGAGTGCCTTGGCTTGCTCCGGCACACCGTTTTGTTCCTCCCAATCACCGTCATATATAGGCATGGCGTATTCGCTTAGTCGTATCACAGTGACGGATGCGCCCGCATCTTCAGCACCTTTTGCCGCAATTTCAACCAATTTATGATTAAAAGAAGCACCGCGCGTACTACCTGAAAATGCAAGAATCTTTGGCCTATTGCTCATATTTTTTTCCTTAAGATGAAATTCAGGCCAAGCGCTACCTTCGCCATATTCTAAATTGCTGTCATACTACCGAAAAAGCATTTTAGGTTAAACTGGAAATCTACGTCGCTTTCTTAGCTCCGATGACAGCGAATTCCTCTCTCAATTAACCCTAAAAAGAGTTAAAATTTGTTACGCAATGATCCCCTCAAATGCCATTGATTAGAGCAAACAGGCCCGCAAAACCAGCAAAAACAAAGCATTGAGAAATAGACCATCAGTTTTGGATATCGGACCCTTGCAATGGAACGCAATACGTTCATTTACTGTTCAGAGAACTCTGACTAACATCGATTTCACGAAAGCCAGGGGTATTAAATTTGGATAAGGCGCTTTTCAGGAGGATAACATAACGGTTACAGACTAAATCCCGGGCGACCTACTTAATTAATGACCAGCTCATATTAATAAATACTAAACGGGAGTTGTTGAACTCCCATAATAACCCACTCAACCTAGGAGGTTGTAATGATCGATAATTATCTAAAACCCAAATGGACCGTAATGGTCTTTGCATTAAGCGTGAGCAGTACATCGGTGGTATTCGCCGAGGGCGGCCTGATGGATTCAGTCGGTGGAGGACTGGATGCAGCCAAGGGCGCAGCCGAAATAGCGCAACCCAGCACCGAATCAGTAGCGACTAGCGCCGTAAGCGGAGAAAGTTCATCGTTGGTCGACAGCTTAACCAGCAAACTCGGCGTTACCCCGGAACAGGCCGAAGGCGGTGCAGGCTCACTATTTCAAGCCGCAAAAGATAAATTGGGAGCGGATAGCTTCCAGAGTATCTCGGATGCCGTACCCGGCATGGACGGTTTGCTGGGTGCAGCGCCCAAAGCAGAAGGAGCGAGCGGCCTGGCGGGTAACGTAGCCGGCCTTGGCGGTGATTCCGCCAGCAGCGCGGTGGGCGCGGCGTCGGTCGCTAACAATTTCCAACAGCTGGGACTGTCGTCCGACATGGTCGGAAAATTTGTTCCTGTTGTGGTCGACTACGTCAAAACCCAGGGTGGAGAAACCGTAGCAAATCTACTCGGAGGCGCACTAGGTGGATTCTGAAAGGGTCGAAAAAAACCCCTATCGACAAAAATCTTTCTGCTCTATTTGTCTATGCAACTAGCTAGAGGAAGACCCACCCTCTCTCCACAATAAGCACCGAGACGGTCGCGCAACGCGCGGCCGTCACTCCAACTTTATGGTTCCATCCAATTGATGCTTAACATCCAGATCGGGAAGCTCTAGCGTCATTCGAATAGCCAAGCTCTCGGACCCGGTTAGTGTTCCATCGTTGATCGAATTTTGAACCGTGTGTTCGATCTCGCGTTGCGAACTTATCCCTACCTTTTTTAGAAATTTGCGGATCTCCATATTTAGCGTGTCTTCGTTCATGGTGACCTCCATCACTTCGTGCCCGTGGTACTGAAGTGACAAGATTATACGCTTTTGTCCAAAATATCTTAAAGTATTGGATTTTGGCGTCTATCAACTAAAGATTGATGCACACAAACACGTCAAGTGTTATCGTACATATAAAGTCGAATGTACGTCTCTTTGGTGCGCGGACCGCATTATGAGAAAGGATAACGAACGTTTAAAGAACTGATTCGAAACGAAATGTGCAAACGCGGAATCGATGGATAAATTCCTGCGGGAACTTATCCGACAAATCGACGGGGAGATTCTAACCGACAGACTTTCCCGCAGATTGTACGCGACCGATGCGTCGCCGTTCCAACAACTACCGATAGCGATTGCCAGGCCGGCAAATACAAAAGATTGTATCGCCATTGTCAGGCTGGCAAAACGCTTCAATCGAGCATTAATCCCCCGGGCGGCAGGAACCAGTCTGGCCGGGCAATGTGTCGGCGATGGACTGATCGTAGACACAAGCCGGCACCTCAATAACATCCTCCACATCGATACCGAAAAACACCGCGCAGTGGTACAACCCGGAGTGGTTTGCGAACAGCTCAATACAGAGCTAGTAACACACAATCTTGTATTCGGACCGGATCCGTCCACATCAAATTATTGCACTCTAGGGGGTATGGCCGGTAACAACGCCTGGGGCATACATAGCCAGCGCTACGGCGCGACACGCGATAACATCGAGTCAATGGAAGTTGTACTCGGTGACGGACGTTTAACCCGGTTCGGACCCGTGGACAATGCATTGCTTCGGCAAAAATGTGAGCTCGATAACTACGAAGGTCGGATTTACCGCACCGTGACAAACATCATCAACACGCAACGGCAATTGATCGAGGAGCGCATCTCATCACCCGATGGCATCTATCGAAATACTGGTTATGCGCTGGACGTGCTTGCCCAAATGGAACCGTGGCGACAGGATGGCCCAGCTTTTAATCTGGCACCGTTCTTGTGTGGTTCTGAGGGTACGCTGGCGCTGACGACGGCTTTGGAAGTTAAACTTGTAGCAAAACCAGACCACCGCGTTTTGTTTTGCGCGCATTTTGATAGTATCGATCAGGCTCTAGAATCGGTGCCAGAAGTACTCAAGCATGACCCTACCGCATTGGAGATCATCGATCACCACATACTGGAACGCAGCAAATACGATATTCAACAACGCCGCAACCGATTCTGGTTGAGCGGTGACCCGCAAGCTGTGTTACTAATCGAATTGCACGCTAATTCCCGGCATGCAGAAGCTTCTTTGAAAAATGCGGCGGAGCAATTGCGTGCTGAGACTCCAGCTTACGTGGTAACTATTGTCGAAGCACCAGAAATCAATCAGGTTTGGGCCCTGCGCAAAGCCGGATTGGGTATGTTGATGGGTGTTCAAGGCGGTAAAAAAGCCGTCACCGGTATCGAAGATTGCGCGGTTGGCGTCGCCGATCTGGCCACCTATTGTGCCGACATCAAACGAATCTTAGCGAGTTACGATACCGATTGTGTGGTGTACGGGCCCGCGGGCCGCGGCACCTTGCATCTGCGGCCGGAGCTGGACCTATCCAACCGTTCCGGTCAGCGCCGCTACCGCAAGATTCTGGATAAGGTGGCCACAACCGTTATAAGCTACAACGGCTCGCTCTCCGCCAAACACGGTGACGGCCGCTTGCGTGGATACCTGTTGGAACGTCAGCTGGGGAGCGAAATACTTGCATTGTTGCACCGGGTAAAACACGCCTTTGACCCAAGCGGGATCCTTAACCCAGGCAAAATTCTCGATACACCTAAACCGGATCACGATTTCCGCCCCTTCGATTCCAGCACCGCACGCAAATTCAACAAGGTTTTCGATTGGTCAGCGGATGGCGGTTTGGCCCCGGCAATACAAAAATGTAACGGCGCTGGTGTCTGTCTGCAGAGCGCTAGCAATGGGAGTATGTGTCCGTCTTATCAGGCAACGCGCGAAGAAAAAAATGGAACCCGCGGCCGCGCCAATATTCTGCGGCAATTCCTGAGCAGTGCCGCTATCGGAGACTTGACCGAATACCATGAAGCCAAACAAGTGCTGGACCTTTGTCTCAGCTGCAAGGCGTGTAAATCAGAGTGCCCCGCTGGGGTCGACATGGCCCGGATCAAAGCAGAATTCATGCAGCATTATAATGAAAACTTTGGCGTACCTTTCAGGTCCCAATTGATTGGTAACTTCGATCAGCTAAGCCGATTCGCAATGGTATCGCCAAAATTCGCCAATCGACTATTGTCGTTTCGGTGGATTAAACGGGCGTTGGGCATTGCAACCGAACGGCGCCTTCCACATCTCGCACTGACACCATTCAGCCGTTGGTGGAAACATCACATTCCGCATTTGCACAAGGGTGGCCGGGGCGATGTAGTGCTAATACTGGATCCGTTGATGGAATTTTACGAGCCACATATCGCTATCGCCGCCGTACGGGTACTGGAAGCTATGAATTACCGGACCACGGTCACACCGTCTATGTCGTTGGGCCGCTCACTGATAAGCCAGAATATGCTGCACCAAGCTGGTCGACAAATCGAACACGCAGTAAAGTACTTATACCCGTTCGCCGAAAAAAAAATTCCGTTGGTCGGGTTGGAACCCTCGGAGATATTGACCCTGCGCGACGAGGCCGTGGATTTAATCGCCGACGATTCTCAAAAAAAACGCATAAAATGCGTCGCCAAACAGGCCATGCTATTCGACGAATTCATCGCGCAAAACCAGCGAAAAATTGGCAAAAAACCGTTGAAACTGAACCCCACACCAAGCAGCGTGATGATCCACGGGCATTGCCATCAAAAATCGCTGGTCGGCATGCATCCTAGTCTGACCGCACTGTCCAAAATCCCCAACCTTAACATTACATCCATCCCGTCTGGCTGCTGCGGCATGGCCGGCGCGTTCGGCTATGAGCGGGAACACTATGACATTTCATTGAAAATTGGCGAACTCGCACTATTCCCGGCAATACGTAATGCGCCGAAGGACACTCTGTTGGTTGCAACCGGTGCCAGCTGCCGATATCAAATTTTGGACGGGCTGGGCCGACGCGCGTATCACCCGGCGGAAATTTTGGCGATGGGTATCACAATTTAGTCCACGAAAAGTTCGGGATACCGATGCGACTATTGACCCCCGCAAACAACGATTCAATTCATCAACCGATATACACCAGTCCGAATCATCTCAAATCGCGTTTCTAAGAAAAGCGGCCTGGGCTGGGGTCCAGAATTTGGCTTGGTCTATCGGAATATTCGATTCTAATGGTTTGTGGTTATGTATGAACGTGTCGATATCGGGGGGTTGGTGCGACAATCCCAATTGCACAAATAAAGCACTTATATAGTGGTTTCCCGTATTCGTGTTACGGCCTCCTCATTTTCTGAACACGATACTGAATGCTTCAATCCGAATATGGTGAGATCTGTTCTGGTATAGACTCGGGCCGAACGGTTAAAGGTCTGCTGAGGACTGGCTTCTGCACTTTTGCCCGGATAACCGTGCCGTTTAGGATTGATGCGGACAAGAATCTCAAGGCGATAGAGATTCTTGTCCGTTTAAGCGCAAGTTTTACTGTAATTGGTTACGGTTAACTGGTTTGATGCGCTCCACATCAATGGATGAACCCAAGCCCAAGTTATCTTTTGCTGCATAGGTATAGACGACTTGAACATCGAGATCAGCCTGTCGTCTGGTGAAATAGACAAAGCCTTCGTAAGCTTCTTGACCAACATTTACGCCAAGTCCATTCAGTATCTCGGTGCACGTTAGTGTGTGCGTTTCGAAAACCCGCGAAATGGGTAGCTGCGCAACCAACGGGTTCGGATCGATACCATCCATCGAAGCGTACACCATGATGGGCTGGCCGGGAGTCAAGGTCAAAATATTGACCGCCGTCGCATAATTGCCGGGCTCCAACGCAGAATATTGGACAATTTCACCAATGCGCGTCGCAGCAAGGGTTTGTGGTCCACAGACGAATTTAGCAATATAGGTTTGCGGATCGATAAACCTCTGTGTTGGAAAAATAACGCGCCCGGGATTCAAGGTCGGGTTGAATGTCGGCGGAACGGTTTGAGCGTAGCTTGTAAAAACGGAAAGCAGCGCCGCGACGCCTAAAACCAAAGGAAAAATACCGCGAGTTTTGCGGCCATACATTGGCTTGATACTATTCATGATTGACTCCTTGTAAATCAGAAATGAGATGCCCGCGTTGCTGCAAAAAAGCTTGATCCGGTAACGCATGATGGGTCGATTACATTGTACAAAACTGAACACAACCCTAAATCGTCGACCTGTACGTCGACCAATCTTTCAAGAACAACGCGGCGTACGCAGTCCTTCTGCGTACAGTGATATCTACGAATCTCGACGACGTTTGGATTCGTGAATATTCACGAAACGGGTGAAAGGATTAATCGAGATTATCAGATTAACCGGTCTGTCGGTTGGCGACGACGAGTTAGGCGTTTCAAGTCCGTTGGAATCTGGTGGGTAACTTATCGCTGTGAAGAAAATCTGCTGATTTTCCTGCTGATAACGCTACAGATTATTAAATCTTGTCGCGCGAAAATTCCCGACCCAGGAACCTATAACCACGCTGTAGCCGATTATTGCATCGAATCAGTTTAGGGGAGTCGGATTGTGTCCAGTTCGGTTGTCACCAGTTGATCCGCCAACTCTATATTGACCAACTCCACATTATCGACGTCCGCAGATAACCGCTCCAGTATTCCAGCTTGGATGGTGCCCCGCCGTTGCGCTTCCGCGTACGGAATGCGGTGAAACATCACCATCGAATAGCGGGCTATAAACCGGTCAGGATGGCGCTCTTCCAGTAGCCATTCGATCTCTTTGTGTAGATGAAATTTGGGATCACGGACCGAATCGCGCATTTCGATATAGTTTTCCAGCGCCATATCGGCGATTGCATTCGCGTTGGGGCGCCTTATCTGGTCGACGGTCTGGAAAAGCTCCTCCCAGTCGTTATAAAGCTCCAAGCAACGATTAAACTCGGTACAGTCCTCAAATGCACAGTTCATTCCCTGGCCGTGAAACGGTACGACCGCGTGTGCGGCGTCACCCAGCAATAGGGCTTTTGCACCCAAGTTCCACGGATTACAACGTATGGTCCCGAGCTCGCCGGTTTGGTTACGGATAAAATCTGCGGTCAGTCCGGGTATCAAATCTACTGAATCTGGGTATTGCTCTTGAAAAAATTTCAGTACGGCTGCATCGTCAGCCAGAGCATCAAAACTCGCGGAACCTTGGTAAGGCATGAATAAGGTCACTGTAAAACTGCCATCGGTGTTGGGTAGCGCGATCAACATATATCCGCCGCGTGGCCAGATATGCAATGCATTTTTTTCGATCCGATGTTCGCCATTTGGACCGGCCGGGATGGTCAATTCCTTATAGCCATGCGCCAACGGTTCGTGGAGGTACTCAATCGCATCAGCTTCAACCAATGCCCGGCAAACAGCCGAACCGGCGCCATCGGTTCCGATCACTGCTTCAAAACCTGTCGACCTTATGCTACCAGTGATCGAGCTTTTAAAACTCATACGCTGGGTCGCCAGATTCATGTCGGCGCATTCTTCGTTAAAAAACATCGATACCTTGCGGGTCGCCTCGGCAGCATCGAGTAGAAGCCGGTTCAGTACACCCCTAGACACCGAATAATGCAGATCACTGGGGTTTTTACCGTAGGCTTGATAATGCATTTCTCCAGATTTTCTGTGCAGCATGCGCCCCGGCATCGCAACCAGATGCGGCTGGATCTTGCGCAACAAATCCACTTCGGATAAGGCATGAATTCCTCGCGCGGACAAAGACAGATTGATCGACCGGCCGGCGGGAATTTCATGGGTCCGCATATCCGGTCTTTTTTCAAAAAGCTTGACCGAGATTCCACGCCGGGCCAGGTAAATCGCCAGCAGGCACCCGGCGAGCCCAGCTCCAACGATCAAGATGTCTTTTTTTTGCATAGACATTTACAGTATCGTCTGGAGTATTTTTACGAACTCAAATAGGTCCACAAATCGGTTATACAACGGCACCGGAGCCACGCGTATGACGTTCGGTTCACGCCAATCGCACACCACCCGGGCCAGACCTAATTGTTCATGTATACGCTTACCGTCTTGAGGCCTGGTATTTACGCTAATCGATATCTGTGCGCCTCTGGCCTGTGGTGCAGCCGGTGTAATAATTGATACCCGGTCACCACAAACTTTTTCGAGCAGATAAGCCAGATAATTGGTCAAGCGCTGGGATTTTGCGTGTAACTGTTCCATTCCCGCTCGTTGAAACAGGTCCAGCGACGCCAAAAGCGGCGCCATCGACAATATTTGCGGGTTACTGATCTGCCAGCCTTCCGCGCCAGATAGAATCGAGAACTGGTCGGGCATTTCGAAACGGCTGGTCTTGTCGTGCCCCCACCACCCGGCGAAACGCGGTAAATCGAAATCGCTGGCGTGGCGCTCATGAACGAAGCAACCACCCACGGCACCCGGACCCGCGTTCAGATATTTGTACGAACACCAAACTGCAAAATCCGCCCCGGAATCGTGTAGCTTCAGCGGCAAATTGCCAGCAGCATGGGCCAAATCAAAACCTACCGCGCAACCTTTACGCTGCCCGGCAGCGGCAATTTCGGCAAGATCGAAAGCTTGCCCGGTGTAGTATTGGACTCCCGGAAATAGGATCAACGCAATGCCTTCCCCTTCCCTATCGATCGTTTCAAGCAAATCTTTGTTGCGGATCGTATTTTCACCAGGTCGCGGACCAACTTCGATCAACGCCTCAGACGGATTCTTTCCATGGAAACCAATTTGCGATAATACGGCGTAACGGTCCGACGGGAATACCTGCTTTTCGAGCAACACCTTGAAGCGATGCTGGGTCGGCCGGTAAAAGCTGACCATCATCAGGTGCAGGTTAACCGTCAGAGAGTTCATCGTAACAACTTCTATGGGTTTTGCTCCCACCACATTGGCCAGCTTCTCGGCCAAAAACTCGTGGTACGGCAGCCATGGGTGCTCTCCTGCAAAATGACCATCTACTCCGTTGCTGGCCCAGGAATCTAGAATTTCATCAACTTGTAGGCGGACCGACTTGGGCTGTAATCCCAACGAATTGCCGCATAAATAAATTTTTTCCAGTCCGTCGTCGCCACACGGAATGTGAAAATTGGCACGCATGTATGCGAGCCCATCCTGGCGATCCAACTGCTCGGCGAAAGCGCGGCTATTTTCGAATTTCATTGTGCGATCAACGGATAAATCAGCGGTCGGCTCGGCGCCGTATCAGCGACAAATGCCGGTATTTGCAGATTGAGAAGGTAATAACCCTCCGTCACCCTATTTGGAACGTAAATAAGTTCAGTAATCGTCCGGTGGGAAGGTTTGTCTGTCTCTAATTCGTGGCCCTCGGTCGCCAATCCCCAAAATATCCGGTGATTGGAAAGCATCCCTTGGTCATCCATACGGTCTACCGAGGGTAAATCGACCAACAGATGCTGGATTGGACCTCCGGCTAGTTTTGCCATCGCATCGTTGGAAAGAAAAGGCGCCATATCGTATTTTTCGGTTTTTTTGCTCGAGGGGTTCGGAAGCGTTCGGATAATGATCGCACTATGAAAACGTGTGTCATTAAATTGATCCAATGCTTTGCTTAGTCTGTCACGGGCTATCAATGTGTCATCTGGCTTGGTCAGGGCCGCATATTGATCCTGGCACTGAAGCACCAGTTCCGGCCGGATGCTAAGTACGGTGGCAGGTATCCACGCATCTCTGAGTATGTCGTTTATAGCGACGTCCTGATCGACCACATGCCCGACACACTCCGTATGGGTTCCCTGGCAATGCGGAATCAACCGGTATTCCTCAACGTTGCAACTACCTCCCCGCTTGGTATCTCCGCAAAACCACGGGGTTGAAACCACGCTGGATTCAGCCGGACCTATACCGAAAGCGCTAAGCCGATCTTCGCCAAAGCGAAGTGGAATGGATAAATCGTGGCCTTGGGCTGAATCGATGCGAAAGGCGTCTCCGTCGATCTTAAATTCAAAAATGCTCACTTAAACCGTTCAGCCGTCATGCCCAACCATTTTAATGCCGCGCCATGGAACAGCATTGATCGAGCAGCCTGCGACAGGCCCATACTCTCGATCAATCGACCGGGACAAGCCTCTCCCAACGGAAACGGATAGTCCGATCCCAATGCAATATTTTCCGGTCCTAACATATCCAGTAAATAATTCAGTACCCGCGCGTCGTGGACCAACGAATCCACCAAAAAACGCCCTAGGTAATCGCGCGGCGCGGTGCCGTTGTCGATCGCGCATAAATCCGGGCGTACATCGAAGCCGTGCTGAATCCGCCCCAGTGTAGATGGAAAAGCACCACCACCATGAGCAAAGGCCACCCGCAAGCGCGGGAAACGTTCGAATACACCACCGAAAATCATCGAGCTAATAGCGACCGCCAACTCAGCGGGCATCCCTACCAACCACGACAACCAATATTTTTTTAGCCGGTCCGCACACATCATGTCCCAGGGATGCACGAATATCGCAGCACCCAGATCCTGAGCCGCCTCAAAAACCGGGGAAAAACAGTTGTCTCCCAAATTGATGCCGTTGACATGGGTACCGATCTGTACGCCAGCCAAACCCAATTCCCGCACGCAACGGTCAAGCTCGGCAACCGCCAGATCCGGTGCCTGCATGGGTATTGTCCCCAAACCGACAAAGCGCTTTGGCTCGGCGTCCACGGTGTCTGCAATATGGTCGTTTAAGAACCTGGAAAGATCATGGGTATGTTCAGGTTTGGCCCAATATGAAAACATGACGGGCACAGTCGATAAAACCTGGACGGAAACACCAGCGGCATCGCATTGGTTAATCCGGTTATCGATATCCCAGCTATTACTCTGAATATTGCGAAATACCTCTCCGTCTTTGAGCATTCGCGCACAACCGGGTTGAGTGTGCTCAATGCTTACAAAGCCACCGTAACCGTATTTTTGTTGAAGATCCGGCCAATTCTTGGGAACGATATGCGTGTGTATATCGATTTTGAGCATCTTATTCGGTAGGAACCACTAGTTCGGCGGCTGCATGACGGTCCCGCATTGACGGCAAGTGCGGTGCTCCAAGCTGGCATAAAAGTGCTCGAATACCGTCGGCAAATCTCGCTCAATATCCTTCAACGTGAAGTACTCCTCGTACAACAAATTTGAACACTGGTCGCAATACCACAAAAATCCGTCCTTCTCTCCCGCTAGACGTTTGCGCTCTATGACCAACCCCACCGAGTTTTCGAATCGTTGCGGGGAGTGCGGCATCTTGGCCGGAAGTAAAAATATTTCCCCAGCTTCAATAGGGATATCCCGTATCTGACCCTCCTCCATTACCTTCAATACCATACGTCCTTCAACCTGGTAGAAAAACTCCTCGCCCTCATCATAGTGGTAATCTTTGCGCGTATTCGGCCCACCAACGACCATCACGATAAACTCAGCATCTTCAAAAACCAGCTTGTTGCATACCGGAGGCTTTAACAGGTGGCGGTGCTCATCGATCCACCGCTGAAAATTTATAGGATTCAGATTGCGCATACGATTACTCCTCAGCTAAATCGAATTCGCCCATTACTATTCGAATTTCCTATCATTATCGCTTTCATTCGAGCATCGCGATACATTTCAATTCTATCGCGATCGGAGTCGGCAGCTTATTAACCTCGACCGTCGTTCGACACGGTTGGTTTACTTTAAAATATTCTGCGTATATCTTGTTATAGACGGCAAAATCCTGGTCCATATTTGTTAGAAACACGGTAACGTCCACAAGTTCAGCCCAACTGGATCCAGCGTCCTCCAGGATCGTTCGAACGTTGTCGAATACGGCATGGCACTGTACTGCGATATCGTAGGAACAGATATTACCTTCCGCGTCCAATTCCACACCGGGTATTTGCTGCGAACCCCGTTGACGTGGACCGACACCGGATAAAAACAGTAGCTTACCCGCCCGCCGCGCGTGTGGATAAGCGCCGACAGGTTCAGGTGCTGTTTGCGAATCAATCCGATCAGAAGGCACGCCAGCTATTCTCCAAGATTGATACACACATTTTTGCATTCAGTAAAAAACTTGAGCGCTTCGAAGCCACCCTCGCGCCCAACCCCAGACTGCTTCATTCCTCCAAAAGGGGTTCTGAGATCCCGTACCATCCAACAATTTACCCAAACAACCCCGCTTTGGATATCATGCGCCAGTCTATGACATCGACCCAGATTTTCGCTCCACACCGAAGCGGACAACCCGTAGCGCGTGCTGTTGGCGTAAGCCACTACCTCGTCCTCCGAATCGAAGGGCATGATTGTTACAACCGGACCGAAAATTTCTTCCTGGTTGGTCCGGCAGTCTGCATCCAGTCCTTCGACAATGGTTGCAGCGACAAAAAAACCGTGCTCGCAGCGGCCCTGTAAGCGCACTCGAGCACCGCCCGTCAATACCTCCCCGCCTTCCTCTTTGGCCAATTCGATGTAAGACAAAACCTTATCCAAATGATTTTTCGAAACCAATGCGCCCAGCTGGCAGTTAGCAGTCAATGGATCGGCCACGCGCAGGGACTCAGTCTTGGACACAAAATCCTGTTTAAATTTACCGAAAATCGAACGTTCGACAAAGATTCGGGCACCAGCAAGGCAAACCTCTCCCTGGTTGAAAAATGAAGACCTCAACGTCGCTTCCAATGCTTTTTCATAATTGCAATCGGCAAAAATTATGTTGGGATTCTTGCCGCCCAACTCCAACGATAGCTTTTTGAATTCGGGTCCGACAGTTTTAACAATCTGCGCGCCGGTCTGAGTTCCCCCGGTAAACGATACCGCCTGGATATCAGGGTGTTCCACTAGACTTTGTCCCGCCTTTGCGCCGAGACCGTGGATAATATTCAATACCCCAGGCGGCATACCTGCATCGCTACAGATCTTGGCTAGCATGTAGGCTGTCATCGGTGTCAGCTCGGAAGGTTTGGCGACCACAGTATTGCCAGCTGCCAGCGCCGGTGCAATCTTCCAGCTAAATAAATAAAGCGGTAAATTCCACGGTGAAATACAGGCCACCACGCCCAGAGGCGTTCTCAATGTATAGTTCAAAGCTTGGCCATCCATCGCGTGTGATTCCGAAGCAAAGTGCCGGATCGCCGAGCTGTAAAAGCGAAAATTCGAAGAGGCTCTGGGAATATCAACCTGGATGGCCGTACTCAATGGTTTGCCCGAATCGATGGATTCGGCCCGTGCGAGGTCTTCTAGATTGTCCAGAATAAGATCTGCGATGCGAAGTAAAATGCTTGAACGCTCTTCGGTCGAAGATTCGGACCAGCCGGTAAAAGCCGATTTTGCCGCCGCTACGGCGGCATCTACGTCGGCCGAATCAGATTCAGCAATCTCGGAATAGCACAGACCCGTGGCTGGTTCTATGTTCTCCATCCAATTGCCGGATACCGCCGATTGCAGATTTCCGTCGATATAGTTTTCGATCCGTTGCATTAAGCTTCCGCTATAAACAGGCGGTACGACCACCATCCACCGGAAGGCTGACGCCGGTCACGTAGGCGCCCCATTCCGAGGCCAGAAAACCAGCAGCATAAGCGATCTCCTCCGGTTTGGCAAAACGCTGCATAGGGATCTTCATCTTCATATGTTCGGCTATTTCTGCAGTGGATTTATGGGTCTTGCCGGCATTACTGTCGATGATGGAATTTAACCTCGCCGTTTCTGTCGCACCGGGAAGAATATTATTCACAGTAATACCAAACGGCGCCAACTCTCCGGCCAAGGTTTTTGCCCAACTCGCCACCGCGCCACGGATTGTATTGGACACACCCAAGCCTGGAATCGGTTGTTTAACCGACGTAGAGATGATATTGATGATACGACCGTAGGCAAGCTGTTTCATTCCCGGCAACAGCGCTTGGGCGAGAATTTGATTACATATCAAATGCTGGGAAAAGGCGTCCAGAAACTCTTCGGGCTCGGCCGGTTGAATCAATCCACCCGGTGGGCCGCCGGTATTATTCAATAGAATATGGATGGGTTGATCATCGCAAAGATCTACCGCCAAACTCCGTTTCAACTGGTCGGGTTCGGAAAAATCGGCGACGATCACCCTGTGATGTTGATTCGTCTTGGTATCCAGCTGATTTGCAACGCTATGCAACGCTGTTCGATCGCGGGCCAACAATATGATTTCCCCGCCCAATTGTGCAAAATGCAGCGCAATAGCCCGCCCGATCCCTTGACTGCTGCCACAAACCAAAGCGCGCTTCCCGGTCAACAAACGCATGAATTCTCCGTGATTATGAAAACTTTAGGCTACCAATTATTATAGCCCGACGCTTGGCTATCCCTATGCGGAATATTTAGAATTAGAGATCGACCAGCACGCAGCTAAAACCGATTTATAGTACACCGATCAACACAAATTGGTTGAGTGTTTTTAGAAATTGCCTTTTCCGAATACCGGTCTTACGGGACTAGTAGTCTAAGATCAAAATCCAATTTCACCAACTAAAAAGAATACGCCTAATTCTTCAAAACCAATAACTTTATGCCACTTGTACCGAGGTGCGTATCACGTGCGCCGCTTGTGCGGGAAGAAAATATGAATAAAGCGGCGCCGAATGCAGCGGGTTAGATGGATCGTACTCTAGGCCGTACAACGAAAAATAATCTGCTTTTAGCGATGCTGGCATTTCGCTGCGTGAGATTAGCTCTAGTAACTTCGCATTCTCGATACTGGCTTCCAACGACGCGCCGAATAAGCGCAAACGATCCCTTATCTCGGGGGGTATATCCTTATTGCGACGCGGACGGCTAAATACCTGCTCCAGCAATCCTCCGGTATATTCCCCAGTCGCCGCTAAAACATCGATACCGACGGAATTCATCGCAGCGATCTGCTCTTCCAATGCCACGGCAACACGTTTGCCATCAGTTATACGGGTTGCCCGCAATGCAAGGTGATGCGCCGTGTACCCGTACACGTGATTCCAGTGCTGGATGATCTGAGAAGTCTCGCCCGCCAGGGATTGATCGATAAACAGCCGCAACTGCTGACCATTGTCCAAAATCTTGAACAAAACATAAGCGTCCCAGCCATCCTTAAACTGATAATAACTCTCTCCGTCCACCTGACTGGGGATATAGCCGTGATTGCGGCGCAGGTTTTCCACCACCCGCTCCGCATCACCACGCGCGGAGCTTCCGCAACGAATCGCCAAGTGATCAAAGTGTAGCGACCAATCGTTTTTATCGGCTATTTTCAACAAGGTCAAATCGGCCTCGCTGTAAAGCAACGATTCTACAGCCTTGACTGCGGTATATATATCCAGATTAGAAACCAATTCCGCGATACGCTGCGCATCAGTATCGCAGAGGTCGTCACGCGCACGATCCAATATATGCCCAAGGAATCTTTCCGCGTAGTCGGAGACATAATGGGTGGCACCGGGCAAATCCATTTCGAATGGCTTGACCTGCCTGGCATTAGTGTAGGCTTCCAATAAGTCCGCTACGGTATTTACGTTAGAAAAATACTCCATGGCATCCGATGGCTGGGGTTCAGCCGCGAACGGGGTTAGATCCAAACCCGCCCATTCCCCGCCGGAATGCGGAACCATCAGCTTGGATGCGTTATTCGGATCGACAACGAAGCCTTCTTCATTATCAATTAATTCATTGACTAATCGAACCGCAAAATCTCGATGTCGCTTAAACACTGTCGCCCCCGTGTAATATTCAATCCTTTTATATTAGACCGGAATACCCTGGAAAGTTTTTTGCGACCCAAATCAATTCTTCTACAAAAACATCTCGGCTTACTTTGTTTCCATTGAATATTAGAATAAGACCACAGGCCGCACGCTTCTATGCTTGGACTTTGACTATCTGTAAAATATTTAAAATCAAGGAGATGACATATTTCCCGAGCGGACGACCTGAAATGTTGTGCGGTCCTATCCAGGCTAAAATTGCCGCAACTGGGTAGAAGTCTTAAACTTTGATCAGGAACGGGAATTTTTCGATATTTTTTAGCGCAATGCCGATACCACGTGCAACCACACGCAAAGGATCTTTGGCAATATGCACGGGGAGTTGCGTCCGCGTCGATAACCGCCGGTCCAATCCTCATAACAGCGCGCGCCCGCCAACCAAATGCATACCGTTTCGGTAGATGTCCGCACAAAGTTCAGGTGAGTTATTTCCAGCGCGCTCAATAGCGCATCCTCACTTTTTCGGATAGAACTGTCTATAACCTTTGCTATTTCTTTATAAGTCACTACGATTTTTTTCGGTAGACCACTTACCAATTCTCGACCATAAACCACATAGTCTTCTGGAGGATTCTCCAAATAATCAAGCGCTGACCCTACGTTAAATTTTATCAATTCAGCGCCACGTTCACCGACGGACACGTTGTGCTGTTGACGCAAATAATCGACAATGTCTGCATTAAATCGGTCGCCTGCAATTCGTATCGCACGATTACAAACTATCCCAGCCAGGGCGATCACCGCGATTTCCGCGGCCCCCCGCCAATATCGACCACCATACTCTCGTCAGGCTGTTCGACTTTTATCCCGATCCCAATCGCTGAAGCCAAAGAATTTCATTTTTATTATTATTTTTTAGATTACCAAGTACGGTATATGCCAATATCGTGTCAATCACAATCGAAGAATGATCGACAAGCGAAACGGAACATACTTTGTCTATAAATTCGAACTCCTGAAGATCAGAAACTGAGCACTTTTCAAATTTGACGGGTCGGTTTATTGTCGCGCACTCAGCAAAACTTGAAATAGGCTATTGGCTTTGCCGCCGGTAATTATCAACAGATCAAGACAGATGACCTTTACATGGGTACACTACGGCCTACCGATTATTTTTTGTTCGATTTCGTGTGATCTATCTGACTAAAAATTAACCATGCGCTCGACGCCTAGCGTATCTCGGTTAACGCAGATTAACCTAACTCTGTCGAGTTTGATTGCCGGTCACCGGGCATTTCTGCGTGCCCGGACTCGATCGGAATTATTCGACAACATCTGCCACGTATTAGTGGAAACATGCGGGTACCGTTATGCGTGGATATCTATCAATGAATCTGCCAACGGTAGTGAAACCGTGATCAGCGCCGCGGGATTCGAGAACAGCGGCCTTGCCAACACGCCCCAAAGTTGTTCTGACGATGCAGATCCAACAACAGTACGCCGAAGTACAACCTGCTCGGGCAGAACGCAACCTGCCCAAAACTCAACCTTTTACCAACAGCTCCACTCCATAGCAAAACCCTGGTCATCGATTGGATTTCCACTCGACATTGACGGCAAAATATTCGCGTATCTAAACATTCACGCCGAAAATCTAGACGGCTTCGACCATGATGTCGTTGTATTGCTGGAGCAAATGACCCAAGACCTTTGTTATTGCTTAAACAATCTGATAACCCGGAACGAGCGGGATTCGGCCCAGCGAGAACTGGCCGACACAATCGTGCAACGCGCAATCATTTTGGAAAGCATCCCCGATATCGCTTATCAATTGGATACCGAATCGAGACTGGTCATCTGGAATAAGCGCATGGTCTCGGTTACCCAATATTCAGTCGATGAGTTACTGAACAAACCTGCGATTGAGTTTTTTCCAGAATACCATCAGCTAATAGTGGCCCAAGCCATTCAGCAAGTTTATCAAAACGGCTACGCGGATGTTAATGCGGACCTGTTAACCAAAAGTGGCAAGACTATCCCCTATCACATCAATGGCTCGCTGGTTAAAAATGAAGATGATCAGATCATTGGGATAACCGGTGTCGGCCGTGACTTAAGCGAGCAGTACGAAATAGAACGAGAAAAGACGCAATTACAGAAACAATTACTTCAATCGCAAAAGATGGAGGCTATAGGCCAACTTGCCGGTGGAATCGCACACGATTTTAACAACATCCTGGCCTCTATATTGGGTTTCACCAATTTAGCCCAGAAAAAGAGTCGGCCATATGATGATACAAAACTGGATGAACACCTGCTTCAAATTCAAAATTCCGGTACCCAAGCGCGCGATATAATCACACAGATGCTGGCCTTTAGCCGGGATAGTGAAATCAACCTGGTACCGATCCAGCTACAACCACTGATCATGGAATTCGGTAACATTCTTAATACGACCATGCCGTCAACGATTAAGATCAATTATAAGCTAACTTCCGAATCACCTTGCATCCTTGCCAACCCGGTTCAATTGAACCAAGTTATTTTAAATCTTTGTATCAACGCCCGGGATGCAATCACAGACCATGGCCAAATAGACATCATGCTTCGCCAACAATCCTTCGCAGAAACTGCATGCGCGTCCTGCAAGGCACCGGTACACGGCAAATTTGTGGAACTATCGGTGCACGATAACGGTTATGGAATCCAATCCCACCTTTTGGATAAAATTTTCGATCCATTTTTTTCCACCAAGGAACTCAGGCGGGGAAGCGGCATGGGCCTCGCCATGGCGCATAGAATCATTCACAAACATCAAGGGCACATCCGTGTTGAGACAGGACCAGATATCGGAACAACTTTTTACCTAATTTTCCCAACCTTCGACGAACCGGACCAAGCGACCGTCAAAACCGATGAACTTGTATACGATCAGACAGAGCTTCCAAAAAAGGGCCGAATTCTAATCGTAGACGATGATCGGTCAATCGTGTTCTTTGAGACAGAACTGCTCCAGAACCAAGGATATGAAGTTACCGCTTTTACCGACAGCGAACAATCCTTACGGGCATTCAAACAAAATCCTATCCACTTTGACCTCCTGTTAACCGATCAAACGATGCCTAAATTGAACGGATTGGAACTGACCCGGAAAGTTCGTACAATTCGTCCGGATTTACCGGTTATTCTTTGCTCGGGACAATTTCTTGAAATAGACAGTAACTCATTTTCCGCGTTGGGAATTGATCGCTATCTACAAAAACCTGCCGACGTCGATGAATTGTTGCGTACGATAAACGAGTTAATCAAGACATAACAAGAATGCCGAAAAGGCACGACAATTTTCAGCTATTCGCAATACCCTCCAAATATTTGAAAGACCAGTCACTGATCTAAATGACTTGCGATCAAACCCAACGAAGTTCCTGTAAATTATCACACCAATCAGTACTCACCGGCCGGAAACTCTATTGCTAATTTCAACCTATGCTATTGCCTATTTTACTCATACCCAAAACGCTTATTTAGTCGATATGCGTGGGCATTAAAGTAAGCTAAATCAGAATCTGATAAATTCTTTTCCCATACATTATCATATTTTATCTCAGAGCTTTTAAAGCGTGCATTATTACCATTGGTAATATGATGTACTTTCGACGAGAAATCCAGCATATTTCGCTGATATTCTACACCCAGAAAGTTTGAAATACGCTTCATAACATTCTCTGTATCTTTTGCAATATCTTCATACTTAACAACCAACAAATGCTCTCTATTAACATATTTATCTAGAAGAGGTAAGGCTCGATTATAATAATTTATCCAGCTATCTAAACTTTTCTTTCTATCAAAACCACGCTTAAGATTAGAATAGAATCCACCCCTACCATCTCGGACAAGCAGGATAATCCTAGTTTCTTGTTTATTATTTAAATAGATTCCTAACCCTTTGAGGTAGGCCTTAGACGAATCAACCACCATATTTGCGCCACTAGATACTAAGACCGATTGGTATAGTTTTATATTATTTAATAAAGATCGCTTAAATTTTCCAACGACAGGAATATGCAGTGGAATACCGAAACGATAATATGCGTATAATAATACATGAGATATTTTTCGTGATATTTTATATATTTTTGTCTGCTGATTTTTATCAATAACTACTTTTGGCGAAATATACCCCAAGTCAAATTCGTAAGGATTACTATATATATTTATATTGGATTGCTGTTCTACGCGAGCCAATACTTTTCTCCAAAAGTCACATTCATCAACTGCAAGTCCACATCCACACATAGTATTCAATGCTATATTTTTGGGCAGGTGTGAAATTTCTCCCAAGGACTCAATATTCGAGTGTGAACCAATCAGCATATCAAGCAATGTCGAACCGGAGTGCCCAGAAGAACAAATATATACAGTTTTTATCATGATACATATCCTATGTCAGAGTTGCTTTGATTTTTTGCCCAATAGGTCATCTATGATCAACTCTTTACTGTTTTAGAATTTTAATATGCTTACACGTTTTTTATATCCATGTAAACTTGTAAATTTTGGGATATACGTTGAGCGTTATTTCTTCAACCAATCCATTCTTTTTTGGTTTTTTCAGTTATGATGAATATGAGATGAGAGACAAATCTATATTTACAGCCATCAATCTGATTAAATCGAAATTTAAAATTGAAAATTATTTACTTCCGTAACTGGTATTTTTATCTATGAATCTAAAAATTAAAATACGCTAATTTTTAGATTCCTTTCCTTCCTAAAACCTCATATTACTTTCACTACGATAAAAAAATACCTAAATTCATAGGACCAGTATACAGTACAAGAATCTGTTCCAATATCCTACATTTTCGAAATTCGACTGAGAAATAAGGGTGCCTGCTTAGAAACATCTGACTGGGCTGTTTGAGATGCCTTGGGCGCATCCTAATCGGCACGCACAATCCGCCGCTATTCGCTATACCATGCTACTGATTTCTTACAACGGCTTTGTTTGCGGTCAGATCTGACCTAATAACTCAAAATACCCGAGTAAAACCAACACTGGCAGGCTTCAAGCCAAAGCAACCTTCTGCTCAGCTTCCGGTTGCATCAACTTGGCCACTTCCTCAACGTGTTCATCGGTTTCCTGCATGATGGGTTCAATGACTTCCTCGGACAAACCGGTAATTTCCCAAACAATTGGATCAACCTCTTCTGGCAATGCAGATGCTGCAACCTTTTCCTTGGACGATGCCATATAACGGCCTAGATGAATAATCGCCGTTTCCAGGCGATATTTGGTAGATTCTTTCGGCTCCATGTGCAATTCGGTAGTCTCCCTGTAACTTTCGGGCAGGCGCCATCGAAGCATCAATTCACTACCCACCTGGCCGTAGTCAAAGCCTATTATTTCCCGTTCCGCCAAATAGAGTGGCATCTCTTCCTGCAACGACTTTTCGATCGCCAAAATGGATTCTTCGGGAAATTTATGATACATCAACAAATGCCCCACATCGTGCAGCAACCCCCCAACGAACAGCCGGTCGGTATCCAAATAATTCAACCGATTTGCGATCAACCTTGCAGATATTCCGCAATATACGCTCTTTCTCCAGTAGGACTCTGTATTTACTATCTCGTTTGGGATATTTGAGAAGCTTCTTATTGCAGCCACACCCAATACCAGGTCGTGCAAGTGCGAAGTACCCAATATACTGATCGCGCGGGTTAAGGAATCAATTTGTCGAGCGAATCCGAAAAATGCACTATTCGCCATACGCAATACGCGTATCGATATATTCGGATCGGTACTGATTGTTTTAGCAAAATCCGACATACGCATCTTCGGATTATTCAGCATTCCGCGTACGCGAAGATAAACATCCGGGAGTGAAATCAATCCGGATACGTCATTAACAGCTTGTTGAAGATCAGCCATAGGGCACCCACATCCAACCAATTTTTCGTCTGAAATAAAAAGCGCTGTTCCAACAAGTTCAAGCAAGGATCAAATACCGGCAAGGTAATCTTAGGATTTCCCAATCAACTGGTATACGCGTCTGCCTGGTTAAACCAAATATTGGCTGTAAAGATCGATAATAAACACTGATTATTTCACTTCGCAACCAAACCGTTCAAGCCGATAGCCCTTAAGAAATATCGGCTTAGCTGGAAAGCACCGAAACCCCACAAATTTTGCAGGCAATTCAATTAGACTGTAGTTCAATACCCGGCATATTCAACACATCCGGGATCAATCTACCCGCCCGAAGAAATTTACCGATCCACCAACTGAGAACAGCGGTGTAATAAATCTGATTCTCAAATTAGCTAAGTGTTAGTTTTAGCTATCGAATACAAGATTGAACAAGAAAAATTTTTTAGATGTGCAAATGGATCATCTCGATAAATGATCCACTATAACTGAACGTTCAAACCTATCAACAAACGGTAATCATCATCACGCCCGATCTTATCGTCGATCCGTGAAAAGAACACGCCCAATTTACCCACTTTGGAGAATCCATAATCAATGCTCAGATCCAATTCACTCATATCGTATTGCCCTTGCGCCCCTCGGTATCGAGCCATTGCAACATCGACCTGCAAGGGAATTGACTTGGCTGAATACGTAAAACCGGCTGCGACGCCAATGCTATTCAGGTTATTCAGGTCCGTGAATGAACGATACTGCAGCGAGGTGTAATAAGGATCTCCACCAATTCCAACGGCGGTCGACGCACCCGCGAGCAATTGGTTATACGAGGCGAACAACGAAATACTGGACCACTCCAGGCTGGCCTGAAATCCAACCGTTGTGGATTTAACGTCGCCCAGCAGTGCCGCCCCGGTCGACCATACCCGATCTACTTGGCTATTCAATTGAACCGCGACAGAACGACCCAGGTTGAAGTTATAACCCAGTTCCAAATAGCCGATATCCTGTAGATCCGGCAAGTGATAGTACCACGATTGTGCGCTAAATCCGTATAACGAATACTGTGCCGAAAATGCTGTGGCACCGGCGGTACTGGGTGTTTCCAAAATACTACCAATATCAACATACGGGATCGCTTCATCGCCGATGTTCCAATCAGAAACCGCATTGACATACATCGCCGAAAACCTTAAAGATGGGTTTACATCATAATTAACCGCAAGGGATTCAAATAAATTCGGAACCAACAATATGTCATCGGTCTGAATAAAAGGGCTGTCTAAACGTCGTCGACCAATCTGAAAACTTCCATGTTTCCAATACCAAGTCAATGAAAACTCCCCGGGTAGCGTGTAGTTTCCATTCAATGGATTTAATTTGTTTAATGGCGACGCGCTGGATACAAGGGGCCGCACACGTATCGTTCGAGGCAGTATAAAATTGCTGGCCCGCAAAACCAAACCTTGGCTGGATTCAATTTGAATCCCCGCCGTACTGTGTGAGGTAAAAGGATTCAATACATTGGCCAAATTCATTTTGGAATCCTGGCGAGCCCGTACCTGAACGTCGCTATAAACCTCGTCCGCGAATAAT
Organism: uncultured Methylococcaceae bacterium; assembly: GCA_964619885.1. Lineage (GTDB taxonomy): Bacteria > Pseudomonadota > Gammaproteobacteria > Methylococcales > UBA1147 > CAZUGA01. The sequence continues at coordinate 55,428 of CAZUGA010000015.1, forward strand.
GGCTGATAGGAAATCACGGCAAACACCAGCAGACTGAAATTTAATAGCCCGCCGAATCGCCAGCCTTTCCGTGGATAAAGGGTTTTCATATTTAGCCGTTAGCAAAACCAAGTGCTGTCCAATCAAACCGAAAAAGTTGAAATACTCGGTAGATTCAAATCGGATAACCGCTCGATAAACCATATCGAAGCAACTATACCAATCACAATTGAACCCGTACCAAGCACTACAGGCCGATACAGCGGTTGATTCCGTAGCGTGAACATTAACGGTAGAGCCAGAGCGACAATCACCAATTGGCCCAGTTCAACCCCAATATTGAATCCTAATAACGCAATGCCTTTGCTTGCGGTGGGTAACCCTAAATCGGCCAGCACACTGGCAAAGCCAAAACCGTGGATCAAGCCAAAGCCAAAGGCCATCAGCCAAATTCTGTCGCCGATGAATGGATGCAGGTTGTTGACCGCAGCAACAATAACCGAAGCGGCGATGACAGATTCCACAAGCGCCAAATTGATACTTAACGGACCTAATACCGCGAGGCTCAGAGTGATGCTGTGCGCCAGCGTAAATGCGCTGACAATTTTTAGAACTTGGATTAACGTGGATTTAAACTCGCGCCGGGCATGCCAACCGCCATTTTCAAACATCAACACGGCGGGTAACAACATCGCCAACAAAAACAAAATATGGTCGTAGCCAATCCAGATGTGCCAAATCCCTTGGGTCAAAAATTCCAAGTTTTGTCGCCAAAGATCGACCGGACGCAGATTTAATTCAATAGGATTATCTGTTGCCGATAACACTTCGTTCCGTACTAAATCTCCAGCCTGGTAAATTCCGACGAACTGGCGATGCCCCAAGACCAATTGTGAAATAATTGGTGCGTGGTATCGGATTTCACTATTAGCGGATCTTGGGTACTTCAGCGAAAAATGCAGGGCATCGCTGGTATCGTACTCGATTGTGTCAACTACGCCGGTTATCCCGCGGCCCTCTGACTCTAGCAATACCCAATTTGATACCAATATGCTCAAGCTCAAATCGGCCATCGCCAATTCGTCTTCGGATACTAAACCATCGCCGCTCAAATCGATTTTTTGCAATAATTCAATATCGCGCCGCGCAAAGCTCAAATCGACGTTGATGTGACTACGTTCAACCGCGATTTTCGCATAGCTCAGACCGGGATCGTGAGCGCATGCTATGGAATTGAAACCCAACAACAAAACCCAGCAAAGCGACGCACACCACTTTTGCAATCGGCGAGAGAGCGGGACGAATCCCGCTCTCCATTGCAATAAATCAATGATGGCCATGATTCCGGCCGTTTAACGGGGTCGCTGCGTAAGGAAAAACCTTGTTATAACCGATGTCGTTGCCATCGACCCGATCCCCGGCGGGACCTCTGAGGATTAAAGGGTTAGTCCGGAGGTCGCTAATCACCGCGGTCACCGCAATATCAACCACATCATCGCCATATCGTCGTCCGTTTGGCCAACCACCCGGTATGGTCCCTTCTGGAAACCCAGGTAATCCGGCTTGCACCTGGCTGGTTAACGCATCACCGCCAAAAACGCTTAAGCGAGAAAAACCAGTATCGTTGGGATTTCCAGACCCACCACCGGCCAATCTCGCCGGTCCGGTAGAAAGATCGACCTTGATCATGTCCGGTATAAAAATTCCCGCCAGGTCGACTCGATCGGTCAACAGATTTTCCGGCAATCCCAACAACGGCACCAATATTTGCGCCAGTTCCGGTTCCAATGCGTATTGACCGAACAAAAAGGGATCGTTCGCAGGCGAAGTACGGTTGTAGGAATCTTTGTCCTGCAACGCAACCAACGCCTCATTGAACAATGGGTTACCCTGCCGCCCTACCTGAATCCAACGTCCGAAATTTCGGTCCTTGCGTCGCTCTAAATTATTGCTTAGAACCGAAAACCGACGACGGCTGGTTGTCGCGTATACTCCAACGACCTGATCGCTCCCACCAATCTGATCAAACGGGATATTTAACGCGATAGTATGCACGTTGTAACCACCCTGGCTATCAAACGGCTTGTTAGGCCCTCCAAAGGTAAAATCCAGGTCGAATATTGATTGGATATCCGCATAAAAACCGTCATCGCGTTGACCAGCAAAAGCGATGTAGTCATTCTCCAATGAATAAATCGATTGACTCGTATATCGATCAAGCTTAGAAATTTCAGCAACCCCGTCTTTGGCCGGATTGTCTCCGTCGTTTCCGCTATTGTAGTAAGGCGTCACCAAACCCTGGTTATTAGGTGGCACCACGCCTGACCCGAGAATTTGCCGACGCTTGTTTCGGTGGTTGATCTTCTTGACCGTATAAGTTTGGGTCAGATTCTGGTTTTCATCATCGACATTTTCAATGACGCCCAAAAACGCCTGACGAATTGTCTGTTTGTCTTTAAACGCCGTATTAAACTTGAATTGATAACTTAGGGTCGGTCTTCCCGCAGCGAGATCGTCTCCCACCGATACATGTATCTGGTACAACACATTGTCATCGAACCGATAAATGTTTGGCCCAATACCGGGCTCTTCGAATGGGTAGACCGCCAATGCCGTGGATAAATAATCAATACCGTTATCACGACTCACGAATGCATAAACATCCGTCGTATTCGCCGCATCGTCTAACGTGATCAATGGCGCGTCCATGTGGCTGGAAGCAATAGCTGACTGCCCGACGGTCAGTGTCAGCGCCATCGTGACAGCCCCGATAGATAGTTTGTTTAGTTTGGATTCCATTATATTTCCCCTGTGGTTGTTAAATCATGATTTGGTCGCGTCAAACCACGTGCCAAATCGCCTTTTCGCAACGATACCGCTGCAAATCTTAATTCCATGTCTTCCCGCTCGGAGGGCAATAAGAGATGATTCAGGTCTAAAGCCCTGTGGTAATAATCAACCGCGAATTCCGGCAGACCGGTCTCTTCGGCAATAACACCTGCGTGATAAAACAATCGCGCGTCATTGGTACCCTCCGCCAATGCTCGATTGGCGAATTTCCAGGCTTGTGTCATTTTCCCGTTTGCACGAAGAGCCCATGCCATCGAATCCAAAGTAAACACGTCTTGTCGTACTTCCAGTTCCTGACGCGCCAATTCCAGAGCGAGCGGCACGTTTTGCTTTCGCGATGCCAAATACAACGCAAATGAACGTCGATCCAGATTGGCAGCCTGCCGCATCAAACGTTGTTCTATCCGAGCTACAAGTTTTTCATCCCCGACCTGTGACAGAGCCTCAAGGTATGACCATAGATAAAGCGGCAATGGGTTCAATTCCACTGCCTGCGATAACACCTTTGTTGCTTGTTTATATTGCCCGCGGCTCATCAATATTTCGCCACTTAACAGCAAGGCTGGTGGATAATCCGGCTGCAGCGCCAATGCACGTTCAATATAGGACTCAGCCAAACGAAACCGTTTGGTTTGACGTACATAGCCGGCTAAACGCACCCATGCCCAAGCGGCGCTTTCGCTGTTTTTTTCACCGATTGCGCCAACCGCCAATTGCATCAACTCCAGCGAACCAGCCAAATCACCTTTAAGCCAGCGCATATGGGCAGCACGAAGATAAGCTTGAGGTCCAGGACGCTGGTCGATCATCGCTTGGTAGGCTTGTTCGGCCTCCAGTAAATTACCCTGCTCCATTAATACGTCACCGAGTAGTGCAAAATCCAACCACTGACCACGCCGTTCAACCAGAACCCTTGCGATACTTTCGGACTGCTTAAAAAGATGCAATTGGTGTAGAACATGCCCCAACAACAATTGAGCTTGTAGATCATTTGGATCCCTGCGCTGCAAACATAAACCAGTCTGCTGAGCCAGTTTGAAATATCCCGGATCGAAACTACTTCGCGCCTTTCCGATATATGCCCAACCGAGTCTTTCCAGATATGCATTCGGATTGTTGGTACCTTGAGATAGCTTCTGGTAACGCACAATGTCTATATCTAACGGTGATTCGCCTTTGTGGTTGGCCAAAGATAGCTCGCAAGAATCAATAGACGAGACTTGTATTTTCGACACTGGGGTCGGTAAATCGGATCTAAATGCGCGCGTATATACAGCGGCAATGATGAATAGCGCTATGGTCGCGATTAATAAAGCATGATTACGACTAAAAAAATGAATTCTTGATTTCACGACAGCCTCCCCGTTGTTCGATTTATTTGGTATACGAATCGAGCCGACTGAACGGATTCAAAAAAACATGATTTTTTTACAACCACCAAGCTTTAGACCAAACCACGGATGAAATTGGCTTGAAATTGGATAGTTGGTCGGTTAAATGCGCTGGTCGGAAATATAGGAAGCTACAAAGATGCCAACCATTCATATCTCAGATAGACCAATTCGTCCGAAACCTAATGTCAATTTTTGAAAATTGTTATGCTGCTTCTAGCTTAGGCCGACCATTTATTGACAGTTCCGTCAATTACCCACAAAGCCTGGGTTTCGAGGGATTGAAACGTAGATTTAACCAATATTAATCGACTGTTCTTTGTCATGACCACCGACCGATTAGCCGTAAAAACAGGCCCGGTTCACTTTCACCTTTAATAAGTCATGTATAATCGCCGACAGACTCTATGCACCTTTATAGGTGGGTATTTAGACGGGTAAAACATTTAATCTGGCAGATCCAACTTGTGAACGTGGCGTGATACTACAGCCGTCTCGGCAGCAAACAAGCGGCCAATGCAATTATTTTAAAACCATTTAATCAGGCAACCACATGACCGCAAAAACCGATAATTCACAGGATCGAGAGACAAAGTATCGCTCAATTTTCAGCCCCTGCACATCGCAACAACGGCGGCAAAATTTTGAACAATATTGGGAATTTTCGAAAGCGCATTCCGGCGATATTTTTGAAGATGACCGCGACTTGGTGAATAAACGCACCAAACTCCAGTGGTTTGTCGATCACCCGGTCCGTTCGCAAAAGCCTCTAGACAATCCTGAAGCATTCCGCCGAAACTGCGTTAAGTTGGTCGACGACGCCAGCAAACTCGATAAGCGTACCTTATTGATGACCTGTATTTACAAATTTGCCCGCCATGAATTCAATGGAATCAAAGGCGCGTGGGACACATTGCCGACGGTTGCATCTGCCAGCAAACTAACCGATAAAATCAGCCGAGTACACTTGGCCGAAGAATTCTGCCATGTACGTCTTTTCACCGAAATGCTGCATACCTTTCAGCTCGAGAATATCGAGATGCCTCCACTTGGTCCAATAGAGACCAAGGTCTATGAGATTTTCCCGCTATTCCCCGAAATATTGATGTCACCACCGGCATTTGTAACCGAACTGATGGGCATGAATTTTTACATGCAATTGGACGAACAAATTTGTACGTTACTCAAAGATGAGCCGGAAGCACGCGATCGACTCAGAGCTCTGCTACACGAAATAATGGTGGACGAGCTTGCCCATATCGGACAACGCCGAAATTTTATGGGACCTATAGGCGTGTGGTTTTCAAAAATCCTGATCAAACCGATATTCAAGATGTTCACTAGAGACATCCCGGAAATCGCAATTTTATTTGATCTGGACCGCTTAATCCGTGACGCCCACGCATTCGATTATTCAACCGTGTCGCGACGTTTGATCGAGCGTAGTTGGATTCCGAGCTATTGTCATCCTTGAACCAATTTTGATTTAGTACCCATCAAATCCCTGGTTTGGCGAAATACTAATTGTCTGGCTTGGCGTTGCGAAAGGATTCCGGCTGAATCTAGATAGCGCCTTCCAAATAAACCAGTGCGCCACCGCGGGTGCTGGCTGCACCGTGCCAACTGCCTTGGCGTGCAAAATGAAAATCACCCGCAAACAATTCTATGTCTTCGAACGACACATCACCCTCTAGCACGATACAATACTCATCTTGTTCATGCTGATGGCCAGGTAATTCAGCCCCAGGCTCGGCGCGCAACAGATAAGATTCGATTTTACGTTCGTGATCCACAAACAAGATCTTTTTCTCGATCTTTGGCGTTAGCCTAATCCAATCGCCATCGCCGGACCGGACCGTGACATAATCAGTCGCTTCTGGCTCAGCAGGCCGCTGGGTCTGGGCCATAATTTTGCCAAACAAAGCCTTTTTCCGCTGCTCGGGCATAACTTCCGGCGCCAACGAATCACCTACCAGGTTAAGGATGTCATCGTCCAGAGCACCCGCTAATGGTCGCTCTTTAGAACTACTCATAAATGACTCCTGGATTCTTTTTCCGAGCACATTAGCTTCTTTAATTCAATGATGGCTCGCCGAATTTGCGTTTTCACCGTTCCGATCGGCTTACCCGTTAATTGAGAAAGCTCACTGTGACTATAGTCCTTAAAATAGGCCAACGCGAGCAATTGGCGCGAAGCCGCGTCAAGACCAAGCAATGCATCGTGAAGAGCCGAATCCTGCTCCACCGCAACTAGTAGATCTTGCGCGACCATTGCGCTGTCTTCAACTACATGGTTCTCCACGGCTTCCTCTTTCTCGGCAACGCGCTGCCGTTTGCGCACTCGATCCAGAGCCCTGCTTCTGCAAATAATAGACAACCACGCCATCACCGATCCACGGTCCGGGATATATTGGTCGGCTTGCTGCCAAACCTGCAGGTAAACATCGCTAAGTACATCTTCGGCCAAATCGCGTGATTGGCAAATGCGTAAAGCCAATCCAAACAATCGATCCACAGTCATGTTGTACAGCGATTCGAAGGCTAGTTTGTCCTCACCGGCAACTGCGGTCATCAATCGGCGCAGTTCGGTATTGTCACCGATAGAATCTTTCAATACCTGATGCTGGGTCAGTTGATCTGGCATAAACAGGAGTATACCGGACATTATCCAGCTTCGGAAACCAAGCTCTTGTCGCATTAAAATTTGCATTGGACACATTGCTACCTCGTTGCGTCCCTGCGCATATTTCAGACCGGCATTACCAGCCGACCCTGGAGAATAACCGTACTATTATTGCTATAAAAGATACGCGCCGTGTACTGATTCGGATTCAATCTTTGAGATTTAATCGTATCTATGCAACCACTCGGGCGGTTAAACGCGCAAATTGGCTAGTATTTCCTCCCAAAGCGCTTCATAGGCTTTGGCCGAACGGCTTTTAGCAGCATAACTGGCCAGCGCCGCACGTTCTAGGCCCATTCGTTCGATATCGCTGGCGTAGGGAATCGTAGATTCAAGCACTTCCGAAAATTGATTTGATAAGCTTTGCATGATCTGCAGGTGTAATTTCTTACGCCGATCAACCATCGAGAAAAAAGCCATTAACTGCAATTTACTGAGGCCGTTTTTGTGGATAAATTTCTGCAACTGTTCCAATGTTCTTACCGATAGCGGGGTCGGAATGATTGGCGAGATTAATGCGTCTGCCGCACTAAACACCGACTCCGACAAAAGCGTAATACCGGGGGGGCAATCCAGAAATACAAAATCATAATGTTGCGCCAATGGCTTGAGCCGCTTGCGCAATACCCGAAGTGGTTTTTTCTCCCCATCGAGCATCAGATCGGCGTTACGAAAAGAAAAATCCGCCGGAAGCAAATCGAGATTAGCATAGTCTGTCCCCTTAATCGCGTTATCCAGTTCATTATCGCCACAGATAAGCTTTTGACTACCGCCTTTCAGCTTGGGCTTGATCCTGAAGTAATAACTGCTCGCGCCTTGCGGATCAAGATCCCAAACCAAAACCCGAAATCCGTCGCGTGCAGCCAGATAGGCTAAATTGACAGCTGATGCGGTTTTACCAACCCCGCCTTTAATATTGTATATCGCTAGCGTTTTCAAGGTGTCTGCACCTCTTGTTATATTTGGTTAACAGTAAAAATATGTCGAAATGATGCGGTGTTCTTAACCGATGCAAAATCCTCGAAACGCACGGCAAATTCAATTCTCGCCTGTTGACGTTTTTTCTCTAACTCCATAGCCAAGACACCCATCGCCAACAAAGTTTTAGCCGGTGTATCAGGTAGCTTCATCATCTCCTGGCCAAACTGTTTGATCGAGTGTTCCTGGACTTCGTAATCCTGGAAATCACCCAGGGTTTCCTGTAATCGTTTTAAACTGGCGATTGGGTCACGAACCCGCTTCTTCGCGTATAGCGATTGGAAGAATTCCAGCATATAGCGGAGTTTCTTACAGGTTTTTCGAAGATCGTGCAGGGATTCAGCCGGGGAAGCGTTATCGATACTTGCCCCCTCTCTAAGCACTTTCTCGTGCAGCCGTTTGATACTAAAAGAGGCAAATTGATAGACTTGAATTTCGGCATTGCTCGCCTCTGAACGTTCGGGTATCGGCGCGTCCAGAAATTTACGCCAGCGCTTCATGATCGACCGGTAACTTGACGTTTTCAAAAACCGTGTCAACTCTTCGTACGCCACTTTACGCTTCTGTTCCAAAAAGCGGCGCATGGGATCCAAATCTCCCCGTATAGAAACCGGCAACGCCAACTTATAAGCTTCGAAATTGAGCAAGTATACGTCTAGATCCCTTGGTAATCCGGTAATCGAAGCCAACCATGCAAAATCAGCTGAAAATTTGTCAGCGGTTTCGGCAGGAAAAACATGTTTGATTTGCCCCAGCGCCGACCGCGTTCTCCTGACAGCGACACGGTAATCGTGCAAAAATTCCGAATCCAAATTGTCTGTCAGGCCTGGCTGGTTCAATTCCATCGACTGAAACAAATCCCGTAAGATTTGCTTGGTAGCCGCGTCCGAGCGCATTTGAGGATCCAATCGGACACGGACCTTAGACGAATAATCCATCGGCTGACGTCCCAGCACGGACAAAGCCAGCAGCAACGAACTTTGTTGTGAAATAGGCAAGCCCATTTTGTCCCGCAAAAATGCACTGGCTCGGGTGAAAAATTTTTCGTACCCTTTGATTCCGATCAAGCACAAGCGGGTGATCGATTTTGATTTATCGTTACCCGGAACCGCCAAGCTATCTTGCTCGATATGTAAACGCAAAACGGTTTTTTTATCTTTGTTTAACTGAATTAGATTGATCCGTCGGCACTGCAGCTCAACTTTTGCAATCAGAGCACGCATCTCCAAAATCGGCTCGAGTCGTGCACGCATAAAACTGGCAGGAAAATCCCAGGCAAACCGAGGCACCGTGGAATGCGTTAGCGATACCGCTTCGCCGCAGGCTTCAAGGTTGTGCAGATACAATTTGACTTGATTTTGATCCTGCACGATATTCAAACAACAACCCGCAGCGTACAACCGCCAATCAAAGCTATCGTAATAACTGCGCAAAAAGCTCTCTTCCGAATGCGATACTCTTCCCAAGAAACCCTTAATTTCAGAAACTAGCTCACTTAAATCATACCCTTCGGGTATTTCAAAATTTACCGAATTCATACTCAATAACTTTGGCTGCAAAACGCAAAATTTTTCCGCTAGCCATGTTGTATCTGCCACTAGACCCGCTGATCGGCCCAACGCCTGAGCCAAACCCATTTTGAATCAATATGGGTTAAGGATTATACAATCTTAATCCTTCGATCATATTAAAATTGAGTACGTTGCACAAGCTGCGTTGACTCTATCAAGTCGTAAACCTTAAGATCGTATCTACGATCTGGCACCCATTGGCTGCGGTTCCGCCCGCTGTGATCAAGACCTGTCAATCCACACCCTCAATCGACATATTCACCCACCAACCGATCCGCCATTTGCGTGATATCGACCGGAGATTTTCCGTTGCTGACTTGGGCGATCGACGCCATGCCCTCCAGCAATATAAATAGCTTGAACGCCAGCTGCTTTGATTCTCTCGCTCCGGCTTCCCGGGCTAATCTTTCCAACATGCCCAATTCCCATCTTTTGAAGCACTGACAAGAATCTTCGATGGCGGCATCTTTGCCTGAAAACTCGGCCATGGCGTTGACCGCAAGGCAACCGTGAAATTGGGTGTCACCAAACCATTTTTCCGCATCCTCGAAAATGGACAGTATTTTTTTGCGGCCGGACTGATCGCTGCGATCGAGTAGATCAGTCAGGTGCTTCTTATATTCGGAACGGTAGTATTCCAGCACCGAAATTATCAACTCATTTTTGGTTGGAAAGTATTTGTACAGCGTTCTCTTAGACACTTTGGCGGTACGCATAATCAAATCCACACCGGTCGCGTAAAAGCCATTTTCTCTGAATAGTTCGAATGCCGCTTGGATGATCTGATCCCGTTTTAATCCACGGTTTAGGCTTGTAGTTTGCTCATTCATCCAATTTTTTTCAGATTGTCTTGTTTAAATATCAATAAGATACCAGCTGATCATCTACGGTAAATCGGTCGGTATACAGTGGCAAGCAATTGGTATACTTTTAGGTTTACTCTGGTCGCCGACGTAGACTGAGCGGTTTACTCTATAATCAATCAACTAAACGAGGAGAACATCATGCAACGTAACGCAAAGCTTGAACATCCAACCGGCAAAGTCCAAACATTGTTGGATGCGGTAAAACGAAGCCTAGGCGTGACACCCAATTTTTTTACCACCTTAGCTCAGGCGCCAACCGCACTGGAAGCCTATTTGGGTTTCAACGTCACGCTCAGCGATGCCGTACTACCTTTTTTATTGTTGCCCGAAAACCCGTTCATCTGTGACTACAACTACGGTAACATGAGGCTTCGTTATTCTAATCGCAATAGGCGAAATATTATGGATCAATCGCACTGTGACTGGCGGCATAAAAAATGAAGTGAAGCTAGTTTTGCTCGGTGCAACAATGATTGTCCTGACGTTGTGTAGCACAAAGTTTTTGCGCACGGAAATGGTGACTGATCCTGAATCGGGTTTGATAGTAGGTAAAGGCTATAAACGCGTCGACGCCTATTGTACCGGCTGCCATACCGCGGCAATGATAACCAAACACCGGGCAACGCGCACAAACTGGATGGGCATTGTTCGGCGCATGCAAAAAATCGGCGAATGGACACTAGACCCCGATATCGAGACAGAAATTGTGGATTATCTATCAATCAATTATCCAGCGAATCACTCCAACCCAAACTAACCTCTCCGCCCGCACCCGCGAGGCAATTTCGCGGCATTTTGTAATAGAGAATCTCTCGACCGCGTGAGTATCCATCAAATTCTACGACTGATTGATTAGGAAATGAATTGGTATTGTGTGTACTATTTGTCGCGGAGGCAGTTATACCGCCCCACCCAAAATGCTTTTTAGGTGATTAGATTACTGACAGTTTGACCGATTGATTGAATGACGCCCGAAACCGTTCGCATATTCGTTTCTTCCCCCGATGACGTCAAAGACGAGCGTTCCATCGTAAAAGATATCATTGAACGCCTGCGCATTGAATACGAAGCCTATTTCGAAGTTAACGCTATTCTTTGGGAGAACGAAGCCATCGTCGCCACCGGCGGTTTCCAGGAAGCGCTGGTCGACCCCGGCACTTGTGACATTGTACTGGTGATTTTCTGGTCAAAGTTGGGTACGCCGTTACCGCAGAATAAATTCGGCGGTTTAACCGGCACGGAGTGGGAATTTATTAATGCGATAGAGCACTCGCACGAGTACGAGGGCATTCCCCAAGTCTTGGTTTATCGTAAAGATTCACCGATGTTGGGGAATTTTTTTGACGATGAAGCAGTACGCGAAGTCAGGGAAGATAAGAATAAGCTGGATAGTTTCTTTAAACAGCATTTCTTCAACCCAGACGGCTCATTCAAGCGGGCGTACAGAACGTTCCAAGACCAAAACGAATTCGCCAACCTGGTAGAAACCCAACTACACAAACTGCTCGATGAACGTAAAGGTTCCGAAGGCCTCAAAGTGGTGTGGAAGGATTCACCGTTCCGCGGCCTGCAACCCTTCGAATTCGAACACCATGCGATTTTTTTCGGTAGGGATCAGGCCAAGCGCTATCTACTACGAAAGCTAGCCAAACAGATTGAACGCGGCATTGCCTTTGTGATGATCCAAGCAATGAGCGGCAGCGGTAAGTCATCTTTGGTTAAAGCCGGATTGTTGCCGCAACTGACTGCGCCCCGCGTTATCGGCGATGTAGTTGGTATACGCTGGTGCACGCTACGCCCAAGTGACGGCGAAGACAATCCACTGCGGGCCATAGCGCAAGCGATCATGCGTCCCGACGCATTGGGTACGGAATTACCGCAATACGGTGTGGATGAGGATTTCATCATGAAAGCTTTGTCCTCTGACCCCGCATTGCTTAAACCCTCGCTGCAAGTCGCGTTGGAGAAAATTGCCGAAGAACGATATCAGGTTGAAAGCGACGTGGTACGACTGGTTATCGTGGTCGACCAATTTGAAGAATTATTCTCGCAGCGAAAAATTCCGCTCGAACTGAAACAGCTTTTCGTTCGAAACCTGGATGTATTGGCACGCAGCGGAATGGTTTGGGTTATCGGCACCATGCGCAGCGATTTTTTGCACGAAACCGAGGCTTATCCGGAACTGCAAGCGCTGATGGAAAACGACGGTCAGTTCCATTTATTCCCGCCGCGACACGAAGAAATCGAACAGATGATCCGCGAACCGGCAAAACTTGCCGGACTGGAATTCGAATCGCGCGACGGGGTCAGCCTGGATGAAACGTTGCTCAAAGACGCAACAAGTCAACAAGGCGCGCTACCGTTATTGGAATTTACATTGGATGCACTATACGAACGCCGTGTAGAACGCGAGCTGACCTATGCCGCCTACGAAAGTATCGGCGGATTGGCTGGCGCTGTTGCCGACCGCGCGGAGAAAGTATTTACCAGGCTACCGGACAATATTCAATCATCTTTATCACCGGTATTCCGGGCTCTAGTCACGATCAACCCCAAAGCTAATGAAAAAGTAACCGCTCGCCGTGCCGACTGGACCCAATTAGCCAAAGCGCCTGAAAATAAAGCGTTTATCGACGCCTTTATAGACGCGCACCTGCTCGTCTCGGACCAGGCCAGCGCGCAGGAAAAACAGGTGGTTTGGGTTGCACACGAGGCCTTACTGCGCAACTGGCCGCGGGTTGCCAAGTGGGTAGAATCCAATATTGAAGATCTTAGAGTTCGCTCCCGCATCGCTGAAGCAACCGCGCTATGGGACAAGGAAGGCCGCAACGACCAGTACCTTCTGCCCGAAGGCAAACCGTTTGCCGAAGCCACCGACTTATTGAACCGGGTCGGCCAGGAGTTAGAGGAACACGAATGCCAATTTATCGATCTGTCGACGCAACGAATCCGCGCTTCGCGATCGAGAGAACGGGTTAAGGTCGGTATTGGGATCGCATTATTTGTATTGAGCTTACTGGCAATCGGCGGATTGTATTTCACCTTTAATTTTTCATTACTTGCCATGCGCAGTATCGACAACAACCGCCTGGTCAAAGCGGACGAAGCGGTCGATCGTGGCAACACGCCACACGCAATCTCACTTGCTGAAGCGGCTGACATCTTACCGCGGCAATCCTCGTACGTACTCAGCAGGGCGATTTCCAATAATCACTTGGTCGCAATGATCAAAGTGGAAAACAGTCAGGCCGTGGCCCACCGATTCGCAGGATTTAACTCAAGTTTGCATCATGCTTTGACCTACTCGCCAATAAATCAAGAGCAAGCCAAACCACTCACATTGTGGCGAATCGCTTCGGGAAAACCAATGGGCTACCAATTCAACCGCGGGATGACGCAATGGCCGCAAAAACCTGATTTCCACAACGCGGCCTTTAGCGCAGACGGCCAAACCGTTTTTGCGGTTGCCGAAAGCGGCGTATGGCAACTTCCAGCCGATGGCTCGGGTGGTGCCTCCAGTCCGGCCTATGCTTGCAAAGCCACATCGGACACAATCATTAAACTAAGCAACGATGGTCATTGGGCAGCCATCAGCTATGATCGTTTGAATGACGGTAGCTGGCTGTGCCTGATGGATTTACAGCAACCGGGCCGTATCGCGTTTAACGCCAAACTTCACGACAAGCACATCCGCAGTCTGATGTTTTCACCCGATAGCCGCTTTCTGTCAACCGCCTCCGAAGATTTCAACAGCTGCTTAATGGCGCTGGATTCCGGGACACTAACAAGTCTGGCACCAACCTGTATCATGATCCCCTACACCCGCATCGTTAACCGGGCGAAATTTAACCGGGCGAGCACACAATTGGCAATTGCATCGGTAGACGGAATCAGCCGGATTTTTGACATCAACCCTCCATGTCTGCAACAACTGCGCTCCGAATTCGTTACCAATATATCTGCCACGCCCACAACAGACCTGGGCGAGCCGCCCGAAAATTGTGGATTCAAACTGGAAAACGACCTCGAAGGAAAAAAGGTACATCTAGGCGCAGTACGGGACGTCGCTTTTTCCTATGATGGAAAGGCTGCGGTTACCGTAGGCGACGATGCCAAAGTAGTGTATTGGGATATATCCAACTCTCCCCCTGTCTCGGGCGTTATCGGGCAACACGACCAGGGGATTGATAAAGTATCATTCAGTCCCGACGATAGCACCGTTCTGACTGGTTCGCGCGATAGAACAGCGCGGCTGTGGGATCTGGATCCGGCGACGCCGGGCCAGCTTGCCGTGTTTCAACACGACGGCGCGGTTTTCATCGCCCAATTCAGCGAAAACGGCCAGTATATAGGTACCGTTTCAACCGACGGCACAGCCCGTGTTTGGGATACAACCACGGTCAAGCGTCTGTCATCACTCATGACGCAGCATACCGATCATGTCTGGTACGTCGATTTTAACCCGCGCCAACCAAACCCGGACCATAACACCCAATTTGTAACCACATCTTTCGATAAAACTGCGATAGTTTGGAATTATGCCTTCGATCCCCATGACCCCGCAAAATACTGGAATTTGAACAACTCGGTAACATTACGCGGACATAGCGGTCCGGTTAGATCAGCCCATTTCGGCAACGCCGGCAGCCTATTAGCCACCGCGTCAAACGACGGCACCGCCATGCTTTGGCGGCCGGACGGTACGCGCTTGTGTTCGATGCCAATGGATCCAGGTGGACCGATTATAGCCGTCAACAAAGCCTTATTCGGCGCGGATGACCGATGGCTTCTAACCCAATCCATGGACAATAACGCACGTATCTGGAACACCTCCGGCTGTATTGGCCAAACCAGTAGCTGCGACTGCACATTGCAAAATAAGCTGGAACACCAAAGCCTGCTACAGGCCAGCGCTGTTTCAGTGGTTGCAGAACAAAGTTTGGTCGCGACCGCGGATGAATCGACGGTATCCGTTTGGAACACCCAATCCTGGGCACGGGGATGTACATTCCCGGCAACCGGAACGGTCACAGATTTGTACTTTTCACCCGACCAACATTTACTCGCGACAGCCTACAAAGACGGTCATGCGGAATTGTGGCGCAGCAGTGACTGCACTAATGCGGCTGAACTACGCGGGGGACATAGCGAATTGATATACAGCATCCGCTTTAATCCGGCCGGCGATAAGGTCATTACCGCATCGCAAGACCAAAGCGCGGTCTTGTGGAATCTTGACGGACAAATATTGAACAAACTGATCGGCCACGCAGACAGAATCTATTCCGCGGAATTTAATATTGACGGAAGCTGGGTACTTACGGCATCGCGCGATGGCACCTCGGCTTTGTGGAAAATCCCGCAAGGCTACAGCGCCAAAAACATCGGGGATTCGTTAAAACCCTGGGTTTTATTGGAGGGTAACCACGGTGGCGTATCACTCGCCCGGTTCAGTCCGAATGGCCAATTTGTCGCGAGCGCTTACTGGAATAATGCCGCAGAGATCTGGTACGTATTGACCCACGCAGAAAATGGGATAGAGTCCGTCATACCCGCATTCGGCGAAAAAATGATCTCGGAAAACCATTTGCAGAACTGGGACGCGCGCCAGACGGTCAAACCGGAGCTTAAATGGCAGGATGAGGTGATGATCGCGATCAAACGATTGTGGGAATAAAGAATATCTTCCAGCAAACTTTATACAGTTTAATTATTCTGATTTGTTGCTGATCAAACTGGAAAATTTAACGCTGGCTTCAACCTTTCACACAAACAACTTGGTGGAGGGTGTGCTCGATGTCTACCAGATCATTTTGATTTTTCATCACTTGGTCGATGTCTTTATAAGCGCCGGGTATCTCGTCCAACACGCCTTTGTCTTTGCGGCACTCAATACCGGCGGTTTGAGTTGCAATATCTTCCGAGCTGAACGCTCTTTTTGCTTTGCCGCGACTCATACGGCGTCCCGCACCGTGGGAACATGAACTAAACGATTCGGTATTGCCTTTACCCCGGACAATGAATGATTTAGCACCCATACTACCTGGAATGATACCCAGCTCGTCCTGGCCAGCTCGAATGGCTCCTTTGCGGGTTATGTAGACATTCTCGCCAAAATGATTCTCGATCGCGACATAGTTATGGTGACAATTGATTGCCTCTTTGCTGATACCGAATTTTGGCAGCTTTTTCTTTAACGCATTGAGGATCAAACGCATCATTTCACGCCGGTTATCGAGTGCATAATCCTGGGCCCAATGCACCGCGTCCACGTAATCATCAAAATGTTCCGCGCCCTCTGTAAAATATGCGAGATCCTTATCCGGTAAGCTGTGAAGATGTTTGTGCATATCTTTGCGCGCGAGTTGAATAAAATATTGCCCGATCACATTGCCCACACCACGACTTCCGGAATGCAACAAAATCCACACAGCATCATTTTCATCCAGACATATCTCTATAAAGTGATTTCCACCGCCCAGCGTGCCCAGTTGTCGCACCCAAGTTTGATAGGGCTTTTTTTGCATTCTTAACAGTTTTGGGTGTTTGCGCAGTAATCGATCGAGACCAACAGACAACGCACGTACAGTCGACGCACGTGCCTTGTCTGTTTTATGCTGATCAAATCCAACCGGTATCGCCGCTTCAATATTCGAGCGAAGTTGGCGCAGATTATCCGGTAGATCTTCCGCCCCTATAGTCAAGCGCAACGCATTCATGCCGCAGCCGATATCGACACCCACCGCGGCCGGAATGATGGCACCTTTGCAAGGGATCACCGAACCGACCGTCGCCCCTTTACCAAAATGTACATCGGGCATCGCGGCGACGTGACCATGGATAAACGGCAGCTGTGCAATGTTACACAGCTGTTGATAGGCTTGATGCTCGATATCGTCGGTATAGATTTTTACCGGTACTTTACCTTTGGTAATTATTTTCTTAATCGGCATAGTTCAATCTCTAAAGTAATCATGGCGTTTTGCTCCGTCGTGTTGCTTGGATTGCAAGCAACACTTTTTAAAAGCGGCGCCCGGAACCGCAAACGCAAGGATCATTGCGCCCAAGTTTTTCCACCAGTTGTTTATCGCCATGTACGACTCTGTTACCTCGTTTGACATGGGTTTCGGATGGATAACCTTTTCGACGTTTGCTGGTCACTTCAAAAGGAATATTCCTGGGTAATACTGTTTGATTTTTGCATGATGCACCTCCGTCGTTTTAGCACTGGTTTCGCACCAGCCTATCAAATTAAAATTTAGTTACTTAGTCTCACCATTAAGACACTAAACAAAATGGCTCTATCGCCAATACTTCCTTATTTGCCCAACGGCGCACAACATCCACTTCCATAGCGGTCGGTAAACGGTTTCGTTTCCCACGTATTTGGCAAATTTTTCGAGATTGCAAATTCAATTGGATTGTTACCATCCTGGTTTTGCCATTGGCATCCGTTTTTTCCATTGTCCAAATCGAATCTTTCCCGCCAAAGCACGAACGAGCATAGCTCGCCACACAATGACTCTGTGCACGGCCTTCGGCAATAAGCTCCTTGCTGCTAAGCAATTCCCGTATACGCCATACCTTCATATTGGAGCGTTGCGCTTTTCCCTCGATAAACTGGTAATCTTTTATCTTCGATTTTCGCCATTGCAAATTACCGCCGCGAGATTCTCGACCCAACTGCCGATGCCAGTTTTCTACCTGCCGAAGCAAGGTCTCAACCGTTCGTCCGTGCATTGAAAAATTTGGCTGTTCTGCTCCAATTTCCCGCGCAACGCCCCGCGCTACAAATTCAATCCGATTTTCATATTTCTGATTCCAGATAAAATCAATGATCGGATTCACATGTGCAATGTCCAGCATTGGATTCTCTATAAAGAATCGAAATACGCTTAACCAAAAGGCATCCTCCCGAAAATTTCTGATCAATCGTGTTTCGCTCAGCGCATTTGCAATTGCGTTATTGCCGCCAATCGCTTTGATTTGTGCCCATCTAAATGCGCTCAGCACCGACGCCTGACACGGTGCCAGCAAAAAATGATGTGCGATTTTTTTGGTCATCTCAATCGGTAGCGAACGCGCTGTGCGGATGTTTTTGCCTGCACCGATATGGATGAACCACCCCTGCTGTACCGCATTACCCTGCATCCATGCTTGATCCATAAACACCGGAACCTCATATTTCGCGACCAAATAACGCAATAAGGATGAAAACTGGCGTTCAGTATTGTGGGTCTTTGGACGCCAATCTTGTAACGGCCTGCACCAATTTGCGCGATGATTGACCAATCCAACAATCCCTTTTACATAATGAACGTCTTCTACAAAATCGGTCATGCCTTCCAGATGGAGCAGCACTTCGAACAAGAATTTAGGAAATGCGCAGTGTTTAAAGCCTTTCGCAATTTCACGCAGCACGTCACTATGGATGTGTTGGTTGCTGATCTGCTTATTGTAAAGTTGAACAATCTGGAAGCGTAATTTACTTTCCTTTTTATATTTTTTTAGGCACGACTCAGCAGCTTTTCGCCGAAACGCATCATCTTCCCGTTTACGTTGTAACTGGGATTTTTGCAAACTTGCTTGAAAACCGTTCGCGCGGCACCACGCCTTGTACGCATCTAAATCTTTTAAATTCAAACTACGCGCATGCAGCAATATCTCCGCGTGAAGATCCAGCGCTATCGATTTAAGCTTTTTATTTTTGGAAGCCATTTTTAACCCACACTAGATCAATCCCATTACAATAATTTAATCAATAAAGACATAAGATTTCGGTTATTTCACCCCGCGGTGATCAGCCCCATTGCTGACCACCTTTCCCTGCAAATTGTCCGTACCAGTTTTTATAAACCAATAATCATGGCTAGGGATTCTGGAATCGAACCAGAACTTCGAGCTTCAAAGACTCGCGTGCGCCCGCTACACCAATCCCTATAAACATATTTGGTACGCCTTCTCGGAGTCGAACCGAGATGCCGCTGGTTCTAAGCCAGCGAGGTAAACCAATTCCCGTCAAAGGCGTAATAGTTATTTTGCTATCCCAATATAAAGTTCAACAAAAACCTGTTCTAAAGCTATTCCGTGAAAATCCACAAACTAATCTATGATGTGTAACGTTCGTTCCAGTAACCCCTTCAAAGTCATCCAGCCGATTAATACTCCTTTGGCGGTCGCTAAAGACTGATCTGCGGTGTGACGCCGGTTGCCTTTTTCGGCTCGAAACCGTCTAATCGCAATGCGTTGTTTCATACTTAATTTCATCGTTCGTCTCGTTTCGAACAATAACAGCCAACGTGCTAGAAAATCACTTCACTACACACCAAAACTTAATTATTCGGGGCAAAAAAAAACCCCGTTAAGCTTAATGCCCAACAGGGGTTTTTATTTTCCCGCGGAAGGCATTTTTAATAGCCTTCCACAATTCAAAACTGCGAAGACTAGGTCATATTAAGACCACTCGGAGCTGCACTAACTTGTTCATGGGTTATCGACAAACACACTAGATCAATACACTCACTTACATTGGTCAATTTTTTGAGGACGCGCAGACGCATATCCGCCATCCCAAACTGATCCGGCTGTTTGAGCAATTTGCTATCTATGTATTGAATTTCGTGCATTTATATCTCCAAAAAAACTATGGCTTAGTATAACAGTGGAATACAGAATAACAATATATTTTTTCAATTTTCTTGTATTTTTATCAAAATTCTATTTTCCCGAGGTCTCCTGAATAGATAACCCAAAGACATTAGGTACGATTTGGTCATCCGACCAACCCAACCGAAGCA
Source organism: uncultured Methylococcaceae bacterium (assembly GCA_964619885.1). Taxonomy (GTDB): domain Bacteria; phylum Pseudomonadota; class Gammaproteobacteria; order Methylococcales; family UBA1147; genus CAZUGA01. The sequence goes on from CAZUGA010000015.1 coordinate 75,543, forward strand.
GGAAAGAGTTCGAGGCCCAATTATTGGGACCAATCCCGGCACACAGAACAAACTCACTCTTTAACTATGAATCGAGATTCGTGTTAGCATCGCCCGCAGATATAGATAACTCGCCGGATTGATCCATTTCACACGAGGCGTGTTTGTCTCGAATATGTTTGGTCAACTGTTCGATTTCGTCGAGACCGTATTCCTCTTTTAGCCGATCAATACCATGCATGGCCAATGCATCCAAATCAGGATTTTCGGCATTCAACGCGTTATCGCGCAGCGCGTCTAGGTCGCTTTCGTTTAGATTAATTCCATTCGCCCGCGCATATACGATTGTTGCAAGCCTGACCGAATCGTTTTGCAATAGGATACTTGCTGTCTCCGCTACTTCTCCGGCCACTGGATTTTGGTAAACACACGACAAAATTTCTGAAAACGGATCCAACGAAATACCTGGATTATCATTTAGCGTGGAAGGCGCGCATGTCAGTCTTCGCGGATTGATCACTCGTACCCTTACCCGTTCACGGATTCCTGGAAAAAGCTTGGCTGAAACGTGTACCGCGCTATGAATATCTGCAAAAAATTGACCGGTTCTAATCAACCGTACGGCTTCTATGGCTTGATCCGCAGTAAACGGTGTCCGCTCATCGAGCAGGTTAATTTCGGATAGTAACTCATTGCTATCCAATTCCTCCGAATCACTTCTCTCCAGCATACATTGAAGTTTCTTTTTCGGATCTAGCTTCATGTTTTCGGTCTCGAGAGACGGTTGCCTCTGCCCGAAGGCGGCTACCGCCATTTTCGCCGGAAAATTTGATTTCAGCCGATTTTGACTCGGCGGGGTCGTCGCGCATGCCGAGCATATCAAGATCATGACTGTAGCAAGCAAGAATACAAGCAGTCTTTTTCCAAGCTGAATTTGGAATGGGTATGTCATAGGTTTCTCCCTGAAATAAATTAAACCGAATGCGGATTTAACGTTTTTGGCCAATCAATTTAAGAAGCTGTCTGGCTAAAATATTTTGATGCGAAAATGAAGCAAAATGAGGTTATTTTTTCGATTATTTGAGGCGAATAGATGGCAATTTAACGAAAATAATCGGAAAAATGGGCCATTTTGGGGCGTTTGCAGCCAACATCATTTTTAACCAGACAGCTTCTAATATTGATATACATCCACAGATCGCTAAACGTTAACGGGCAATCAAGCAATCATACTTAGTATTGCTACGACATTCTAAATTAACCGAAGCTTAAGCGGGAGTCTGTTATTTATTCCCAGGGATTATGTGATTTTTTAACCTGTACCGGGCATTACCGATTCTGTACTGTACATCCGGTAACCGCTATGGACAAATTCGGCGGGAATTGACAACTTGTCAGACACTAAGTAAATCATTGGCGATACAGATAAACAGTGTCCGTGCAATAGGAGGATGTTGCTCTTTTTACTGATTGGAAGCGAAGAAATAAACGTCACGCTTTTTTGTTTTCCGTCAATCAATCCTTTTTTCGGTAGAATAAAGAATTGACACAGATATATAAACCCTCCCCACCGGAGATGTGCGACAACTTTAATTTAACCGGTTCGTCCTGCATGCGAAAGTCTATATTTCGAGATGGGAGCAATAGGATCAAACCCGCATTTTGATCTCATGTTCGTTATTATGCTCTGCGCCCCGCCACGCTAACATGCCACCTTCCAAGTTGTAAACCTCCTTCATTCCATGGGCAACTGCAATTCTGGCGGCTCTAGCGGAACGACCACCACTGCGACAAACAAATAAATAAGGGATCTCTTTATTTAACCCACCTACCCGGAATTCGAAGTCATCTTGCAGACACATTAACTCGGCGCCTTCAATATGGCCTAGATCATCGTTAAATTCATCCTGTCTGCGAACATCAATGATTTTCATCCCACTAATATCCGAATCTACAGGAATATCTTCAACCTTGTTACCGGTCACCTCTCCCATCGTATCGGCCAATAATTTAGTGATCGATTCCAATTGCGTATTTATTTTTGAATTGATATCGACGAATTTTTGTTCGGCTTCGCTGGCATCGAGGCAGGATCGTTCAGATATTTCGTTGATGACAGCAACTTCAGCCTCGATATTGTTAAATTGCGATGCCACGGATTCAGTTACCGAAGTTAGCAACGCGACACTGTCTTCTATTCCCTTAACAATGCTAGATACTTCTGTTCTGGCCATTTCTACGGAGCTGTTAATCTCTACGGTTGCCGCTTCACTTTTGTTGGATAAATCGCGCATACATTCAGCGACTACCGCAAAACCTCGGCCATGTTCACCTGCTCGTGCGGCCTCGATTGATGCATTGAGTGCCAACAAATTTGCTTCGCCCGAAACGTCTCTTATTTGGATTGATTTTTCATGAATGCCATCGATTAAATTCTGAATGGCTTGCAATGTTTGGATAGAGCCTTGCCAAGCATTGACCGATTGCGAAAGATCATTCACTTTGCCCTTGCTGTATATTGTCGTTTGTTGCATAGAATCGATCGACGAATAAATCTTCGGTAATTCGGAGAATGTGTCGGTCACGGATTGTTGTGCGGTTTTGAGCTCGATTGAGATTGCTTCTACGCTACGTCCGTTGGATAAAAACGCCTCGTTGAACATATCCCGTTGATCGTCAAGCTTCTGCGCATTAGCCTCGAAAAAACTTTCCGCGACAGTCGCTTGTTCCAGGTGCGCGGATTCTAACTTGTCACGATAATCAGCACGAATTTTTTCTTGTTCGCGGATAGAATTTTCACGTTGAATTTTGCGTCCCATCAACCAGCCAACGCTTGTCGAAACTGTGGCGATAACGATGTAAATAATGACTGAACTCACCATCAACTGCTCCCCCATTCGTTTAGTCGACGCTCTCTGTAACCGGGTTAAATTGTCTCCACGCAATCATGCCGCCACTAAGATTGAGGACCCGAGTGAAACCAAGCGCGGTCAACATCGCTGCCGCAGTTGTGCTGCGGACCCCTGCTCTGCAGACGACGATAATTCTGCTCGTCTTAAAAGCCTCGAGTTCTGGATAGCGCGTGGGTAATTCTCTTAGAGGGATACTTTTGGCATCCGGAATATGGCCCAATTCGCCGTCAAATTCTTCGAATTCCCTAACATCTATGATTGTTGGCGGGACGGCAGCATTCATCTGAAATCCCAGAGTTTCAGGCGAAACTTGCCTTACTCGATTGAGTTCGCTGATAGAAGGGTAGTCAATTTCGGTATCGTGATGCTCAGACGCATTTATCTGCAATACTTCTTGGATTTTGGATGGTAGTGGCAAACCCAGGTTGGTCATGAGTTCGATATATTCATCCCTCGATTTACCCGTAAGCCGAGGATTATGGGCTTTTTCATAGCCAATCGTAGATTGGGTATTGCCTCTGTAATCATGTCCCGGGAAGACTACGGTATCGTCTGGTAGCTTGAACAGTTTTTCGACGATACTATCGTAGCTCAAACCGGGGTCGCCACCAGCAAAATCGGTCCGTCCGGTTCCCCCTATCATTAAGCAATCCCCAGTTAAAACACGCCCTTCAACGTACAGGCTTAAACTATCCGGTGTGTGCCCAGGTGTCGACAATACTTGAGCCGAGACGGCACCGATTGCAAGTCTATCGTCTTGGTCCAGATAAACATCGGTATTGGGTTGCGGAGACTGATTGTGCCGAGCAATCTTGCATCCCGTGAGTAAGCTCAATTCACTCAAGGCCGATCTATGATCAGCGTGGGTATGCGTGTCCATTACGAATTCAAGCTTCAGCTTGTGGTACCCGAGTATTGCGATATAACGATCAATATTGTGATCGATCGGATCGACCAAAACCGCTGTTTTCTCCTGCTCACAACCGATGAGGTAGGTCTTGCATTTTTGATGATTCAGTTCTTGGAATATCACTGTGCGGATTGTTTGTTTAGGTGTCTAAATGTTGAAAATATAGTTTAGAATAGCACTTCATACAAATAAGCAGTCCTATTGGACGGGCGGCCGAGTACTAAGTTGATCCAATACGCTAGCATGAAATAACCAATCTCAACGATTAAAAACTTTGCGCATACATCGACTCGTCGTCTTATGCGATTCGAATCTCAGAAATAGTTACACTCTCGACATGCTCTGTCATAATGTCACGATCCAATTTCCGATAATAAACTCCGTTTTAAAAATCACCTAACATCGGTTGTGAAAATATTTAATCCAAATTCAGTTTTTAGCCTCTATTCACCCGGTAAATTCGATGACGCATGCCCTATTTGGATTTCGCCATGAATTTCTGAGGTCATGAAGTTCTGGGGATATAATCTTCAATTGAGCTTGTCCTATTAAGGCAAGATTGGCAAGAGTTGTACTAATGGGATATCCGTACCATACCACGCAACGAGGTAATCGGCGTCAGGAAAAGAAACCGGGACCAAAGGCAAAAATAGCAATTAATTATTGTGTCCCCAGATTAATTTTTTAGGCTCAGATAAACTACAATTATATATTGATCGTTTCCTTGGCGAGAACGGCTTTTAATCTATTCAAATTTGTAACAATGTTCCCCAGAGAAGTCGTAGATCTTCGCATACAAGAAGTTCCCCTCGAGATTTCAACCAAGTTGAGTTTCCACATTTATACGCGTGAACATCTACAAAAACTTATCAACGATCTTCCGGAGGGCTTAACTCCAAAACGTAAGGGGGATGTAATTCCATTTGTTAGAGTTCAAATTGAAATAGGAAATATACCTGTTGTCCTTAAAATCAAGCAATGTATCCATCCTCAGTGCAAAAGACTTTTTCTTTCCGCGGGACCGATTCATCGAAAATGCCACCACGATCATAATAATCCAATTGATAAACTCTATTAGATCTAATTTTAGAAAAAATTAGGGACACAAGTTCTGGAAGTTCTGGGGACATAAGTTCTGGGGACATAATATTGAATTAAGCTTGTCCTATGAAGGTAAGATTGGCAAGCGTTGTACTAATGGGATATCCGTACCATATCACGCAACGAGGTAATCGGTGTCAGGAAAAGAAACCGGGACCAAAGGCAAAAAATAGCAATTAATTATTGTGTCCCCAGATTAATTATTATTGTGTCCCCAGATTATTTACAGATTAATTTTTCCAAACGGGATAAATTAAATTATTATGGTAAACATATCTAGATAACTTCTAGTGTCAGCTGACTGGTAGCTCTTGACAGCATCATACGATAAATTACCTGTACCCCTCAATGATCGCTCATAACACGAAACTGACGAAAGCTGTCACTGGAATTGACACGGAATAGAACAAAGCATGAGTCGCGAAGGCAATTGCTTGGATATGCGGTCTTTGAAAGCTTTTTTCATACATTAAAAACCGAACTAGTTCATCACTGCAACTTTAAAACGAGAGCGGAAGCTAGATACCAAATATTTGAATATATCGAGGTCTTTTACAATCGAATACGACTTCCATTCTACCAATGATTATTTGTCACCGGTAGATTACGAAAATCGTCAAAATTTTGCCTAACTTTGTGTCTGGAAAAATGTAGACACATCAGGTTGAAGTGGCAACCGTGTAGCGACCTTGAGATCGCTTCGATTCCAGTTAACGCTTTGAGTAATTTCATATTTATCTATCGTATTACGGCCGTCTAATCCCCAATCATCGCCCAAACGCCGAATACCATAATTATGCTACCAACAAGCTTTGCCGGGACATGCCGTTCCTGGAACAAATAATGCCCCAAAAGCACGGTAAACACACTGGCCATACGCTTAACCGCCATCGCGTAGGATGCCAGAGTCATGCTCAACGCGATTTGATCAGCCAGACGCATCAGCGCGAAAAACACCCCCAACAACGCCAGAGAACCTACATGCTTGCGCGCATGCCGGCCGAAAACCTCGTGGTAAAAATTGTGGTTGAGCAAGCTGAATATGATAAAAAGCACCACCGGATTGACCATCGCAACCATTACCGTAAATGACAGCGGATCGCTCAACCGGATCGCTTCCCGGCCTAATGTTGAAGCGGTTGCAAAGCACAAGCTCGCGATCACCGCGTAACGACTGCCGTGGTTGGTAAATAAGCGCACAAACGGTGTATACCATTGTTGTTTGAGAACGTTTAACCCTAAGATATAGCTGCCCGTGCAGAGCAGACCAATGCCCAAAAAACCCATCGATGATGGCACATCGCCCAATAACAGCCATTCAATAATAATTACAAATCCGGGGGTTAACGTAATCAATGGTCCCACGATCGAAATCTCACTGACCTTGATCGCATAGTTGAACGCCCAACCGCCCAAACCAGACAATACCGCCCCAATCAAGACCGCTGACAGATAACGCGGGTTATCAAGAGGGAATTGGTGGTTCCAGATAATTAGCGGCAGAGTAATGCAAAGACTTGCAAAATTGACGTAAAAGGTCAGAGCCTGCGCGGAAAAGTTAAAACTCAGTTGTTTGGCAACCGCAATCCTGGATGCTTGAAAAAATGCTGACAATAGCGAGACCAACACCCATGCATTTGAAAAATCCAACATCGTTTGAATCAGACCTCGCGCCAACCTTGCGTCGAATCAATATAGTGGTGGTCAACCACCCGTTCTATATCAAAAGCATCTTTGAGCATAGCGTAATTATAGGCGCAAAATTGCTCTTGGAATCGGGTTCTAGTCGACCAGGCCTTTTCACTGAAAGTCCCCTGATTTCTTAGAATTCTGCAACACGCTATGCGCCGTAGTGCAACCAGACCAGACCCGCCAATCGCCGACAACAATTTAAGCTGTATATTCAAGTAAATTTCATTGGAGTCGATCAGTGGTTTCTCCATTTTGTTTAGTCGCGGTGAATATAGATTCATCGCATAGGCCGGATTATTTAATGATAAATGTCGAAGCCTGGTGCGTTTATGTCGCTTAAAATAGGACATCATCGTGGGCGAAACATTGTGCAATTTAGCGGCTAAAAATTTCAACTGTTCTGCTATCTCTGCAGAATAACCCAATTTATCGATGTTAACCGCGATAGTTCGCTGGGGAAGCAGATCGAATCTTTGCCACTCGGAAGGCGAATCGGTGCGACCGGTCAACGCGGCGTTTAGCTGTTGCGCTCCCGTTTCGATAATTTCATGAATACGTTGGATCAACGCTACAAATGCGCTACTATTCAACACAGTCCAATCATCGAGTTGCATCAAACAACCCAGTGGTAATCCACGCTCGATACTATCGGCCGGATCAAATGGCTTGAGCGTTATTCCGGGTATTTCGAAGCCTATACCCCGCAAGCGTTCGTGCACCATCGCCGCACCTAGGAACAACAAAGGATCCAGCAAACGTTGCCGCAACAGATCGGTCGGCCGAACCGAATCTCGCTCCAGGTTTTCTAAACCAGTCAGCTCGCTTTGCTTCCAATACAAAAAATGCATATGGAATTGCTTGCTGGCCTGGATGCTCTCTCTATCCCGAGTATTCGGATCGCAATTGACACCCAGATGAAGTTCACCGCCCTGCAAACCAAACGAATCAATAATATCCGGCCGCGAAACAAATTCCACGAAATGGTAAGCCGATCGGCACATCAATTCGCCGGTTTCACGACCAATTTCATTTACCGTGGCTTTTAGCGGTTCACTTACTTCGGTGCACATCAAATCAATACAACTGTGCGGGGAGACTTTATCCACAAATGCCAGTTGATCCCGTTGAGACCGTGCTCCACGACCAGTAGCAACCATATCCAACTTTTGTATGGTACGGCGCTTAAACCTAACCGCTGCATCACTAGAAGTGGATTCTTGCGAATTCAGACGGTAAGGCGCAGGTGGCCCTGGAATATTTACGCTATTCCATGCAACCGGTAAAGCATCAACATTTTCAGGGTACAACGCCGCAAATGAATCTACCGGCATGCAGACGCCTGCTGGGTACATTCCGCTACAACCACGCCGATGTCCTTAACCGCTGTCGCTATTAACTGCGCCAAAACTAGATTGAAGGCCGCAACCACACTTGCCATAGATGTATCTTCCGCCGATTCCGCTTGACTATAGCCGTGCTGGAATACTGTTTTTCGATTTTGTGCATTGATCAGGCCCAACTCAAACTCAATATTCACTTGGTTAACATCGCGCAAATGTTCGATACGAAACAGCGTCCCGGACACGATCCAATTGGCGTTTGCGCGTTCGGCTGGGGTAATAACGTACTCGGCGATGTGTTCCGCTCTTAATGCCTGAACTATGGCATCTTGTATCATCGCCGCAGGTGGGTCTGACCAAAGCCGGTTACGGTATCGCTGAACCCTCAACCGGTCCACATTATCGCGAAATACGATGCGTGCACCACCGGAAAAACCGCGCGCATTTAATTGCGTGACCAAAATTGTACCGGTAGAAATCTGCTTTGCCGGCACAGTAACCGGCTCCGGTTCCAAACGATAGAATTGATCTTGCGGCGGTGGCGTAGCACTACAACCTATCATGAGCAAAACCAAACAAAGCGACAACGCGCTGCAGATTGGATACCTCCGGCTAATCATGGTTGCGCCTCGCGTGGACCATTCGCACCGTTCCGTCCCCACACAATGGTCGAAGGATTATCGCGCAAATTCATCGAAAGTTCTTTTAGATTGCGGGTCGTTTGGTCCAGGTTATTCAAAATTGGTGTCATCGCGTTGGCCAGTTCTTGCAACATGAATTGTGTATCAGACAATGAACGTTCGATTTTTGGATCATTTTTCTCCACCATCGCATTCAAACGCTCGGCCAATTCGCCGAAATTCCGAACGCTTTTGTCAATTTCCTGGGTTCGCTGGGTCAACGTATAGGTAATCCGTTCCACGTTACTGGCAGCCGATCGGGCCGAACTGACGATGTCGGCAACATGCCCCGGTTGAATCGCATTGGTCTGCGCTTTCAAATCTTGGCTAATATCGCGCAGATTCTCCAGGATACCGGCAATAGTTTGCTGACTGCTGGCTCCACCTTCGCCTGCCACCATTAAACCTTCCAGCGCTTCAATTTGTTTACGTACGCTTTCCAAAATCGGAGCAACCGTTTGATCCATAATCGACGTAACACGCGCAACGATGTCGGCCTCTTTCTCGCAGCTTAATTCGCTGTTAGGATGGAGAGCTGCAGCCTTTTCAATGTTGCCCGGCACCAACTTGATAACATTACCGGTCAGTAATCCGTCGGACCCGATTACGACTTTACCGGTATCCGGAATGATCCAGTTTCTATCGATGCCCATTTCAATTTTAAAGCTCGGCTTCACACCATCGAATTGTGGCACTACGGCCAACACTTTGCCGACCGCATAACCAGCCTGTTGCACTTCGGTTCCGGCCTCAATACCTCCTGAGGTACGACAATGGGTATAGATGTTATAAGTCCTTCCAAAGGTTCCCGAAATCATCATCAAACCGAGCACCAGCATCACTAACATCAGCAATACGAATACACCGGCAATTGCCAGATCACGCCTTTGCTTGCGGCCAACTTCTCGTCCGGGCGCACCAATCTCAGGCGGCGAAAAGAATCGTTCGGCATTGCTCATGGTCGCCCTTCCAAGGTGTAACGTAGTTCTATTTGCTCGACTTTGGCCTGTGCCAATTGTTCCGATCCACCTATAAATAGCAACTTGCCGTTGTCCAAAACGCCAACCTGATTGGCGGATGCCAAAGCACCACCCGATTGATGCGTGGTAAAAATAAAAGTCATATTATTGTTTTCTTTTTCACGCTGTAGATGACTTTGTATCTCCAATGCCGATACCGGATCCAAACCATCCATGAGTTCATCCCATAGTAGCAATGAGGGTTTACAAATCAATGCACGCGCCAACTCAACCTTACGCTTTACACCACCCGATAATTCATTGGGACGTAAATTCTCCATACCATCCAAACGCAGTTGGGTCATCACCAATCGCGCAGTACGCCGCATCGCTTCCGCGCTATATGGGCCATTTCTAAGCGGCAATATCAAATTTTCCAAAACGGATAATCCGTTGAGCAACGCACCACTTTGAATCACCATGCCAACCGAGCGGCGCAAAAGCAACAATTCGCGATGTTCCAATGACGACAGATTCCGGCCAAGAACACAGATATTACCGGCAGACGGTTGATCCAAACCCATAATCAACCTGAGTAGCAAAGTTTTACCGGCACCGTTCGGCCCCAGTAGCGCAAACGAATCCCCCTGCTCTACCGCAAAACTGATATTGTCCAACACGCAACGCCCTTTAACGTGTTGAAATACTTTATCAAACTCAACCACCGCGTTCACAGCTTCAAGTTCCGAATATAAAAACGAAGATCAGATCAATCAGCAAAATAGCCGCAATTGCACTGATCATCGTCCGCGTTGCAGCTTGAGACACGGCCTCTACATGACGACCGACACGGCAACCGTTAACAGTAGCAATCAATACAATCAAGACCGAAAAAACTAGGGGCTTTATAATACTGATTAATAAATCACTCGGCTCCAATACATCGCCCAGACTTTCTTGAAATAGGGTCACCGGTATCGCAGCCTGGAACCACAACCAGGCTGAAGTAACACTTAAAACGACCAATCCAACCCACACCGCCAGCCCGAAAGACATCAATAACATGGCCAACATCATAGGCCCGACAATATATTGAATTGGATTCATGCCACTGACGATCAGACCATCAATTTCCCGATTCAATACCATCGACCCAATCCGCACAACCAACGCAATACCGGAACGCCCGGCGACAAAAAAACCCACCAATAGGGGTGAGAACTCCTTAATAATAGAAAGCCCTACTCCGCCCAGCAATAATTCCGGAACGTTAACTTTATCCAATACATTTTGACTTTGAATCCCAATGATCAATCCTACAACGATGGCGACTAAGGTAATTCTTAGTAGTATTGTCAGACCTGCTTCGCGCAAATCGTCGACAAACATCTTCAAATCCAACTTGCGGCGCCCGAAAAAAATATCGCGGTACAACCGCAGGCAATCCAGCAATACATAAAACCCCAAGCCGAGATTCTCCAAAAATTTAGTACTCAAAGGTCCATTCCGTTTGACCTGTGCTAGCATCCACCAATACACGTCGGCCTACCGAGGAATATGAATCAACAAATTCGCTAGTCCGCGGCACCTGATATTCGACCGGACTATATTCACCCGGGTTGTCCGAGATCACCAGCAAGATTTGAGCACGTTGGTCAACCCACTGAACCCATTCAAGACTATCACGAATAGAAATCCGCCGTTCGCTACGCGACAATAGCTGTAAATAATCGCATCGCTCTTCGCTTTGACTAAAATTATTCAATACATCCTGCACTGGACGATGCAATATTACCCGTAACCTAAACGAAAACTCCTCGAGCGCGCACCGAGCCAACAGGCGCTGCGCCGGATCTACCAAATCTGAATTCAATACCAAACTTCGATCGGGAAATCGCTGTCGCAAGCGCGACAAAATCTTGCCTAGTTGCTCTTTGACATACTGGCCCGGTTTTACCACAGCAGATTCGACAATTGAAACCAGATTTAGGCCACGCTTTACCGCCAGTCCCTGCCGACCCAGTAAAGCCGGGACTAATCTTACCGCATATCGATCCAAATCTTTCATATCGTCAGTCAGATCGTCGTACGCTATCAATTCAGGGTGAATCTTAGCCGTATTGTCGCGCTCTGGACCGTATTGCCAACCGTCCAGATAACGATCAGCACACCAACGGTCATGTTCAATTATCGACAGATGTTCCGCTTCACTCGCGGTAAACGCGAAAAAGTCAGACTCTCGTTCGTGCACGATAAAACTATCTATACTAGCCAGTTTCCCAGGCACATGATCGGCTTGGTGTCTAGACGCCTGTTTGTAGGATTCATATAGATTCTCCCAACTTTCACCGGCCGGGGTCCCGTCCAATGAACGCCCTTGAGCAGCAATACTATCCCGATAATAATCATGAATAATCGAGGCTAAAGCATCACCGTGAAAACCAAACAGAACATCCGGGACGCATACGTCACGCACCGCCGAAAATGGAAAACTCACGCCATCCCAATCGCTGATTGGTACTGCACGATCGAATCCACTTAGATTCATAAAAATCGGCGGACTGCTATGTTGCTCGCGCCGCAGCCGCTCCCGAATATCGGCGGCGCTATCGACAGTTGCTTGGTCGGACGCTTCGCATACATAAACGGATGTATATGGCTGCTCTGGGTCCGGAATCAACTGTGTGCGATTTGTAAAACGAATTTGGGCAACATTCTGTACTTGGGGAAAAGTCTGAAAAAATGCAGATTCGCATCGTTCCGGTTCAGAATCAACTACCGTGATAATAGGTTTTTTTATTCTGTATTGGGCCAACCGCATGGCGTGAACGGCAATCGCCTGACCAAGTTCTGCAAAGCCGATTATCAACAAGTTAATCGTCTGACCAAAGACTACATCGGCCGCTAGATGTAACGGAAATCTACTAAGCAGTAAACGCGCAGCCCGACTCGGTAGGGATAAACTTCGCAATACAACGGTAGGTCCCAATTTCTGTTGCCAGCGATTACCTTCATCGATCGCAGGCAACAAAGTTTGGCTCAACAAACTGATATTAATTGGGCTACTTTTACGGCGACCAACCTTGCCCATCAAACCGCAATACGTATCAAGAATCTTATCGATTTGTTCTGGCTGATCGCTTAAAACAACCAAGCCGTACAAGTTATTGAAATCAACCGCACGCGCACTCGAGATGTCCGACAAAACCGAAACATGGCTACCCCAAGTTTTGAATGCAGCTTCAATTTGTTCGAAACCGGAGCCGTTAAAGACCAGTATTCTGTTATTTCTAGAACTTACCCCAAACATCTAGTCGTAGCTCAACCTTTTAATAAACTGCGAATCGATGATTCGAATTTCACTCGACTATCTTTAATGCTGACCGTCTGAACGTATCCCGAAGCCGCAAGACTCTCCGCTCTAGCATCGGTACGCTTACCTTTAAGAGTTACAGCCAAACAATCGGCAGCGCGACCGCTACCCGAAACAACCAACGCAACCCGTTTTTGATTGACGCTGCACGACACATCCGACCAAGTGATCTCTCCTCCATTGACAACCAGGGTTAGCGATCCAAACCCGTCTGATAATGCACTGCCAATTTGCGCCATCCACGGAGACTCATCACCCCAGTCGTTGCCTGGCACCAAAATAAAATGGCTATGATTACAGGCCAATGTAGGTATTTCAGTTGGGATCGCGGACCGACCTGGTTCTATAATAGTCCCGATCGCAGCTACCCCGAGTAGCGGAAAGTCACCGTTAATCTTCTGCCGGGCAATACCGATGCACCGCATCACGCCAGTATTTGTGCCCCCATCAATTACGCTGGCGCCTAACGATTGAGCAGCCGGAGCCACCACATCACTAAAAAAACCCTGTAAACGTTTCGCATCGATTTCGGAAACCATGCCAGCCCCACCAACCAACACGATGACCGGTGCTTTGGCCATTCCTAAACAAAGCAGCGCTTGCGGAATGTCTGCGTAGGTATCAACACTGGTTGCATTGGCGATATTACCACCTGCTACCGTGCATTTAAAACAACGTAGGATCGTATTTTTGCCAAAATCCATAGGGTATAAATTCTGCCAACCGCCATTACTTTCAGTGAAATACAACCAAACTTAAACCACAATAATGCCAAGATTAGATATCTAGTAAGAATAAAAATAATCCGTTCCATTAAGCTAAATCTGACTTGGTCGACGATTTTATCACCGAGTAATGAGCGATACACTTTTAGCGGAAGAAACATATGACACGGCGGGTGACATATTCCAAGCAAAACAAACCTTTGAGATTGTACGTTTCCCTGTGTTGTATTTGACTAGATCGAAGTAATTCTGGGTATTAGATGCATTGCCGCTTGAATAGCTACTGGATTGAACGACAAAAAAAGCCCCTACGCCAATGCGAAGGGGCTTTCTGAATCGCTGATTACTAAATTTTAGCTTAATTCTTCGCGTCTACGAATTTGCGAAAAAGCCATCCCCAATAAACCAATACCGAACAATGCAAGACTTGCGGGTTCTGGAACCTGAGCTGACGATGAATAGCTAAATGAGGTCCCACTGTTGTTCGCGGTAAACTGGAATGAACCTTGTGTGTCCTGATAGCCATCTGCGGTCAAAATTGCAGCACCGGTTAGATTAATCTGGTTAGCATTTTGAGAAACAATAAAAGCGCTGGTCATCTTAAGCGCGTAGTTGATGCTGCCGCTTACAAAACTCCAAAGCGTAGGTTGGCCTGCGCCCAAAGGATTAAAAGTGAAATCATGGAAATCAACCAGTGAACCTACGGTGCTGGCAAAACTTCCGCTTCCAGCCGTCACGAACGCGTCATATCCGCCGAAAATAGAAGATCCACTGAACTGGATTCCAGTTGCAGTTCCGACACCGTTCGGATCAGAGGCAGTAGGCGTTCCGCCGGTTGGGCTCCAACTCGCACCAGGAGCAACACCAAAGGCTAGATCGCCCGTCAAATAAGGCAGGGCCCACGCGCTTCCAGTTAGACCGAGCAAGGATACGATTAATATAACTTTCTTTAACATTATTGACTCCGCTAAGTACGAATAGTGTCTAAAAGGAACCGATGCCTTCTAGTTGCCTGTGTCTAAAGCAGAGACTGTGCCAACGCCTCTATATTACTGTTTTTATTAATTATTCCCTGTTTCTCCGATCAGAAAACAACAATTCTGTAAAAATTTTCAACGAAAGCTACAGATATCCTTGTGAAAATCTAATATTTTGAATTCTTGCATTTTTGCAAACTGGCTAAATTTGGCAGATTTAGAGGGAAGAATGTCATTGCCGTACGCAAACGAAAGGCGAAAAATTGATTTACCGTCAGTTAATATTTGCGGCCATCTGAGCTTACTCGATGGGATCATATGATTAATGCAACGGATCCAAGCAAACGGTTAGTCAAGTCGTAATGCACTGACGAATATGGAGAAAAATTTTAGAACTTATAAAATCCTTAGAACTTTATTATGAAATTTGTACTTTGCTCGATTAACGTAGTAGACGTAAATATTAATTTCCAACGTTCCGATAAAGATAGGAACAACCTGACACTGACATGGTGAATATTGCCGTGATTAAGGTTTAGCTAAAACATAACTTAAATTAGCTAAATTTAGATTCTGAAGCGGGATTATTTAAATAATAAGCAAGGAACATAAAACTTTTTTGATTACATCTCCTAGAAGCAGCGAAAGGATACGTCAATATGAGCATCAAACCGATCACCATAGTTTTACTGATCATCGTATACGGTTGTAGCCATTCTCCTAACAAAATAGATGCCGACAAGGAACAACCGCAAAGTGGTCTCAGTCAAAAACCGACGAATGTCGATGAACTACCGTGGGTAGCTCAAACTTTGGTTGCTCCGCCACAACTACCCAAACATGAACAAGTGGCGAAATCCGGTCCAAAAATAGTAAAAGTTCATCTGATCGCCGAAGAAAAAGAAGTGAAAATAGCAGACGGCGTATTTGTTCAAGCGCTTACATTCAACGGAAGCATCCCAGGACCGATCATTGTTGTTCACCAAAATGATTACGTTGAATTGACTTTGGCCAATAGCAAATCCAATCTTTTACGGCACACCATCGATTTACATGCTGCTACCGGCGCATTAGGGGGTGCGCTGCTCATGAAAGTGGATCCTGGTCAGCAAAAAACAATCCGCTTCAAAGCGACCAAAACGGGTGTTTTTGTCTATCACTGTGCCCCGGGAGGACCTGCCATTCCGTATCACGTTGTATCGGGCATGAACGGAGCCATTATGGTACTACCGCGGGACGGTCTTAAGGATGCAGACGGCAAACCAATTGAGTATGACCACGCTTATTATATAGGCGAATGCATATTCCGGCGAAGCTGAACAGCGATTCTGGTTGAACGTGAACACCTGGAA
>CAZUGA010000016.1:0-88153 GCA_964619885.1 uncultured Methylococcaceae bacterium
TTCTTTTTCAGTGCTTTAGACCCTTTGTCCGGGGTTGAAGTCACGGATTCAGGTCTAATATTGCCGATTTTATTTTTGATCCCATGTGGGTAACTGTGTTGGTAAATTCGACTGCATTGGCAATTTATATATAACGCAGATTTCCTCGTCTTCCAACCAATGGATATTTTTTTATGATGAATGCTGTTGTGGGTTACCGGTGGTGTGGATATCTTGTATTAAACTCATGATCCACGTCCTGTGAATGTTTAAGAGTTTATTGATCGTATTAGAACATTTGCGAATCGTTAACTATTAACGAAGGAGATCGATACTTTGATTACAGAACAGAAATACAATCAATATATTGCGATTTTAATGCAGCTTGTGCAGGTGATTGAGGTGCATTTTCTGAATTCTACGATAAATACTTCATACCGAACGCGACATTTGAATATATGCCGAATGCGACGAAAAATGTGGGTAGGGAGGTAACCGTTTCTTTTTGGCTACAAGTGCACGAAATTATGCACGAGAAAATCCAACGACATCGTTCGTTGGTCATTTCCAAGAACTAGATTGCAATAGAGGCGCCGATTGATTTTAGATGTAAAAAAGATCTCGAATGGGTTGGTGTCAAACATAGGGCGGGCAGCTCGTTCAGATTGATGATGTCTGCGTTTTACGATATAAGTGCGACCGATAAATATGAATACGTGCGTGTATATTCTATTTATCACCCTGATTATCAGTTGTAACGACGTATTTGGGTGAAATCCAGCGACTTTCGGACAATCGTTGATCTAGCTAAGATCCCCTGTAACATTGGTCGTCGCGACCGATTTACTGTTAATGTCTTTCGGTCACCTCAGCCGTTTTCGTATCTTATACCTAAGCAATCAAAGATAGTCTTTGTCAATTGTGGTCGGCAAAAGGTAAAATAGGCGGATCTAAACGAATTCAGCTTAGGTCCACAACGAGCAAAATAGAAAATTGGCGCCGACGCCTGCAAAATTTGAAAGATAAACTAGATCAACAACAAACCCTGCCTGCGAAATTTGGCTGTCCTGATTTACAATTATGTACTACAGCGACGATAACCAAGGAATTGGAGCGGTATGCGTGAATTGGACACGTGTATTCTCCTTAATCTGGTAAAAAAACTTATTGTGGTAACCGTAACGTTGAGATAGACGGACATGTGGTTGAATATTTCCAGGATATCTCAGCACCTAATTCGATGCCCAATTCGAAATCAGGGATAGGGCAGTGTGTCTTCTCCAACGAAGAAAATTAGCGAATATTTATTTGTTTAGGAAAATCGTGTGAATATGTTTGAGGGGAACAATCGGTGCCAGGTTCAAGTTGAGGCATACTTAAATTTTTCACACAAAAAATTTTATTGGAATTCAAGTTATGGGCTTCCTATAACTTCGTTAAGTGAATGCAAATGGAGTTTGTAGTTGTTCATTAAGATCTATGATCTGATCGGAAAGTAGAAGTGCGAGATAATTTAATATTCACCCAAAAAAGGAAAGTATGAAATGAGTAAAGGTACAGTAAAGTGGTTCAATGCGGACAAAGGTTTTGGTTTTATCACTCCAGATGATGGGGGAAAAGATCTGTTCGTGCATTATTCAGAAATCAAAAGCGGCGGCGGTTATGCAACGCTCAATGAGGGCCAAGCGGTAGAATATGAAGTGGGGCAGGGTCAAAAGGGACCATGTGCCAACAATGTCGTGCCAGCTTAAGTTCATTTAGGTTCTGCGTGGATGGACGTGTTGCATCTTGTAAGGCCAGCCGATAGCTCTTGGCTTCTGGCTGCAGGGCAAGGTCTGCTTAGAAGTGACTTAAGGCAATCGCAAAATAGGGTTTGAGGAATAAGAAAGTGAAGAGAATCGCGACTTAGGTCTACGCCTAATTCCTTAGAAAACGCCGATTATCTACGGAGAATTTTCTTAAAACGGATTTAACGTAGACGGCGTTGATTGTAGGTGGGAGACCAGTAGTATTAATCGGGCTAGGCGTTTGGCTTAGTGCGGGTTGCGAGCGATCGGTGGGAAGTGGATTTGGCGATAAACGCCCTACCGGGTTCTCGTTATCGGAAGCAGTCGCGTCTCATATGGGAGCCGTCCATTTATTATTCTGGGATACACCGCTATCTGAAGCTGATCGCCGATGTTTTAATCGCGCGTTACCCTCGTTTTCGAGCGAGTAGGGCTAGTCGTGGGGGACGGTGCGCTATGCACGACATGGTTTTTGAACGTTTAATTGAATGAGGTGTATCTCGCGATAATAGAAGGGATTCCACCTACTCAACAATCGGTCGACCGCCCGGTATTTCCTTAATGACTCTAGAGCGCCAACGAATGGGTTAAACGTGAATATCACCGATGGGAATGGGCATGGTGATCTCGGCAATCTGCGACATGTTTCTCCAGATGTGATATTGATCGGCGCTGGCATTAATGCCAGCGCCATCCTGCTTGCTCAAGCTGGCTGGCGGGTATTGGTCGTTGAACGAAATGACGAGCCTGGTGGGGCAGTCTGGACTATGGGGTTGACCTTGCCCGGCTTTCACCATGAGCTGGGCGCCGTGAATTTAGACCCATTCATTAGTTTTGGGTTCTACAGTAAATTTAAAACTGCATTGGCTAGCAAGGGCGTTGAATTTATATCAGCCCGAAATTCTAGTGGCCTGTTGAGATCAAGCGTTGAATTCTTGAGCCTTACGACGGACCGTAACGTTAATCTTAGCAATATAGCGGCATATTCCGCAGCCGATGCAAAAGCATGGGATTCCTGGGCGGGATATTTTTCGAAATCTGCGCTCCTGACCTGTTTCGTACCGTGGGCGCCTATCCCGGTCCCAGCGAGGCGATCCGAAAAATTTTTCATTCAACCAGCGATTTTCCAGAATCTGTCCGCCTTTTGTCGCATGAATTTTTATTCAACTCGCTAAGAGAAACACTGACGACGCGATTTGAGAGCAACATCGCCCAAACCATGGTTGCGCGGCCTGGGGGCTTCATTTCGACTATGCGCCGGATTTTGGCGGAGGTTGCTGGTCCCGTTTATAGAAACCAATTGGATTCAACGTTCTGGCGCGGCATTGTGCAAGGGGGGTGCAGGCAATGTGACGTTAGCGCTTTCAAAATTGCTGGACGATTTGGGCGGAACAATTCGAACGGGACAAACGGTTGAAAAAATAGTAATAGAGAATGGCAAAGCCGTAGGGGTTTGCCTAAATGGGGGCTAAAAATTGAATGCTTCGCGCGCTGTTTTTGCGGGCGTCACACCGACGGCACTTTTGAAAATGACTGGCGGGCAATTGCCACCTCGAGAAGCGGAGATGGCTCGAAATTATCGCTATGGTCCCGGTGCGTTGTTGATCCATCTGGCTCTATCGGAGCCACCCGATTGAAACCCGCATGCAGCAAAAGATTGCTTCTATATCCACAACGGAAACTCCCTCGATCATCTTGCCGCCGTCTATCAACAGGCTAAGGCTGGGATACTCAGCGAAGAACTGTTCTTCTGTATTAACCAACCAAGTGTGTACGATAGATCGATTGCTCCTTCCGAAAAACAGGTGATGCGAATATTTGTGCGCGCCGTCCCTGCGGTAATTTGCGGAGATATGCTCAAAAAAATTCGCGGTAAATCCTGGACCCAAGACGCGAAGGAAGCCTATTCCAATCGTATTCTAGACCTGATAGAAGTGCACGCCCCAGGTCTTCTCGACCGGATTCTTGATAAGGTGGTGCAATCGCCGTTAGACCTTGAGGCGCTTAACCTGAATTTGGTTCAGGGCGACAACAATGCTGGCAGTATGCAATTCAGTCAGTTTTATAGCGGTTGCCCTTTCGCCGAGATTACTGGTCACCGGACACCTATTTTAGGACTTTATTTCTGCCGGGCCTCGACGTGGCCCGGTGGTGGAACGAATCCAGGATCCGGGGAATTCGTGACACGACAGATTCTTGAAGATTATCCTTAAATATTGTTGGTGCATACTGTTTAACTATTGAAAATAGGCTCTAAAATAGTGTGCCTGGGTAGAACTGGAGACTCGTAAATTCTTGGAAAGATGCGATAAGCTAATAATAGCGTCCAGCGGCATGACACCAACGGCGGCCGGTATACCAACTGTAAGTGCAAGTGACTCTGGGCCCATGATAAGGATGGATGGGGCGCAAGGGAGGCGGGGGATACCAACGGTGACCTCGGCCGTGAACGACAAACCAATCGATGAAAAGCGAAGCGATCCCGCCTTTTTCCGGTGGTACACCATCTAGTATTTTGATGTCGTAGGTTAATTCATTTCCGTTCAGCCTTGGATTTGATATTTCTAAAACGAGGTCGGTTGCGCCTTCTTTTTCACCCAAAATCGATAAGTTGGCATTGGGAGGATCGTTTTTAAAACTGTCTTTTCCTTCGTCCCAAATTTTTAAAAAATTTCTGGTCGGAAGGTGTCCGGCTATTCGTTCTGGCCGGTCGGAAAAAAAAGTGGTTGAGGGGCTGATGTTCTTAAGCGTCATGCTGCCCTTGCGAAAACTGACCTCGGCGGCATTTTGTACGAATAAAATAGGAATTGGATCAGCGGAATCTTCCACGGAGCGAAATTTTTCGGTGGCAAAAGATGGCTGGATAAACAAGGCGGTGAAGAGGGAATATAATAACCAAAATGAAAATTTTCGCATCGGATTCTCCCTGTGCGTAGAAGAGGTTTCAGTCACTATAACTATCCCTTAGCAAAAATCCAATAATCTGGTCGAATTGAATTGCGATTCTGCTTAAGCTGATCAACTTATGGGTTTGGGTTGGATTAATTTCTGATGCCATTCAATGATAATGACTGGTGACAATGCGAGCTTAATAGTATTCTGCCTAAAACAACCATATTGCCGGGAGGATAGGTAAAGCTATGTATAAAGTCTGCGGCTTGAAAAGTTGGCGAATGATCGGGTTAATAGCGATAGGATTTTTGTTGGTTCTGGTCGCGTGCGATAAGAAGACAGATTCAAAGTCTGATGCCGTCCCTGTTGTTAGTACGTCAATCATAAAAGCCCAGACAATCCCAATTAATCTTGAGTTTCCCGGTTCGCTGGAAGCAGTGACGTCGGTGGAATTGCTGGCACGCGTTGAAGGGTTTTTGATTTCTCGCAATTTCGACGAAGGTTCAACCGTTCAAAAAGGTGAGCTACTTTATCAAATCGATCCCAAGCCGTTCCAGGCCGCGTTAAAAAAAGCTGAGGGGGAATTGGCCCAAAGCCAGGCAGCGTTAATCGATGCTCAAAAAAGGTTGGAGCGTCAAACGCCGCTTGCCAAGCAAGATTTTATTTCACGCCAGGCATTTGACAACCTCGTTGCGCAGGCCAAGGAACACGAAGGCCAGGTAAAATCAAGCCAGGCCGACGTGGAAAATGCCAAATTGAATTTGGGTTATTGTTCTATTTACGCGCCGTTTACTGGTCGAATCGGCTATACCGAAGTGGATGTCGGAAATCTAGTTTCTCCGGACAAAAACCCGAAATTGGCTCAGTTGGTAGAAATGGATCCTATCTACGTCGTCTTTCAGCCGGATAATGAATTAATTGGTCGAATTACCGAACAGCAGGCGAAGTCACCCATTCAGGTTTCACTGTCGGTTAGCGACAACGGTCAGTTCAGCCACCCGGGACAAGTTGATTCTATCGACAACCGTATCGACCCGACCACCAATACAATAAAGGTTAGAGCGGTGATTCCTAATCCCAAAAATCTGTTGATCCCTGGGGAATATAGCAAGGTGCGCGCATTTCTCGGTAACCAGGCCAACACCATACTTGTACCACAAGCGGCGCTGGAGCAGCAGCAAGCGGGTTTCCAAGTTTATGTTGTGGCTAACGACGACACAGTAACTTCTCGATCGGTTACGCTGAGTGCGACTTATCAGAATATGCGAATTGTTCTGGATGGTTTAAAAGTTGGTGAGGAGGTTGCCGTCAGCGGATTGCAGAAACTAAAAAGCGGGGGCAAAGTTAAGCGAGCAACAAACCCTGCCCCATCGCAATCCAACGAATTAGTTCCCGGTTCAAGTCCGGCAGTGCCTAACAACGCTGCAGCAGAGAATTAAACGCACAGGATATCCTGCATGTTTAGCCACTTTTTTATCAACCGTCCGATTTTTGCATCGGTTATTGCGATCATTATCATCCTGGTCGGCGCCGCGTCCATTCCGTTGCTGCCAGTTTCCCAATTTCCTCAGGTGACCCCGCCTACGGTAGAGGTAACAGCTTCGTTTACAGGGGCAAGCTCCCAGGTTATGGAGAAAAGTGTAACAACGCCTATCGAAGAGCAGATCAACGGCGTTGAGGGCATGATTTATATGTCATCCATTAGTACGGATGATGGCAGCATGACTATTACCGTAACCTTCGATATTGCTTACGACCTCGATATCGCTTCGGTTGACGTGCAAAATCGCGCGGAGATTGCTCGTTCTCAATTGCCCGACGAAGTGATCAAGGAAGGCCTGAATATTGAGAAACAGGAGCCGTTCATTACGCTTTGCATGGATCTTGTTTCACCGGATGGCCGTTTCGACAATTTATTTTTGAGTAATTATGCAGAGATTCATATTGCCGATTCGTTGCGCCGTATTCCGGGTGTAGGGCAGTTATCGATGACCGGAGAACGTAAGTACGCGATGCGTATTTGGCTGGATCCTGAAAAGATGGCGGGTCTGGGCTTGACCGCCGATGATGTGGTCAATGCGGTATCCAATCAGAATCGTCAAGTAGCGTCGGGCTCGATAGGCAGCGAGCCCATACCCAAAGGGCAACAATTTCGCTATACCCTTAACACGCTGGGCCGGCTCAAAGAAGTTGATGAATTTTCAAATATTATTGTTCGAGCCGATTCCCAGACAGCTATCGTTCGAGTGAAGGATATCGGCCGCATTGAACTCGGGGCTGAAGACTACTCAAGCAGGGCCTCTCTCGACGGATTAAACAGCGCCAATATGTGTATTTCTGAGCGCGCTGGGGGTAATTCGCTGGCACTGGTCGATAGCGCATTGGCCGAAATGGATCGACTGTCGAATAGTTTCCCGGAAGGCTTGGAGTATAGGATCAATTACGATACCACCCGGTTTGTGCGGGCCTCGATCCGCGAAGTACTGATTACGTTGGTCGAAGCGATACTGTTGGTTTTCGTCGTCATGTTTGTCTTCTTGCCAGATGCGCGCTCTATACTAATTCCGGCGATTACCATACCGGTGTCCTTGATTGGGACTTTTGCATTGTTGTACGCATTGGACTTTTCCATTAATACGTTGACATTGTTCGGTTTGGTACTGGCCGTGGGTTTAGTCGTCGACGATGCCATTGTTGTGGTCGAAAATGTGGTCCGGCAGATGACTGAAAAGAATCTTCCGCCAAGACGCGCCGCGGTGGTCGCTATGCAGGAAGTGACTGCTCCGGTGGTTGCAACCACATTAGTATTGATGGCGGTTTTTATACCGATAGCATTCACCCCGGGTGTTACCGGCCAATTATATCGACAATTTGCGTTGACCATTGCCTGTGCTGTTGGGATTTCCGCGATCAATGCGCTAACACTGAGTCCGTCATTGAGCGCTGTATTCCTGCGCCCGGGATCGGAATCCAAAAACCGCATAGAGGCTAAAGTTGGTCAACTATTCGAGAGTTTTACCGAACGTTATGAAGCGGCCATTCGTCTATTGGTCAAACATTGGTACTTTGTGGTCGGGGTTTTTGTCATTCTGGTTGGGATTACTCTGTTTATGTTTAAGGCCGTGCCGACAGCATTCGTTCCGGCGGAGGATCAGGGGTATTTCATTATCAGCGTTGAATTACCCGAAGGCGCGTCATTGCAACGAACGCAAAGAATCGTCGATCGGATTGATTCTAAAATGGGACAAACCGAGGGTGTGGGCAAGGTATTGTCATTTACTGCTTTGAGTTTGGTTGATGGCACAACCTCATCTAATGTGGCAACCGTGATTCCTATTTTGACTGATTGGAGCGAACGCACAGAGAGCCGTCTGCACGCATCGGCAATGATTAAAGCTGCGAAGAAAGCACTTGCTTCGATTAATCAAGCGAATATTAGCATTTTTCCGCCACCCGCAATTCATGGTTTGAGCCAAACGGGTGGTTTTCAATTTGAACTTCAGGATTTTGGCAGCGGTAGTCTGGAGGAACTGGAAAAACTTACTCAGAAAATAGTGGCTAAAGGTAACAAAAGTCCCGAGTTGGACGGTTTATTCAGCGGATTTAGCGCCAAAACACCACAGTTGTATATCGATTTAAACCGAGAACAGGCGATGATCGAAGGTGTATCGGTCCCCGATGTATTTGATACCCTGCAAATATTTATGGGGGGTCTTTATGTCAATGAATTCAATAAATTCGGCCGTGTATACAAAGTGTTGGTGCAGGCGGAAGGGGATGTACGTAAAAAAGCCCAAGATATTAAGCGGCTATACGTCCGTAACCGAAATGGAGAAATGATCCCATTAAACACATTGGTAACGGTCCGGCCGGTGATCGGTGCCAGAGCCATTCCGCATTATAACCTTTATCGTTCGGCGTCGATCAATGGCGCGGCGGCGAGCGGTTATAGCTCGGGACAGGCAATCGATGCGATGGAAAAACTGGCCAATGAAGTTTTGCCGGATGGATACGGTTACGCATGGACCGGTATCGCTTTTCAGCAAAGCAAAGCTGGGAACCAACGGATTATCGTCTTTGCGATGGCACTAATCTTTGTGTTTTTGTTTCTGGCCGCGTTGTACGAGAGTTGGTCGATGCCGTTGATGGTGATGCTGACCGTCCCACTGGCTATGTTAGGCGCGTTACTTGCTCAATCCATGCGCGGATTGGATAACGACGTTTATTGCCAGATAGGTTTGATTATGCTGATTGGATTGGCCAGTAAAAATGCCATTCTGATTATAGAATTCGCCAAACGCCTGCGCGCCGAAGGATATTCGATTATGGAAGCCGCGGTTGAAGCTTCCCGGGTTAGGTTACGGCCTATCCTGATGACAGCTTTCGCGTTTATTTTGGGTGTAATTCCATTGGTATTAGCCACTGGCGCAGGCGCTGCAAGCAGGCATTCGCTGGGAACGACAGTTTTCGGCGGTATGTTGGCCGCGACGTTGATGAGCTTATTGATTGTTCCGGTATTTTTCGTATTGATCGAACGGCTTAGGGAACGTTTTCTAAAAGCCAATGATAGCCAAAATCGGTAAAATAGGCATAGACGTCACAAGTAACGAAACGCTAGATCCACTCGCTGATTCGTGCCGCCAATGTTATTTGATATTCAAACAAGCAACCGGCTACGCTTCAATATTGGCGCGATCCTCGGTACCCGATAGTTTTCCAGCGGCTTTGGCGGCCAACGCGATAAAGATATACGACCAACCGTGAATGATCATATCGATCGCTATAAACAGTCCAATCACCCACGTCCCAGAACTGGGCCACTCAGCGAGGATTAAAATCGCCAGAATGATCGAAGCGATTCCGCCCAGCAGTGGCCACCACCAGCCTGGCATGCCTTTGATGTGAAACGCCATCAAGATCCGCAACGTTCCTATAGCGAACAATAGTCCGGCAATAAGAAAGGTAACAATTGCAGAAGCGGCGGTTGGATCATTAATGAACATGATCCCTGCGATCACGTACAAAATTGCGATCCCAACGTGCCACAAAATAGATTGCCAGCCTTGACATTTAAAAGCTTGGCCCAACTGCATTCCGCCGCCAATAAGCATTAGAAATCCAAAAAACATCATACTAACCATGGTCAATGCGAAGCTCATACCGAGGCCGATCGTGCCAAGAATCACAAATAGGATGCCCAGAGCTAACAACCAACCCCAGGTGTGGCGGAGATTTCCGAATGTAGCTTGTAGTATTGCCGTTTCGTCCGTTCTTGAAGTCATTACGTACTCCGGATTGATTTTCGAAAAAAGAATTTCGGTTAGTTGTTCCTTGGTAATCAGAACTAAGGTAGTTTCGAAATTGGCCTTAGGATAATCTGATTAGAAATATAGTTTGATTCACTATTGGAATCATTTTGGCCCGTTTCGATACTAACATGATGTAATTGTGCGGTCTTAGTATCGCCGAGTCGCACCCCTATTGACAATAGCTTTGTTCCCCGTATTTGTCGTCTATCCAGAGACCCCACATTATTTCTTGTTTCGGTTATTGAGGTAACGTCGGCTAGAAGCTTGGTCAGGCAGTGTGCCAGTAATTCGAGTGCTGATTGTTACCGTTGTTTTCCATGTCCACACTGTGATTATCGGCGATTAGTATCTGATCAATTTATGTCGAGGGTACCGAATCGAAATTTCGAGAGATTTTCTTGGCGTGTCACGTTATATAAAAATCAAAAAGTTGTTATCCCTTCGAGAAAACAAATTGAAGCAACGCATCAATTTTGCCGGAGATTTTTAATTAATTCCAATGCTTCCCACACCCGGTAATTTAATTGCTAAACCGAATGGATCGATCCCAAAATTGAGTCCTAATACATTAATTTCTAATCCCTCGGTTCGTGCGGCTGTCACGCCTAGTAATCCCAATAGAGACAACTGGTATCCGGTCCCGCTGGGTGCTCTATCGACAATGCGGTTTCCTAAGTAATCTTTGCCAATAGCCGTTGTTGGTAAAGCTAGACCCAATTGAGGAACCTGGCGTGCAACCCATGCGACGAAAGTATTGCTGTTAGGTCCGGGCCAGATTGTGTATTGGTTTGGGTAGGGATAGCTTTTTACCGCAGTTTCGATCTTGGGGATCAATTTGGTTGCTTCATCACCGCGAATATCCAGCAAAATATTTGGCGTGTTGCCGTACCAAGAGCGGTCGGGTTCGTCCTGTTCCGACACAACTACGGGCAGATTTCGCCAGGTTCGCCATCCCAGGACTTGGTGGACCGTGTACTGTTTTCCACCGGAAGGTTTGATCGCGATCCACGTATGCACGCCAAAAATGCCGCGCCAATTAAACGTACGAGCAGAGAATATCTGGACGATCGCGTCTTTGTTAGAATCCGCGCGTGGAGAAATCCCTGTGCTGTGTCGGGGCGCGGTGCGCCAGTCCCCACTCAATTTAATGGGGCCCAGCAAGGCCATGTATACAGGCCCCAATATCAAGATGACAGAAAATTTAAGCAGGTAGCGCTTCATACTTTAATGATTCAATATTGTACATTTTTGCTAAAAAAGATTTATGAGAAATTCCGCTGATCTTCAAATTGGACCTTTGGAGTTTAGAAACGGTATTGTCGAACGGATTTAGATAAACTTAAATGTTGTTTGTTCCCTTGAAGTAAAATATTTGCCCTGTTATTTCCTGGTTCACGCCTAAGTTCAATAATCGAATATTGTTGTCAACGATCTAGATTGTATTTTTTGGGTTTGCGCAAAACGGGTGAGTCTATAAAAATAATGTTTCTCAAGAACCACGAGTTGTTTATAGCTCATTTCCAAAAAGCGGCATAGATACATCCGTGTAGACTGAGCGACAGAATTAATGATTCGGTGGGAGTGATCGAAATTTCGTGAAACCGGCAATATGTTCACAAGCATTTCAAAAATTTGTCAATCATTGTTCGCATTTTGTGAGCCGCCGCGATATATTGATAGACCTTAGCGGATGGACGTTTTTTCCCCCTTCTTGGTATTGCTTGGCAATTTTTAACCAAACCGAATTTGTGTGTAAGGTGATAGAAAAATTCGTTAATCAAAAAGCATTTCGATAATACAATTATGGGACTTTAGTATGAATTCGCGAACAACAAATTTAGCAAAAACCGTGTATATTTTGAGCGCTGCAATAGTTTTATCGGCGTGTGGCGAGACGCAGGAGGAGACTGCATCGCAGCAGATGATGATGACTGGGGTCGAGCTCAAGAATATGGCTATAGCGAGCTGCGGAGTTAAACTCAAAAAGGCCTTGGGGCGGGAAATGTATGTCCCTACTGAAACGATTGGATCAGGGACATCCTCGCTGGTTTTACGGTGGCGGGGTAAGAAAGACGATTTTAAAGTTGCTGACTGTAGCTATAGTATGGACCATGGTCTGACTTCACTAGTCATCGACGACAAAACAGTTTTCGAAAAAAAGATATAGAAGCTGTTTAGTGACGCTTGTGGCCGGTGTTATTTTTCCAAAGCGGTAATTCGTTGGATTACATTAGCATGGGAAAAATCGATGCAATCCAACACCGTTATCGTTGGAAAGATTTGGCCAACGGAAGTTTGCGTCAGGTAACAAGCGGCCACTTCATCTTGTCCAGTACCGTCGGGATCGATTCATGTAGAATTTTCTTCGGTCGCAATGTCGGCGCTGACTAGAAAAGGGCCAACCGCCACGTTCTTAAAGGTTCAAAAATTTGCAGGTAGGGAGACCCCCGAATCGGCCGCCGTCCGGACGGTCTGATTCAACACGACGATTTTAATTTCATTGCTAGTTAGTGTCGCAACTCCAATCTAGTCGGAATAAGGCACTAGTATTCCTCTAGGCTAGTTCCACAGTCCCCGTTATTCCTTCGAAAATATCTCGATTGGGGGAGAGAACTCTGCGTTTCGCCGGAGCGATCGGGTTGGTTTCGCCGGATTGGATTGGGTGGTGGTCTGCGCAATCGCTTGGAAAGGGTGGAATTGAGCGAACCAGCCGATAAATTCCGATGCAAGTATCAAATATGGATTCCTTGTACCGATCGTTTATAGCCCAACTGGCTCAATTTGATTTTGCAAAAACCGGGCGATCATAACAAAATTCAAGGGGGACGAAATTATCGCGCTAAGAAACTGCGCTTGCAGCTAAATGATCGCGAAAGGAATGAAGTGTTTGAAATGAATCAGCGTTGCTTTTTTTCGTGTACCCTCGGTCTTTAAATGTTGGAGCTTAGTTTATTCAGACGAGTTAAAGCGGTATGATTTTCCAGCTGCCAACGCTCAATCATCCGCCTTTCCCGTTATTTAGGACATTAATTATATACAGAGGTTTTATGCGTCGAATAAGGAAAAGTATGCAATTTCTACTATTCGTTGGATTACTTTACATGAGCGTATCCAATGTATTGGCTGAGGATCTGCAGTCTGCACAGGTGGGTGTATATGGGCTGGTCAACCCTTTTTCCTTTATCCTGCTGGAATTGGGTTTGGTCGTCATTATTGCGCTGATTGCGCAAATTATTTCCACGCACTACAGATTTCCAATAGTCATCGGGGAGCTATTGTTCGGTGTAATCGTTGGTAATTTTCTTTATTGGTTGGATTGGTCTCCATTCTTTTATTTAATCATGCACCTGGGTGATGCTGGCGAATTGTTCAAATCTGTGTGGAATTCCGATGTGTCCGTTGCACAAACCGCTGAACGATTATTTGATGTTGCAAGCTTAGGTGATGATCATCCAAAATTGGAATTGGTTCGGTCTTTATCTGGACAAGCTGGCCCGGAGTTTGTCGTGATGATAATCGCGCTTTGGATATTTTCCAATTTCGGCGTATTTTTGGTTTTATTCAAACTGGGCCTGGAAACCAAACTGCAATATTTAATGCGGGCCGAACGAACGGCGTTCGCGATATCTGCGGTAGGGGCCAGCGTGCCATTCTTGCTTGGATTACTAGTTGGCACAATGCTGCTATCCGAATATTCGACCCCAGTCCATATCTTCGTAGCGGCGAGTCTTTGCACAACGAGCGCTGCGATAACCGCACAACTACTTTCCGAGCTCGAGATGTATCAGCGGGAACGTCGTTTGATTTTGGATGCAGCCTATATTGACGATGTGATCGGTATATTTGTCCTAGCTATATTGATGGGGGCGGCATTACACGGCAAAGCTGGGATTCAAGATACGCTGACGCTGCTGACCATTGGTGTGATTTTTTTTGGCGCGGTCGTTTTGCTTGGGAAGCGTTGCGCGCAATATATGAGGGATATCCCAATATTGACATTGGCGCATTCAAAACTGATTTTCCCGGTTGCCATTGTATTTATCATGAGTTGGATTGCTGAGATGCTGGAATTGGGAATCGTTGCCGGTGCTTTCGCGGCTTGATTGGTGTTGGCCGAAAACGAACACAATAAGCTGAACGCTGAAGCGTTGATCCAACCCTTGGAAACGATTATCGTGCCAATCTTCTACGTTTTTGTCGGTATGCAGGTTAACTTGAAGATAATTTTGGAGCCAAAATACTTATTTCTAACTTTGCTACTCTCATTAGCCGCAATAATAGGAAAACTTGCAACCTCTTTTGTTGCTCGGGGCTCGTTGAATTATATGTTGATAGGATTGGGAATGGTGCCCCGTGGAGAAGCGGTCTTGATATTTATCAGTGTAGGCAAAATTCTTGGCGTTATCCCCGATTCGATTTTTTCGGTACTGGTAATCATGGTTATACTAACCAATTTTATCGTGCCTTGGGGTCTGAACCGATTCGCAAAGATCTCGGTTGGATTGAGCCGTCCTTGAATAAATAGCCGAAGGACTTTGCAGTTAGCCGATTGACGGCACAGATCGTTTAACGCAACTGTATCGAAGATTGCTAGTAATAATAAGAACGGTATATTGAATGTATTTATTCGACGTGTCGTCTCCATGTTTCCGTTCTTCCGAACATTGGTGTCCCGACATAACCCCGAATTGAAAGCGTGTTTTTGTCTTCCAACGTCATTTGGCAGTCATAAGTTTTGCCGTTGTTGGGATCGTAAATCCAACCGTCGTCCCATTCATTGTCACCTTCATAGGATAAATTGCCTAGGATCTTAAGCCCCTTAAGCGGGCGGGTTTTTAGTTTAGGATCCGGGTTGTTAACATCCTTCCGTTCAGGAGACTTTGGGTGTGTTCCACCTATAATAACAGCTTCATATTTATCGCCATTTAACGAAATCTTGATCAAGCCGTCACCGGCTTGATTTACCCAAGTTCCTAAAACCTCGTGTCCGGTTGTTGCGCTATGGGCCAACGGCATGATAATGAGAAACAGAAACCAGAATTTTTTTTTCGCGAAATTGTGCATTTACCTGAGCTCCAAGCAGGGAAAAGATAGATAAGATAAAATTAACTATCGATAAAGTAGTCACTATAATATTGATAGTAATAATGATGCAAGTTGGTTTTTTAATATGACTAAACGCTACGATACAAATTGCCCGGTCGGTCGGGTGATGAATATTATTGGGGATGATTGGAGCGTGATGATCCTGCGTGACCTATTCTGCGCTGAATCCTGTCGATTTCAGGATCTTGCCGACTCGTTACAAGGCGCCTCGCCGAATACGTTATCGTCAAGACTCAAATGGCTTGAATCGCAAGGTGTAGTCGAGCGGCGTTATTATTCGCAGCATCCACCGCGCGCGAGTTATGCATTGACGAACAAGGGTCGTAGGTTGGATTCTGTATTAATGGCAATGAAGGAATGGGGCGAAAGCTATTCTTAAGGATTGATCCAATTTCTGCATTTTTAATTGAATTCACATTGTAATGACAAACATGCCATCGCAATGTGAACTTAGAATTTGCTTGATTCAATAAGAATTGGGTTGCCGTGTCTGAACGCGTTCTTGTTCTCTTGAGTTTCGTTAAATGGTGCAGCAAAGTGCGAGTTTGTTTTCGATAGACTGGTTTTGTTCAGCGACCGAACTTTGCCGAGACTCGCAATTCATCCAATAAGGCGTCAAATCTTTCGGGCCCCAGGTATTCTATAAATTCTTGTTGTGCCTGTTTCCATAGCGGTATCGCCTTGGCCAAGACTGCAGCACCATTCTCGGTAAGAGTGACTTCACGGCGGCGCCGGTCCATTCCCGGTTTGCATTCTACAAAATTTGCTTTGAGTAATGGTTTTAGGTTTCGAGTCAAAGTCGTGCGATCCATACCTAGATTTTTCGCCAAGTGACCGATGGTCGGCTTATCCATCATTGTGACTAAAGCTAATATGGTGAATTGGGTACCGCGCAAACCGCATTCCTGAAGGACCTTGTCGTAGCGGTGAGTCAGACTGCGCGTGGTTTTTCGAAAGTTAAATAGAGCGCAACTTGGGCAATTCTCCAGTTTCGACCTGAGTAAGTCTAGTGACATAAGGTTTTAATCCCAAAGTGTCAGATTATCTACCGCTTGTGGCGCCATGCTTAACCGTTCCGCTGTCAACACCTGGTCCGGGTGCTGCGGGCGAGGCTTGCTTAATAAAACTATCTTCGAGCCTCGCCAATATTTCATTGGTGGTATCTAGTCTCTTAATGTACGAGTTTTCTATTTGCAAAGTCAATTCAAAGTAAACCCTTAACTTCAGAAAATTGTGACAATAGATGTTGCCTAAATAATTCTATAGCGTTGTCATCCGATCGTTTGTCTCTGGGGATATCAACCGTAATGCTAGTGACCAGACTTGACGGGGCAGCGGATAGAAACAGTAGTCGGTCGGCCAATTCTATGGCCTCTCGCAAATCATGCGTTACGAATAATACTGTTGGTTGTTGTTGGTGCCATATATCGACCAGTAGCTCACGAACTCTGCGGGCGGTTGGAGCGTCTAGTGATACAAAGGGTTCGTCCATCAATAGTAGGTCGGGTTGTATCGCAAAGGCGCGCGCCAGTGCCGCGCGCCGACTCATCCCTAAAGACAGACGTTCCGGATAGACATGCTCGGCTTTGGTCAAATTCATAGCGTCGAGCAGTTCGTCGATATAGTCTGTAGATTGGTCCGGGCGCAGCGCGATTTCAATATTCTCGCGCACGGTTCGCCAAGGTAGCAAGCGGGGTTCCTGAAATACATAACCAATGCTTGGTTCCGTCGAGTCTTGGCGGGTCGGAGTGATCTGGCCATCATAATTGTTGTCTAATCCTGCCAATATATGTAGCAAGGTGGTTTTTCCGCAACCAGAAGGACCGACAAGGCAGCAAAATTCGCCACAAGTCAGGGAAAATTCCAGGTTCCTAATTACAAATTGTTCACCGGCTTTACCGGTGGCCGGATAAATTTTTTGGTCTATCCTAACGCTTATCTCGGTCATCGGCGCCACCGTTGCGCATGGCGATCCAATGGTTTGAGTATACCCCATTCAATCACTTGGATAACCGCGATGAAAGCAATCGTATAGGCTAAGATACTGGCGACATCGAATAATTGGAAAAATACATGGAGCTGGTATCCCATGCCATCGCTACGACCAAGCAATTCGACGACAAGTACGATTTTCCATATCAACGCCAAACCGGTTCGGGCCGCGGCGATCAAAAAAGGATACAGTTGTGGCCAAATTACATGGCTCAATGTCCTAATTCTTCCAAAGCGGTAGATTTGCGCCATCTCCAGTAATGTCTTGTCGATTGCGCGTGTACCTTCCCGCAGAGTAACCACGACATTCGGGAGCTTGTTAATGACCACGGCCAAAATCGCCGCGAATTCGTCGAGCCCGAACCATACATAACAGAGGATAATGGTGACCAGCGCGGGTATATTCAAAAATATGATTAGCCAACTGTCGAAAAAACTATCGAGTTGCTTGTTCCTACCCAGTAAAATTCCGATGGTTGTACCGAGAATCATTGCCAGGAAAAAACTGACGGTCAGGCGGGCCAATGTGATACCTAAGTTTGACAACAATGCCCCAGATTGTAGCTGCTCGACCAATACTTTCATGACGATGAGCGGTGCGGGTAGCAAAGGTGATGAAAATGCCAGTGCCGACAACTGCCAAACCAGTAACAGCGTGATCAAAGAAGCCACTGCGACCAGCGATGACGAAGCTGTATTTTCAGTCATTGGGAAGAGGATATGTGACATTTGGACAGCACGGAGAAATCTTTTTATTGGCCAATAGAGTATTTCCAGAATGTGCCAGGTTGCAGCTGCGCTGATTTGCCGGTCAGTTGATCCCCAGTCATTTGTCGGAGAATGGCATACACTTTAGCCGCTGTCAGTTTTTCTTTATCTCCCCAGCTTTTAATCCGTCCCGCGCAAAATCGTTTGCGTAATGTTTCTTGTATATTTGGGTTATCGGTTCGGGTTAGAGAAACGATGTCTGCCCACGCGCTGTCCGATTCGCAAAGTATGTTTTTGGCATCGATTGAAGCTCGCAAGAAACCGTTGATTGCGGTCGAATTTGCCTTCGCCCAGTCTTCTCTGAATACGTAACCTAAAGTTGCCAAGTTGTGGTCGATCCCCATTTGATCCAGTATCTCCTGGCCGGTCATGAAGTTTCGGTATCCAAGTGCTTCCAGACGCGCGGCATAGTGCCAGTATGTAATCAGCGCGTCTACGTTTTGTTGCTGCAATTGTTGGTTAAGAAGAGGCGGTGCTCCAAAAACTTTGTCGATCTTGCTATCGAGATCAAATTGAAATTGTTGTTGCGCAAGTCCGCGAAGCAACAGCCAATTTTTGTCCAGTTCGCCGCCTGCAATACCTACGCGTTTACCGTCGAAATCAATCAAGCTATTGATGCTGGAATCGGGTGGTAGCATCACGGCACCGGCAGTATTCGAGTATGGGCTAAATACGAAATTCGAACCGGTCGAACGTTGCCTCGATACCCATATCCAGTCCGATACAATGATATTAACGGCTAAAGATTGTAGAGCGATCTTTGCGGATTGAGGGCTTGCGACCGGGCGTAATTCGATAATAAATCCGTATTTTCTATCCAGGCCTTGTTTTTTGATAGTCTGTAGTTCCCAATTGACCGTACCAAATTCCAATACCGCGATTTTGATTGGGGCTTGCCCGAATCCAATGCTGGGACGGAAAATCGTTAGAAAAATGGTGATGGCAATTATATGTTTCATGAGCTTAAATACATTGTAAGTTCGCTAATCGGAAACGAGCGGATATTGGCTTAATTTTTATAATCGAAATTCAATATTCTATAGTTCAATCGATGTGGAATCGAGGTTTGTAAATCTAAGGAGGTTCTGTTCGGCTGCTTTGCCTAATTGAGTATCGGCGTGAGACAATAGAGTTTATTTGGTAGTCAGGTCAAGAATTTCTAAACACGTATGTCACCAGTAATGCCATCTACATTGATCGATCGTTTCGGCCGACAGGTTGATTATGTGCGATTGTCGATAACCGACCGTTGTGATTTTCGTTGCATTTATTGCATGAGCGAAGAGATGACATTTTTGCCGCGAGCGCAGATTCTAACTTTAGAGGAAATCTATACGGTATCCCAGGCATTCGTCGAACTTGGGGTTAAAAAAATACGTATCACAGGCGGAGAACCTCTGGTTCGCAAGGGTGTGCTGGAACTGCTTTGCAACATCGGTAGTTTGGAGTTGTTGCGAGAATTGGTGATAACCACCAATGGTTCACAGTTGGAGCATATGGCTGGCGAGATCAAACGATCCGGTGTTAGGCGTATCAATGTCAGCTTGGATTCATTGGATCCGGAGAAGTTTCGTCGTTTGACCCGGATTGGCGATCTTGAGCGGGTTTTACGAGGTATTGACGCTGCGAGGCAAGCTGGATTTGAACGCATTAAACTCAATTCGGTAATTCTCAAAAATAGAAATCAAGACGAAGTTTGTGATTTGGTCGATTTTGCTGTCGACCGGGGGTTGGACATCAGCTTCATAGAAGAAATGCCTTTGGGTGTTGTCGATGGGCATGACCGAGCCGAGGCCTACTATTCCAGCGATGAAATTCGAACCGATTTGGAACAGCGTTTTAATCTGTTACCCACTACGGATAATACTGGCGGACCGTCCAAATATTTCAGGGTTGCCGATACTGAATCCAGGGTCGGATTTATTTCCCCGCATAGTCACAATTTTTGCGCTGATTGCAACCGGGTTCGATTAACCGCCGAGGGGCGATTATTGTTGTGCCTGGGAAATGAGCATTCAATGGATCTTAAGCGCGTGCTCAGAAGTCACCCCGGTGAATTGGGTGCGCTTAAGAAAGCTATTGTTTCCGCCATGTTGATCAAGCCTGAAAAGCACGAATTTGATGTGAAGGCCGAGCCGGTCATTTTCCGGCATATGAGTGTGACCGGAGGGTAGCGGTAAGTAATTCTCAACCGGACCGGTCATTTTAAGGGATGAAGACAATTAGGAATAATCATTAAGTTAAGCCTATGTCCGCCAATAAAGATCAAATTTCAATACCGGTCGATGACGATGACCTGGATGCCGACGAAACCCGGGAATGGCTGGATGCGTTATCAGCTGTTATCGAGGCGGATGGCTTGGAACGAGCTCACTACCTGATCGAACGCCTGGTCGACCAGGCACGCCGATCCGGCGCAAACCTACCGTATTCCGCGAATACCGCATATATCAACAGCATACCGTTACATCGGGAAAAACGTAGTCCAGGGGACCATGCGCTGGAACATCGAATTCGTTCGTATATTCGGTGGAACGCGATGGTCATGGTGGTTAAGGCAAATCTTAAATCTACTGAATATGGTGGGCATATCGCCAGTTTTGCATCGTCCGCAACGTTATACGACGTTGGTTTTAACCACTTTTTTCGGGCCGCTACGGAGGACCACGGTGGTGACCTGGTGCTAGTTCAGGGCCACAGTTCACCCGGAATCTACGCTCGGGCGTATATGGAAGGCCGTCTCGGTGAGAGTCATCTGGAGAAGTATCGTCAGGAAGTCGGGGGCGGTGGCTTGCCGTCCTATCCCCATCCTCGTTTGATGCCCGACTTTTGGCAATTTCCGACCGTTTCTATGGGGCTTGGTCCACTGATGGCTATATACCAAGCGCGTTTTATGAAGTATTTGCACGACCGCCAAATTGTCAATACCGCGACAAGAAAGGTGTGGGCTTTTATGGGTGACGGCGAAATGGATGAGCCCGAATCAATGGGTGCGATTGGCATGGCCGGCCGAGAAAAATTGGATAACCTTATCTTTGTTGTAAATTGCAATTTGCAACGTTTGGACGGGCCGGTGCGGGGTGATGGCAAGATCATCCAGGAATTGGAAGCCGATTTTCGAGGCGCGGGTTGGAATGTTATCAAAGTGATTTGGGGTGCGGCGTGGGATCCGTTGCTTGCCAGAGACAAACATGGTCTTTTGCGCAAGCGTATGGAGGAAGTAGTCGATGGTGAGTACCAGAATTACAAAGCAAAGGGTGGTGCGTATACGCGCAAGCACTTTTTCGGTAAGTATCCAGAATTGTTGGAGATGGTGGCGACAATGTCAGATGACGATCTGTGGCGCTTGAATCGCGGTGGTCATGATCCGCATAAAGTTTACGCGGCGTATCATTCCGCGGTTTCGCATAAGGGCCAACCCACTGTGATCTTGGCCAAAACCGTAAAAGGATACGGTATGGGATCTGCTGGCGAGGGACAAAATACCACGCATCAGCAGAAAAAAATGGCGTTGGAACAGATCAAGGCTTTTCGTGATCGATTTAACTTGTCGATATCGGATGACCAGGTTGAAAGCTTGTCATTTTTCCGCCCACCCGAGGACAGCCCAGAAATCAAATATATTCGAGAGCGGCGTGAATCACTGGGAGGATATTTACCCGTCCGTCGTCAGGACGCTCCTTTATTGCAGGTGCCAAGCATTGAGATTTTTGACGCTCTACTGAAGGGCAGTGGAACTTCGAAGATGTCGACCACCATGGCGGTTATGCGGATTTTAAGTAGCCTGCTGCGGGATAAAAAATTGGGTAAGTATATTGTCCCAATCGTTCCCGACGAGGCAAGAACATTTGGGATGGAAGGGTTGTTTCGCCAATACGGAATCTATTCCTCGGTCGGGCAGCTCTATGAGCCCGAAGATGCTGACCAGATCATGTTTTATCGTGAGGATAAGCAAGGCCAGATCCTGGAAGAAGGTATCAATGAGGCGGGAGCACTGAGTTCGTGGATCGCGGCGGGTACCTCGCACGCGAATCACAACACCCAAATGATCCCTTTTTATATTTTTTATTCGATGTTCGGTTTTCAACGGGTTGGTGATTTGATCTGGGCGGCTGGCGACATGCAAGCCCGTGGTTTCCTGTTGGGCGGCACTGCTGGGCGAACAACCCTCGCCGGGGAAGGACTTCAGCATCAGGATGGGCACAGTTTGCTGTTGTCTGCGACGTTACCCAATTGTATTTCTTACGATCCGGCCTATGGCTATGAACTCGCAGTGATTATGCACGACGGATTGCGTCGTATGTATCAAGAAGGCGAACGGGTTTTTTACTATATCACCGTGATGAATGAAAATTATGTTCAGCCGCCACTACCGGATAAGGTTTCGAATGGGATAGTTAAAGGGATGTACCGGCTGAAAAAAAACAGAAATAAAGCCGGTGTACAGTTGTTGGGAAGCGGAACAATATTGCGGGAAGCAATACGTGCAGGCGAACTGTTGAAACAGGATTTTGGAATCAACGCGGATATTTGGAGTGTGACCAGTTTCAACGAGTTGCGACGCGAAGGCGAGAGTAAACAACGATGGAATACGTTGCATCCAGACAAGAAACCTAAGATCAGTTATGTAGAACAATGTCTAGCTGGAACCCAGGGTCCAGTTGTCGCGGCATCCGACTATATGAAATTGGTTGCCGATCAAATTCGCCCCTTTGTGCCGAGCCGCTACGAGGTACTCGGAACCGACGGTTTTGGCCGCAGTGATTGCCGTCAGGAATTGCGCAAGTTTTTCGAGGTTGATTGTTACCATATCGCACTGACTGCGTTGAAGGCACTGCAAGAAGAAGGCAAGGTTGATTCGGATATAGTTTTACAGGCGATCGCCAAATACGGGATCGACCCGGAAAAGCCCGATCCGGTTTCGTTATAGACAGAGGGATATGAACTGATGGATCAACAGGTAGTGGTTCCCGATATTGGCGGTATCGCTGACGTTGAAATTGTAGAAATTCTGGTCAAGCCCGGCGAAAGCATCGAAAAGGAACAGTCGTTAATTACATTGGAAAGCGACAAAGCAGCGATGGAGGTTCCTGCGCCCATGGCTGGTACTATAAAGAAGCTGAATGTGTCGATTGGTGATCGCGTAAGCGAGGGCGCCAGTATATTGCTTCTCAATATTGCTGACGATACAGAACCCAAAGATCAAACCATTCATACCGAATCGCAAAAAGAACAAAAAACCCCAGATGTCCAACCCACGGAAGTACCTGAACCCGAGACGGTTTCAACATCAGATAATCTGACTGGGGCGCTCCAATCGTTACCGGTTAAGACTGCTGGGTTCGATGATTTATACGCCATTCATGCGAGTCCTTCGGTGAGGCGATTTGCTCGGGAGTTGGGTGCTGACTTATCCGGTGTAACAGGTACGGGCCGCAAAGGTCGGATATTGCGCGATGACGTGCAATCGTTTATCAAAGCGTCTTTGCAGCAGCCACGGACCAGCTTGCCGGGTTTTACCAATACACCAGAAATTGATTTCTCAAACTTTGGTGAGATACAAACTCAGGCTCTGTCCAAAATACAGCGTTTATCTGGTGACCACCTTCACAAGAGCTGGGTGTCAATCCCTCATGTGACTCAACACGGCGAGTCAGATATTAGCGATTTGGAAGACTTTCGACGGCAATTGAAAAACGAGTTGAAACCGCAGGCGATCAAGATCACGTTGTTGCCTTTTCTGATGAAGTCAGTTGTTGCGACTTTGCAAAAATTTCCTACCTTTAATGCGTCTTTGAATCGGGCGGGTAGCGAATTAATCGTTAAGAAATATTTTCATATCGGCGTTGCGGTGGACACGCCCGACGGCTTGGTCGTGCCGGTAATTAGGGATGTGGATCGAAAAGGCTTGGTGGATTTGGCGGTGGAATTAACTGATGTAAGCAGTCGTGCACGACAGAAAAAGCTTAAGCCTATGGAGATGCAGGGCGGTAGTTTTACGATTTCGAGTTTGGGGGGCATTGGCGGAACCGCATTTACACCGATTATCAATCACCCCGAGGTGGCTATATTGGGAGTATCTCGATCAAGATTGCAGCCATTTTGGGTGGATAATGCGTTTGAGCCTCGCTTGATGCTGCCTTTATCGTTGTCGTACGATCATCGAGTGATAGATGGTGCGGCAGCAGCTCGATTTATTGTTGATCTTAGCCAAGTGTTAAGCGATTTGAGGCGAGTGTTGGTTTAAACCAGGTTAGAAAAGTTGTGGGCTTTTAGACTTTAGTCGGTTGTCTGGGCCACGCGAATATCAAATGTTAATCAATAGGTTATTCGATGAGTGAAATGGAATCAGATTTACACGCTGAGGTTTTGGTGTTGGGGGGCGGCCCCGGTGGCTATACCGCAGCATTTCGGGCTGCGGATTTGGGCAAGCAGGTGGTACTGGTCGAACGCTACCCGGTGTTGGGTGGCGTGTGTTTGAACGTCGGGTGTATTCCGTCCAAGGCATTACTACATACAGCGCAAGTGATACACGAAGCGGAAGAAATATCGAAAAATGGGGTAAGCTTTGGCTCGCCGAGACTCGATTTGGATAAGATTCGCGGGTGGAAGGATAGCGTGACCGACAGTTTGACCAAAGGTCTAAGTGCGCTGGCCAAGCAACGCAAAGTAACGGTCGTGACCGGTCGTGGAGAATTTGCTTCTCAAACCTTATTAAACGTGCTGGGATCGGAGTCGGTCAAGACGATTTCTTTCGATCAGGCGATAGTCGCCGCGGGTTCACAGCCGACCAAGATAGCGTCTTTTCCGAACGATGATCCGCGCATGATGGATTCAACCGATGCGCTCAACCTTGAAGATATCCCGAAGCGGTTACTGGTTGTTGGGGGCGGTATTATCGGGCTGGAAATGGCAACGGTTTATCACGCACTGGGTTCTAAGATCAGCATCGTTGAGCTTATGGATCAGCTTATCCCCGGTTGCGACAAAGATCTGGTTCGCCCCTTGCATCAACGGATAAAAAAACAATATGAGAATATTTATCTGGATAGCAAGGTCACCGGGATCAAGCCACTAAAAAAGGGTTTGAAAGTCAGTTTTGAGGGTGGAGGCGCTCCGCCGACAGATACATACGACAAAATCTTAGTCGCTGTCGGGCGTCGGCCCAATGGTCGTTCTATTGGCGCTGAGCAGGCGGGAATCGACGTCAATGATGCAGGGTTTATCCCGGTCGATGATCGGCAGCGGACCAATATTCCGCATATCTACGCGATCGGTGATATCGTTGGCAATCCGATGTTAGCGCATAAGGCGACACATGAGGCCAAGGTTGCTGCCGAGGTTATCGCTGGGTTACCATCCGCGTTTCAGGCATTGACTATACCGTCAGTGGCGTATACTGACCCGGAGGTCGCCTGGATGGGGTTGAGCGAACAGCAGGCCAAGGAGCAGGGTATAGAATACGAAAAAGCGTCTTTTCCCTGGGCCGCCAGCGGCCGCTCCTTGGGTATAGGGCGGAAGGAAGGCGTCACCAAGATAATCTGTGACAAAACCAGCAAGCGATTGCTGGGTGCGGGTATGGTTGGCACCAACGCTGGAGAATTAATTGCCGAGGCGGTCCTCGCGCTAGAGATGGGCGCGGATGCCGAGGACATTGGTTTAACCATTCATCCCCACCCAACGCTATCCGAGACCCTGGGTTTCGCCGCGGAAATGGTTGAGGGTACGATCACCGATCTATACCTTAAAAAGCGATAGGTGACGCCGTTAGAGCTTGCGTTCGATCGATATGGTGATGATGGTCTGCCTCTGATTATTCTGCATGGGTTATTCGGTGCCAGACGTAACTGGAACGCAATCGGGCGCAAGCTTTCTACATGTTATTCGGTTTATCTACTCGATCTTAGAAATCATGGGGCATCGCCGCATAGTACGTCTATGGATATTCCGCATTTGGCGGCGGATCTCCAGTACTTTCTGGATCAACATGGCATCGACAAGGCGCTATTTCTAGGACACAGTCTTGGTGGCAAGGCCGCAATGTGGCTGGCGCTTACCAAACCGGAAAGCGTAATTGGGTTCATTGCAGTTGATATCGCGCCGGTATCCTATGCGCATAATTTTGATGAGATTTATGACGCCTTGCGAAGTCTGGATTTGGCGAGCTTAGTCAGCCGGCAAGACGCAGACGAAAAACTGTCTCGGTCGATTTCCCATCCTGGTTTACGCCAGTTCCTACTGCAAAATTTAACCGTCGGACAGAAAGGTTATGTTTGGCGATTGGATTTGGATATTCTGCAAACCGCGACGCCGGATCTATTGTCATTTCCCG
The DNA here is from genome assembly GCA_964619885.1 of uncultured Methylococcaceae bacterium. Taxonomy (GTDB): domain Bacteria; phylum Pseudomonadota; class Gammaproteobacteria; order Methylococcales; family UBA1147; genus CAZUGA01. The sequence continues at coordinate 26,166 of CAZUGA010000016.1, forward strand.
CCACCGATAACATTGAACCTTATGCAGGGCCTGCTTTTCTTCTAAGGGCGGAAAACTCGAAATATGTGTTGCCGGAACATGGACAGGAGATCAAGCAATTGTTCCCTTGTGCTGACGTTGTTTTGCTTGAAAATTCGGGACATTGGGTCAACGTTGATCAACCGGATCGGGTTTTGGAGTTAATCCGAAGCTTTGGTCAACGACTAGGCTAGAAAGTTTTAAAATAACACATTCCGTTCAATAACCATTTCCGGGCCTGCATCAAGGTCTATTCCGGTATAATGCCCGCCGATACCGAAAATCTAAGGTGCAAAGAACAAGTCTATGTCAGATATAAATAAAGTAGTGCTCGCATATTCTGGGGGATTGGATACCTCGGTAATTTTAAAATGGTTGCAGGAGAAATACGACTGCGAGGTTGTCACGTTCACTGCAGATATTGGTCAAGGTGAAGAGGTAGAACCCGCGCGTGCGAAAGCGCAAGCCATGGGCATAAATGAAATTTATATCGATGATCTGTGCGAAGAATATGTGCGTGATTTTGTCTTTCCGATGTTTCGCAGTAACGCCATTTACGAGGGTGAATATTTACTGGGTACATCGATTGCACGCCCATTGATCGCCAAACGGTTGATTGAAATTGCCAATGAAACGGGTTCCAATGCGATTTCGCACGGTGCCACCGGAAAAGGGAATGATCAGGTGCGTTTTGAACTTGGTGCCTACGCGTTGAGACCCGATATTCATGTGATTGCACCGTGGCGCGAGTGGGATCTAAATTCCCGGGAATCATTACTTGCCTACGCTGAGTCTCACGGAATTCCGGTGGAGATGAAGCGTGGTAAGAGCAGTCCATATTCTATGGATGCGAATCTTCTGCATATTTCTTATGAAGGAGGGATCCTCGAAGATCCTTGGGCAGAGCCCGAAGACGACATGTGGCGCTGGTCAGTTTCTCCTGAAGCCGCGCCCGATTCGCCTTCGTATATTGAATTGAGCTACAAGATGGGGGATATTGTTGCCATTGATGGGGTGGAGATGTCGCCGGCCACTATATTGGAAAACCTCAACAAGATTGGGGGGCAGAACGGAATCGGCCGGTTGGATATCGTAGAGAACCGTTATGTGGGTATGAAATCGAGGGGTTGTTACGAAACACCGGGCGGGACCATCATGTTGAAAGCGCACCGTGCGATTGAATCGCTGACATTGGACCGCGAAGTTGCCCACCTGAAAGACGAACTTATGCCGCGCTACGCTAGTTTGATTTACAACGGTTATTGGTGGAGCCCGGAACGCAAAATGTTGCAGGAAATGATTGATGCGTCCCAGGTTTCGGTAAATGGTCTGGTACGATTGAAGTTATACAAGGGTAACGTTGTAGTCGTCGGCCGGGCGTCTGAATCAGACAGCTTGTTCGACGAGAATATTGCGACCTTTGAGGATGATCAGGGTGCCTATAACCAGCAGGATGCAGAAGGATTTATCAAGTTGAACGCACTTAGAATGCGAATTGCCGCCAGACAGTCCCGGCACTCTTGAAGGGTTGCGGGGGCGGATAGATCCGCCCCCGCGGATTCTTACTAATGAATTTTGAAAAAATTATCTAGACCGATATTCCGTATTTGTGAATTCGGTACAGCAACGTGTCTCGACTCAACCCTAAAAGCCTTGCAGATTTACTGCGATTACCGTTCGTACGTTGTAGCGCTTGGTTAATTAAGTCGATTTCCAACGTTTCCAGGTCTAGACCGGACTCAGGTAGCGAAAATGATGGGTGACCGTTTTCTGTCGTAGCGGCGTTGGATGTAAATTCAAACGGTAGGTTGGCGGGTTCTATTGTTGTTCCCGGCAGTAATACAGCCAAGCGTTCGCACAAATTGCGCAATTCCCGTACATTACCAGGCCAGCTGTATTTCGATAATAAATTGATCGAAGCTTTGCTAAACTTTGGCGCTGCCATGCCGTGTTCTTCGGTAAAGTGCGCCATAAAATGTTTGATTAAGCGTTCTACATCACTGGCTCTTTCTCGAAGCGGTGGGATTTGCAACGGCACGACGTTCAAACGGAAAAATAGATCGCGGCGGAATTCGCCCGATTCGATTTTTTCGTCGAGGTTGGAATTGGTTGCGGCAATAACCCGGACATCGACGGTTTGGGTCTGGGTTTGGCCAACCGGCTGACATTCTCCGGTTTCCAAAAATCGCAGCAATTTGGCCTGGATCGGTAGCGGCAAAGAATCAATTTCATCAAGGAACAGCGTGCCCTTATGTGCCGCTTGCAATTTTCCGGTTTGGTTGCCGATGGCCCCGGTAAATGCACCTTTTTGATGCCCAAACAGCTCGGATTCTGCAATGCTTTCGGGTAGAGCGGCGCAGTTTATTGCAATAAACGCTTCGCTGGCGCGTGTGCTTATTTGCTGCAAAGCATTGGCGATTACCTCTTTTCCAGTGCCGGTTTCGCCTGTGATTAACACGGTTACATCGGTTGCGGCGATCATATTGGCGCTACGCAGCAGCGATTCAAAATTGGGCGATCGTCCTATCAGCGATCTGAAAGTATCCATTTTATTGCCTCTTCTAGACTCAAGTATCGTCGGTAAGTCTTATTGTTTTTATTACATCGACTGCATTCTAAGCGGATATAGTTGCGGAAAGGCGGCGAAAATCGCCAGCATAATCATAAAGACTCCCGCAAATTGTCTGAATCTGCGATTCTGAGACAGCCTGCTCATCAGACTGGTCATTATACCCACGCTCATTACTGCGGGTAAAGTTCCAATTCCAAAAGCAAGCATGGTTAAAGCGCTACGTTGAATGTCGCCCGTGGTTGCCGATAATGCCAAGGCTGCATAAACCAACCCGCATGGAAGCCAGCCCCAAATAACCCCAAAAAAGAATGCGCTGGGTAAAGTATGGATTGGAATCAAGCGCCGTCCGACCGGTTCTATGAATTTCCAAAAGCCTGCCCCGACTCTTTCTATATAGGCAAAACGCGGAAACCAGCCCGCGATATAAAGCCCCGCACCCGCCATAAATAACGCAGATCCAATTTGCAATATTCGGTATCCGGTTTCCTGGCCGAACGGGACGGTAACCGCTTTGTGAAGAAATCCTACCAGCAGGCCGGCAGTTGTATAGCTTAAGACGCGACCGAAATTGTAGCTAAAAACATAGGGTACAAGAGTCGACGTGTGTGCACGTATATCTTTTCTAAGCCCCAGGGTTAGTGCTCCGATGATAGAACCACACATGCCGAGGCAATGTAGACTGCTGAACAAACCCATGATCAGGGCGACCAGATATGAGGTGTTGAAGGCTTCGTGAATAACCATAGCGGGGACGAACCTTAGCACAGAATTTTATCAGTACAAAAGTATTCAGGCTGTAGTAATTCTATAGCTTTGGGTGGGGTGTATGATTGTTTGAAAAAGTTGTAATTTTGATACAAATTGTTGGCTTTTTGGTAAAAATAAGCCATATAACCTATTTTAGTAGGGTAAATAACACAGTTTTTTTAATTAACATTTTCAAAATATTCTAATTCATTGAATTATAAGTATAAATAAAAGGCATAATTTGTGCTTTACACTAAAGATATTTGCTGATTTACAACAACTGTTGTGCTGGGCGACGGAGATTGGCTCGGACTCAATTTTTTGGGGATAACAATTGATGTGTCGTTAAATTAGTAAAGTGCCATTTTTGCAGTGATAGTATTTGTTTTTCTGCATGAAAATAAAGTAATAATAATTTTTAGTTCGCAAGCGAGGGTTGGAATGAGTTTAAAATTTCTAAAAAGGGCAGCGGCTGCGGGATTGCTGATTGCCCCAATGCAGGGCATCAGTGAAGAGCAACAAAATACCGAGGCAGAGAGAGAGACGATTGCCGCTGCTGATCAAGTAGTTGCTGAAGAGCAACTTGCGGCAGCGGACCAAAATCAAAGTGCGGGGGCTGCGAATGCCGAAAAAGATAGCGGGTACGCTATCCCTGAAGAAACCACGACCGAAAATTTGTCGACGATAACTATCGAGGGTCGATATCAACGGCAAGGAACCATCTCGTTACAGCCGGGCTCAGGCGGTACGTTGGATACGTCTGAATTGTTAAAGCGCGTACCGGGTGCGAATGTTAATCGCAATGGGCCGTTAACCAATTTGCCGCAATATCGTGGACTTTATGGAAATCAGATCAATGTGTCTGTAGACGGTGTCAATCTTAAAGAAGTTGGTCCTAATAGCATGGACACCAGCTTGAGTAATTTGCCCAAATCGGTTGTAAAGTCGGTCAAGGTTTATCGAGGGATTGCCCCGGTCAGTAGCGGAATCGAGACTCTGGGTGGAACGATCGCAACCGAAGGCAAAAAAGGTCAATTTTCCGAGGACGGCGGAATTGTAACGCACGGCGCGGCTTCTACGGGTTTTAGCTGGGTTAATAACGGATGGTTTTCCGGATTGAATGCAAGCGTAGCCAACGACAATCACCTTTTATTCTTCAATGGCTCATATGAGAAAGGCAACGATTATAATTTTGGCGATGGTCTAAGCGTAACTCCAACCGAATACGAAAGAGGTACTTGGGGAATGGGCTATGGTTTTCAGACGGGTGCCCACGAGGCAGGCATAAGTTACAACTATAAGGATACCAACAACGCGGGTACGCCTTCTTTGCCATTGGACATCAATTATATTCGCAGCCACGTAGCGAATGGAAATTACTCTTTTGAATTCGACAACGGTTATACGTTAGATTTTACGGGTTTTTTCCAAACCTCAACGCACCAAATGGATAATTTTACTTTGCGTGTGCCACCACGGCCCGGAGGCGGGGCTCGACGTTTCCGGTTTATTGATAACGAGTTGGATGCGGGTGGTTATCGATTGATGTTGACGATTCCGGAATTGATGTCCGGCAATTTGAAGTTAGGCGTGGATGGAGATTTGGCCAATCACAATGCGGTCGTGCGGGATCCGACCAATGGCAGTTTTTTCATTACCGCTTTCAATAATGCAGAAATCAACCGTTACGCCGCATTTGCAGAATGGGATGGCCAATTCGCAGATGATTGGGGGTTGGAGCTTGGCATTCGTTATAACAGGATCGAAATGGATGCGGGTAATGTCGGAACAAGCCTAAGCCCGCCGCCCGCGCAGCTATTGGCCACGCGCTTTAATTCAAGAAGCAAGAAGCAATCTAATAATAATGTTGATGGCGTTGCTGTCTTACGTTATGCGGCCAACGAATCCCTGGATTTGGAGTTGGGTGTCGCAAGTAAAACACGTGCGCCTAGCTACCAGCAGCGTTATAACTGGATTCCTTTAGAAACAACCGGTGGACTGGCGGACGGTAGGGTCTATGTGGGCGATATTGATTTAAAAAGTGAACGGTCTTACGAAGCTGAATTTTCGTTGGATTGGCATACCGATAGCTACTACATCACTCCGGGCGTTTTCTATCGCTACATCGATAATTTTATCCAAGGCATACCCGTAACAGATGTACCAACCCTGATGGTTGCCGGTAGAATCCAACCGGGTGGTCCTGCACCGTTGCAATTCGGTAACATCAATGCGGAACTCTATGGAACCGATGTCGAAATGGGTATTAAGGTGACCGATTGGATGCGGTTTGATGGGATCTTGAGCTATGTTCGTGGACGCAGGGTCGGCAGTATTTCGGATAATCTTTATCGCATCGCACCGTTGAATGGACGGGTGAAAATGACCTTGGAGCGCGCTGCCTGGAGCGGTATTTTCGAGTTTGTCGGAGCTGCGAAACAAACCAGTACTGCTGCGTTTAACGGAGAAACGAGTACAGCGGGTTATGGACTTTTCAATGTACGGGTCCAATTCCAGCCGCAAACTGGCGGGGCAGCAGGACTTACATTGGCTGCTGGAGTCGATAACGTGACCAATAAGTTGTACGCGGATCATTTATCCGGCGTCAACAGAGCATTTAATCCCGACCTGGTCGGTATTGCTAATCCAAGGGTTCCCAGTCCTGGTCGAAATGTTTACCTTACGGCCGGCTATAACTGGTGATATTCTAGCCACTTAAGGCTCAAATTTAGCCATAGTATTGAAGCGGGCATATGGCCCGCTTTTTTTTGGGTGTTGTGAACGGCGTATTGTTAATGAACTACGTAAAATTTGCGCTGGATTGCTTAAACTTGGTCAGATCAGAACCTTGGTCTTATTCCAGGTAACCGAAAATCATTGCGTATCGGGCTTTATCCGTGCAAAGCGACCGACAGCATCTGTTCCAATTGGCCAAAGCGGTTAGCGTAATCTTGTTGACTCAATCGAATGACGTCGTAGGCTTCGTCTTGGTCGTAGATGTGAGTGATTTCTACTTTATTCAGATTTTCTTTGGGCGCTTCTTTGTAGGTTAGGAAGTAATGATGCAGTCGATCAACGATATTCTGTGGACAGTCTTTGATGGATTTGTATTCTCCGTAAACGCCATCGTCCTTGAGTACCGCAATAATCTTATCGTCAGATTCGTCTCCATCGATCATTCTGAAACCGCCGATAGGAATCGCTTGCAGCAGGATGTCTCCGTGACTTACGGTTTTTTCGGTGAGTACGCAAATATCGAGAGGATCCTGGTCGCCGACTAAATCTGGCCGGTTGGTTTTTTCCGCTGCATACGTCGCAGTATCTTCGCCGCAGTAGGTTTGTGGGAGAAAGCCATATAAACAAGGGCAAATATTGGAATATTTTTGCGGTCGGTCTATGGTTAAATGCCCGGTGATCTTCTCAATTTCGTATTTGACTGTATCGGTTGGCACAACTTCAATATACGCTGTGACCAGTGCAGGTGCGTTGTCACCAATTGGTACACCATGCCAAGGGTGCGCCTTGAACAAATTTCCCATCAAAGTCCATAAAGGTTCGTTGCGATTTTGCTTCATATTTGTTTTATGTCTTTATCGGAAATTAAAACCATCCTGAATATTGAATGGGATGACAAACTGTAAACACCGTGTAGTCCGATGGATTATAACGATACTGCGGTCTTTTTGGCATTTTCCGCCAATGCCAACCGATCGATTTCTTGCAGAAGATTTGAGCATTGCTGCGCCACACTAAAATTCTGTTGAGCATATTCTGCCGCGCCTTGGCCTTTACGTTGTTTCCAATCATCGTTCAGGCTGGTTGTAATGCTTCGTACCAGGGATGCGGCCAGTTCGGATTGGTCTTCAGTTTCCGGAACCAGTTCACCGACCTCGGCTGTTACGAAATCGCGCGGACCGCCGGAATTAGCGCCGATTACCGGGGTTCCACAGGCCATACACTCGACGAAAACCAACCCAAATGGCTCGTTGCGTGATGGAAAACAGCCGATATCAGCGATATTGAATAAGGTCGCAAGTTCATCTTGTCCGCGCGGTCCAAGGAAATAGGTATGTTTTAATCCCAGTGTTTGGTAGGCCAGTGTCTGGTATTTGAGCTGATCCGCCTCAGGACCGGAGCCGATGATCAGGGTTGCAATTTTTTGATCTGAATTTTCATATTGCTGGGCAGCGTGTAACAGTGCATCCAACCGTTTCCAGTCTGCAAATTTTCCGCAGAAGACTACAATTTTATCGAAGTCACAGCCACTAAGGTTAGTGTTCGCTTCCGGGATTAGTGCCTCCATAGTACTGAATTCACTCAATATTTGGCTACGGTCTTGGTAGACCCCCTGCTTGATATGGAAAGCCGATTGATTATAGCCATTGGGTGAAACGATCACTCGTTCGCCTGGAAATTCCGGAAAAATTGAAGCTAGCGCATTAACCTGCTCATTGGAGATCGCCACGCAGGTATTGATGCTGTTCGGATCTGTGTAGTCGAAGATTTTTTCACGCTGCATCATGGGCAGAAACCTTTGCGGGTATTCTTCGTTATTATCATCCCGCTTCTCGTTAGCGAACATTTTTAATGCGGTTCCGTGAACGAAGCAAATCAATTGTGGCATTGGTTTGCCGGTTACGTGACGCTTGTCAATTGCATCGCGCATTATCAGCGGATTGATAAAGCTATGGTGCGCGATGATTAAATCGATGGGTCGACCTTCGGCGGCTTCAATTCGATCCATATAATCCATGGCTTGGGTTAGAAGGCGATTCTGATAGGCATTGAATTCCGATTCGGACATGGAATGAAAGCGGTAAGAACTGACCGGAGAAATCGATTCTGCGATCGGAATATCATGTTCTAGTTCGATGATCTCCACATCTGCGCGTTTTGATTTCTGTTGCCTCGACGGATACATCGAATAACAATGCGTATTGGGTATGTTGTTATAAGCATGATGGTGCGATTCATGCAGGATTCCACTGCCAGGCGCGAACTCCCCACCTTGCTGCCAATTATTTGAACCTATTTGAAATATGAGCCGCGCCATTTTCGTGCTTTTTCTGGGTAATTTATAGAGTATTGGCTAATCATAGAAGATTTAAGCGAATTCATGGGAAATGAACAAATCGACCGTTCTTCGGGCTCTTGGCAGATCAGAATAGACATACCGTTCTACTCAATTATTGGGCTAGAAGTTTTGAGAAGCGACCGCAGAAGCTATTTGCTCTTGAATGGTATCTGCGATTTGCTTGGGGTCTTCAGCATCACGAATGGGGCGACCTATGACAATATAATCGGCACCATTTTTGAATGCTTGCTCTACGCTAACGACACGCTTTTGGTCATCTGAAGGCCGGTTCTCCACCGGTCTTATACCCGGGGTAATGACCATCAGCCGATGATCTAATTCGGACCTAAGCATCGGTGCTTCCAACCCAGAAGACACCACGCCATCGCAGCCTAATTCTAACGCCCGCCGGGCCCTGGAAAGAACCAGTTGTTCTACGTCGCAGGCAAAACCCAAATCGTCCAGATCGCCACGATCCAAGCTTGTTAACGCGGTTACGGCGAGTATTTTTAGCGCACCTTTTTGTTTTGCTGCCTCGGCCATAATCGAATCGTTGCCATGGATGGTTGCAAATTCCACCCCTTTATCACTCAACGCATGTACCGCCCGTCCTACCGTTGCTGGAACGTCAAAAAACTTTAAATCGACAAATATTTTCTTGTTGTGGTCTTGTAACCAACGGATCAATCCAAAATAGTCACCCGACATAAACAATTCCAAGCCAATTTTGTAGAAGATGACGCTATCGCCCAGTTGGTCCACCATTGCTATGGCCTCAGGAATGCCGGAAACGTCGAGGGCCATGATCAATCTTTCTTTGTTCAAAATTGATTTAGTTGCAGGTTGATAAATCATACAATCTCCTTTTTCCTGTGTATCGAAAGCAACGATTTGGTGCATAGTGCCTGTGACTAGCCCGGTCGCTGTGGACGATGTGTCGTTAGCGGTTTTTTGCAGGTCTAGAATAGAATTTTAAACAGACCTCAAGCAGTTTAGAATAAGCGATCTTTAAATCTTGTTCTACTGCGCGCTATTTTTTAGGTCTCTAGATGAAGTCGGTAATGCCGAAGGTCGAAATATTTTCCCAGGGGGAGGAAATAGTATCCGGTCAAACGACCGATACCAATGCCCAATGGTTGTCCCAGGAGCTGGTGCCGATGGGGTTCGATATAGTGAGGCATAACGCGGTGGGTGATCGGCTTGATGCATTGGCCGCGCTTCTTAGAGAAATTGCCGGGCGGGCGGATTGCTGTATTTGTACCGGTGGTCTAGGCCCTACCGGGGACGATCTGACAGCGGAAGCGGTGGCACTGGCTTTTGATCGCCCATTGATTCAGGATGATACGGCACTGGCGCAGATTAAGGCGCATTTTAGCCGCATGGATCGAGTCATGCCCTCGGTCAATATTAAGCAGGCGTTGCTGCCCACGGGTGCGTGTCGATTGGACAATGATTGGGGAACCGCGCCGGGTTTTGCGTTGCAACAGGGTCAATGTTGGTTCGCGTTCGTACCTGGCGTACCGTATGAAATGAAGAATATGTTTCGCGAGCGGATCAAACCAATTATTGCGCGCAATTTTAATTTGGATCCATCGCGACGGGTTGTGCTGAATTCGGTTGGCGTTGGCGAATCTTGGATTCAACAACGTTTACAATCGATTCGGTTTCCCGATGATGTCGTCTTAAGTTTTAGATCGGGTGCCTTGCATATTCAAACAAAACTGTTGTTTCAGCCGGGTTTTCCGGAAGCGGAAATCAGGTTGCTGACTAACCAGGTGGCCAACGCGATCGGTAAACCGGTGTTTTGGATAGAGGGCCTGGGTGAAGCTCCCGCGGATTTGGTCGAAGTCATTGGCAGGTCTATGCAATACAGACAATATAAATTGGCCGTTGTCGAGACCCTGAGTGGCGGGAACATCGCTGCGAGATGTGCTGGTGCGGCTTGGTTTCACGAGAGTTTAATAAAACCCGATATGGCTGCCCTGGCAGAGCAATTCGGAATGAAGCTACCATCGTTGGATGATGAAGCGTGCATGGCCGAGTTGGTGTCTACAATAGCGGAGTTCTTTCAAAAAGAAATTGAGGTCGAATGCTCGCTGGCGCAAGTTTGGTGCGGAGACGCTAAAGCTCTAATAGATAAAACCAAAGTCGTTAGATTGCACTCGGCGCTTGCTACACCAGAGGGTGTTTTCCAGTATAGTTGTAATCTTGGTGGAACCGCAGTACGCATACATAAAATGGCTGCGACGATAGCCCTGGATACCTTGCGTCGATATTTATGCGGGTTAATGACTCCTTAGTTACATTCTTGCCCTTAGTTTGATGGTCACTCCAATCAGAATCATTCTAGATAACAAATTTCAATAAATCACAAATGCCACTCTTGAGGGTTACCAATTTATCCATTGCGTTTGGCAGTCATGCGCTGTTGGATGGGGCTGAATTACAAATTAAACGCGGTGAAAGAGTGGGTTTGATCGGGCGCAATGGCGAGGGAAAATCGACATTGATGAAATTGATTGCCGGTGACATTCAACCCGATAACGGAGAGATCTGGCTCAAACCCGGTTCCAAACTTGCAATGTTGGAGCAGGTTCCCGATCTAACTGATTTTGCGACCATCTATGATGCCGTGGCCGATGGGTTGGGAGAGATAGGGCGATGGATTGCGGAGTACCATTCATTGTCGATGGATGCCAACTTGGGCCAACGAAATTTAGAACGGCTTGGCCATTTACAGGATTTGTTGGAGTCAAAGGATGGTTGGGAATTGGGGCGGGAGGTTGAAACGGTATTGAGCCGTTTACAGCTTCCGCCCGATAAACCGATCGTCGGCTTATCGGGCGGATGGCAACGCCGTGTCGCGCTGGCTAGGGCATTGGTTGTGGGACCGGATCTATTATTATTGGATGAACCGACCAATCATCTAGATTTGGAAGCGATTCTTTGGTTGGAAGGGCATTTACTGGAGTATCCGGGTGCGTTATTGATCGTTACACACGACCGCATTTTTTTGCAACGCTTGGCAACTCGTATTGTCGATTTGGACCGCGGTCATTTAGTTTCGTGGCCGGGCGATTATCCCAATTTCCTCAAGCTGAAAGCCGCCGCGCTGAAAGAAGAAATGCGCCGGGATGCCGAATTCGATAAGAAATTGGCCAAAGAGGAAGTATGGATAAGACAGGGAATAAAAGCTCGACGAACCCGTAATGAGGGGCGGGTTCGCGCACTGAAAAAACTTAGAATTGAACGTTCTGAGCGTCGCAACTTAAAGGGCGGCGCCCGGTTGAGACTTGATGTTGGCGAAGGTTCCGGTAAACGTGTAATAGAGGCCAAAGATGTAAGTTTTGGATACGGTGAAACAACGGTTCTAGAGCATTTTTCGACCACGATTCTGCGTGGAGACCGGGTGGGATTGATTGGTCCGAATGGTGCCGGTAAAACTACGCTGCTGAAATTATTGCTGAAGCATATCGAGCCGGATATAGGTACGATCCAACACGGTACACGTTTGGAGATTGCATATTTCGATCAAATGCGCGAGGAGCTGGATCCTGACAAAACCGTGTCGGACTGGGTGGCCGACGGTAGTGATTTTGTTGATATCAAAGGACGCAGGCTGCACATATTATCGTATTTGAATGATTTTCTATTCTCACCGGAACGGGCTCGGTCGCCAATCAAGAGCCTGTCCGGCGGTGAGCAGAATCGTATTATGCTGGCCAAATTATTTATACGCCCAGCCAATTTACTGGTTATGGATGAACCCACCAATGATTTGGATATTGAAACATTGGAACTGCTAGAGGGTTTGTTGTTGGATTACGATGGGAGCTTGCTGTTGGTAAGCCACGACCGCGAATTTTTGGAAAACGTTGTAACCAGTACCATCGTTTTCGAAGGTCCACTCGGCGTGAATGAATACGTCGGCGGGTACTCAGATTGGGTGCTGCATCGGCAATTCGCAGCAGATATAATTTCGTCTACTAAGCCTGAAAAACAAAAAATTGAAAAAAAGCTCCCCGAGCGAACTAAAACCAAACTTAGTTACAAAGAGGTGCGAGAACTTGAAACCTTGCCCGCTGAAATCGAAAAATTGGAAGCTAAACAGACGGAACTCAACCAATTGATCGCCAGCGCCGATTTTTACCAGAACGAAAAACAAATCATTACCAACACACTCGATGAACTAAAATTGGTAGATCAAAAGCTAGAGAAAAGTTACAGTCGCTGGGATGAGCTTGAGGCATTGGCGTCCTAAACAAAATACGCTACCGAATAAACTTCAGCGTTAGACTAGTATCTTCGGTTGCGTGACTAATGAAACTGGTATAACCTTGCGCACCCTTATTCCGAAGGGACGCGAAGGGCAGGAAACCCGAAGGCGCACGCAGCGTACGCCTTGGGGTTGATAGATTGCTGAAGTACGAAAGAGTTCTGGAGAGATGTCCGAGTGGTTGACCAGATTGTCTGGAACAATCTGGAGCAGCCGCAGGCTGACCCCGAAGGGGCGAAGGGCAGGAGGCCCGAAGTAACGTGCACGCAGCGTGCGCCTTCGGGTTGATAGATTGCTGAAGTACGAAAGAGTTCTGGAGAGATGTCCGAGTGGTTGACCAGATTGTCTGGAACAATCTGGAGCAGCCGCAGGCTGACCCCGAAGGGGCGAAGGGCAGGAGGCCCGAAGTAACGTGCACGCAGCGTGCGCCTTCGGGTTGATAGATTGCTGAAGTACGAAAGAGTTCTGGAGAGATGTCCGAGTGGTTGACCAGATTGTCTGGAACAATCTGGAGCAGCCGCAGGCTGACCCCGAAGGGGCGAAGGGCAGGAGGCCCGAAGTAACGTGCACGCAGCGTGCGCCTTCGGGTTGATAGATTGCTGAAGTACGAAAGAGTTCTGGAGAGATGTCCGAGTGGTTGAAGGAGCACGCCTGGAAAGTGTGTATACGTTAATAGCGTATCGAGGGTTCGAATCCCTCTCTCTCCGCCATTTAACTATGTGTAATATATAGATATTTATTTTATACTTGCTATATTGTCCAGTTTTTGTCCAAAATCAGTTAATGCCATCATTTAATTTGTCTATGAATTGATTCCAACTTACTGTACTGCGCCTGATTACTATCGTCATTGATCCAGGTGGCGTAGGTGCGGTAAAACACTTCTAAGATGTGTCCGAGTTGCGATGCTAGGAAGGCGGGTTGCAGCCCCTCTGATAACCCGATTGACCCGTATGAATGGCGACAATTGTATGGACGGCGGTGGCGAACTATTGCGGCGATTCTGTCAAGTTCAGCACCGATCATTCATAATATTGGCATGAAGAAACAATCAAAATATTATGGACATCGCTTTCTACCCGATATCATCAGCCATACGGTTTGGCTCTATCACCGATTTACGTTAAGCTTTCGAGATATCGAAGACCTGTTAGCCGAACGCGGCATCACCCTAACATACGAAACGGCTAGACAGTGGTGTCTAAAGTTTGGTCTGGACACACTGCGAAAACGTTAAGGAAACGGCAAGGACGATTAGGTGATACGTGGTACGTGGATGAGGTTTTCTCGAGATCAATGGAAAACGCCAATAATTATGGCGCGCGGTTGACCAGGACGGCGCTATCGTCGACATTTTGGTTCAGAGCCGGCGTGACAAGCGGGCCGCTCTGCGGTTTTTCCGCAAGATGCTGAAAAGTCAGGGCACACCACGAAAAATCGTGACTTATAAATTACGAAGCTATGGTGCCGCCCGTAAAGAAATCATGCCTTCGGTCCTGCAATGTCAGGATCATTATGCCAACAATCGGGCAGAGGCCTCACACCGGCATACCCGACAGCAAGAGCGACAAATGCGGCGATTCAAATATCACCCGGACAGGCACAGCGATTTCTCTCCGTGCACAGCCAAGTCCACGGTACTGTCAAGTTAAGCAAGTTTGGGTAAAAACTGGCTAATAGGGCGGTTTCTATGTTATTGATTATTAAACTATCGCAAATTTCTATTTTGCAAAAATCAAGTCATATTTCGCTTAACCTGACAGTACCGACATGAGTGAATGGACTTGCCGCAGCATTTAGACCAATAAATAAAAAAGGCGAACACTTGTCAGGAAACTGTTCACTAACAACTATTCTTTTCCTATAGCGTTTTGTTTGTTTGTCAATTTACCTTAGTATGATCTCACTATCTCTATCTTCTGAAACTCTACAATTTTCTTAAATCGTACCAAGCTTTTCTGGAGCATGGTTTCGGCTTAATAGAGGTCGACTAGGGTAGGGTTACAGAATTACCTCTTCTATAACAATTAGGCGATCGAAACATAGCACGTACCTAATTTAAAATGGCCGTGCTGGTCCATCTTGACCTCATGATTTTGAAATACTATTATCTATCCATAGTTCTAGAAATATAGAAATAAAAGATGAATATTGAAGAAAGCACCATCGTATTTGATGCACTCTCTCAGGAAACACGCCTGAGGGCATTCCGTCTGCTGGTTCAAGCCGGGTCGGAGGGACTTCCTGCGGGAGCGATTAGCGAGGAACTTGCCACACCTCATAATACCCTCTCTTTCCACCTCAACCATCTTTCGAATGCCGGCATTGTCGATTCACGCCGTAAAGGACGATCCATCATTTACACAGCCAACTATGAAATGATGCGAAATTTGATTGGTTTCCTCGTTAAGGACTGTTGCAGCCGTGAACTTACCAATATTCGCAAGGACAAGATAAAAGGCTGTTCAATCATTGAACTGGCAGATTGTTGTGACATTGATAAAAAGGTTGCTGCCAATGGTAGATGACGTGCTAAAGGTTTTGTTTTTATGCACAGGGAATTCCTGTCGCTCAATTATGGCGGAGAGGCTGCTTAACCATCTAGGCAAAGGACATTATAAGGGTTTCAGCGCCGGAAGTTTTCCGACAGGCGAAGTTCACCCTAAATCCATTGAAACGCTTAAAAGACATGGTATTGACTTCAGACAGCCGCGCAGTAAGTCATGGAACGAATTTTCCGATACAACTTTTGATCTTGTCATTACAGTCTGCGACCAAGCGGTGGGGGAGATATGCCCTATCTTTCCGGGGCAGCCTAAAAAACTACATTGGAGTACGCCTGATCCCGCAAAAGCTACCGGTACAGAGGACGAAATCAACATAGTTTTTGACGACGCTTTTAATTTTCTTAAAAACCGTATTGAGAGAGAACTTTTATCATGAGCGAAGAATCTCCTCTTGGCATTTTTGGCCGTTATTTAAGCCTTTGGGTTGGACTGTGTATCCTTGTAGGTATTGGGTTAGGCTATGCTTTTCCTGCACTTTTCCAGTTAGTCGCCAACCTTGAATATGCCAATGTCAATTTCATTGTAGCGGTTCTCATATGGGTGATGATTTACCCGATGATGACGCAGGTGGATTTTTCAAGCCTTAAAGATCTTGGCCGGAAACCTAGAGGCTTGTGCATCACACTGGTTGTAAACTGGCTAATTAAGCCCTTTACCATGGCTGGATTAGGTGTTTTGTTCTTTGAACATATCTTTGCAGGGTTGGTCGAACCGCAAACGGCTAAGGAATATATTGCCGGAATGATATTGCTTGGCGTTGCGCCATGTACGGCGATGGTGTTCGTATGGAGCCAGCTTACGCGGGGGGATACCAGTTATACACTTGTACAGGTGTCCATAAACGATCTTATTATGGTGTTTGCGTTTGCCCCCATAGCGGCGTTTTTACTCGGCATAACCAATATTGTTGTACCCTGGGAAACGCTTCTGCTGTCCGTTGTTCTTTATGTCGTTATCCCGTTGGTCGCCGGATATATAACCCGCCATACACTCTTCAAAAAGGATTACACCGGAGAAACTTTAAAACGCTTTGCAAAACATCTTGAGCCATATTCGATTATCGGGCTGCTGGCGACTGTGATATTGCTGTTCGGCTTTCAGGCGCAGATCATTTTGGATAATCCGTTTATTATCGGCTTGATTGCCGTTCCCTTATTGATACAAAGCTACAGTATTTTCTTTTTTGCCTATGGCTGGTCTTATCTGTGGAAAGTACCGCATAACATTGCCGCACCCGCATCGTTGATCGGAACTTCCAATTTTTTTGAACTGGCCGTGGCTGTTGCTATCAGTTTATTTGGCCTCAACTCCGGCGCGGCGCTGGCTACGGTCGTTGGCGTATTGGTTGAAGTGCCTGTCATGTTATCGCTGGTTGCTTTTGCTAATAGAACGAAAAGGCTCTTTTCCAAGCGTGAACCGATAGTTCCAATTATCAATGAATAAACTATTCAATCTGTAATCGTGAACAGTTTACTAGCAAAGTGTTCACCTTGCCGATTTTCACCATTATGAAAACCCAGCGTCCTGTTTACGCAAGAACCACAAGATCATTGCGAGATTCGCCGCATCAACTTCCTGGCCGCTTGAAACCGAGGCATGTTCTAACATCATATTGCAAATTTCGCGGTAATGATCGGGATCGTCCCAACCACGATAGCCTTTAATCGCCTGCTCGCGCAGCCGCGCTTTCATTTCCGTGTTGAAATTATCGGCCACCTGAAAAAGCCGATCGATTTCTTGCTGTGTTTCTTGATCCATAAAACCACCCGCAAGGGTTCATCTAGCCCTATTTATCGATAGAATAAAAAAGAGCCAACACAACGAGCTAGCCCTTTCGGTGATAGTAAATGGTACTGTCAAGTTAAGCAAGATTGAGTAAAAACTGGCTAATTTGGCGGTTTAAATCGCTGCCAGCCAGGGACTACATCAAACACCACCCGGAAAAAACCAGGGACCTGATCGCTGACAAAGCTGCGCGCGATGTTAAGACGTATAATCTCAAATACTTCGGCGCGGACCCGTTCGACCGGGCAAAAAACCAACACGCTTTTCAGAAAAGATCGGCGGCTGATTTTAGCTCGCTTTACTCGCTATTACATTTGAGATTGGGATATGATGCCGATTAGGGATGGGTGCACAAAGACAAAATACCCGATGTGGACAATAACGTCGACCCGCAGTTTATCCGTCACACAGATACCGCTAATATCAAGAAATAGTGGGTGTTTTGATTTAGTTGGATTCTCCGAATCAATTTAACCACCTATTCAACAAGATCATTCATACAACGTATAGCTAGAGTATTCACTGACTTTTACTAAACATCAGTTAATTGTTCGCTCTGTTCGCCCTCTTCTGACTCATCCTCGTCCAGCTCTAGCGGATCCAAAGCCAAAGAGGAGATCGTTGATTTGGATCCACTGGCATCTTGTGATTCTTCTTCGGTAGGATCATCCATCTTGCCCTCGCTAAGGTTAATCTTAAGCCGTAGGTTATTCGGAGAATCGGAGTTTTGTAGTGCTTCGTCCTTAGTGATAGTGCCTTGTTTGTATAATTTGAACAGATGACTGTCGAAGGTTTGCATACCAACATTTTCGGATTTCTCCATGACTTCTTTGATTCCATGGATATCGCCTTTGTGGATTAGATCCTGGATCATGGATGTACCTAACAGGATTTCAATCGCGGCTGCACGCTTGTCGTCAACCGTTTTGACCAACCGTTGCGATACAAAGGCTTTCAAGTTCAATGAGAGATCCATCAACAGTTGATTACGGCGTTCCTCAGGGAAGAAATTAATGATACGATCCAGCGCCTGATTCGCGTTGTTCGCGTGTAGTGTTGATAAGCACAGATGCCCAGTTTCAGAGAACGCCAGCGCGTGTTCCATGGTTTCTTGGCTGCGAATCTCACCAATCAGTATGACGTCAGGTGCCTGCCGAAGCGTATTCTCCAGCGCATCTTGGTAGGAACTGGTATCGACGCCGACTTCGCGCTGGTTGACTAGTGATTTTTTGTGTGGGTGGATAAATTCGATGGGGTCTTCGATGGTGATGATATGGCCATCCGCATTACTGTTGCGGTGATCGATCAACGCGGCGAGCGAGGTCGATTTTCCTGAACCGGTTCCACCCACGAATAGAACCAAACCACGTTTTTCCATTATTACGTTTTTCAAAATCGGCGGCAATCCCAAATCATCGGCATTGGGAATAGTCGTTTTGATATTCCGTACAACCATCGCCAGGCAATTTCGTTGCTTAAATATATTGACCCTAAATCGCCCCACGCCTTTTTCGGATATGGCTAAATTCATCTCCGGCTTTTGTTCGAATTCAGCGAGTTGACCTTCATCCATGATGTCGTAAGCAATTGATTGGATTTTCTCGGCTGTCAGCTTCTCTTTTTCAATGGGACGCAAACGCCCTTCGAATTTTGCCGCAGCGGGTGCGCCCGCGGTCAGGTATAGGTCGGATCCGTCTTTGTGTGCCAACAACATCAAATAATCTCTAAACTGCATAACATCCTCGTCATCTGAACTAGAAAAAACCTTATTCAGTTTAGTTAAAGTTAGAGATTTTTGGATACCAGCTTTCGCGTAACAAAAAATTAATCGAGGTGATTAAGTCAATTGATAGTTGAACTATGGCATGATCCTTAGGTGATCAAGTTGCCGCGAGGCCTTTTGCCGCATATTTAGTTGGGTTTATCGCGATTTGAAAGATAAGCAATTACTTCGCTTGTCGTAAGTTTTCGACTGCCCGGACCAACTCTTACGTAAAAATCTTCAGCGCCCCCGTTTTTTAGGAACACCGGGGCCGGAGAAACACCGCATTCAAATACGACCACCGATTTTCCATCAATCGGGAGTAGGTTAAAACGGATCGCATTGGCAAACTCTAACCCGATATTCTGTTTGATCAAATTGTTTATATGCAGCAATAATTTGTCGTCGTTGGCGAATCGGTCAGCATCGGTGCCTAGAACATTGCCGTTATCCTCCACGCCGACGATCAAGATCCCACCATCAGTATTTAAAAAAGCCACTACGGACTTCATCCAAGCGACTTCCATGGCTTTATCGCTACAATCTTTTCTCAAATTCCAACGTAATGTAGATTTAAATTCGACCTTATCACTTTCACCTTGCGTAATAATTGAACGAAGCCAGCCCTCCTGTTGTTGAGGATTATGCGGATCGTCGTTGACGGTCAAAGCATTTAGCTTGTCATTCAATGCGTCGTTTTCGGACCTTAAGTTATGCTGCAGCCGGTAAACCTCGATTTGGCTGGTAACCCTGGCGATAACCTCTTCCGCATCAAACGGTTTGGTAATAAAATCAACTGCACCCAACGATAAACCCTGCACCTTGTCCTTGGTTTCCTGTAGCGCGGTTAAAAAGATGACGATTGAGTCTCTAGTTTTTTCGTCCGCCTTCAATTGTCTGCAGGTTTCGTACCCATCGATTCCCGGCATCATCACGTCTAGCAGTATCAATGCGGGTTGAGCTTTGCGTGCGATTTGTAAAGCCTGGTTGCCGGAACGTGCTGCTAATAATCGGTAACCCAGCCCACCCAGCGTGCCGTGCAGAATCTGCAGGTTCATCGCATTATCGTCGACCAACAAAATTTTCAATAAATCGGTGTCGGTCTTGTTCGAATTTTCTTTGGTAGAATTCATAGCCTAGTTTGGTAATGCTCTTACCTCGATGACACAATTAGGTTCTGATGTTAAACAGTAATGCGCAGAAATCAAATGGATCATACAATGGCAGCTTACATCGAGGCCGGATTGACGCCAGCAGAACCAAGTCGCTAACCATCAACCATGTCTATCAAATTTGATAAGGATTTGCCGTGTCGTACCTGTATTTGAGTATTGCTATAATTTCTGAAGTTGTTGCGACGAGCACTCTAAAAGCGACTGAAGAATTTACCCGAGTATGGCCGTCTATAGTCGTCGTAATCGGTTATGCTCTGGCATTTTATTTTTTGACCTTAACCCTGAGAACCATTCCAATCGGAATCGCTTATGCACTTTGGTCGGGTATAGGGATAGTTCTGGTCGTAATAGCTGGATTTATCTTATACAACCAATCTGTCGATCTAGCCGCAGTGGTGGGAATTGGCCTGATTGTGTTAGGCGTTGCGGTCATTAATGTTTTTTCTAAAACCGCAATGCACTGATCTATTGGTTCGGCATTTGTTTAGAATAATCGGTATGCGCGGCGCAATCCGACTGGATTGGAAAATCAATCTATGCTCTAACAATGATGTTGGTAGTGGTACATGTTAAGAATTCCAATATCCAAAGCAAAGGAACTTAATCTGCGGGAATCCTCTATTCGCGGATGATCATCTAGATCCCAAGTTAACCATAGATAGAAACCGCGAAATTGGCTAACAACGTTTAGTCTAATTCGGGCCGAGGGAGTACCAACATAAATCTTCCGCTAGCGCCTCGGCAGATTAATTTTAACCTGGATGTTTTGATCTATTCGCTGGTTTTTTTAAATTGCCACATAGGTCCCGATGTAAATTTGTCGCTGTGGGGTAATACAACGCCAATGAACGCGGCCAGCATCCCCAGTAAATATAAAGACCTCATCAGCAAAATAGTGGAGAATCCATCCAGTTCCATTAAGGTGGGTAACGCAAGCGCCGCCCAAACCACAAAGAATAAACCTATGCTCCAACGCTTCATATTCCATAATCCATAGTAGCAATATAGCCCCAGGAAACTGATGATTAGCATAAAAAAAGAACTAATCCCCGGTAGCAGCATGATCTGACCAATAGAACGGACGGCCAGCGACGTGCCGATTACGAAAAGTAATACACATAGAATGGTTATTGATTGTGGTCTCATTGTTAACCTCTCTGATCTTTACATTTAGTGATGCAGTCATCCGATTGAATTATTAACTGCGTCCTAAGACATATTACCCGCCAATTCTACGATTATTGGATCGCCTGGCACGACTGCTGCCAATTGCCTAACATCGGTCGACGCGCTTTGGCCCATATATTGGTACGTGCGGCAAGCCTGATTTCGTCATCGCGAGAAATGGGCGTTTTGCCAAAACCAATGGCAATACAACTACCCTCAACCCAGAATGCAATTTCTCCTGCTTCAATCACGTCTTTGGCATCTTCTTCTAACTTAACATTTACCGAAGCCGAAAAATATATTTCATTGCCCCAGGTTTGTGCTGTGGTAGTGATAGGTAGAGCAGCCTCTATGGCTTCTGCGGTCGGCGTATCCAAGAATTCGGCTATTACAGTTACCGCCCCGGCTTTAATCACAAATGTTTCCACAAAACTGGCCTTGTCTTTGGTCCATTACGGTCACGATATGGGACAATTTAACGGGAGATGAAAAATATTACCAGGGATAGATTTTCGCTATTATACCGGGCTCTGGTATTCAAAGTTTTCTGGAAAATCGTGTTAGAATTTTTCAAATTGCCCGATCGGAGTTAAATAGACTGCGCATCGCCTACTTGCGGAACATCAATTCCAAATTTAAAGCAAATCATTATATGTCTGATTCTATGGCCGCATTGCCCGCACTGATGACCGCTGTGGAGATCTCCGAACCTGGGGGTCCTCAAGTATTATTAGCAACGCAAACAACGATTCCGAAACCAGCTGCTGGTGAAGTGCTGATTGAGGTCGCTGCGGCAGGTGTTAACGGCCCAGATTTGATGCAGCGTAAAGGCCTTTACCCGCCGCCACCTGGTGCATCAGAAATTCCTGGACTGGAAGTTGCTGGTACTATTGCTGAATTGGGTGATCAAATCCATGGATTGAAAGTGGGGCAACAGGTTTGCGCCCTGGTGACAGGAGGCGGTTATGCTGAGTATTGCGCTGCGGCAGAACCATTGTGCCTACCTGTCCCAAAAGGTTTCGATATGATCCAGGCTGCCGCATTGCCGGAAACTTTTTTTACCGTTTGGAACAATGTGTTTGAGCGGGGGCAACTGACTGACGGGGAATCGCTTCTGGTGCATGGGGGATCTAGTGGAATAGGTACTACGGCAATTCAATTGGCGCGTGCGATGGGTGCCAATGTTTTTATTACTGCGGGTAGTGACGAGAAATGCCAATTTTGCGAGACGCTCGGTGCCACGTCGATTAATTACAATATGGAGGATTTCGTCGAACGGGTTAAACAGGAAACTAACGGTGTTGGGGTTAATTTGATACTCGATATGGTTGGCGGCGATTATCTACAACGTAATTTATCCTGCCTGGCTGAAGACGGCCGTTTAGTTCAAATCGCGTTTCAACGCGGACCGAAGACCAATATTAATCTGCTACCTATTATGTTGAAGCGGTTGACAGTCACAGGATCTACTTTGCGTCCCAGAAGCATTGAAGAAAAAGCTGAGCTGGCCGACCGGCTGAAGCAAAAAGTTTGGCCGTTGCTGGAAAACGGTGCGGTTAAACCAATCGTATATAAAACCTTTACGCTAAAGGATGCTGCCAAGGCGCACGAAATAATGGAGAGTAGCACGCAAATAGGAAAAATTGTTTTGACGGTTTGACACCGACCACATTGAACATTGTGAATTAAAATTTGTAATCTGAAAATTCCACGCCGATATATTAAAACTGTTATTTCATATTGATCTATTATTGGGAATATTAATCTATAAAAATGGATTTTGTTATTATGATTAGTATTGTATTGTTTTAAATTTACTAATCATTCTCAATCGAAATTTTTAAAGTCGCTATGTATCTCAACGCGTTTTAATTTCGGTATAAACTATAAATAACCTTCACGATCTTATATATAAATTTAGGTATGACAAAAAATAAGTTACGTATAGGTATACTGCTTGATAGTTATACGGTAGAAGCGTGGGAACTCAAAATAATTAAAACGCTTAACGATTGCGATTATGCAGACATTCAATTAGCCATTCTAAATGATGAAAAACAAGTTAATCAGAATAGATCTTTAATTTCAAAAATAAAAAGAAATCAAGGTAAGATCATTTATTTAGTTATTAGGAAATTGCTTGATGCAATATATAAAAAATTTATAGAACGCGGAGCCCATCTTCCAGACGCATCACGATTGGTGGATTCATCCTCCGTTTTGAAAAATGTCCCGGCTATCAAAGTTAGGCCGGTTAGGAAGAAATGGTCTGATTATTTTTCTGATAACGATGTAGAAGCTATCAAAGAATACGATATCGATATATTGATCAGATTCGGATACCGTATTCTTCGAGGTGAAATATTATCCGCTGCCAAATATGGCATATGGTCATACCATCATGGTGATAACAGCATAAACCGAGGTGGGCCCGCCGGATTTTGGGAGAATATGGAAAGTTGGTCTGAAGTGGGCAGTATTCTTCAAATATTGACCGAAGATCTGGGCAATGGAACAGTCCTGTGCAAGTCGTTTTCGTGTGTTAACAAAATATCGATGCAGGATAATAAGAGCAATTATTACTGGAAATCGTCGCTATTTATAACCAGAAAAATTAAAGAACTGTATTCTTCAGATGAAAAAGAATTTTTTGAAAAAATTGCTTACGATAATAGACACCCGCTTTTCTATTCTGATCGGTTGTACGTTAAACCATCAAATCTTCAGTACAGCAAATTGATCTTAAAGAAATTTTTTGAAAAAATAATTTTAAGTTTTAATTATAGAATTTATTTTAATCAATGGATTTTGATGTTCGATTTAAAAAATGACTTTTCATCATCACTATGGCGATATAAAAAGTTGATCCCACCAAAGGATAGATGTTGGGCCGACCCGTATGTTATTAAAAAAGAGGATAAATACTACATATTTGTAGAGGAAATGGAGTATTCAACTAGAAAAGCTCATATCTCTGTAATTATAATGGATGAATATGGTAACTATGAAAAACCGATTACCGTTCTAGAAAGATCTTACCATATTTCTTATCCTTTTGTGTTCGAATATAATCAGGAATATTATATGGTTCCTGACTCTTTATCCAATAACACGATAGAGTTATATAAATGTGTCAGATTTCCTTTTAAATGGCAATTCCAAAAAAATCTTTTTAGCAATATTGAAGCAACCGATTCAACAGTATTCTTTCACGAAAAAAAATGGTGGTTGTTCGCGAATGTAGTCGAAGTGGAAGGCGCATCCTCGTGGGATGAGTTGCATTTGTTCAGTTCCGATGATCCGACCAGCCAAAACTGGCGAGCACATCCCAAAAATCCTGTTGTATCGGATTGTAAAACGGCACGACCTGCCGGCAAGTTGTTTTCTCAAAACGGCGCGTTGTATAGACCCTCTCAGAATTGCTCAGTGCGATACGGTTACGGGTTTAATATCATGGAAATAACAACATTGGATGAAAAAAATTATGAAGAGAAAATGGTCTCTGCAATAAAACCAAATTGGGATAAAAAAATAATTGCAACGCATACCTTTAATAGGGTGGGTTCTTTACATATCATAGATGCGCTGCAAAAAAGATTTAGACATGGGTTTCTAGAATTCCTTAGCAATGGATTAAACTGACCTACCAGGTAGAAATATTTCGGTGTTGTAAGCCGGAAACTTTTCAACGCGGATCGACCTGAATCATAAAAGTTAGAATTGAGAAAAAATGGTGATATTTTAACTTTGAAAATGCAATCCAATAATTGGAGTATTTCAATATGCCCACTACGTTCGTCCAATCCAAGCAGACAGCATCAGAGATTCCGACCGAACCGGTAGGTAGTATACCTAGGCCGGGTGCATTACTAGAGGCCTTGAACGACTATTCGAATAACAAAATTTCAATCGATGACTTGGATGTTGAGTATGACAATGCGGTTCGGGATACGATCGAACGTTTTGAATCGACCGGATCGCCGATCCTCAGCGACGGTGAGCAAAGTAAATCTAGTTTTGCAACCTATCCGCTTGAGGGTTTGGAGAATCTTGCAGCGGATGGTGTAATCATTCCATTTGAGGATGGTCATACGCGTCAATTACCACGCTTGATTAGCGGTCCTTTTCGTTACGCCGCATACGCCGGATCTTATCTGCCAAGAGCAAAGAAATTTACAAACCGTCCGGTCAAGCAGGCGGTAATTTCTGCATCTGCGATGAGTTTATTGTATCCAGAAGTGGGTATTTCGGGTTATTCAAGGGTGCAATTCCTGAGCGATCTTGTTCAGCAAGCGGTCGCGGATATCCGCAGTTGTTTTGACAATGGCGCGCATAGCGTACAAATCGATTTTACCGAAGGCCGCCTGGCTATCAAGCTGGATCCAAGTAAAAAATTACTGCAACAATTCCTTGACCTCAACAATCAAGTGATGTCCTATTTTAGTAACGATGAGCGGCAACGGATTGGGTTTCATACGTGCCCGGGGGGCGATCACGATTCATGCCACAGCGCTGACGTTGATTATCGGGAGTTAATTCCGTCGCTGCTTACGCTAAATGCGGGGAATTTCTATATGCAAATGGCCAGCGAGTCGAATCCGGAAGCATCCTTAAGGCTGATTAGTGAGCATCTACGCCCTGAACAGCGGATTTATATCGGTGTAATTAATGTAATCGACGAAGCCGTAGAATCGGATGAGACAGTTCGAGACCGTGTGTTAATGGCCGCTCGGTACATTCCGATCAATCAATTGGGTACGACCGACGATTGCGGATATTCTCCATTTGGCGATGATGTGGCGACCAGCCGCGATACGGCCTTCGCCAAAATTGCCGCTCGCGTTCGCGGAACGCAACTCGCGTTTGACACGTTAACCGGTTCTTAAATCCTTGAATAAATATTCTCGTACAAGACTTCAGTCAAAATATTTGCCTTCTTATCGCTAAAATAATTAGCGAAAAACGCTGCAGCCTTGATTTTCGCGGCAGAATAATTTGTATATCCGCCGCTCATTGCAGCCTTCGACACCCACTGTATATTCCTGCCGTTCTATCGGCATGCGGTTCAGCCAAATACGCTCCGGTAATTCGTCTATTTTTGACGTTAGAATCTGGCTGTTTAAGCTGTCGCATTTCATCGCAAACCGCGCTTCAGATTCTGCAGTTTCAATAGCTTCACCTTGATATTTGTCCAAGATTTGTTGATTGGTCATGCATGCGGTTATCGCGATTGATATTAATGCGACGAATAAGATATTTTTGTCTTTTGTCATTAGATGTTACCCCATCATGAAAAGCGTCCAAACGTATGTATTAGGATTGAAAAGTTTACCCAATTTCAATGCTATCGGCTACTCAATGACATGTTAATCCAGAGCGGATTAACACGCGATTATATATTGGGTAGGAATCAGGGTATGATGCTACTGTAATAAAGAGACGCAAAATGATACGTTGAATTTCACGCTACATTCAGTCGCCAGTCAATAGAATTTTCGGGGATTGGCTTAGTCGAAGTCGGGTATCGGTTCTGCGTTAACGAGAACCAAAAGAAGCCGGAACAGATTAGTATACACCGTCGCGCAACGCGATCGTTGGCTACCCAGCAGCCTGGTATTGAAAATCCTTGCTCAGCCACTTTCCGGAAACGAAATGCCAAAGCCTAACATAAATGTAACTTCCATCGGTAGGTAAATTTGTAACGGTAGTAGACATTTTGCCCCCCAAGGGGCCACTGTCGAAATAGTCTGCTGTTCCTAATTTGCTTCCGATATCCAACCACCATGCGGTGGGAAGATAACCCGACCAACTGAATTGTACTGTACTACCAGTAAGTACAGACCCGGGTATCGGATTGATTAAATCGGCGATCAGTTGACGAACACTGATACGTGTCGTGGCCGTGTCTGCGAGATTAAGCTGATCCGTCGCATTAAATTCTATAAAGTAGTCCTGCCCGCCTTGACCGTAGACCGGTGTCCACGAAAATGTACCCGTGGAGTTTCTATGGTCGATGAAATTCGCTCCAATGGTTGACAAAGCTTGACCGTTTGATCGATGCGCGTTCAATGTTACAGGTGTTTCATCGGTGATCTGGACGTCAATTTGCACTTGTTGACCCTCCAACAAATTTCGGTCCGGCAGATAATCAATTACCGGCCCTTTCGTGACCGTCCATTCCGATGAGTCCATCAGTAAATTGGTAGGATCATGTCGAACCAACGGTGAATTGTCTCTGACTTCGGCCCGCAACAGATTGATACCCCCAGCCAAATCAGACGAGTAAAGCGAGACATTTGAATCGATACCTAGAGGTATATCGTCCAGAAACCATTGAACGGACATATCTGGGTGGTTTGGACGCATCGATAATACCGTAAAGATTTTCTCCTGGCCCGGCGGAATCGTCACGATACGCTGAGCGGGTATTGCCGTGTCGATGGGACTTACTCGGTCGTAAGTGCGTAACACAAGTTGTTCTGCATTAATAGATTGAAAGGGCATACCCAAGGTACGCATCTTCGAATTCAAGGTTGGACGGTAAATGTTAAATTCGTGGTATAAGCCACCTTCATACAAGCCCGGTACACCGAATATTTTTTGAGTGGTTGGTAACGGAGCAAAATTATCGAGCCAATGGTTCCATTTAATGTTGGCCCAATCTATTTCAATTGTCAGGTTTGGAGCCGCGGGTTCCGGTCCCGAGTATGATTGCATTGGTGAAAAATATTCGTCGGCTAATCGTCCAAAACTGTGGCCAGTTTCATGCATTGCTATTTCGGACGTCAAGCTATGTTTGGAGATAATCGAGAATGGCCCGCCTGATCCCCCGTATTCGCTATCGTTAACTACAACGAAAATAATATCGGCAGCGCTGGGCGCCGAAGCAACCGCTTCATATACCTTTGCCGGATCAGCGCAAATAAGCCGTTGTTGACCATAACAATTGTAATAGCTGTCCAAAGCGGTATCGGCGTATAGTCCCATTTCGGGATGATCAGAGCCAGATTGATTGCTGATTAGGTCAACCCGGTATACATTAAAGTATCGTTTATATTGGCGAAACGGCGTTTGTAAAAATATGTCGTTGACTATTCGATTGACCGTCGCTGCATATTGGGTGATTTCGGACGTTTGGTATCCATCTCCAACAAATACGATATTGACGCGATTGCTTGGATTACCGTGGTAGAGAACAGCGGTGGTATTCGTTTCGGCGACAACAAGTTTTCCCATCCAGAAGATTAGAAAAATTGCGAGAATGGTTTTTGTTGTGAGCCCGTTAATCATCGAAATTACGCCTCGTTTTCCGTTTGCCCCATCTTGAATTTCTGGCGGGCCTCGATTTACGGAAGGTTGCATTCTTTGAGTGATCAATCCGGGTAAAAGCAATAGTTTCTAATTGGTCATCGGTGATAGTGGTCTTCAACGCCTTGGGGGTTTTGTACGAAATCGCTCTGGATATTTTGGTTAAACTATTTTTTTTTAATTTTAATAGTCTTAGATAAGTGAAATGATTATCCCATGGGACGACAATCTGAAAGACTGTCGCTTCTGAATGTATATATTTGCCTCGAAGTAAGCCTGGCGATTCTACCGGTGCGGTTTCATCCGGCCATTCAGAGCGGATTAGCGAAGGGTCAGGAATGGCGAGGCGCCCGATATTCTCGTGAACCTCATTTTCGCATTGAACAAGTAATTCACCTCGTTGTAACCGGGTATCACGGTGTTTGGGTGCTGCACGATTGACTATGACTTGGTCGATTAATTCGAGCCGCTTGATTTGTGGATATAATCGAACGGTAATTTCTATGGATTGAGGCGCCGTGCTCTCAGAACCCCCAGCGATTCCCGAGTTGGCGAGGAGTACACATAGCCCTGTGAATAACAAAAAGTTTAATATTTCCGTGTGTTTGAGGAACGAACCTTGTAATCTTGCGATCGCGTTTAATAGGCTGGTTGGCATTGGATTCCCCTAATTCTGAATTGAAATTTCTTAACGGCGAGGTCCCGATTAGTGTCAGTGCGGTGTAATCATCACGCTGTAAATTAAATAGGAAATTAGGAAGAGAAGAGCTATGCTTTTTTGTTTTATGTTTCCATAAATTCGTGAGACAGATACTAGCATCCTTATTATGTTTCTAAGTGTAGTAGAAAAATGGCGTATCGCCATAGCATGCGTTTGCCGAAATAGCCCGTCTGATACCGCATAAACAAACGTGACGAGACTCTATAAAGAAAGGTGAGTGACGTGGTAATCTTTGCGCTTGGATATCAATCCGATTGATCAGCTAGATGCGACGTCGTTAAATCTCTTGAAGTCCGCTGCCAACGCCGGATGACTATGAACCAAATACCGACAACATGGATCAGTGCAATAATCGTCGACCCAACAAGATTGTTGGCCATTACCGGCAATACAGCGATTCTACCTAACGGCAGGTCTATTGCAGTAAATAGCAAGGGTAACAAGCCATAAAGGCAGGCGATATAGAAAAAAGCCGCGCTGGCTGCGCGTTTGGGATTGGGTGCGAGGCTAAAATAATACAAGATGCCTATGTCCCTGGCGACGAGCAATAACGCCGGTATGCATTGCCCCAACACGAATTTTTGTATGGTGGTTGTCGATAGTTCAGTGTTTGACGTTAACAATATAAAGATAACCGCGATGATAGCGAGCAGGTAAGAAGCGGTCCAATAGGGTACTTGCTCCAGTGCTCTTTTCCAATTTTTGCTACGCACTGCATAGATGAGCCGACGTAGTTCAATGGGGTCGCGTCTGTCAGTAAATGCCGCGATGTAACTCAGTCCACAAAAAACTGCAAATGCTACCGTGCTGATTATGGTACGCTGCGGTCTTACTTCATTCTCGTTAAAAACGAATCCGATACAATAAAACGCAACGACGACTGCAAATACCAGCCAAGCCACGGGTGTGCTTCGTATTTGCAAGGTTACGGTCATCAACCGGTAAACACCTGTAACTGCCCAAGCTGCAGCCAAACCAATCGATATTAAACCAAAATCAATCCATGAGTAATCAATACCAAACCAATCTACTCGGCCCTTGCCACCGAAAATACGGGTCAAGAACGGAAATAAATACATCAGGCCAAGGAATTGGGCCAACAACGTGATTGACGAGCGCAAAGCGACGCGATTCCTCAGCGCCAGCAAACTGATCAACATACCGAACGCTTGGCAGAAAATTGCTGTACACAGCGCGATTACGAGTGATTTGCTTAATGTGCCGTAGTTTGAATATTCCGAGTTGAACGCAAACACCAGTAAGCACAATACGCTCCCATACCAAGTATATACGGTACTGCCAAACAGCTTGCCCCACGACATCGACCAGGGTTCCATCGCGGACATCATCTGTGTATCCCAGGTTTTGTCGCGCAGTTCCTCGGCCACCGCATCGGACGCAATGCGTGCACCCCACAATAATCCTATTGCGCCGAATATCCATAGCGCGGTATGTGCCAGCGGAATTCCAAAGTGATAGTCGTTCATCGAATAAGCCATGAAAAAGATCAGCGCCAACACGACTGGCATGGCGACCAGCCGATGTGGATTGATTTCCAGCCAAACGTGGCGCAATAATTCCGGATTCATACTTGATTCTCCTTCACGGTATTGAGTGTGGCCAGATAAGCATCCTGCAAGTTTTGTTTGTCGTTGCCGAATTCGTAGATCGCTAAACCCTTTTCGATTAGAGATTTTAATAATCCGTATTGCATACTTTTGTCGGCGTCAAACAGAAATGTTGCAGAATTTTCTTCGCAATGTAGTTCAGTAATATCGGGTATTGATGTCAAAACGCTTACCAGAGATGGATCCGCTGCCGATAACATTAGCCTGATACGGGATTTGTCGCGTTGATGGTTTTCCAGGTGGCGGTGTTCGACGATTCGGCCATCCCGGAGTATCAGCATGTTGGTGGAATAGGCTTCCAGTTCGGCCAGGATGTGCGAGGACACGATCAGGGTCATTCCTCTGCTTTGTAATCGTGTAAATAGATTTGCCAAGGAATGCCTGGCTTCCGGATCGAGTCCGGAGGCCGGTTCGTCCAGGATAACAATTTTCGGCGAGTGGATGATTGCCTGCCCTATCGCGACCCGCTGGCGAAGTCCCCTTGATAATTTTCCGGTCGGTGTTGCGAGCCGGTCCTCCAGGTCTAGGCAGCGCGCTGTGTCTGCAATCGCCGAATCCAATTTGTGTACTGGTAGATCGTTGGCCATTCCTACAAAGCGGAAACATTGCGCCACGGTAAGTTGGTCGTATAAACCGAAAAAATCGGACAGATATCCGAGCCTACGGTGACAAAGGCGGGGATGTTCCTGCACATTGAGCTTATCGACCAGTATATTGCCGGATATTGGTTGCTCCAAGGCCGCTATACAACGCAATAATGTAGTTTTGCCCGCGCCGTTCGGACCGACAAGTGCCGTGATACTGCCTTGTTCGATGGAGAATGACACATCATGCAAAGCACGCTTGCCAGGATAGTCGAAGATCAAATTTTCTACACGGATGATAGTGATGGGATTCTCCTCATTATTCAAAAATACTAATACATCGGTAGCTGGCGAATTTTAAAGATCTATTCGATTGCATCAATGACTGAGTTCCAACTGGATTAGTGTTTGAGTCTGGCTATGATCTTTGTCAAAGCCTAAGGTCAAAAATTTTTTGTCAGGGGATAATGCGTGTACCGCGATATATCCGCCAACGACGTTCCGGTTAACACACAGTATTTTGATTTGTTCGGCGATGTTCCAAACAATCAATCGGCCAGCGTCATAGGCCATCAAAAATCTGTCGTCTAGCAGAAATTCTACCGCCTGGTTCGGCGCATTGAATAAAGTTAGAATATGGCCGTTATCTATATCAACAATAAGGACCTTTCTGTTGATGCAAAAGGCTAGTTTACGGTTGTCGCTGGAATAGGATAATCCGTAAATTGAACCGATTCTGTCATTTTGGTAGAGCGTTTTTTTCATCTTACCCGTATTCGAATCCCAGAGTTTAATCGAACCGTCGAGGCTTGCGGTCGCGAAGCTACGACCATCGGGCGATATTTGAATATTGGTGATGCTATCTTCATGATGCCCTCGAAATCGGTTGAGTACTCGGCCATCTGTAATTTCTCTAAGTTGGAGAAACGAACTAAACCCCAAGATGCGTCTTAATACACCATATTCTACACCGTCGATATTGTCCGAACCCCCGACCAAAAAAGTGCGACCTGATAAACCATTGTGTCGAATTGGTCGGTGGGCAAGCCATACCATTGCAGCAAGGCTTGGCCTGCGGATGATTGAACGGAAGCCAGTTTGAAAACAGAGTGTTTGTCGTAACGCAGAATGAATTTGGACCAGCCCGTGCAAAGCCGGCAAACGCCGTCAAACAAAATAATGTTTCCTTGTTCTTTCAATATTAGGAGAATTCGATTGGTATGAGTCATAACAAAAAACCTTAATCTGCAACTGCGTTAAATGTACCCGAGTAGGCAAATGTTTGCCCCCAAAGCGGATGTACAATGTGAAAATCTACCCGGACTTGGTTGTCGCCGACTTGAGTTTCGGTGATGTAGGCGCTGCCCGTCATCAACCAATGGGGTAATTTAAGCATGTAACCGCCTAATTTGAAGACATAGTGTTTACCGTCAAAAATGAGCCTGCCGTCTTTGATTTCAAGTCTTAGCAATAAACCCAATCCGCCACGGACAAACTCTATAATTTCTTTGTCCCGGTAGCATTCCATACGCGAAAGGAACACTGCGGGTTTTCGTTTTGGATAGTGAAATAGCCGTCGCCAATACATTGTGCCGGAATGGTTGTCGGACCAATTGTAAACTTCGGTTGGAATCGCATCGCCCGAGCACGGAACCAAAGCGTGCAAGGGTCTCGCACACCAGGCCATGATTCGGCCGATCCCAGTCACGCGAATTTTGTCCATGACACCTTCATATCTAACCCTGTGGTGTTCGTTGTCGGCCCCGATGCTGTAGTGTTGGCGAACAATAGGGTTAAGCCGTTCCCAGTCATTGCCTAGCGCTTGTTGAAGTGCGGGTAAATTTTGAGATTTCATTGTGGGGACTCCTAGATTAAAAGGTGGGTTTAAAAACCATCAGGTAAAAGATGGCGATGACACCGATGAACGCGGGTACACCTAACCAAAACCAGGTTTTTGACAGTGTGTAATACTGCGCAGGTATTCCGCTGTTTTGTTCAATAGCGCGAAGTAACAAGTCACGCATCTTGATTTGTAAGTTCACAACCGGCAGCCAACAAAGACCAACGACGACGTACAGTATTAATGCGAGAAACAACCAACCGTTAGTCAACTGGATACCCATGGCGTTGGCCAGCAAATAACCGGTGAGTGGTTGCACAATTACTGATGTAGATGTGAAGATCCAGTCGGCAAGTACAACGTTTTTGGCGGTTACGGCCATCGCGTGAATATCACCGCTACGGTCATTCATGTATTTAAAAAATGCAGTACCTAGACCGGTTCCAAACAACAGTGTTGAACTGACGATATGAATCAATACCAGGCTATGGTAGTTCATGAGCGATCCTCCAATATGAGTAGTGAAAATGTTGCTGCAATCAACGGAATGTTTTTTAGTATCGGGGCGAATGGGTGCGTCCAAAATTCAGGTAGATACACGGTGATTATCCCGCTGTAACACATCATCAAGACGATTTGCAGGAGCAAAATTATTCTTATATTTTTACCCAACAACAATGCGCCACCCAGCATTAAATCCAGTGCGTATGCGAGGTACAGCGTCGGGCTATGCAATGACGTTGGGATACCAATTTTTTGTAGCCAGGCAAAGCTGAGTTCATGCGAAAATGCGAATATCGATACATAGGCGGAACCGATCCACAAGATTGCAAAACTGAGTCTAAGCAACGGGGTTAGCCAAGTGCGCCAGGCTGCGAGTCGATCCGCGGTTTGGGCCGGGTTAAGACGTAGATGTTCGTTTAGATCGCGGGCATTGTGGATGGTTTTCGCGGCGAATGGATGTGCGCTGATATCGTCCCGGTAAAGCATTTCTACACTACCGGAATTCAACAGGCTACCCGGAATCAAGCTGCCGATGTGCCCCATCGCACGACTTAGCCAGGTGGGAATGTTCCAGGCAAATGCCAACGGGTAGCCCATCCATACTCGTAGCATGACCAGTATTTGCGCAAAACGATATTGGGTCGGTCCGACCGCGATGATTCGTTCGCAGGCCATCGATTCGTCCAAATGGCTCGCTTCATCAGCGATGGAATTGGCTAAATCATCGACGTGTATAGGTTGG
Organism: uncultured Methylococcaceae bacterium; assembly: GCA_964619885.1. Taxonomy (GTDB): domain Bacteria; phylum Pseudomonadota; class Gammaproteobacteria; order Methylococcales; family UBA1147; genus CAZUGA01. Next base: position 60,636 of record CAZUGA010000016.1, read on the forward strand.
ACTATGGTGTTGCCATTATTAATCAATGGCAGGATGGGTAGTGCAGCCAGAGACTTGAACAAAGCCATACTGCATTCACCGGGTCCGTATACGATGGAGGGTTGGACGATTGTCGATGCAATTGGAAGATTGCTCAGAAAGTCGTCTGCATCCCGTTTACTGGTCAGAAAGGCGTTGGATGCCGAGGTATCGGCACCCAATGCCGAAACTTGGATAATTTTCCGCACACCGGATTGAATACAGGCGCTGAATAATGCAATGGGTGCATTTTTTTGCAGGCTATTGAACCGTTGTGTGCCCTGTTCGCAAATAATGCCAACGCAGTTTACGACAACGTCCATGCCATCCAGGTGATCCAACCAAGCTTCCTTGCAGGTGCTTTGCGCAAAATCTACCGGAACGAGATGTGTGTAGGAAGATGCGAAGCGGGGTTTATGGCATAGGCCCCAAACTTCGTGGCCGCGCGATTCCAAGGAGGCGACCACGCGTTTGCCGATAAATCCGGTTGCTCCGGTGACCATGATTTTCATTACCGAATCTCCGAATCGTCATGACGGGTTAAAGCGGGCGTGATCCCATTTTCAGCCAAATACGTACGGGAAACACGCCACAGCACGTAAGCAACGCCCAATACAGCCAAGAACACACCAAGCAGCCCGCGGAATAACGTTTGTTTAACAATCAATAATCCCGAGGGTGCGTTGATCTCGCCAACTTGGCTGAAAAAAACCACCAGCAAAAGTGGAACGATATAAACCATCAGATGGGTGTATTGGGTCCAGAATGCGGACGCTTCTGAATCGTGACAAAAAAAAGAAAGCAAAGGGCCCAACGTGGGTTTGATAATACGTAAAACGGTAAAGCTGAGTCCCATTGCGATTAATAATTCGCCGCTAAAGAGTAAATAGTCATTCATGGTGTATTCCTGCTATGGTTTAAGAAAACAGATTTTGTACTGCTACCATCGCATTCATCGTGCCAGCTATCAGTGAATAGCTAATTTATTGAAATTAAAGTAAAAATATTTCTTATTGGAAATTGTCTGTCACATAGGTTGGCACTACAGGTTAAACTGACTGTAAACATCGTTTACATCTAAAATGCAAAGCTTATATTTTGCCTATACCGGAAGTCTGGCCGCGAGCATATTGACCAGTGTGCTTTTGGCCGGGCTACTTGGGATCAAGGGTGGTCAAACCGCGGGTAGGATCCCGTTGATCTTGTTTTGTCTGGGTAATGCGTCTTGGACCTTGGGGCACTGGCTGGCACAATCACAGGGCAGTCTATCTGGTGCCAGCGTAGAATTGGGTGTGGCGTTGATCAATCTGTCGCCTTGTGTTGCTGCGGTTTATTTGCATTTCGCTTTGCTTTTTAGCCGCCAAAAGGAATGTTTGCTCAGGCGCGCTGCGTTGATAGCGGGTTATAGCTCAACAGCGCTAATCAGCTTGATCGCTATCGTCATGCAGTCAGGTAAAATCGCACCGTGGTTGGGCTTTCCCCATTTCTTCTACTACACCGGTTTTGCGTGGGTGGTTGCATTATCGACGTTATTCTTGAGCGGGGTAGGGCATTGGATTTTGTTACAAAAATACCGCTCGGCTACTGGTAAGTACAAGCGCCAATTACTCGCGGTATTGTGTTCGGGTGTCTGGGGTTTATGTGCGTCCAGCGGTTTATTGCACGCTTCGGTCGGGCTAAATATATTCCCTTACCAGGTATTGTTGCTTCCGGCTTATACGCTATTTTTGGTCTACGGAATCTTACGATACGAATTGATGGCGTTTAACCGCTGGTTTCGTCAGGGTTTGACATGGGTTTTGTTGCTGGCGATCGTATCACTCGTAGTTACTTTGTTGATGTCTGTGGTGGTTAAATTAGGCATTGCCGACTTTCATCCCATTTCTCTGGGCATTATTTGGCTGGGTACAATGATTAGTTTTCTGATCGCCTATGGTTTGTATCAACCATTGCAGAAGTTGGCGACACGATGGGTGTATCCCGGTGCAGAATTGGATGCTGCCCGATTGGATCATTGGCGAGAGCGTTTGTCAGACGTAAAAGATTGGCAACAGTTAAAAACCATTGCGGAAAAATTATTCCGCGATCATGTGCAGCATGAGGTCATAGTTGATTTCGCCAATGTAGAACTGGAGCGTTCGAGGTTAAATCCTGCCCATTTTAATTTTTCTTGTGTTAGGAATGCCGGAACATGGCTATGCGAAGCTTCACAAGACAGCGAGACCTGGACTTCCGCAACGCCCGGTGTTCGATTTAGCGGCGAGGTGTTCGCGGCGATACTGGCGGGCAGTGCTAATCAATTGCAACAGGCATTAGAGCTGGCCAACGAAAAAGCCAAACAACTTGAACAATCGCATTTGGCGGAGTTGGGTCAGCTTTCCGCATCGATCGCCCACGAACTTAGAAATCCGTTGAATATTATTGCTATGGCCAATGCCGACCATGGTGCACAGAATAGAGTGGAGGTCGACACGCAATTGGAGAGAGCTAATCGCCTGGTCGCTGAATTGCTGGATTATGCTGGAGAGATGCAAATTCACAAGCAAAACGCCAATATCAGTGATCTATGCACGGCTGTATTATCGCCTTATCAAAGGAAGCACGGGGCCCAGTCTGACTGCCCCGTCGAATTCGTCCAGGATATTTCCCCGAATTTGGTTGCTTACACCGATATTCATAGACTGCAGCAGGTTTTGGTTAATTTGATCGACAACGCAATCGTCGCGACAAGCGGTGTCCAAGATCCAGTCGTTTGTATCCGTGCGTCGAAGCAACAACTTGGGATTCGAATGGAGGTCTGCGATAACGGATGTGGAATTGATGCGGATGGTCAGGTCTCTATGTTTCAACCATTTTGCAGTGGCCACCAATCCGGTACCGGTCTGGGTTTGGCGATCGTTAAGCGCATCGTCGAGGCACACCAAGGGTCGATACGCTACAAATCTTTGAACCCAATGACCGGTCAGTGGTTTGCGTCCTGTTTCGAAATATATTTTCCCAATGCTCCAGTTGAACAAAAGACGGTTCAGACAACTACCTAGTGATGATTGATGACGGATAAGTCAAATTCTAACATCCAAAGTTATAGAATACTTTTGGTGGACGATGAACCTGCGTTTTTACGATTATGCTCAGGCTGGTTGGCGGGTTCCGGATATCATGTCGCGACGGCGGTTGACGCAGATCAGGCGGTTTCGCGCTACGCCGAGGAAAATTACGATCTGGTATTGTTGGATCTGGCGATGCCTCCGAGTATGGACCCGCAAGACGGTTTAGCCTTGGTTGCGCAATTTGATCGGTCGCCTGTCATCGTTTTAACCGGTCATGCTCAACGGGAACTTGCGTTGCAGGCGATAGAAAAAGGCGCTTGGGATTTCTTGGCCAAGCCAATCGATCCAGCCATGCTGGGTATCGTCGTCGATCGAGCTTTGACCAAACAAAGTCTGGTGATTGAAAACCAACATTTGCGGCGAGAATTGGGGGAACAGCAAAGTAGCGATAACTTGGGAATAATAGGAATCAGTAAATCGGTACAACAGCTGCGTAATCTGATATACCGGGTTGGGCCAAGCAATATCAATATCATAATCAGCGGACCTAGCGGAACAGGAAAGGAATTGGTTGCGCGCGCGATCCATAATTGCAGTAACCGTTCGGCCTTACCCTTTGTGCCGGTTAATTGTGGCGCGATTAGTGATAATTTGTTCGAGAGCGAATTTTTTGGACATATAAAAGGTAGCTTTACTGGTGCGACCGTGGATCGGCCGGGATTGATCGCCAGTGCGGCTGGTGGCACATTGTTTCTTGACGAGATCGGCGATATGCCGTTGTCGATGCAGGTTAAATTGCTACGTTTTCTTCAGGAAGGGAGTTTTTCGCCGGTCGGGAGCGATAGTCAGGTTGAAGCCGATGTTCGGGTGGTGACCGCAACCCACCGGGATCTGCAGAGTTTGATGCAGGAACAGGATTTTAGAGAGGATTTATATTATAGGATCAAAGGTGCGGAAATTAAGATTTTACCGCTTTCCGATAGGGTTGAAGACATCCCCTTATTGGCAAATTACTTCCTCGAAAAATATACGGATTCGAAGGTCTGCAGTTTTGATCCGGGTGCGTTGGATTGGCTTTTACAGCAAACGTGGCACGGAAATGTTAGAGAATTAGAGAACTGCATCGAGTCAGCTGTTGCGATGTGCAACGGTGCGCCTCAAATTACCCGTGCCCATTTGATGATGGAATTTGAAGAGATCGTTCAGCCAATAGCTAAACCCGATAGTTTGACTGGGAAATTGGCCGATTTGGAAAAAAGGCTGATTGTCGCGGCGCTGGATCAGCATCGGCAGAACCGAAGCCAAGCTGCGATTGCGTTGGGTATATCCAGAGCCGGTCTGTTGAAAAAGATGGCCCGGCTTGGTTTGCGATAGTCAATCCGTTGCCGACAAAGTACTACTCCAAATTGGATAACTTGTCAGCAAGCTGTTCCAGGCCATCGAAATCGAATTCTCCGGTAAGACGAATAATTTCATTGGCATAAAATGAGTCACTGGGCAGTTTGTGAGCTGTGCTCAGTAGCGCGTCCAGGTCTCCCATCGAGATCGCTACACGTATATGTTCAGCAGTTGTCTTTGCCAGTGATAAAGAGACATCTTTGTCGTTCTCGGTTTCATTGGAAGGTGTGTCATTGTTCAGTGAAATCGTATTATTGATCGTATCGACGGTTTTGGCTAAGACCGTTTTGAATTGTTCTAGCAGAGGTTGAAGTGATTCCAGATCGTGATTGCCGGTGATGGTCTGCGTATTAATCGCAGTTTCCAGTTCAGCGGTGGCGATTGATAATTCTACCGCGGAAAGGTTTGCCGCGACGCCTTTGATTCCGTGTAACATATTGCCGCATTGCTCCAAATCGTGGACAGAAAGCGTTTGCTCTATTTCGTGAGCGCTGCGAGCGTAAGTCGCGGCGAATTGCTTTAATAATTTAGCATACATCAGCCAATTACCGTTCAGGCGTTTCACCCCCGCTGCCGCATCGAAACCGGGCATCCAACCAATAGTGTCAAGTTGTTCGGCTGGACGGATATTTGAGACTGATTTTGCAGAAAACGACGATACTGTATTTTTTTGTGGGGTGAGCGGATTGACCCACTTCAATAAAGTGGAAAACAATTTATCGGGATCTATGGGTTTGCTGATGTAATCGTTCATTCCCGCACTGAGACATCGGTTTCGGTCCTCTTGCGTCGCATGCGCTGTCATCGCGATTATCGGTAATATATTTTCACCATGCGTCATACGAATTGTACCGGTTGCTTCGTAGCCATCGATCTCGGGCATTTGCAAATCCATTAGGACCGCATCGTATTGTTGGTTTGTTATGAGTTTGATGGCTTCGCGGCCATTATTGGCAATATCTATTTGGGCGCCCAAACTCTTTAGTAGCGTTGCTGCGACCTCCTGATTGATCGGGTTGTCCTCGGCAAGCAAAATTTTTACCCCAGCCAAAGAATCGTCAGGCGGATGATGCTCGTTGCTATCTTCTGCAGATGACTGCTTTGTTCCTCCGAAAATATCCACTAGCGAATCGATTAACGTGGATTCTTGGATGGGTTTTGTCAGGAAGTTGTTTAGTTTAAGTTGATTCGCCCGATTGCGCTCCGGTTCGCGGCCGAATGCAGTGATCATAACGATGGGTAGATCGCTAACTTTTGGTGTAGAGCGAACAACGGCGGCGGTTTCTAAGCCATCTATTCCAGGTAATTTCCAATCCAACAACACCAGTTGAAACGGCTCATCGGAATCTGCATGATTTAAGATCTGATCCAAAGCACGTTCTCCGCTGTCGACTTGCATGACGACCAAATCCAAACGGCTAAGCATTCCCACAAGTACTTCGCGGCTGGTTACATTGTCTTCAACCACAAGTATTTTTTGTCCACGTAACACGCTGAGGGATTGGTTTTGTACGTCGGTTTTGTCGTCCAAACATTCGAACGGTAAGTTGCACCAAAATGTCGAGCCGCAGCCCGGTTGACTGGATGCGCCGATATCGCCACCCATTAGATTGGTCAATTGTTTGCATATAGCGAGCCCCAATCCAGTACCGCCAAATTTTCTCGAGGTCGATCCATCGGCCTGGGTAAATGAAGAAAATAGTGTACTTATGTGCTCTGGATCTATACCGACGCCGGTGTCTTTAACCTGAAATCGTAAGTGCAATTCCGATTTGTATTTGTCGATCAATTCAACATTGACATAGATTTCTCCCTGTTCGGTAAATTTAATAGCGTTGCCGGTCAAATTAATCAGTATTTGCCGTAAGCGCAGCGGGTCACCGCGTAAATTGTTCGGAACATCAGGATTTTTATGGCAGATCAGTTCAAGATCTTTGTTTGCCGCGCTATCGGCAAAAAGATCACCGACATCTTCAATAACCTGTTGTAATTTGAAATCGGTATGCTCGATATCGAGTTTACCGGCCTCTATCTTGGAGAAATCCAATATGTCATTGATCAACGCAAGCAGCGCATCGGCGGATATCCTGATTTTGTTAAGGAAATTCTGTTGCTGCGTGTTCAATCGAGTCTGTAAGGCCAGCGCGGTAAATCCGATGATGCCGTTCATCGGTGTTCGAATCTCATGACTCATGTTGGCCAAAAAATCGCTTTTTGAGCGGTTGGCTTTTTCTGCGGTTTCCTTGGCCAGCATCAATTCTTGTTCCAGCTTTTTGCGCTCGCTGATATCGGTAGAAATGCCGCAGGTTGCGGTGCAAATGCCATTTTCGTCCAGGATAGGGAATTTCAGAGAAATCAATGTATGCTCTCCGTCGGAATACAACGCAGGTTCCTCCTCCGAAATAGGTTGGCCGGTGTTTAGAACGCGGAGATCATTGTCCCGGTATTGATCGGCCAATGTTTCTGGAAATAGCTCGTGGTCGGTTTTGCCGATAGTCTGCCGGTTGGTGAGTCGTAATTTTTCATTCCAAAGTTTGTTGACCATCAGGTATTGCCCGTCGGAGTTTTTCACGTATATCAACGCCGAGCTGTTATCCACGATGCCCTTGAGCAGGCGTTGGTTCTCGCTTAATTCTACCGTGCGTTTTTCGACTAGTGCTTCAAGCCCGGCCTTATAATTGTCCAGCTCACGCTCAGCTTTGGCTTGTTTGTCTTGCATATCGTTAAACGCGCGCACTACGGCACCTAGTTCGTCGTTACTGTTCCATTTAACGTGCTGTACGGTGTGGGTGTTTTGAATTTGTGTAATTGCTTGTTCCAGCGCCGAGATTGGGGCCACAATGAGTCGTCGGGTGGCAAGCCAGGTAATGGTCAATAAAGAAAGGATCAATACGCCCAGTATTACGGCATCGCCACCGATCCTTTCCGTCAATCGCTGATGGATTTCATTCGGACGAAATACAAGGATTAATTTGCCGGCTTTTTCTGAGGATGGGCCTCGTTCAAAAATTAAGTCGATTTCCCGCACATATTCTGGATCTATGTTGTTTGGTTCCAACCCTGTTTTTGCGAGTAATTCTCCAGACGAATCAAACACTGTAGCTGACTCGAAATTGGGGTCCATTTTGATATTTCGAAGTAATAGCTTAATTTGCGGGGTATCGTATTCCCACACGGCTTTGGTAAACGCGGTTTTATGAAGTTTTGCCAATTCATCAAGTTCACTCTGGAATTCTGTATGCCGGCTGGTGTAATGATAGAATTCCAATATGCCGAATGAAGCGACGATAGTTAACGTGACCAGAGGAAGATAGATCGCCAGTAGCTTTGCGTTTAGGCTGTTAAATTTCATCTGGCATTGCCGTGTTTTTATTTTTCCAGACGGATGGTTCCTCACTTAATCTTTCGCAATCGGCAATCTGCTCACATCGTTGGATTTTTGGGGTCGGGGTTTCCAGCAGTGTTAAATGGATCCGTTGACGTATCTTTTGCAGTTCTCCGGATTGATGCATGTTATGCAAAACAGCTTCAATTTTGGGCACCCAATCAAGATTTTTTCGATGGAGATAGTGGAATAGTTTGAAATGCATTAGCGCTGGTTCCATGACATTGATGGCGCTATGATTGTGCTTACGAATGGATATTAATCCGTTTATTTTGGGTGCTACGGCAACATCAATACGCCCGCCGTCCAACATCTTGAAAAGCGATTGATAGCGGCTAACCAGGTCGCGGTTCATGCCGACGGTATTGTTTTCGGCGAATTTAATACCGCGAATTAGTCCGATTCGGTATGGCCGCAGACTGTCCCATCCTTGGGGTTGAAAGCGGATCGAACGGGTAAAAGCGACCGCTTCTAGAACGTTGATCGCAGGTTGCACCTGGATCAGATTGACATAGTTGTGTTTAATCGCATCGACCCGTTGAATCTCGCCGTCGACTAAGCCGCGGTTTGCCAAGCGTATCGCGCGTTCCGCCGGGTATTTCTTTATGACCAGATTGATATTTAGTCTACCGTAAGCTTCGCGCAACACGGTTTCGCTAACCGCTGTATCCTCGCTGGTTTCGACTGTGACAAAGGTTAATTGTTGAGCCACGCACACGGTAGAATGGCCCAGAGATAGTAATAGAATACCTATCAGCGGTGTAGACCCTGAGAAGAACTTCGCAACAGAAAACATAGATAAACTAACCAAGCTATCAATATACCAACTCTACGCTGTGTGGCATGCCGCTGGCAAATTGGCGGCAACGAATAATTTTGGTTGCAAAAATTTTTGCGGCGTAGAAATCTGATAGTCACTTTGGGATTATCGGTTACGAAAATCAAGCGTCCGATGAAAACTCGACCGATCCAATTAGTGTCAATTAGCGATTAGAGTATCAATACTCTGTATCGAAAAGCGTAGAAATAGGAAAGCCACCGCAGATGCGGTGGCTTTATAAGAAAGTAAAAAATGATGTAGAAATTATACGGTCTAACTATCCGGCTTCGACTGTTCGTACAGGCGGCAGATTAGGTGCGATGGGTGATTCACCGACGCCACAGTCGGTATGTCCAAAACCACTTGGACTGATGATTTTGCCCTGCGATGCGAGACCCATATCGTAAATTATATTGTCAGGTCGAGCCGCATCGCCACTAACGCCACCCGGCACATAGTCGAGTTCTAACGCTGCGCGAACTCTCCAGCCAAAATTATGGTCTTTACAAGAGGTATCGCCGCTAACGCCCAAGCCGCCAACCAAGACACCTTCTTCGTTGTAAAGCCCAAATCCACCACCGAATACGATCTGGCCTCCGATTTTTTGGAATCTCATTGGATCGTTGCGTTGACCATAACGTTCGGGGTGCCCCCGGTCTTTGTACACAACCGGAGTATTGGTTGGATTGCTGAATTGCAAACCCCAAAGGCTCCCGCCGGGTTGCCCGGATGCATAAAGGTTGGCGGTGGATAATGCGAGGGCTGGGAGGCTATAAGCATTTGCGGTATAGGCTTTGGCAGTTGCAATAATTCTGCTGCCAGGCCACTGGTCTCCCCGATCCTCGCCGGTAAAGGCAACAGCGCATACGTAACCATCTCTATTGACGACGGTTCCCCACATGTTAAGACCAAACCCACCATTTGCGGCTTGATCCGTTGCACCGGATGCATCTAGCGCATTTTTGAGTTGTTTCCAAGACGGTAGGGAATTACAAGCTCTTCTACTAATATTGCTGCCATCAGCGAATGCACTGCTGGAGACTAAAAGAAATAGAGAGATAAAAACGAAACACATTCTTGGCAAAAATTTTTTCGACATAAATCCTCCTTATTATTAATACCACGTTGTGATGTCGTAAACATATTCGGATATTGAAATATATCCTTGTACGTCAGCGCGTTTGGATGCAATATTTAAGCCACCAAATTTATAATTTTTGTTTTTCAAAGGAGTGTAAATATTCTAAGCCAGTCTCGTTTCTAGAGTACGGGTAAACTGTAAAAAATATTGACAGCACTCTTTTCCTGCCGGACTAGGTTTGCGAGATAATCATCAAGTTGCAATTATCGACCTAGGGACCGTTGTGGGCATCAATGTGTAGATTGCAAAAGTGAATGCTTAGAATAAAAAGACCCCGAAGCAAAGGGGGTGGCTTCAGGGTCTAAGATTGCCCGGTTTTGGGGATTCCGGGGCTGTTGCCTACTCATAAGGGAGGAATAATGAGTAGAGGGCGCCGTTCCCGACGCTTGTTGATTCAGACCGGAAGCTTTTGCGAAAGTTCACGGACAATGATGTTTAATGCGCTTGGTCCCAATTGGTCCCGCTGCCGATGTCTACCAAAAGCGGTACGTCCAAAAGTGCGGCTTTGTTCATCGTTTGGCGAATCGTATCTGTGGCCGAATCCAATTGTTCATTTTGAATTTCAAACACCAATTCGTCATGCACCTGCATGATCATCTGCACTTTGGATTGTGATTCTTGTATCCATTTATCGACATCGATCATAGCCCTTTTTATGATGTCCGCTGCGGTTCCCTGCATAGGTGCGTTGATTGCAGTGCGCTCAGCATATTGGCGCCGCTGCGCGTTGCGCGAATGAATTTCAGGAAGGTACAAGCGCCGCCCGAATAAGGTTTCGACGTAGCCTTGATCGCGGGCCAGGGAACGGGTGTTATCCATGTAGGTTTGTACGCCGGGGTAACGTGCAAAATAGACATCGATGTAAGATTGCGCTTCACCGCGCGGGATCCCCAATTGCCGTGCTAGCCCAAAGGCGGACATGCCATAGATCAATCCGAAGTTGATTGCTTTGGCGGAACGTCGTTGGTCTTTACTCACTTCGTCCAATGACACGCCAAAAACTTCTGCCGCGGTCGCCTGGTGCACATCGGTGCCATCAGAAAATGCCTTCAGCAAATTTTCGTCATGCGAAAGGTGGGCCATGATTCTAAGTTCGATTTGCGAATAATCCGCCGCGACCAGCGTGTAGCCGGACGGTGCGATAAAAGCTTGACGGATGCGCCGACCTTCTTCGCTGCGGACCGGAATGTTCTGCAGGTTTGGATCGGATGAAGACAAGCGACCGGTTGCCGCTATAGCTTGGTGGTAAGAGGTATGCACCCGGCCGCTACGCGGATTTATCTGCTCGGGTAACCGGTCGGTGTAGGTGGACTTTAGCTTACTCATGCTTCTGTGTTCCAGAATCAGTTTGGGCAATGGGTAATCCAGCGCGAGTTCCTGCAATACCGCTTCGGCTGTTGACGGTTGCCCCTTGGGCGTTTTCTTCAATACCGGCAATCCCTGTTTTTCGTATAGAATTTCCTGGATTTGCTTGGGTGAACCCAGGTTAAATTCCTGCCCGGCCTGGTCGTATGCGTCTTTTTCCAGTTCGGCCATGCGCGTGGCCAATTCTGTACTCTGCCGAGCCAGCATTTCACTGTCGACCAGCACGCCGTGTTGTTCGATTCGTGCAAGCACTGGGACCAAAGGTATTTCGATTTCTTCGTATAAGTTTTTAAGCGCTGGAATTGCTTCCATTTCCGGCCAGAACTTCTGGTGCAAGCGCAGCGTGATGTCCGCATCTTCCGCCGCGTACGGAACGGCTTGTTCCAATGGCACTTGCTGAAACGGGATCTGTTTGGCGCCTTTGCCGGCGACATCTTCGTAATGGATTGTGTTTAGCCCTAGGTGTTTAAACGCTAAGGTATCCATGTCGTGGCGCGATCCGGTGCTGTTCAACACGTACGATTGCAGCATCGTATCGTGCCGAATCCCAGCCAGCTTGATCTGGTGATTGATCAACACATTGGCATCATACTTGAGATTTTGACCCACTTTTGCCTTGGCGGGGTCTTCCAGTAGCGGTCTTAAGCAGCTCAATACCGACGCCCTATCCAACTGTTGCGGGGCACCCGCGTAATCATGGCCGATCGGAACATAGGCCGCTTTACCCGGCTCTATAGCGAATGAAACACCGACTACTTCGGCACTGGCGTAATCCAGACTTGTCGTTTCTGTGTCGAAGGCGAATAGCTCGGCGTTCTGTAATTTCTGAATCCAGTGGTCAAATTCGGTTTGGCTCAGTATGGCCTGGTAGTTTGCCGAATTATTGTCATCGGTGTTAATCGTGGTTTGACTTGAAGTCACTGTAGGGCTGCTGTCCAGTTGTCTAAGCCACGACGAAAATTCCAATTCCAGTAGCAAGTTACGCAAATTAGGCTTATCGGCATCGGTACGCTTAAGTTGGTGGATACCCAGCGGTATCTCGACGTCGCACTTGATCGTGGTCAGTTGTTGTGACAACGGTATTTGTTCGATGCTGGCGCGCAAATTTTCACCCACTTTTCCTTTAATCTCCTCGGCGCAAGCGACCAGATTTTTGGCCGTACCATATTGGTTCAGCCATTTAGAGGCAGTTTTAGGGCCCACTTTGGGTACGCCGGGGATATTGTCAGAAGTGTCACCGACCAAAGCCAGATAGTCGATAATCTGATTCGGATGTACCCCAAACTTCTTGTACACCCCATCGCTATCCAAACGAGTTTCGGACATGGTGTTTTCCAGCGTTACGCTATCGTTGACCAATTGGGCCATGTCTTTATCGCCGGTTGAGATGATGACCGACATACCTTCTGCGGTCGCTAGACCCGCCAAGGTGCCTATCACATCGTCAGCTTCTACGCCTCGTTCGACGACCAACGGCAGACCCATAGTTCTGATCAGTTCGTGCAATGGTTTAATTTGCGTTTTAAGATCATCCGGGGTCGGCGGTCGGTTGGCTTTGTAGTCGGCGTATAAATCATCTCTGAAGGTCTTGCCGGGTGCGTCGAATACGACAATAAAATACGGTGTTGGGTACTCTTCCAACATCTTCCTCAGCATATTGGAAACCCCGAGTATGGCACCTGTAGGTTGACCTTTCGAGTTATTTAACGGGGGTAGGGCGTGGTAAGCCCTAAAAAGAAAAGACGATCCGTCGACCAGAATAACCAGATTGTTTGCTTGCTCTGACATCGTTGCTAATGCGTATTGTGGGCTCGTTCAAATTTATGCAAGGGTTGATCTGTGTTTGGGCTCTAATGAATATAAATTAAAACCGCATAACCCCGAAGGCAAAGAATACACGAAATGAATAAGCTGTGGGGAAAATTGACCGCGGCGAACTTGGGCGATGGGCCGAAGATTTAGAATCGGGAAAAGGATAGAAACAATTCGCTTAGCACTGACTTTTGGATGTCAGTCTGGTCGTGTTAGCAATTGAAAGGAGTCAATTGGCGAAGATTGCCGGGTTCTCTATTGTTCGATGCTTATTTCTGGGTCGTGTCTTCAGTCTGGCTGTAAACCATGTCTTGTAATTGGTCAGGCGTATAAATCGGCAGTTTGGCAAATTTATAGTCGTCGATGTTATGTGTCACCAAACCGTTTATTTGAGTATGGAACCCGGACTGGTACAAAACCGCGTCTTCGAAATCCGCGTAATCCAATTCCACTGCTGATTTTAATACGGTACGATTGACTTCGGCAATGTTGAATATCTCCAGCAGGTTGTCTATAGCCAGCCGGGCCGCATATTTGCCGGTTGATTTGGTGATAAGGCAATCGATCGTGGTAATCGTTGTTGCGCACAAATAACCGTCGAAATGTTTATTTTCAACCGCGCTAAAAAGCTTGATGGCCGCGGTCGCGTTGGGTCGGCGGTCCAGCAGTATGTCGAGTACGACGTCAGTGCCAAATAAAATATTCAAAGGTATTTCTCAATTAGATGTTTTTTACAATCCTCTTCGCCGATGGATTTCGCGTCGAGGATGCCAATTAACGATTGTGTGATTGGCGGTATGGCGTTGTTCTCGTTGACCTGATCGGAAAGCGATAGAAAATATTCAGCGACCGTTTGTGATAAAGACTTGCCCTCTTTTTTGGCATGGTCCTTAGCCTGCTGGATCAATTCCTTGTCCATGCGAAGGGTTAATTTGCTATTCATATTCATTGTCGTAAATCAAAGATATTTAGTCTAAGTATATTCTAGCCACGCGGGTTTTCAACGGGATCGTATGAATGTCGCATGCTGATTTGGGACTCTGGGTTTTATTCTATATCCAAATTCAGCAGGCCTGGGCATAGTAAAAGAAGCTAAGAAAGTGGGGGTTAATCATTGGAACTGGCTAGTATTTCGTTGTCGAATTCGTCTGGAAAAGCAACAAAGCGAAGACCAAGGGCTTGGTTATATTCAAAATTGAAAACCGCAGCAGACCGGATTTTTCATCCATAAGATAAATCTCCCTATGTTAAATTTATAGCAGGCGATTATATTTTGCCTCATTATGCGTCGCTTATGGTTGGTTTGCCAAGCGACTCTGTGCTACAACTGTCTAGAATTAAGGTTTCGCCTTGTTTAATCGAAGGAGTCTTGAATGATCATCACCAATATTGAAATTATTCCCGGTAGAACGGTCGTCAAACACTTAGGGATGGTGCAAGGCAATACGGTCCGCGCCAAGCACGCCGGTCGGGATATTATGGCGGGGTTTAAAAACATATTCGGCGGTGAGCTTAAGGGTTATACCGAGTTGTTGCAGGAATCTAGGGAGGAAGCGGTCGCGCGCATGGTCCAACAAGCTGAAGCCGTAGGTGCCAATGCGGTGTTAAATGTGCGTTTTTCCACTTCGTCCATCACCGCTGGCGCCGCGGAATTGTTTGCTTATGGTACCGCAGTAGTCCTGGAATAGGTGGACCGGTCATGGCAAATTTTCTAATTTTTTTGGGCTTGCTGTTTCTGGGTTACGTGTTTGGCCAACTGGCCGAACACCGGCATTTCAAATCGATCCAACGGCGTGAGAAAGAATTCGCCAATGTGATGTGCTTCAGCGAGCGATTTCCACCCGATCCGTCAAGTATCACTGGTGTCGAGCTGGTGGTTGGCAGTGTTGTCATTTCGATCGATTATTTTAAGCGGGTTTCGGCCGGATTGAGAATGTTATTCGGTGGCCGTGTTGTGGCCTATGAATCATTGCTGGAACGCGCTCGCCGGGAAGCTATTTTGCGCATGAAGCAGGAAGCGGTTAACAAAGGTGCGGGATCAATTTTCAACGTCAAGTTGGAAACTTCATCCATTACCAAAGGGGCTGGGCAACAAATAGGATCGGTCGAGGTATACGTCTACGGCACAGCAGTAATTCGCTGATATAGAAATAGGATGAGCTACGAAAATCCTAAGATACCAGAAGGAATCAATGTTTCTAAGGAGCATCCGTTAAAGGAGTTTGGCTATCTGTTTATTGGCGCGATTTTGATTGTCGTGGTGTTGGTGGTGGGCTTATCGATCAGCGCAAAGTATCTGGCTTCGTATGTGCCCTTCGAAACTGAATTGGCATTGAGCGGTTATGTGCAGGATGAATTGGGAAATATGCAGTCGTTGGATGCGGATCAGTTAAAGATCCAAGCCTACCTGCAGGACTTGGCTGACAAGTTGGCGGTGAGTCAGCATCTTCCCAAGGATTTTAAAATCACTGTGCACTATGTCGACGATGACTTGGTCAATGCGTTTGCGACGTTAGGGGGGCATGTTTTGATCTTTCGCGGCCTATTGCAGAAAATGCCGCATGAGAATGCGTTGAGCATGGTTATGGCACATGAAATTGCACACGTCAAGCATCGCGACCCACTGGTTTCACTGGGGCGTGGTGTGACAATCATGCTGTTGTTATCGACCGTAACCGGGTTTAGCGACAGCGGGTTTGTCGGTGATATGCTGGGTCAGGCGGGTATGGTCACAACTTTAAGTTTCGGCCGTGATCAGGAAACCGATGCAGATTCCGAGGCAATGGACACGTTGCAGAGGCAATACCATCACTTGGACGGCGCTGCTGCGCTTTTTGAATCATTACTCAAGCAGGAGCATGGCTATTCGCCGCCGGCTTTTTTGCGGACCCATCCGTTAACCCAAGATCGTATCGATCGTATCCACCACAAAGCACGAGCCCTGCGCCCAAACGAGCCGATTGAAATGGTTGCGCTTCCGCCGATTGTTAGCCGCCTACAAAACCAAAAATAAGATTCCCCCGAATCATCGCATGGGCGCTTAGGGCGCAGAATATACAACGCGGTAAACAACCCCGCTGTGATCATCGGAGATATAAATAGTGCCATCGGGCGCTTCAACGATATCGACCGGTCGGCCAATCACAGTGTTATCTTGTTCGAAACCGTCAATAAAGTAATGTTCGGCAATTCGCTGGTCTCCGCTAAAGGTTAATGCAAGAACTTTGTAACCAGATTTTTCCGAACGATTCCATGAGCCGTGCAGCGCAACCAGCGCCTTGCCGCGCCATTCATTGGGCAGATTATTGCTGCGCAAGAAGCGGAGGCCTAGTGGCGCCGAATGGGCGTCGAACGAAAATACCGGCGCGATGCTTTGTTCGACTTTTTCCGGGTTTTCTGCACCCAAATCGGGGTCCGCCACTTTGCCGCCATTGGCGTAGGGCCAACCATAAAAACCGCCCTCTACTATTAGATTAAGTTCTTCCGGCGGAAAGTCATCGCCCAAATAATCCCGCCCGTTCTCGACGCCGTACAACTTCTGAGTGCCGGGGCGCCAATCGAATCCGACAGTGTTGCGTAATCCGCTGGCATATATTTCAGGGTCACTGCCGTCTGGCTGAAAACGCATCATCGTACCCCGGCGAGGGTCTTTTTCCACACAGACATTGCAGCTGGAACCAATCGTAAGATACATCAAACCATCGGGTCCAAACCGCAGGGTTCGGCTCCAGTGGTTTCCGCCGGCGGGTAAATCCGTAACAATTCGCTCGAAGCTGCCTTGGGTTTTACGCGTTTTAGAATCGAAGCGAATCCGGCCGATTGCGCCGGTTTCGGCAACGTACAACCAACCGTCGAAGATATCTATGCCATGCGGCTGATCCAACTCGGTGAGCAGATTTTTGCGATCATTGGGTCCCTTGCTGGGGTCACTATTTTTTTGCAGCAACACAACGTTTCCTTCTTCCGGAAGGCTGACCAGCAGATCTCCACTATCGGTTAACCGCAAGATACGCGCGCCAGGCAGACCGGACGCGTATACGCTGATAGCAAATCCTTTTTGCATTATCAGGTGTTCGTGCAACGATTTCTCGGTAGGCGGCTTGCCGTCTCCGAGGGGCGCGTTGAAACTAAATAACTGGGGCGCAAATGTCCATAGAATTGCACCGGCGATCAACAGTATTATCAAGTCGCGCACGAACCTATTCATTGTTTTAACTCCTCTGGTTTGGGTTTAGCGTTGATAGAATTGAATTTATCCCGGCTATCTAAGAAAGCAAGGATGATCGGGTTTATGTTGGGCCATTCCCCATGGGCGCCATGGCCTTCGCAGTAAACCGTGGAAACATTATTCGCACAATTCCGATAATGGATACACCCATCGGAATCTGGTTTACCGGGTACAGAGTCGCATTGATTACACGAGGCCCACCAACCGGCCGTTTCCGCACCGAAACCAGGAAACAGGGAATCGTCCGCGCTATGCATAATTAGAATAGAAATAGGATCGGGACAGCTATAAGCCGTCAAATCGCTCGATTTAATACCGCTGGCACTGGGTGCGACCGCTGCGGGCAGATGTTTGGTTTCTTCTGTGAAGGCCAAACCCATCGATACCGTGCCTCCGTCGGAATGGCCGGTAAAATAAATGCGTTCATTATCGATACACCATTGCTGGCTTACGATTTCGGGAATTGATCCGAAATCCAATAAAACTGTTTCCGATAGCCTTTTGTTGTCCGCATAGACTACGATAAAACCGGCTTCGGTTGCTTCTGGTGTAAGTTTGGTAAATCGTTCGTTTCCTCCTCGGCTGCGACCTGCTGGCGCATAAACGACAAGTAGTGGGTGTGCTCTGGTTGCATCATAGTTCAAAGGTGTACGAACGTTGTAGCGGGTCCCGGCTTCGGTTGATTGATCGTCGGTTAGACCGGCCGAACCTTGACGCCCAGCGACGGGACAGGTTTTGGCATCTGCATTTTCCGGATAAATGGTGGCGCGTAATTCTATCGGCTCAGGTTTGCATCCAAGCAGCGGGATCAGCACGAACAACAGTAATCCAGCAGACTTCGACGCTTGGTTAGAATAATATGCTGGATCCATTGCGTTCTTTTCGGTTTAATCGGACTTTGTCGTACTGCCCGGTCCGGGGTAACTTAATTGTGAATCAATAGTTTCGTGGTAGCATGTTTGGCGATTGTAGCCCTATCCAATTTTTGGTGCAAAAGCACGCGTCCCAAGGTCTTAACTCAAGTGAGCCTAGCGCAAGCGGCGTATACGGGCAACATTTTAACAGGGGGGTATTATGTTTGATGCGGTAGATAGTCCTTACAAAGTGCCGTTCGAAGGCAAATTCAAGCTTTCTAAATCACCTACGGTGCCTCCATCTGACGCCGCGCCAAATAAACAGCTCAAGCTGGATTTGATGGAGAAGGTCGACGATTTGGCCGAATTACAGCGCGTTTTGTACGCCCACGACCGTTTTTCTTTGTTGTTAGTCTTTCAGGCTATCGACGCGGCCGGTAAAGATAGTACGATCAGGAAAGTACTGAGCGGCGTCGATCCTGCTGGCTGCCAGGTTTTTTCTTTCAAACAACCGTCCAGTGAAGATTTGCAGCACGATTTTTTATGGCGCTGTACCCGGTGTTTACCAGAACGGGGGCGGATTGGCGTGTTTAACCGCAGTTATTACGAGGAGGTACTGGTGGTAAGGGTACACCCCGAATACTTGAAGAATCAGAATTTGCCGGGCCCGGTAAGCCTCAAAAAAATTTGGGACCAGCGGTTTGAAACCATCCGCGATTACGAGAAACATTTGGCCCGCAACGGAACGGTTATTCTGAAGTTTTGGTTAAACGTATCCAAAGAAGAACAACGCCAAAGGTTTTTGTCCCGCTTGAATGAACCGGAAAAACATTGGAAATTTGCGATTAGCGATGTACGCGAACGTGGTTATTGGAAGGAATATATGCAGGCGTACCAGCAAGCTTTGGCCGAAACTTCGCGTCCGTGGGCACCTTGGTATGCAATTCCGGCGGATAATAAAGCATATATGCGGGATTGTGTTGCCGATATCGTCGTGAAATCGCTCAAATCTTTGAATTTATCCTATCCGGAAGTCCATGAAGATGATCAAGCGCGTTTTGATGAGATGCGCGAACAATTAGAAGGTGAGGCTTAATATCGACACGTTGCATTCGTCCGAGTCTGGCGTCGCTGACAACGGTATCGGTATTATTCGGTCAACTCGATATGTTCCGCTGTGATGATTTGGTCTTTTAGATAAATTTTTCCAACGCAGATTGGTAATTTGAAACGCCTGGGTCCCGCGCTTCCTGGGTTGAAAAATATCACGCCATCCTGTTCGTTGATTTTCGGCTGGTGCGAGTGACCAGCAATTACCGCGTCTATTTTCGCCGCAGCCGGGTCTAAATCCAATCGATTGGCGTCGTGTAGTAGGTAGAAAAAGCGGCCCCTGTGTTCGAAAATTTCGGTTTCTGCTAACGTGTTGGCCCAAGTGTCCCGGTCAATGTTGCCGCGTACCGCGATGACGGGTGCTATATTGCGCAATTCTTCTAATACCTTTGGATGTCCAATATCCCCGGCGTGCACGATCAATTCGCAACCCTGCAGTGCTTCGATGGCTTCAGGCCGGAGCAATCCGTGAGTGTCGGATATTACACCTATAATCTCGTCCATTTCATTTACTTTAGTGTTAGTCTTTATTGCGGATTGTCTTTTGGATAAAAGCAAATAAATCTTGCAAATTGGGGGCTTCGAGTATCCCGGCCATTATTTGATCTCCGTCGTCAAATCGTAGCGTGAAATCCTTTGGGTATTTTTTGTATTGTTTGATCAATATGTTTTTGCAGTGTGTTAAGTCGGTTGTGCCGGTTTGTTCGAAGTTTAGATCTATATCGATGAGTCGTTTGCCATCCAAAATGCCAGCCCAAAATGGCATATTCGGTTTATAAGCAAGTGTTGCCAGCCAAGTTACACCGGATACACTGTATAGCTGTAGCTGGTTGTAAAATCCAGATTTGACCGAATAGGTCGGGGCTTTCCGCATCGCCGCCATATCCTCGAAATACAGAATGCCTCGTTTCTCGCCGAGCCAGATCAGCGGCGCAATGGGTTGGTTCATAATTTTGAAATTAATTTGATTCGCATGGACGAGTATAAAGAATAGGAGGATGAATTTCGATACAACCCCTAACCTGATGTTAAGGATATTTCTGACCTTTCATGTACTAATGTTTTGCATCTCAATCTTCCAGAGTCAAAATAGATTGGGATAGCTTTAGTCCGTTGTAATACAGCAAGATATCAATCGACTCCAGTCATTGCCATGTAGAGTTCATCGGTGCGGACTCAATCTAATCTGTGCGTATAGATTTTGGCAGGGCCAACGTACCATCGGATGATTCGCGAAGCGTGTGCAGGGCCCCTATCGCGGTATACGGGAGACGACCGTATATATGCGGAAACTGTTCGCTACCGCCTTCCAGATTTTCGCTAACGACGTCACAGTTTAATTGTTTCGGGTCTATTTCCAGTACAACCAAATCGGTATGGCCTTGGAAAAACCGGTTAGCAACCGATTCGATTTGATGTGCGAATGAGCAATGGATGAACCCTTCTACAGAAAAGTCATCAGGCTCGTACCATCCCAATTTTCGGGCGGTTTCTTGTTGGCTTTGCGAGGTAATGTGATAGATCCTATGCATCCTAAGGTCGGATTTTGCGGGATTGAAGCTCGGTTAGCCAGATTGGCCGTAAGCATCGACAAGTTTAAATTTAGGCGATCGTTAAGTTTTGGTTGGCGCGGCATATCTGATCATGGATTTGCCGCAGTTGCTCAGTTTTTGGGTGTATCTTGTTTGATCCCAGTGCTTCGACAAAGCGGCATGCGGCGTATGCTTTTGCCGCTTTTTCGTAAGTTTCGATCCAATGCGTTCTTGCTGGTAATCGGCTAGGCTGTGCAGGCCAAACACCCGGTCTGGGTCGCATGTGCGAATCGATGCCGATACGCCAGGGTTTGGGGCTTAGGCGCGCTCTAAAACATTTCTGATTTAGACACATTCGGACATACAGTGGATCGGATTTCAGTGCTTGGAAGAAATTAGAAACTTCGGATTCCTCCGGTGCAAAAGTACGATGCATAACTAGTACGCGGAATCCGGCCGGTGTCCGGTAAATGCGTAGATGCCAATCCGGGTGTTTTTTTATAAAGCGTTTTATACGAGAGCGGGCGCGTCGCTCGACTCCCCCGGTCAGACCGATGAAGATTCGGTGAAGCATAGCCGTGACCGGCGCGATCAGTAACAGTCCGATGACCCATGAGACGGAACCTATTGGCCAGGATGTCAATTTCCAACCGATGAATGCGGCACACCCTGTGATTAGAATTGTAACCAAAATGTATAGCCGAATTCCGGCTTCGTACTCAAAATCGATATCCGCTATCAATACGTCAGGGGTATTCAGACATTGCGCGCCGTACGAATTCCGGGTAATTACCGCATCACCCTGGCGGTCGAGGATTTCTTCTCGTATCGGGACGCCGTCCGCACCGTTGTAAGGGATTTTCGGTTCACGCCTGGTTAATTTTTCACCGGCAATGATACGGGAATAAGCTTCCTGGGCACGCTGCTCAGCGTTGTTTTGTGCGTCTTCCTGGCTGGCGTCCGACCAACCGAAACGACGCACGGTTACTTGACGGCTGTCGACGCGTTTCTTAATGCAAGCTTCTGCCCAATATTCAGGAACGATCACATTGTTTTTGCGGCATAAGTTTGTGGAACATACTGATATGCTTTAGCATGATTTTTGGTTTGATTCTGAGCTTATGTTGGTATTTGACTATTCCGTATGAAACATGTCAACGAAGAGAAGTGGATAAATAATGTTCCGTTGGTTTTCGCCATATATAGCAAGTACCCTGTTGTTTTTAGAGAGGCAATATTATTATAAGTAAAGACATGACCCAATACTTAATACTTATATCTATACTTGATCGGCAAAATGGAGTCGGATGTTTACTTCGCCGATTGTCGGCTCAATAGCTGACTCCAATTATCCGATTGCTCATTTCAAAAGGGATCATACTGCGAAGGGTAACTCATGGCATATTTCAGACCGGTTGCGCAGTTCGTTTACTGAGCGATTGATCGTCCGCTTTCGATTTAATAACGGAATCAACTTTTACACCATGCGTTCGGTCAAGGCTGCATAATTGCACATTTGTCACTATTTTGATGAGGTTTTGTTTTTTTACTATCCGGCACATGAAATCTCTGATCGTCCAGCGGGCGTTGCGCTACAACATTCACAAGGGTCTCCTCTCGTTGATTATGTCCAGAGAAACCAAGTCGTTGCATAATTCCTAAATCTGCCCTGCTCCACCAAAGATACGGAAATGAAACGTTTTCCTTTTCGAATACAAAACCTGATCGTCGGATCATTTTGAGATATTGAAACGCCATTTTCTGATTTTGCATCGGATGACGAAACAGTAAGCGAATCAAAAATGAATGGATATACTTTCGGCAGGACTCGGCAAACATTAGAATACCACCGGGTTTTATTATTCTAAAGAATTCACGAATAGCCGATTGCTGATCAACAAAATGATGAAATGATTGGTGACAAAAAACGAGATCAACAGATTCATTCGGCAATTCAATCGATTCTGAGACGCCGTTAAGTAATTGAACTTCACAACGACAGTCGGATACTTTTTTAATCGCCTTATCTAAAACTTCCAGATCGGTATCAATCCCGACAATTTTATCTGGATTAAATCGTTCATCCAAAGTTTGGAAAGCATGGCCGTACCCACAACCAATATCGACAATGAGTGGGTATCGATGAGGCCGATGCTCGATGAGTCCCTCCAGATCGTCGATCGCCACATTCAATACATATTGGATCCAGGTATTGCTATTTAAAAACCATCGCCCAAATCTCGATTCTTTAACCCATTGCGGAGACGGCTCTTTTGTCATCGACGGAATTGTTTTGACCGATCCAGGCACTTCGAAATTTTTCGAATTCATCGCATTAGAAACCTAAGTTAGTAACAGCTTATTAGCACCTAAATGATGATAAACTGTTGATCCAATACGCTAGCATGAAATAACCAATCTCAACGAATAAAAACTTTGCGCATACATCGACTCGTCGGCTTATGCGATTCGAATCTCAGAAATAGTTACATTCTCGACATGCCCAATCGCAATGTCACGATCCGAGTTCTAATAATAAACGCCGTCTTAAATATTACCCAACATCGGTTGCCAATATTTATAATCCAATTTCTGTTTTGAGCCTCTATTCACCCGATAAATCCGATAACGTATGTCCTATTTAGATTTCGCCGTCAATTAATCGAACTTGGCTGTAGCGATAGTTCTTTTTGTTCGTTCCAATTAGCCCAAAATGTAAATAACGGGATAGATCCATTTTCGGATAGTCCTTAGCGCATCTAGTATACACCGGCTACTAACCGTTTATGGCACACTGCTGCCAATTAATAGACGATTTTCATCGATGTCCTACAGACCGCTTTTGAGCAACTTCTGCCATTCGTTGAAAACTAACAACCTGCTGGTTAGGACTAACTGCGGACGGTCACGGGAAAGAATCGCGACTGGCGCCAGTCGACCCGTTGCTGTCAATCGCGGAGAATGAAATTGTTGTTAAAGCGGTCGCAATTATGCCTCATTATCGTTCCTAGAGAGCAAAAAACAGTAGTAAACTGCAGATGCATAAGTCGCCACGTCCTGTCTATCGACTCGTGCCCGCATCAGCTGGGCCAAATTGCTTATTGCCGTTAAACACTGCCCTCACTGAGGTGGAGAACTGAAAAACTTTTCTGTCTTCGAAGCCTGCCCTTATTGCCAAAATCCGCATCGTTTTCGAACTGTCCACAAGAACGCGCCGCGTGCACCAGCATGGAGATTCGATTCCTCCGAGCTTGGCTAATTTGAAACCATAATCCGATTTAGAGCGGTTCAGACCTATATCATCAATCGCGTTTGGATGTTATTCCCCCAGAAACGCCAAATCGTATACGAACGCCATTAGAAAAAATAACCGTTTATTTAACTATACTCTTTATGAAAATCTCTTCCAATCCTGTAAAAATAAAATCAAAACTTAAATGCTTCTAGAAAGATTTACCATAAAAATGATTGAATTCAACTGGACACTTAAGAAAAAATTACTTGTTGCATTTCTTTGCACCGGTTTATTGCCGCTATTAGCTGCCGGCACGATAGTTACCATACTCTCTGTTGAAGCACTTGAAAATGGAGCCTATAGCCAGCTTGAATCGGTACGTGAGGTCAAACGCCGAGAAATCGAGAATTACTTCGATACGATACATAATCAGGTATTGACATTGTCGGAGTCCACTATGGTTGGTTCTGCGATGCAAGGGTTCAAGAAAGCTTTTCACAACAATCAATACTTGACCACGCTTAACGGAGTTGAGCAAGACGATTACCATAAAAAACTGAAAGATTATTATGAAAATCAATTTGGCGCTGAATACGAAAGTAAAAATAATAAAAGCGCGAACACTGACTCAATGATTCCTACGGATTCAATCGAGCTTTATCGTCAATATCGTTATATCGCAGAAAACAAACATCCACTGGGCAGCAAAGAGACGCTCGATCGGGCACCAGAGATCGGCGATAGTTATGACCGAGTTCACGGAAAATACCATCCTATCTTCAGGAACTTCCTACGCAAATTTGGCTATTACGATATTTTCCTAGTTGATCCTGATACCGGTCACATTGTCTACTCGGTGTTTAAGGAATTGGACTACGCGACTAGCCTATTAACTGGTCCTTACAAGAACACAAATTTTGCCGATGCTTTCCGTCGTGCCCTTAAGTCGACACAATCCGATACAGTTGTTCTAGAAGATTTTGAACCCTATGCACCTTCCTATGAAGCTGGGGCATCGTTTATCGCTTCACCAATATACACAGATGGAAAATTGGAAGGCGTTCTGATTTTCCAGATGCCGGTCGGTCGTATCAACGACATCATGGGTAACACAGCAGGCCTCGGTAAATCCGGTGAAACCTATCTGATTGGAAGTGACAAGTTGATGCGCTCGCAATCCCGATTCATTGAGGACAACACCATTGGTAAACAGAAAGTAGATACACCAACCGTTCAACGCGCAATTAATGGTGAGAACGGATACGACTTAATTGCTGATTATCGTGGGATTAGTGTACTTTCTTCATTTGCACCAGTTGAAATTGAAGGTTTGGATTGGGGAATCATCGCTGAAATTGATGAGGCCGAAGCTTTTGCTTCAATTACTGATCTGCACTATGCGCTCGCCATTACTGCGATACTTGCTTTACTCGTCGTATTTGTAATTACTTTTGTCGTAGTACGCAGCGTGCAAATGCAACTTGGTGGAGATCCGATGGAAATTCAAGAAATAGCAGAAGCGATCGCCGATAACAATTTAAGCTTGCATTTACGCCTACCCAAAGAATCATCCGGGGTTTATTCTTCGATGTCGCGTATGCGAGACAATCTTCGCGAGTCAATCGAACGAGATCGCCAGGCCGCAGCCGAAACATCACGCATCAAACAGGCACTGGATAGCGTTAGCGGTAACGTGATGATGGCTGACTCAAATAACAACATAATTTATTTGAATGATGCAATCGTGGAAATGTTTAACGATACAGAAACCGATATTCAAAAAGACATACCCTCATTTGCAACCAATCAGCTCATCGGCTCGAATATCCACCAGTTCGACAAGGGTCTACCCGATCAACAAATCCAGGTATCGGATTTGACGGAAACCCACAATACTGAACTCAAAATCGGTGGTCGGACCCTGGTATTTATTGCTAATCCTGTGCTCAGCGATGAAAACGAGCGCCTTGGCACTGTGGTCGAATGGGTCGATCGCACGGAAGAGGTTGCGATTCAAAAAAATATCGAAGGATTGATATCCGCGGCCCAAATTGGTGATCTAAGTCAGAAAATGGATCTGGAAGGAAAACAGGGGTTTTTCCTCAATTTATCCAAAGGTATGAATCAGTTAATCGAGACCGTATCGCATGTGTTTGACCAAATGGCGACCGTGATGAATGCCATGTCGCACGGCGATCTTCAATGTAAAATGACCGGTGAACATAGGGGTACCTTCGCCGAAGTCCAGAATAATGTGAATTCGACGATAGACTCGTTGCTCGAAATAGTCAGTAACATACGCGAATCTGCCGATCAAATCACTACCGGGTCAGACGAAATCACGAGCGGTAATAACAGCTTGTCCGAACGTACCGAGCAGCAGGCAGCGAGCCTGGAAGAAACTGCCAGTGCAATAGAAGAGCTAACATCAACGGTCCACCATAACGCTGATAATGCTCAACGTGCCAACCAGCTAGCTGACAATGCGCGAGAAACGGCACAAGATGGCGGAGAAATCGTTGCCAACGCTGTCAAAGCGATGGATGATATCAAAAACGCCAGCAACAAGATTTCAGCGATAGTCGGTGTCATTGACGAAATCGCTTTCCAGACAAATCTATTGGCTCTAAACGCTAGTGTCGAGGCTGCTCGAGCAGGGGAACAAGGACGCGGATTTTCGGTGGTTGCGACCGAGGTACGTAACCTGGCCCAACGCAGCGCCGCGTCGGCAAAAGAAATCAAGGGCTTGATTCAGGATAGTGGTGATAAAGTTGATGCTGGATCGAAACTGGTGAATAAATCCGGCGAAGCACTTGAAAATATCGTCACATCGGTGGCCACAGTTGGAGACATCATCGCCCAAATAGCAGCCGCCAGTAAAGAACAGGGTATAGGTATTGATCAAGTGAATCAAACCGTTACCAATCTGGATGAATTGACACAACAAAATGCGGCACTTGCTGAACAGACCTCTGCAGCAAGCGTGTCAATGAATGAACGTGCAACACAGATGAGCAAACAAGTGGAATTCTTTCAAGTCGAAACTTATTCAAATGGGAAATCCGCATGGGTTGAAAGGAAACCCGTTACCCAGCTAACTGTTGTCTAGGCGGATAAAAGTATAGTAATTTCAGCCTGATGTGACAGTTACTGTATCGCTTTAGCTATTCTAACTGGTTGATCGTCAGCTTTTGACCATTTCCAGCCATTCGTAATTTACGTTCAATGATCGGTGGGTGGTGTTGAGCCAGTTACAATCGACGGCCACAGATGTCCGCTACTCGGGTTACAATGTTGCTAATCAAAACCGAATCAGACACGGTATGTGGTTAGATTTTAGCTATTACAGATGTTTGACTACGGTCTTAGTTTAAATGATTTTAAACCAAATAATTGAATCTCCAATTGTTGGAGTGTTGGATTGCAAAGTGTCCGCAAAAACACTAGAAGTTCCAATCAATATCAATTACCTGCTGTTACAACTAGTATTTATTGAAAATTAACTTTTCTATTTCAAGAGCCTCTTGCAAAACACTCGGCTTTCAAGTGAGCGCAAATAAAAATAAGACG
>CAZUGA010000017.1:0-83954 GCA_964619885.1 uncultured Methylococcaceae bacterium
TTCTTTTTCAGTGCTTTAGACCCTTTGTCCGGGGTTGAAGTCACGGATTCAGGTACCAGTTAATTCATAAAGAAATAGTCGAAATTTTCGGGAGAGTCTATTCATTAATTTGAGATCTTTAGCTTAGCCAGTTTTGTCGAGTAAAAATATAATCAAATGTTCTGGACGTTACTAAACGGCATATAAGTTGTCAATTTCGACATCCTCGGTTTAACGTTTGTTCTAACTGAACAAAAATGGTGTTCCTTCTTACAAAAAGCCGCAGAGCAACGCGCAGTATGTTGTATTATTCATCGTCCATCGTCCATCGGAAGTACGCCCGACTTAGATCTTGAGGCATGTGCTGGTGTAGGTTATTGGTATTTTGAATTGGGTGGATAGAATGTTTTTTGGCGGCAAGGTAATATATTGAGGACGATATTGTATTTATAAGCAGGTCCTCACAGGAATTAAAAATTTAATCTCTTGGGGTTAAATTCCCCGCCGCTCGCGGCGTCAAAAATTTTACAGTGTCTCTACAGTTACCCCGTCCGCTTACGGCGGGGTAGTTTATTGGAACTAATTATATATGAATGATTTAGTTATTTTTTTGCATATTCAAAGTATCAATAAGGTCTATTACCAGCCTTGTTCAGGGTACAAAAATGACGCTTAGTACGATGAATATATTAATAGTAGAAGGCGAAGAAGGTCCGCCCCTGCTCGATACTGTTCGCTGCATGGGCCAAGAAGAATACGTTAATGTTTACGTTGCGTGTATAGGACAGAGGAAATGGCTAGCCCCAGTGCGCTATTCGAAATATACAAAGGCGTACTTCCATTTAGAGAATGATACAGACGACTCAAATGTAAAGAATATAATTGATCTTGCTAAAAGGCTAAATGTAAAAACAATTTTGCCTGCTAAGGAGGGTACTTTCTTACTTTTTTCAAAATATCTAGATTTATTAGAAGATTTCAATTTGCCTCCGATTAGTGACTTTAAAACCTTAACCACAGTTACTGATAAGTGGCTGCTAAATAATTGGTTGAAAGATAATGGATTGCCAACACCGAAAAGTAGACAAGCCTCGAATTCTAACTTAGGTCAAATTGACTATCCTTTTTTACTAAAACCTAAGCACGGTATCGGAGGAAATGACATCTCACTGATCCAGACTCGAGATAGCATTAGAGCCAAATTAGATGATGATTCGATTTTGATGGATAAGTATATTTTTCAAGATCTTATCGTAGGGGAGGACATTGATATTAGTCTAGTTGCCATAAACGGAAAGATTCATAGTTATACTATTCAACAAGGTCTAATTAGAAAAGATTTCTCTTTTGCCACTGGAATCATATTTTTTAAGGATCCCAAATTCATGGAACATGTAGAGGTGATAATTGATAAATTAAATTGGACTGGTATCACCCATTTGGATTTTATATACAACAAAGAGGATGATCTATATTATTTGCTCGATTTTAATCCAAGATTTTGGAGTACGATTCTAGGGTCATTGAATGCCGGAATAAATTTCCCACTATTGATGGTTGAATTAGCCAATGGACAGAATGTTGAAAAACGCGATTATAAAGAATGTGAGTATTATCTTAACAGATCAGCGATTAGCAATTTTCTAAAAAACCTTTTTAGAAAAGGAAAAATAATATCTCTTAAGAACTCATCTTTGAATTATGCAATGAGCGATCCATTGCCAGAATTCATTAAAGGTCTGAGTATGATTGTCTCAAAATTAAGACGCTAATGATGAAAGAACTTTAATTAAAATTTAGTCGCGAATTAATTTTATAAAAGATCTGGTAGTTCTAATGCTAATTAATCTACTAGTCGTCACAGATATATCTAGGATAGCTAAATATTGGATATTACAAAACGCTTTTTCATGTTTCTCGGTCTTTTTATATTGTCTACTAAAGTCAAATTGAAGTTTAAACTATAGTTTGTTGCGATCGATAGTTGATCAACAATGAGGTGTTCATTGTTTTTGTCAAAACGTTCGCTGGGTACAAGTAATATTTCAACTGTATCGTAATCTTTTTGAATTAATTGAATATCGTTTATATTTTCTACTTTGTCGGTTACAAACTCCAACGATGTTGGCGAGATTGTGGTCCCATTTTTTAGTTTAAGAAAGTCTCCGTGTCTTCCCTCAATGCTTTGAATTCTTTGATAAGGTAATCCACAGGTACATACACCTTTTGGCCCAACGACTGCGTAATCCCCCGTTCGGTACCTAATCAAAGGAAACGCATCGTTTATAAATGAAGTCCCTACTATTTCTCCTATTTCCCCTTCATTTACAAGTTTGCAGCCATTTTCATCAACGATCTCAGTAAAACCGTATTCGGGAATTATATGATATTGGTAATCTTTACACTGCTGGATTAACGAAACACGTTCGTTTTGACCATAGTGATCGACCGGTTTACATCCAAATGCTTTTTCGATTTCCTTGGTTTGGTATGCAAATAGCGTTTCAGATGAGCAGAAAATCTTTTTGATAGATCTAGGATTATCTATAAAACCGTTATTTATATACCTGGCGTATATATAAGCCAAAGACGGGTAACTGTTGCTGATAGCGAGTGGCTTTATACAATTAACTGTGTGAGAAATATCCAGCATTCTACCTTGAGAAATTTCAGAAACCGGAAAAACTATGGATTTAAGAAAAGGATTGTAATAACAATTCGAGCCTGATGAAAAATACGCGCTTTTTAAAGAAATCTTACTGTCATATTCGCTAATTCCATGCCAATTATAAAACCTTGCCAAATAGGCGCGTTCTTTTATTTTAGATGATAAGGACTCTGGGAAAAAAAATGGGGATGATGCAGTGCCTCCGGTATTGCTGTGCAAGTAATATCGTTTATTATTGGGTTTTAATTCATCGATATTATTGCGAATAATACTTTTATCGGTTGTCGGAATTTTGTCGATATCTTCTGGTGATTTAATAATTTCAGGTGAAATGTTATTCAACTCGAATGACTTATTATAATATTTCGTATAATTGTAAGCATTATTAATAACGGTCTTTAATTTATTAAATTGAATTGTTTGAATTTCATCAAATGACAATTTTTCAGATTGTTCTATTTTCTCATATTCCGTCTTGAATGTGGCGCCGTATATTAATCGATTTGGAATATTATTGAACCTATTTGCCAGATAATATTTTTGATTATTAGGCAGAAAAGAGAATAGCCTATTTATTAGATCAACAGATTTCATAGGCGAATCTTAGTATAATATTGTATTATTGAAATTCATTTACTTATACAAAAGCGATAAGGTGGCGGAGGGATTGATAATAAATAGTTCCTTACAAACAAAACCTTGACGGTTTCAAATTCTATCCAGATCCCTTTGGCATAGGATATACCCCTAGCTATAGAAATCTCAATCGTTGTAAGGCTAAAATAACCTCATAAATCGAAGCAGCAGTTTGCCAATAATTGTTGACAAGCGAATAGGGCGGAATCGATTCCAAAGGAGAAAAGACTATGTTAAAACGTAAATGTGTTTGGTATTTTCGTCGGCGTTTTAGGTAGATTGTGGAAGCCCATTTTTATTTGATCCAGCATTTCGGCGAAAAATTTCCCGTTGTTGTAAAGAATTTGATTATGGGTAGTCTGTTTGGTTCATTTCTAGATTATATTGGATTTTACTGAGAAAACTATGAATTTAAAATAAAATTACGGTGATCGGTTACGTTATGACGGAAATGCGAGAAAGTTTTTACCTTTGGTGGGCTGTAGATCGACAGCAATGTTGTATTCGTAGGGCCGGATGTCATTATTCTAGAAAAATTTAAGCAATAACTAAATCGGCCAGATCAGAAATGTGGGTGACGGTGACACCGGAATTGGTACTCAATCGACCGTTCGTATGGAAGAATGATAGATGCGTGTCGTAGCGGTTTCGATACTTGCCACGTCGGGTTGACCAAGTATTAGTTATGAAAAAATCGATATTCCAATAAGAAGAAAATGCCCTTTGAAAATTCTATAATAGCTGTTGAGGGTCTAAACAAGATCTACACTGACGGATTCCAGGCGCTGAAAAATATCGATTTGAGCGTTGAAAATGGCGAGATATTCGCGTTGTTGGGTCCTAATGGTGCAGGTAAAACAACACTCATCAACATCATTTGCGGCGTTGTCAATCTGTCGTCAGGACGAGTGTTTGTTGATGGACGCGACATTGTCCGCGAATTTCGGTCGACAAGATCGCTGATAGGTCTAGTTCCGCAGGAATTATCGACCGATTCCTTCGAATCGGTATGGTCGACCGTACGATTTAGCCGAGGATTATTTGGCAAGGCACCCGATGATGGCTTTCTTGAGCGAACTCTTAAATCTCTGTCTCTTTGGGATAAAAAAGACAATACGATTATGACATTATCCGGCGGAATGAAGCGCCGGGTATTGATTGCGAAAGCGCTAGCCCATGAGCCTAAAGTATTGTTTTTGGATGAACCAACCGCAGGTGTGGATGTTGAGTTACGACAAGATATGTGGGAGATCGTGCGCGATCTAAGACAATCTGGAGTCACGATAATACTTACCACACACTATATCGAAGAAGCCGAACAAATGGCTGATCGAATCGGTATTATTAGCCAGGGTAAGATCATACTGGTCCGCGAAAAAGCTCAACTGATGCGTGAGCTTGGAAGAAAGCAACTGACACTCAGTTTGGACCACGTACTAGATCGAATTCCTGAAAACCTCAAAAGGTTTAACTTGGAATTTGGGGAGGATTCCAAAGAACTTATCTACAAATACAATACGCAGGCCGCTCACACGGGGATTACTTTGCTGTTGGACGAATTGGCTCGGGCAGATATCCAGTTTCATGACATTAGAACAGTCCAAAGCTCCTTAGAGGATATATTCGTAGACTTGGTAAAGGAATCCCGATGAATTGGTATGCGGTGAAAGCCATCTATCGATTTGAAATGGCGCGTATGGGCCGAACGCTATTCCAAAGTATCGTGTCACCGGTCATTTCCACTTCGCTTTATTTTATAGTATTCGGCGCTGCAATAGGTTCGCGGATTACTGAAATTGATGGCATTAGCTACGGTGCGTTTATCGTTCCGGGTTTGATTATGTTGTCGTTATTAACCGAAAGTCTTTCTAATGCGTCATTTGGTATTTATTTTCCGCGTTATTCTGGTGCAGTCTACGAATTGCTTTCTGCGCCAATATCGTTCGTGGAAATTATTTTGGGTTATGTTGGCGCGGCAGCGACCAAATCGGTGATCATTGGCGTTACTATCCTATTAACGGCGAATCTTTTTGTGGACATCAGTATTGCTCACCCTGGATGGATGATCTCGTTTTTGATCTTAACGGCTTTAACGTTCAGTTTGTTCGGTTTCATTTTGGGCATCTGGGCGGATAATTGGGAAAAACTTGCGATTGTACCCACGTTGATCATTACACCGCTGACATTTTTGGGTGGAAGCTTTTACTCGATCAGCATGTTGCCCCCATTTTGGCAAAAAGTGACCCTGTTTAACCCGGTCGTCTATCTGATTAGCGGGTTTCGCTGGAGTTTTTATGAAAATGCTGATGTTGCGGTGGAACTGAGCGTAGCGATTACCGCCATCTTTCTTTTGCTTTGCCTGATCGTTGTTTGGTGGATTTTTAAGACCGGCTACAGGTGGCGCAAATGACGCCTTATATTTTGTACTATTTGAATTTGTTGTAATTCAAAATTTGGTTGTCTTTTTACCCGAGATAATCAGTAGCCTTTTCTTCAATCTGCAGAACTAAATTCGTTTGGTATTCCCGCCACATCATGCCCATTTTTTGGGTCAAATGCCTTATTAATGAGTTAATTGACATGGTTAATTTAAAGGCGGGGCAAATAAAAACGATGGGTACGCATGAATTGCTCTATTTGGCACCCATTATGCATTTTTCGTGCGCGCTCGTTGAGCGTTGATGAAAAATTCACGAGAAGGATGTCTTTTTAGTTTGATTTTATAATATAAAGGGTACCCAAGATGAAAAATAAATCAATAATATTTGGTAAAATCATTTTTGCTGTTTTAATTACATCGTTACTTTGCATTTCAATAGCGAATGCTCATGAACCGCGTGATGGTGTTGCCGGTGGTGTTTACAATGTTTCGGTGGGCCACCGGGTAGAACCGGGGTTTGCCGGCGAACCCAACGCTTTTGATCTATTTGTAAGGAACGCAGAAGATAATTCGAATGCGGACGTGGGCGAGATTGAGCTCGATGTTTATGTGATGAGATTAAGAAAAGACGATTTTGACGCTAAAGTCACAAAAATTAGAAAATTAACTGGTGATTTGCGACGCGATTTTAGCACGCCGAATCGGTTTAATATCTACTATTTGCCGAAACGCCCGGGTGCTGTTGGATTTATAATTAAGGGTACCATCGACGGTAATTATATTTACGAAAAATTTGTTTGTGGGGGTGGTTCTCAGAATGAATCAGGTCGTTCGTTTGGTTGTATCGACAAGATACAAAGATTCTAATATTGATAAATTTGAGCCTGTGAAATTTGGTTCTAACCATTATTGATTTGTTAAAGGCCCTGGTCTTTAAACAGGCCAGGGTCAAAAGACTATCCGGTGAACGCTTATAAATTTTGACTGGTTTGTTGAGTTGTCAGACAGATTTTAGAGCAAAATCAATGGAGAACTCATGTGAAAAAACCCGGCCCGCGGAGACGCGGACTGGTTTTATGTCCAAAGTAAATTGACTTTTAGTACGACATTCTCTGCGACGAATTGGGATAATCTTGGCTGCCGCGTAATCTAAAATACGGGCCGTAGGTTGTATCATCTTCAAAAGCGCGCCAGACGTAGCCTTGTTTGATCATCGGTTTTGTTGGGATTGGAAACGTAACTACGTCAATCGCACCAGTTAAAGTGCGCCCCACCGTATGCAAAACGCCTTTAATCGTTCCGCCAATAACGCCAAATATTACGTATTTGGTGTCCATATCATTTGTTGTATTGATTGCATTTTTCGGCAATTCTATCCAGCCGGTTGCCAGGTTGGCAAACCCTGTGCCTAGCTTCCTACCAACATAGGAACCGTAGCTCTCTTCTTCTTCCTGTGCCAACGCGAGCGGAGAAAAGATCAAGCTGCAGAGCATTAATGAAATTAAAATTTTGCCGGATTTTATTTGCATGGCCTCAGTCCTACGTTTGTCGAAAATCGCTATTGAGTATAGCAGTTCCGGGGAGAATGTAGCTGTTGATAATGGACATTTGAAGATTTACTCGAATTCCGGTCGATTTGTCGGGAAAATCGTGTTATATCGATGCCATTTGGACATTTTCGGATTTTTATTGAGCGGTGAAGTTCATACGATTAGTACAGCGCGAATTGAATACGATTCTAGCTGGTTTTTAATAATTAATTAAGTGCGGTTTTCGCCGAAGAAGTGGCTCAATACGCGGGTCATATAGGTGTGATCGACCACGCCAGCACTCTCGCGAGCGCTGTGCATTGCCCACATCGGACAGCCAACATCGACGGATCTGATGCCCAATCGTGCGGAAGTCATCGGCCCAATAGTGCTACCGCAGGGGATATCGCTGCGATGAGAGTATTTTTGCCAGGGAACGTCGACTTGGTCACACCAATCGATAAACATAGCTTGTGAAATACTTTCCGAGGTATAACGCTGGTTCGCGTTAATTTTTATCACCGGCCCCTGGTTGACCCAAATCTTGTGGTCTGGTTCGTACGCATTTGAAAAATTCGGATGATAGGCGTGTGCCATATCCGCACTAATTTGAAAGCTGGTTGCCAGAGCCCGTTTATACGATTCCGGATTTGCATTTTGTGATTGTGCGATGCGTTCTAAAACATCGGGCAAAAAACTGCCGTCGGCACCTTTGGCACTCTCGCTGCCGATTTCTTCGTGGTCAAAAAACGCGCAAACATTGGTAGTCTTGGCGTCTAACGCCGATGCATCCAACAGGGCGGTTGTTGCCGCGTGGCAGGACGCTAGATTATCCAGCTGACCGTTGGCGATAAATTCTGAATCGGGTCCATATAAACTACCTTTTTGGGTGTCGTAGACCACCAGCTCCCAAGATAAAATTTCATTAAATTGCGTATCCAATTGCTGTTCGAGCAACCCATGAAACAATTTTTCAGCGTCTTCTTCTTGCGCTAATGAGGATAAAATTAAGGCCAATTCACGTTGTTTGTGTAAGCGTAATCCCTCTTCGTTTACCTTACGGTTCATGTGTATCGCGAGATTGGGTAGCCTTAGCAACGGATCTTCAAAATTGATCAATTGAGTCTCTAGGTCGGAGGTTTCTGTCCTCACTGTAACGCGCCCGGCGAGGCTCAAATCTTTGTCCGTGAAGGTCGCGAGGATTGGCCCGCCATATATTTCTACCCCAAGTTGCGCGAATCCGCTATTTTGAATCGCAGTATTCGGAGTCAAGCGCAAGCCGGGTGAATCGGTATGCGCGCCGACGATACGAAATCCTGATTCTTCAGGCGCTATTTGACCCAGTACGAAGAAGATTATCGAGGACCCATCTCGGATAACGTAATAGCGGCCTCCTGCTTCCAACGACCAGCTTTGGTTTTCTTCCAGGTGTTCAAATTTGTGATTGTCCAACAAGTTTTCGATTGTTTCCACTGCGTGCCACGGGCTGGGGCTTTGGTCGATAAACTTGAGTAAATTTTTGGCCTGTTCATAGATTTTTGGATCGAGCTTCCCCGTCATGATTCGTCTTCCTTGAGCAAAAGCGAGGCTGAATTAACACAATAGCGCAATCCGGTGGGATCTGGTCCATCTTCAAATACATGCCCCAAATGTGCGGCGCAAATCCGACAGGTGATCTCTACTCTTATCATTCCATGGCTCGTATCCTCAAAAACTTCAATCACGTCTTCATGGATAACGTCAGAAAAACTAGGCCAGCCTGAGCCGGAATTAAATTTTGCATCGGAATGAAATAGCGCGGACCCGCAACAAATACATTCGTAGGTCCCATCGCTATGGCAATCGTAATATTTTCCTGTAAACGGTGGTTCTGTGCCTTTGTTGCGGCAAATATGGAATTGTTCTGGGGTTAATTGTCTGCGCCAGTGTTCTTCGCTACGTTCGATTTTCTTGCTCATTTTTCGATGGTATTGCGTGGGGACAAATTTCGACTGTGTATCGAATAAGCTGGATGGAAAAAAATGTGATGCCAAATCAAAGTTATGAGTTTGCGGTTGATAATACTTTTATCCAGACAGCCACTTATATTTATACTCCTGTTATTAAGCGATCTGCAAGTGAGTCGGTTACGGGTTGTGGAACTAAAAATATGA
The DNA here is from genome assembly GCA_964619885.1 of uncultured Methylococcaceae bacterium. Lineage (GTDB taxonomy): Bacteria > Pseudomonadota > Gammaproteobacteria > Methylococcales > UBA1147 > CAZUGA01. The sequence continues at coordinate 9,346 of CAZUGA010000017.1, forward strand.
ATTCGACAAGTGTCGTTGTCTCATGGCAAGCGTTGTTTGGTTTGCATTGTCGTCCAATAATCAGAATAAACAGATAGAAGATTGTCACTGAAACACACCAACTGCAATTGCGTCACGCTTGTTTCTTTGTTCATGCAGTCGCTAACTGTATCTATTGCGATTTGGGCCGCTTGATCGATTGGATAGCCGTAGACACCGCAGGATATTGCTGGGAATGCGATGCTCGAAATCTGGTGTTGATCAGCCAATTTCATGCATTTCCTATAACAGGAAGACAACAAATTCGGTTCATTTTCCCCTCCACCTTGCCAAACAGGGCCAACGGTGTGTATGACGTATCGAGCAGGCAAATTGTAACCTTTGGTGATTTTTGCAAACCCCGTTTCGCATCCATCCAAGCCTCGGCACTCTTCAAGCAGGTTCGGTCCGGCGGCTCGGTGAATGGCGCCATCTACACCGCCTCCACCAAGTAGCGAGTTGTTCGCTGCGTTAACAATGGCGTCAACATCCAGGAGGGTAATGTCGGCTTTTAGTAATTCGATGGTCTGCATAATTGATATTGTATTGTTTGATTGAGGCCTCAAATGTGGATTATACCCAGGCTATTCTCGATTGACTTATTTGCGTTTTGTTGCGGACGGTAAATTCGCAAAATACGGATCCGGCTCGGTAATTTTTCTCAATTTTTGCTGTAATTTTACATAGAAGGCGCCTTTGGTTGCGTTCAAGATAATCACGTCGCTAAACGTATTCAATTGCATTGGCGTTGCGACATTCTACCTAAAACCTAAATGGAGTTTTTTATGATATTCAACCGTGACTTTTTACGCGGACTCATTTTTTTAATGATTTGTTCGGCATTTCCCTTGGGTGCCATGGGCGAAGATCTAAACGGGATAAAACAATTTTCAGAAATTCCAATGAACGGAGTGGTATTACGCGGCTCTTCAACGTTGGTTGTGTCTGGCAATGGCGGGACGTCCGCCGCAACAGAAGGAGAAGCGTTTTTCTGTGAAGGTGATCCACCAACCAACTATGAATGTTCTAATTCCTATGCGACCTACGGGTGTTCGGAAGAAACACAAACTTGCTATTACGAAGAAAAATATCGAGAAGAAGATCCGGAATTTAATTTGAGCGGTCGTTAATCTAGCAATCGACAATTTACCTGAGGCCATCGCTTTGTGTGGTGGAGTCTACGCTGTAATCAATCTAAATTAGTAGTTGTAATATGCGCCGATGGCATTCAATTGTTATTGATGCTGCGTCGGGAATCTACTAACCCCAACAGACCAGTCGAAATTCTTGCCGTGAGCGAAGCGGTGTTTAATCGATTGGCAATTTATGGATTATTGGACAGTTTTGACTTGTCCCGGGGTCTAGAAGTAGAAAAAGTGGTGGGAAATTAGTTGAAACGGATACAAGTACTTGTCAATCCGATTTTGCCAAGGGTGATTGCATTCCTATAAGTTCACTTTGAATCCAGTGGTCGTCGCTGGGACAGGCCACGGATTCAGAAATGACTGAGCGTTCGCGTTCGGAATATACCGTTTTGCTTGATTATGATGCAGCTGGAATCCTAATTTTTTGGCCGACGAAAATAAGATCCGGGTCTTGAATTACTTCACGATTAGCCTCGAATATTTGTGGGTATTTGGAGGCATCGCCATAATAGCGTTTGGCGATACCCGATAGCGTATCTCCACTCTGGATTTCATAATATTCCACGTCATCCGGTTCAACGTACTCGGTGGTGGTTGAATCGGCATTGCCGGGTTCTACTGGAAAATAAATGTCCGTAACGACCTTGGTTACACCCTGTACATTGCCGGCCATCAATATTGCTTTTTCTACAGCCTCGGGATCGTCACAGTCTCCCGATAAAGTGACGAAGCCACCTTGATATTTAACCTCAAGATTAGCGATTCCCGGATTATTTTCTTCAATGTGCGCTTTTATTTTTTCCGCGGCTTCATCGTCTTTATTGAATAGTTTGCGTCCCAAATTACTGGCGAAATCAAATAAACCCATATCGTTGTCCTCCTGTTGGGATAGTTTCTCGGGTGCCTGGCGGGATTAGAATAATTTTTTCAGTTTATCCAATATGCCACCGGCATCCAGGTTTGACAGGTCCATCAATTCACCCCCTGGGCTTGCTTGATCGATGAGTTGCGGGATTAAATTGGATAGCCCGGATTGAACGCTGTTCATGTCTAAGTTTAGCGCGGACGCGAAGGACGACAGCTGATCTGATTCGAACAGATTGCCTATTTGCTCGGCTGATATTGGCAGGTTTTCGCCATTTCCCAACCACGATGAGGCGACATCAGACAAGCCGGAGCCCTGTAATTTAGAGACGATAGAACCGAGATCCAATTGCGATCCAGCGCCTGAACCTGCCAACAATCCGGATAAAGAGCCGATGACTTCGGTGACATCAATATTACCGTCATTGTTTGTGTCTTTAATAAATTGTTGCGCTAGAGTCTTTAAAAGATCCATCGGTTTTTCCTTTTGTTGTTAGCGGTTTGGCGAGTCTCCCACAACCCAGTAGTCGTGTAAAGCGGCTTGTTGTCTGGTTTGACCGGTATTGTTAGATTGGGGTTACTGCTACGTTTTCACTCATTAGAGTTATCAACGTTAGGGGCCAGTTTGTAAAAATCTGCAATTTTCTTTGGGTCGCCATTTTGTTCCAAATATTTTTTCACCGCTTTTCCAGCGGCATCAGCTTCACGTTTAAGTTCTGCGGCGAACGCCTGTCGGGAATAGGGATCGGAAGATCCATTCAGTTTGGCGTTCAATCGCTTGAGTTGGCGCAAATGCTGTTCGACTTGTTTGAACGGATCAATCATAGTTTTGCGATTTCAATTCAACCCGAAGATCAGAAAAATACTTGGACTACCGGTTTTTAGCCGCGTATGGAAACGCATTATCCCATAGGCTATCGACCAACATTAACGCCTCGCCAATAGGTGCTGCACGAAGATAGCCTTGTTCGTCTTCGGATACCAATGTGGGTACCGTTACATTGATTAAAGATTTAGCCTTTTGGTCCAGTGTGGCGATCTTCGTCAAGCCCTTATCGATATCAAAGTCTATTTCCGTGGAAAACCGGTTTTGCAGCCAGGTTTCGATGTGTCGGTCTAGTTCGTCGCGCGTCATCGGTTTATTGGCTGTGAGCAGGTGGTAGTAAATCAGGATAATCTCTTTGCAAACTTCTTCCTCAGTCGCATCTATCAATGTATGCAACACACCTTCGTTGGTTACCAGGCATTTAAAAAACAAAGTATCCGTGACCTTTTTTAGAAATTTAAGTCGTTTGCCTTTGTAGCCCAGGTATTGTTTAACTGCGAAACCACCGAGCCCTATGCCAACGGTCAAGGCTGCGGTAAGCACTGGGTAAATGCTATCTGATGCATGCGTGGCTAAGCCCATATTTTGAACCACGCCGGTTCCAAATAGCATCAATATAATTGCCGCAGCGAGCAGCGCCATGCTGGGTAGAATCTTCAAAATAATAGGAACTATCGCGCCGATTGCCGGTAACGCGAACATTAGCCGGTCTTTTATATTCATCGTGACTTTCACATTCGGGAATAAAAGCTCCAGGTCCGATCTCGGTACGTTTTTATATAGATACAGATAGCTTTTACCCGGCGTAAAACCCAGTTCTTCTAATTCGTCCGATTCATATTTTGATTCGAAGTGGGATCGTTCCTTGAACGAGAGCAATAAAACGACTCGAGAAAGATTGCGGATGGGTAGTTCTTTGCTGCGGAAGAATCGTTTAACTTTTATGGTTGTTGTGGTTTCGTCCCTAAAGAAAACCAGTGCATCGTCAAAATCTTCAAAATCGACACGGGTTTTGAGTGGGACCAATGATTCCACGAGTAGTGCGCGGTTCAATTCTTCTTCCGCCAATGGGGTAAAATTTGCCTCGTTCAGGAAGTTACCCACCAATTTTGCAATATCCTGGCGGCATTGCATAAATGTTTGGGGTAGTGTCGGCTTAAGTGGTTTTGCCGGCAAATCTGGATTTAGAGGTGTGTACGCTCTCTTAGCTTGTTCTAATTGCTTTTGATAATCAAAGTGGAAATAAGCGGATAAGAGTTCACAAAAATTTTCCAAAGATTTTCGCTCAGTTGCGTTAAGCTTGCCATCGTTAAGGCAGTCTTCGAGACAATATTGTACAAGCGCTCTACGGCGGAACGGGATATAAGTTTCTAGTTCTATTTCACTCATAACTATCGATCGGGTTGAACAGGATTATCGATAAATCTGTGTCAACAGTGGAATATACCAACGTCTGGGAGTACATTGATCTATATAAAGCGCTAGCTTAGATGCGTCTAAGGATAGGAATATGTTAAAGATTATTAAAAAGTTATTCGGTTTGACTCTGCTTATTTCCACAGTGGGAATAGCGACTTACCAGTCAATGGTTAATATTGGCGCAGCTTCTAATAATGAAATTGTGCCGAAGATTTCGAATTAGATCTAAATGAATAGTTAAGCTTCGGTCAACTTTATCATGCAGCGCACCTCGATTAAACCCAATCCCAAACGTTTTGTTAAAGAGCCCACGCCGCCCATGTCGCTTAAGGGGTTAATGCTTTTTTTTCTGCCATTGGCAGCGCTTCCAGCAACAGTGATCGCGTTTGGAAAAGGCAATTTGACGGGCATATTCATTAATGGTGGCGGATATGCGTTGTATTTGCTGGCCGCTATCCTTTTGCGCCGGGGATTGCATCAGGAAGCCGAGTATTCTGCGAGGCGTATCAGCCGGGCGCCTAAATGGTCATTTAAATTTTACGCGGCCCTATTGGTTATGCTCGCTACATCATGGATCGCATGGTTGGGAGCCGGGCATACGATGATGGTTTCGGTGGTATTTGGCGCCGGAGCGTTGTTGGGAATGTATTTGACCTATGGATTTGATCCGAGGCGCGAAAAAATGATCGGCGGTAGCCACGGCTACAGCGCGGATGAAGTGACCGATACCATTACCGCAGCAGAACAGATTATCGGCCACATCGAACGAGCGAACCAACGGATAAATAATACGGAGTTCAATAATCGAATATTAACTATTTGCCAAGACGCCCGTGATGTTCTTGAAATTATTGAGCAGGATCCGGGTGATATCCGTCGAGCTCGTAAATTTTTAAATGTCTATTTGGATGGTGCGCGTAAAGTCAGCGAGGGTTATGCCAGTACGCACGAACGTATGGCATCGGACGAACTTGAAGAGAATTTCCGGGAAATCTTGGTGACTATTGAAAAGGTTTTTAAGGAGCAAAAACAGAAACTATTGGAGAATGATTTTTTTGATCTGGATGTACAAATGGAGGTGTTAGCGGCGCAGTTAAAACGCGAGGGAGTTTTATGACGTGTGATGTTGGAGGTTTATAAGCTTTCGTTTGGAAAGTCGGAATGTAGGCCGATCGGTGCCGGGGTTGGTGTCTTATTCGGGTATAAACCGGACATGGCCGAAGGAGCAATGTTAGGGGAACATTATTATGAATGAAGATAAATCAATACAAGTGGACAGCAAGGTGGAAAAGGCAGAAATACCAGGCAGTGAAATTTTTGATGAAGTTGTACCGGGCGTTAAACAAGATATCGTTTCATATGTGGACGCGAAAAGCGACGATAAACTCAGTATTGATCAGCTGATATCCGAAATCGATTTAGATGAAAGCAAATCCATCATCTATTTCGGTAGCAAGGCTCAGGAGCAATTGACTTCGATCTCGGATCGTATGTTGGAAGGCGTTAAGAACAAAGATATTGGCCCGGCCGGCGATGATCTAAACGATATGGTGGCTACGATACGCGGATTTGATATTGATGAATTGGACCCCAACAAGAAAGTAGGTTTTTTTGCGCGTTTGTTCGGTAAAGCAAAGCCCGTAGTTAAATTTCTGCAACAGTACGAGGAAATCCGCAAACAAATCGACTCTATAACCAACAAACTGGAAGAGCATGAAACGCAATTATTGACCGATATTACTTCATTGGATCGTTTGTACGACGCAAATTTGGATTATTTTCATAATTTGGAGCATTACATTGCGGCCGGCGAAGAAAAGCTTACCCAGTTGGATAATGAATTGATCCCGGAGAAACAAGCAATAACAGACGCCAGCGACGAAATTATCGACGCCCAGCAATTGCGTGATCTGCGTTCCGCACGGGATGATTTAGAACGTCGTGTACACGATTTGCGTTTGACCCGCCAGGTCGCAATGCAAAGCTTACCCAGTATTCGATTGGTTCAGGAAAACGATAAAGGGCTGGTCAATAAAATCAACTCGACTATTGTCAATACCATTCCGCTTTGGCGGCAGCAATTGGCGACTGCGGTGACCATTTACCGTTCTTCTGAAGCGGCGGATACCATCAAAGAAGCGACCGACCTAACCAATGAATTGCTAAAAGCTAATGCGGAGAACCTTAAACAGGCCAATGCGGAAACACGCAAACAATTGGAGCGAGGCGTATTTGATGTCGAAGCGGTTAAACAAGCCAATCAAACTTTGATTGCAACTATTGAGGAAAGCTTGCAGATCGCTGACCAGGGCAAGCGGATGCGGGCTGATGCGGTTGGGAAGCTGCAAGAGTGTGAAGCAGAACTCCGCACAGCGCTCGCGGCGGCCAGTGCAAAACCTGCTGACAACGGCGCGGCTTAGAGGTCTACGGGAGCGAGTATTATGGGGTTGTGGGATAAGCTATTTGGCGAGTTTGTCGATGTCATCGAATGGTTGGACGATAGTAGCGATACTATGGTTTACCGCTTTGAACGTTACGGTAACGAAATAAAATATGGTGCGATGTTGACGGTGCGGGAATCGCAGGTTGCGGTAATGGTCAATGAGGGGCGGGTTGCCGACTTGTACGAGCCCGGCTTGTATAAACTCGAAACGAATAATATGCCGGTATTGACCACATTGGAAAATTGGCCACACGGGTTTAACAGTCCATTCAAAGCTGAAATCTATTTTTTCAATACACGGCGTTTTACCGATTTAAAATGGGGAACCAAAAATCCATTAATGCTGCGTGATACGGAATTTGGAGCGGTGCGGCTTAGAGCCTTCGGCACCTATTCAGTCAGAATCAAGGATCCCATCGTTTTTATCAAAGAAATCGTCGGTACGGATGGCCATTTTCAAACTGATGATATTAGCGATCAGTTGCGTAATCTTATTTTATCGAGGTTTGCGTCGATTCTGGGTGAATCGGGAATCCCGGTATTGGATTTGGCGGCCAATTATGATGATTTGGGTGAATTTATCTGGGCCAAAATTCAGCCGGAATTTGTAGAGTACGGTTTGGAGTTAACCAAAATGTTGGTTGAAAATATCTCTTTGCCGCCCAATGTTGAAGAAGTTTTGGACAAGCGGACGAGCATGGGAATATTAGGAAACCTGCGTGATTACGCCAGTTTTCAGGCAGCGGAAGCAATGAAGGCTGCGGCGGAAAATCCGGCGGGTGGCGCCTCGGAAGGTGTGGGGATGGGGATGGGTTTTGCGGTGGCTCAAAAGATGAGTGAGACCTTGATGCCGTCGTCTGATGCTAAGTCCTCGATTCAAGTGGCCTCACCACCTCCGATACCGCAGGAAATTTCGTACTATGTGGCGGTAGACGGACAGCAAACTGGACCATTTATTCAGTCAATTGTCGAGCAAAAGATAAAAATTGGCGAAATAGATAGATCAACCTTATTGTGGAATCAGAGTTTGGTCGAGTGGACTCAGGCAGCTGAGGTTTCGGCATTGGCCGCGTCATTTTCCGACCAGTCTCCACCCCCGATACCGAAGACCTGAGAGGTCTCCTCGCGCTACACTATTGGATTGGCCGTTCGCTACAGAATCCCGCTGTTGTGTTCCGGAATCGAATTGTGGTTTTTAATGTAGCAAGCGCCATTTCCGGTGTATCTATATCAATCGGTCCTATCCGCGAAATACCAATAAAAAGAGCTGGCATTGGAACGGTATGGATAAAGCCTATACAAGCGGGATAATTTCTAAGGTCGAGAATTTTACGAGTTTACAAAAGTGCGTGTTACAAAAATAAATAGTGCGGTTACACAAGAATCAGACCGTTTTCCTTGTAGCCGCTGCGGAGCATTGTTGAAATTTGGCGCCGGTACGCAAAACCTCGTATGCGAGTATTGTGGTCAAGAGAATTTTATTGAAAATCGGCTGGAAGAGATTCGTGAATATAATCTACACGAGGCGCTGGCTCAACTGGCCGAAGCGCCGCCTGTTTCGGAAAGTATGCAGATACAATGCGAAGCGTGTGGTGCGCATTTTAAATTTGAGACTAGCGTTCATGCGGGGGAATGTCCGTTTTGCGGGACTGATGTTGTTACCAGTACCGCTCAGAGCAGGTCGATCAAACCCAAATCGCTATTGCCTTTCCGAATAGACGATAGTCAAGCCAGACAGCAATTCCGTGCATGGCTCGGCGGGTTATGGTTTGCGCCCAATGCGCTAAAAAAGTATGCGCGTGACGACACTAAATTGATGGGTGTCTACCTCCCTCACTGGACATTTGATAGCAATACTGCATCGAGTTACACCGGTGCTCGGGGAGACGTTTATTACGTTCGACAGCGTGTGGTGTATGTGCAAAACGGACGTCGGGTTTCGGCGATAAAACGGATACCCAAGATTCGATGGACCCCGGTACGAGGGCGAGTGGCGCGGTTTTTTGACGACGTATTGGTGGGTGCGAGCCGGTCTCTGCCAAGACAGATTCTAGACAAATTGCAACCATGGGATCTGGAATCTTTGGTGCCCTATAACGAAAGTTATTTGAGCGGATTTAGCAGTGAATTTTATCAAGTCGATTTGGATGAAGGTTTTGACCGGGCCAAACAAGTGATGGACAGTGTTGTTCGCCAGGATATTGCCTTCGATATAGGCGGCGACCAGCAGCGTATCCACCAGGTGCGTACGCGCCATCAGGATTCAACCTACAAGCACTGTTTGTTGCCAGTTTGGTCTGCGGCATTTCGTTATCGCGATGAATCATACCGATTCGTGATCAACGCTCGAAGCGGACAGGTTCAAGGTGAACGTCCGTATAGTGTCTGGAAAATTGTATCGACGGTAATACTCGGAGCGGCGCTGATCGGAGGGGTGCTGGTCTATCTGGAACAGTCTGGTGCGTTGCAACAAATACAGAATGTAGACTATGGATATTAAAATTACGTACTGACTGATTTTTATACCCGGTGAAAAATGCGTAATATAGACCGGTCAAATGATAATTAAACAGAGGTGCCATTATGCGGTGGAGAAAAGGTAGACGTAGCGCAAACATAGAGGATCGCCGCGGAATGCGGATGGGTGGGACTGGCGTTAAATTAGGTGGTGGCACACTGGTTGTCGTTATGGTGGTTGGCTTATTGTTGGGGCAAAATCCATTGCAGTTGTTGGGAATGCTGTCGGGGGAAGGTGGGTTGGGTGGTTCGGTTAGCCAGGCGCCGACAAAACAAAGTGCACAGAGCAACGAAGATGCGGAATTTGTTTCGGTTGTTTTAGCGGATACCGAAGATACCTGGAACGGTGTGTTTTCTAGTTTTGGCCAGCGTTACCGGCCGGCAAACCTAGTGTTGTTTACCGACCAGGTACAGTCCGCCTGCGGGATGAATACAGCGGCAACCGGACCGTTTTATTGTCCCGGAGATAGCAAGGTCTATATCGATCTAGGATTCTTTAACGAGCTGAAGGGCTTGGGTGCACCCGGCGATTTTGCCCGGGCTTACGTTTTGGGCCACGAGATTGGTCATCACGTACAGAATCTGATGGGAACCGCGGACAAAGTACACCAAGCACGGCAACGTAGTAGCCGCTCACAAGCGAATGCGTTATCGGTGTTGATGGAATTGCAAGCCGATTGCTACGCGGGTGTATGGGCCCACCATGCCAACAAGCAGCGCAATCTGTTGGAAGCGGGGGATGTCGAAGAAGGGTTGAATGCGGCTGCGGCAATTGGTGATGATCGATTATTACGCCGAGCGGGTCGCAGTGCCAGCCCAGAGTCGTTTACCCATGGTTCATCTGAACAACGGGTCTACTGGCTACGCAAAGGCATGCAATCTGGTGACATCAAAACCTGTAACACATTTGCACAAGCTTCACGATAGTTGAGATAGTCGCCGATGCAATATTATGGGCACTTATTCCGATTAGACAAGGGTATCGCTTAGCTGTCCGGCCGCGATCAAACTGAATTCCAAGTAATTTCTTTCTATCATTATCTGCTGCGTAGGTATAGAGCGGTAAGAGCTTGGAATGACTCAGTGTATATTAATTCCTAGGACTGCTTAGGCTTAGAATCTGTTCAAGGAATTGAACAGATTCTAAGCAAGTCGTTGTTAACAATTGGGCCAAACCAGCCGTTTGAATCGATAAGTTTAGGTCTAAACCATTTTTGATCATATGGGCGATATTTGGGCCCATCAAAAACGAAATCAAGGGTTATGAAAACATTTTTTTGATTGAATCGGTCAGGTTATCCCAGTTATCGTCAAATGTTTTTTTCGCATCGTTCCATCCCTGTTCAGCGGTCGCCATCATTTCATCCCAAGAATCGTCGGCTGCTTCAGCCATTTCCTGGGCTTTGGCTTTGGCTTGTTCGATCTTCGGTTCTAAGTCGTCTATGGCTTTGCGAATATCGTCGAGGGCTTCTTGAGTTTCATCCAGAGCCTTGCTCCTGAGTTGTTCAAGATTTGCCTGTTGTTCGTCGATAGTTTCCTGAAATTTTTTCAAATATTCGTCTTTGGTCATGCCGATTCCTCCTACATGTTGTGGAATGCTGTATACATGATATGTTGGCAATATAAGAATTATCAACCGTTATGATTAATAAAGAATAATTCTTTTCAGGGATAGTTAAGAGATAAATTTTGCGACTATGCCTGGAACAGAGTTTTGGGTGCCGCGTGTCAGCTCAACTTATCGAGAATTCTTAGGTATCCTTTCGAATATCGATATCCACATCAATTTTTAATGTTCCATCTTCTTGCAAGATTCCGACACTTTTTCCATTCCCTTCTATGACAATCGGAACGGGATCCTGAAACAGTGGTTGCCGTACGAATCGCAGAGACCATCCAAAGGATTCAAGCTGGCGTAACGCCAACAGTTGTTCCAGAGAAAGTTTTGATTCCAGGTCCTTAGGAGTGGATTGAGTTGATATGCGTTTGTTTTCACTAATTTGAGGAGGTGCCATGGGATCACGTATGTCGAACAGAAGTCTCGTTATTGTCGGTAGATTGGCGGATTTCTTTAGTGTTCCCTGTACCTGTTAATTTTGTATTACTTGTTTTTTAGATCGTTCGATCTGTCAATACGCTGATTTTGTGGAATTCGTTTCTATGGTGGTGCCGTTAACCGCTTGCGCGCCTCTCGATTTTGGCGCTGTTATTGCTGTCGTAAGCCTGGTATTGCGCCAGCCACGACGGAATTTGTCTGGCGGGTAACGGAATCCCAATATTGAATCCTTGCGCAAAGTCACAATTCAGCTTTTTTAGGATATTTAAAATTCCTGAACTTTCAACGCCTTCGGCGACGACTTTTTTCCCCATATTATGCGCAAGATCGATTGTGGAGTGTACGATGAGCGCGTCGTTTTCGTCTTCCGACAGATCCAAGATAAATGAGCGATCTATTTTTAACACGCTGATCGGCATATTTTTCAACCTATAGAGAGAGGAATAGCCAGTACCAAAATCGTCTATCGCTAATTGGACGCCCAACTTATCCAGCTGTACTAGCGACCCCTCCACTTGTTGCAGGTCAGTCATTACACTGCTTTCAGTAATTTCTAACATAAGTTTTTCGGGCGCAATCCCACATTCTTCGAGAAGATCTTGGACTATTATGGCGATCCCGGTGTTTTGTAGATCTTTGACTGACAGGTTAACCGCCATAATGCAATCGATGCCCTGGCGTTGCCATAGCGCTAGTTGTGAAATTGCTGTTCTGAGTCCCCAATGTGTCAATTTCTGAATCAAGCCCGTACTTTCGGCTAATGGGATAAAATCGGTCGTAGGGATAAATTCGCCATTTTTAAGACGCCAACGGGAAAGTGCCTCCAGCCCACGTAAACGGTTGCTTTGAATGTCGACTACGGGTTGGTAATACATTTCCAACCCGCTATTATTAATGGTCTCTTTGAGTTTATTGCTTTGCTTCAAACGGCTCAGGGAATATTGGTCTTGGTTTCTACTATAAATGGTGTAATCTAAGCCTTTCCGTTTGGCCATATACATGGCGACATCCGCGTGACGCAATAGCGTGTCTTGATTTTCGCCGTGTTGGGGATACATACAGATTCCCAGACTCAGTCCAATCGTCAGCGTATTCTGCTCGACTTCGAAGGGTGGCTCCATGACTTCAAGTATGCGCCTCGCAACGGTAACAGCGGTGTCTGGGGAAGTATCCGGCAATAGAACCGCAAATTCATCGCCGCCAAGCCGCGCTACCGTATCGCAATCACGAATCGAATTGTGTAGCCGTGGGGTGATTTGCTGCAAAAGCTGATCCCCCACGTGGTGTCCCAAAGTGTCGTTAACTTCTTTGAATCGGTCCAAGTCCATAAGCAGCACGGCCCCGATCAAATTATTTTCTTTTGCTGCTTTCAGAGCCTCGCCAATTCGATCACGCAAAAACTTTCGATTGGCTAGACCGGTTAAGTCGTCGTGTAGCGCGTGGTGCCGCGCCAATGCCGCGAGGCGTTCGGTGTACTCAATACTTCGACTACACAATTTGATGACTAATATGACGAATCCGCTTCCAAAAACCAATACCAGCGATACAACCAATTCTATATAGGAAATCGGATGGTTGAGAATATGCCAGGCGAATAAACTGTACCCGATACAAAAGAAAATGATCAGAGAGAATAATATGATCCAGCCGGAATCGTGTCCAGGCTGCTTGCAAATTGCTAAGGATGGTTTCAACGAATACAGGAGTACAGTGATTCCCAAAATGACCAGTGCGAAACAAGCCAGTTTAAGCTCCATTTTCTACATCCGATTGGAATGCCGGTCCAATGTATAGATTAACGAACGAATGCACGCGATTAATGCTCCTGTAGAATCAAACGCGAATATTGCATAATATTCCCATATTGTGTTTATCACAATAGAGACCTTACAGCCGTCATTTTTATTACAAACCTTCGATTTTAGACAGTACAGAATGTTCTATCACATGGGGTCTGGCGATAAGTTTTTATGGATGATTAAACGGGTTAATCTTATATAGTTTCGCCGGTCTGTTTGGTATTGCTCAAATCAAGTTTATAGCAATTCTTCGGACGTGATATGACCATGGCTGAACTGGTGCAGGTAACCGCCGATTTGTGACCGGATAATATATAATGCGGGGACCACGAATAACGTAATCAGCGTTGCGAAGGCGACACCAAAAGCCAGACTAATTGCCATCGGGATTAGGAATTGGGCTTGCAGACTTTTTTCAGAAATGATCGGTGCCAGTCCGACGCAAGTGGTCAAAGTTGTGAAAAAGATGGGGCGAAAGCGTCTTTGGCCAGCTGCCAGCACAGCTGACCGTACTGACAAACCGTTTTTTCGAAGACGGTTGATCATATCCATCAGAATCAGTGAATCATTCACAACCACGCCAGATAACGCGACTAGACCGAACATCGAAAAAAAACTGATTGGGTAACCCAACACCCAGTGGCCAATCGCCGCACCTACAAATCCAAGCGGAATAACCGACATAATGATTAAGGGCTGCGTATAGCTCCCCAGTTGGATAGCCAATACCGCAAAGATTGCAATTAGAGCGACAACTAGCGCTTTGGCCAGGCTTTTCAGACTGTCCATGCGCTCTTTTTCTGCGCCTTCAAACGAAAAGTACAAACCCGGCATATCTCGCTGTAGTTTGGACAAGACATGATCGCGAAGAAACGCGTTTATCTCGTTGGCATTTCCGGTTTCATCGTCGACTTTGGCGCTGATATTAACGACACGGCGTCGGTCGGCCCGGTTAATCGTCGCGTAGCCGCGTGATTCACTAACGCTGGCGACTGTGTGGAACGGAACTTCATCCCCGTTTGATAGGCGTATCCTCATGCGATACAGCGTTTCGAGGCTGCGCCTTTCAGATTCCGAGTAGCGGACTAGTACTCGTAGATCATCTCGACCACGCTGAACACGTTGTGCTTCGGCGCCATAAAAGGCTTGTCGTACTTGCCGAGCAAGATCATTTAAAGTTAATCCTGCTGCGATACCGGTATCTTTCAGCGCCAAGCGCAATTCGGGTTTGCCAATTTCAAATGAATCGGTAATTTCGACGACTCCTGGTGAATCTCCCATAGCGGTTTTTAGTCGATCCGCAGCGATCAATAGCTGATCAAAATCGGCGTGGGCGAGTTCCACATTAATGTCATCTCCAGCGGACAGTATATTGCTGTTAAAGGTAATTTCAGCGCCCGGGATATCGCCAACACGATTGCGCCAGTCTGATTCGATCGTAGAAGCCTTGAACGGTCGCAGTTCACCGCGCAATAGTTCAATTTTTACTTCACCCAAATGGGTTCCTTTGGATGAATCACCTTGGGCCCCCGGTCCTCCCCGGCCAGAAAAAGGTGTGGAACCGACCGTGGCTGAAATATTTCGAATGATGGGCGGAGAATCGGGCGGCATTCGTTCGTCGTACTCGCGTCGGGTTTGCTCTGCTGCATCCAACATGTGTTTAATGATTACTTCAGTTTCAGATGTCGGAGTACCGCTGGGCATTCTGAGTTTCGCCGCAATGTTGTCGCCCTCGATGTGTGGGAAGTATATGGATTTCAAGTGCCCACCGGCGATGGAACCCACCGCCAGCATCAGGATGCTCGCCGCGATAGCGACGACAACATAAGGCTGTTTCATCGTAAGCTTGAGGGCCGGTGTATAAAATCGATCTATACCACGGAGCAATAATGATCTAAATTTCTCCTGTACCCACGGCAATGCGCCTGTAGACTGAGTCATCCGAACGTTGGATAAATGCGCGGGTAGAATCAGGCTGGCTTCGATGAGTGACATCATTAATACGCTGATCACAACAATCGGGATAACCCACAATATCTTACCCAGAAAACCGCTGGTAAACAGCAACGGAACGAAAGCCAATATTGTCGTTAAGATACCCACGCTGACTGGCGTGATTACGTCATGCAATCCTTCCACAGCAGCCGCTAGGGGCGTGCGGCCCTGTTCGCGCTTGGCATAAATATTTTCGCCTACGATTATCGCGTCGTCGACCACAATACCGAGTACCAGTATGAACGCGAACAATGTGATCATATTGATGGTTGCGCCGGCCATATGGATCAACAAAAACGCGCCCAGAAAAGAGATTGGAATTCCCATGGTGGTCCAAAATGCCAACCGCAGGTTTAAAAATAAAACCAATACACCGAACACCAGAACCAAACCCATCAAACCGTTACGTACTAGAAGGTCGATGCGATCGCGCAGGTTTTCCGCTCGATTAGACCAAATCGTGCTTTGTATACCTTGCGGTAATGGTAGGTTCTTGACATATTCCTTAACCGTTTCTTCGATCTCCAGGACTTGTTGATTTCCCACCCTCGATACGCTGATAAAGGCTGCCGGTTGGCCGTTGAATAAGTTGGTTTGATCTATGTCTTCAAATCCGTCAACCGCCTGCCCGATGTCACCCAACCTGAGGATGGTTCCGTCGGTATTGGTTCGCAGAATAATCGATTCAAAGTCTTCACTGTTGTAAGCTTGGCCATCTGCACGCAGCAGAATTTCCTGATTTTTGCTATGGATTGTGCCGCCGGATAATTTCACCGAAAAATTACGCACCGCTGCCGCGACATCCTCAAAACGTATTCGATGTTCTCGCAGTGCGTGTTCGCTGACTTCCACGCCAATTTCGTAGTCGCGTATGCCTCGTACATTGGCAATCGAGATCCCATCGAGTGCGGTAATTTCATCGCGGATTCGGTAGGCCAATTCGTGCAAGCTTCGCTCGCTGGCTTGGCCATATATGGCGATAGTAATGACGGAACTGATGGTCGAAGTGTCTTTGATTTCCGGTGCATCTGCATCTTCCGGCGGGAAATTTTGGATTTGTTCGACCGCTGACTTGATATCATCCAGAACCGTTCGGTCGTTGGCGTCATCTTCTAATTCTGCTGTAACGGTGCCGGCACCTTCAGCTGCGACCGATCTTATTTTTTCTATGCCCTCGATACCGGTGATCGCTTCCTCGATACGCCGGTTGATAATTTCTTCGACTTCGTCCGGATTAGAACCTGGGTAGGGGACATTGATGGTAATTGTGCGAGGATCAACTTCCGGGAAGATTTCCACAGTAGTTGATAACATCGTTATGATGCCGCTTAACAGTAAAAACACCATCAGAAGGTTCGATGCGATATGGTTGTGGGCGAACCAAGCCAATATTCCCTTGTGTTCAGTCGCTATGCGTGTTTCTTTCATAGCGGGTTATTTTGCGTTCGGATTTGCATTCCATCGGTGACGACTTCGAGCTGACTGGTGATGACTGTTGTGCCGCTATTAAGGCCTTTGATATATAATTCGCTATCGGACTGATAAACGATATCCGGTTTTATAAAGCGTAACCGTCCATCTTCCGCGATCCACAATGTGTTATCACCGCGCAATGTAGATTTTGGTATTACGGTAATGTCTGATAATTGTTTGGCCTTGATCTCCACATCGACGAACAAGCCCGGTATGACCTTATTTTTCAGCGGGGCAGGGATATCTTCTGATTCCAGCTTGATAACCACGCGAACCATACGCGATAAACTGTCGATTTCGCTTTCAATTCGATCGACTTTTCCCGGAAGCCGGTATGTTGTTCCCGCCATTGAAATCTTAATGATGACCTCGCTACCGTCGGTTTTATTATTGTGGCCAGGTGTTTGAATCAACGCCAAATCATCCAATTCAAGTGGGATCGGAATTTCTAATATTTCGTCACTGAAAACAACCCCGACGGGTTGATTTGCGACCATAACTTCGCCGACGTCAACCGAGCTTTGAACGACCCGTCCGGCAAACGGCATGCGGATTCTGGTGCGCTTTAAATCGAGGGACGCTTGTTGCAGTTTGGCTTCCGCGGCTTTGATATTGGCGCGGGCTTCAGCGATCTGGGGTTGCCGTGCAACAATAGGTGGAATTTTCTCCTTCGGATGAAGGGTAAACCATTCCTGTTGGGATACGGTAGCCTGCGCGGTTTCTACCTCAAATTTCTTCTTGGCTGCAGCAACTTCGGCTTTATTGCGCGTGACAGCCAATTCGTAGTCGATGCGCTCAATTTCCAGCAATACCTCGTCGGCCTTAAATCGACCGCCGGCGCGCAGCTCCGGGTGAGCCCGCACGACGCGGCCGCCGACTTGAGGAATGATATTAACCCGGACCCGAGGTACAAGGGTGCCGTTACCTTGGATAAGCAGCGTTCTATCTTCAATTTTGCTGGATAAAGTTTTGACTAGCGGTGCATATATTTTGCGCTCGGTCGCTTTGGGTTCTTCATTAAACATGGATAAACCCATTGCGCCGAAAAAACCGAATAGCAGGATCATGACGACCAACAAGGGTTGGATGACCCATCGATAACTTGCTCTAAGCTTGGAAGATCTATTGCTCATGTAGAAACCTTGGAAGGATCAGGGATAGCCGTTTTAGGCAGAGTACGCCTCGGGATCGAGGTTAATAATTTTCGCACCGTATTAGCGATCACTGTTTTAGGCATAGTTATCATTTTGAACTGTCAATATCTTGATCCTCGGCACGAAGTCCAGCCAGGCTGACCATTGCAATATGTTGGGCCAATGTTTCGACCTTCTGTTCGTTTAGCTCTATATCCGGGTACAACCGTGTGATTATAGGTTTGCCAAGCCGATACAGATTGCATTGGCCAATGATGCTGAAACAATGCCGCCGGATCATATCTTCGGTTGCGTTTTCTGGTAACAACGCGGATACGATGCAGCGAAGCTTCATATGCGTTGGGCGGATCAATTTTTCGACCACCTTGTCCAGCACCGGGCTGGGTTGAAGCATTTCCTGCATGTGGATCTGATCCATCAGGGATTCGCGGTCGAAGCCCAGGCTTAAATGTAAAAACCAATAGACAAACGCACGAAGTTGTTCTTTCGGGTCCTTGGACACGGTCGAAAAATTTGGTTGCTGATCGCGGGTTTGCTCCAGTCCATAGACAACCACCTCGGCGTAGAAATTGGCTTTGTCGCGAAAATGATAGTTGATCGCCGCTATGTTAGTACCGGCGCGATCAACGATTTCCTGGATGGTTGCCGCACGGTAACCTTGTTCGGCAAACACATCCAATGCGGTTTTCAATAATTTTTCTCGTGTGTCCTTGGCCATTCGCGTATTTTAATATTCAAAAATAAATTTCAAATAGTATTTTGAAAAATGCAATTGATTTTTTTTGAGACATTTGATGTCTTATATAGTTCGCGGTGAGGCGATATTAATAGAGGGCACGGCAGAAAACATTCTGATGGGCGTTAATTAATGCCGTTGTTTTTCATTCGCCAGAAAGATTATGCAAAGATAGCGAATTATAGAAATAACTCTAATACCAATGATCAATGATTTACTTGTTACGATGGTGGCGTCGCTTAGGGATCTAAAACGTTATCGAATTGAAGGATCCAACCCGCTTCTTCGGCGACCAACTTATAATGTTTTTCACGCATGCCCCGGCAGGATTCGCATTGGTATCGCCACGCTTATAGATTGGATACCGACGACTCATTCGATTCGCAACTACAGCGAAACGATCATATCCCATGTAGGATTCATCCAACTTGGCATTGCCTGAAACAGCAGCGAAAATAGATCGGGCTCATTGATTTTCGGTTGTTGACCGCTTGGCCGACAAGAGAACCGTAGGCGCCGCTTCCCGCCGACGGGATGCATCATAGATCTCAGGCGATCCATTATTATCCAAACCGGCAACCTCAACGCCGGTCACAATGCCGTCGGCTTGTAAAGTAATCGGGCTGTTATCTATTTCTAGCCCGGATACCTTAATATTAAGCGGATTCAATGAGCTATTGTTCGGGCAGAATACGGTGAAACTAATCCCCTGAAATTCGAGGAAATCCCCACATTCAAAAATTTTCGGTTAGGGATCCGCAATAACCACTATCCAACAATACTTAGTGTGTCGCCACAACGGATAGTCCCGCTCTGCACAACCTCCGCGTAAACGCCAACATGCGCATTATTATGTTGCGCCGCAGTTCTGAGTATTTTTGTATCTCGCGGTAGGTCCCCCTGCGATAGCGTGGTCATCACGCAACGTGGGCAAGGGCCGGTTATTTTCAATACAACCTCGTCGCCGAACGCGAGTGTGTTACCGATCCACTCATTCTCTACAAACCCATTTTCTTGTGCGTTGACGATCATATTCGGACGGAATCTGCGTGCTTCGAATCGTCCCTCCGGGTACAGCTGGTTTAATTGAGCTAAGGTCGAAGTTGTTAGGATGTGGATAATAGCCAGGTCGAAAAAGGTCCCGGCGGGCATATCTTCGTCGGTAACGACGTCTTTGTTATCCAGTTCTTCTATATCCGGCCAATATTCTTCCAGTTGTGGTTTAGATGGGACTTGGCTAATCAGTTTGACTTCCCGGCCTAGCGCCTTCGATAATTTTGCGTTGACATTAGCATCGTCACTGGACACTGTAGAACCATCCGCTGTGGTAATTCGAACCGGCGTGGAATCAAGGCTCATGCCCGGAGATTGCTGGAATCGTGCGTGGAAAGAAAACATATTGGGCCATCGTTTCGGGTTTTTTGCGCTGGCGACTTTGCCTGTTTCAACGTCGATTAATGCGAAAGACCGGTCCCCAAAAATACCTTTGTCTGTAACGCTTGTAGAACGTAATTCTTCACCCATCATCGACTTCACCGGATAGCGCCACAAAGAAGCTATCTCTCCCGTGCTATTTGATGCCATTTTTTTGCCCCCAGATAAAATGTTATTGGAATAATTTTTAAACAGTATATCCGTGTTGCAGACCATGGGCAAAGTCAGTATTGGAAATGTATCGCCTGTTCAAACGGCACATGAAAAGCTAATTTGGACACGTGATAATTTTGGATAAAATACAAAAATGCGGGCCATTCTTTAATTATCCAGAAATCAACGCAAGTTGGAAAACAGTCCATTGATTAACAACGGTTCCAGTAAGCGATAAGACCAGATATTCCGGCTAGCGTAATTACCACGATTCCACACACAATTTTCTTATTCACTACTAGCTTTACCGGTGTAGTCTCTGCCCGTACCAAGCTCTCCTGCCACACCGATTTTGGGATCATCCTTGCTACAACCCATTGTCCCATAGATACGATCAATAAATCATCCAGTTGACCGATGATCGGAATAAAATCCGGGACTAAATCTATAGGGCTGGCGGCGTAAGCGACGACCAATCCGATAATGGTTTTTGCGGCGAGCGGCGTTTGCCGGTGTTGGCTGGCCAGGTATAGGGCCAGTAGATGGTGTTTGGTCTTTACAAAGTAGCTTTTCAAACGATACTTACGCTGGTTTTTAACATTTGCAATACAATAAACTGGTTCCTACAGCACAACAACAAATCATCGGATTAAGGGCGCACCAACTGGGGAGGCTAGGCCACCTCAAATTGCACCTTTGAAATATCTTTGGGTCTGACATAACGTATAGCTAGCTGCAACACGTCGATGTGGGGTAGGCTATTGCAAATACGCAATAATTTAAATCGAATGTTTGGGGTAGACAATCAATGGTTGAAAATCAAGCAGTGCTGAATGATCCAATACGCTTATCGGTTACCGGTATGAGCTGCGCGGGTTGCGTGAAAACTGTTGAGGATGCGCTGAAATCGGTTGCCGGCGTAGATTTTGCCAGCGTCAATTTCGCCGATCATTCGGCCGTTGTGGAAGGCCAACCGGATGTTGCTGTATTGCGCCAATCGGTGCAGGCTGTTGGCTACGACATCGCCGTGATGGAAAGCTTGGATGACCCTAGCGTAGAAATCGAATTAGAGCAGCGCCATTATCATGAACTGGTCAAGAAGGCGGTCATTGCCGCGGCCGTGGGTGCACCGCTGATGATTGCTGGTCATATGGGTTGGTTGCCGGAATTGGGTTCGGCGACTGCAAATTGGTTTTGGCCCGAGATCGCATTGATTACCTTCGGCGTAATGGTGTATTCGGGCGGGCATTTTTTTGTCGGTGCCGCGCATGCATTGCAAAAAGGCCAAGCCAATATGGATACACTGATTGCACTGGGTACCGGCGCCGCGTGGATCTACTCGACGATCGTGATCGATTTTTCGGATACATTGCCGTCGTTGGCCAAGCACGCTTATTTTGAAGCGGCGGTGATTATTCTCGCTTTTATCAATTTTGGTGCTGCGCTGGAAACACGGGCGCGGGGTAAAACTTCCAGCGCGATACGGGAATTGATCGGATTGCAGCCGCGCACCGCGCGGGTGGTGCGCAACGGTGAGGAACTGGATATCCCAATTGATCAAGTTGGTCTGGACGAAACGCTAAGGGTCCGGCCCGGCGAAAAAATAGCCGTCGATGGCGTATTGATCAAAGGTCATTCCAGTATTGATGAGTCGATGCTAACTGGTGAGCCGCTTCCGGTTGAAAAATCAGAAGGTGATGAAGTCGTTGCCGGCACATTGAACCAAAAGGGTAGTTTTTTGTACCGAGCCACGCGGATTGGCCGTGACACCGTATTAGCACAGATTATTGAAAGTGTGCGCCAGGCACAAGGTAGTAAACCTGAAATTGCGCGGATGGTCGATCATATAGCCGCGGTATTCGTGCCCGCAGTCGTAGTAATCTCAATATTGACCTTTTTTGTCTGGCTTTGGGTCGGCCCTGACCCGGCCTTGGGTTATGCCTTCGTCACATCGATGACCGTATTGCTGATCGCTTGTCCCTGTGCTTTGGGGCTGGCTACGCCAATATCCGTGATGGTGGGTGTCGGACGCGCGGCGCAGGCGGGTATTCTGATTCGTAATGGCGACGCGTTACAAAGTGCTGGCAAATTAAGCTGCGTGGTGTTGGACAAAACCGGGACAGTAACAGAAGGCTGCCCCACAGTCTCCGCTGTCGAAGCTTTTTCCAATTGGACCGAAACGCAGGTGTTGCAATACGCTGTAAGTTTGGAGACCGGCTCAGAACATCCACTGGCCAGCGCGATATTGGCCCGGGGTGACGAGCAAGGCATTGAATCGATGGCCACGGAAAAATTCCAGGCGATCGCCGGGCACGGCGTATCCGCAACGGTGGACGGACAACTTATGTACTTTGGTAACCTGGAACTGATGCAGTCCAACAGGATCCCCTGCGACGATTTTAAGCTTATATTGGACGGCTATGCCGAGAACGCGCAAACGCCGATGCTGCTGGCGACCGCCGATCAGGTGGTCGGGTTGATCTCGGTATCGGATCCTATCAAGCTAGATTCCAAACAGGCGATAGCCGATTTAAAAGCCTCGGGTGTTCGGGTCTTAATGGTGACTGGCGATAATGAAAAAACCGCGCTGGCGGTTGCGCGTGAGGCGGGAATCGACGATGTACGCGCCCAGGTGTTGCCGCAGGACAAAGCGGCCATCGTAAAAACACTGCAAGACCAGGGTGAAAGCGTCGGCATGGTTGGGGACGGCATCAACGATGCGCCCGCATTGGCCCAGGCCAACGTCGGTTTTGCGATCGGCACCGGTACTGATATCGCGATTGAAAGCGGCGATGTCGTATTGATGCGCGGGTCGCTGAGCAAATTGACCGAAGCAATCAAAGTTTCGCGGCTGACATTGCTCAATATTAAACAAAATCTGCTCGGCGCGTTTATCTATAATACGTTGGCGATACCGGTTGCGGCGGGTTTGTTGTACCCAATGTTTGGCGTGCTGCTCAACCCGATGATCGCTGGTGCGGCGATGGCCATGTCGTCGGTGACCGTTGTGGCCAACGCCAACCGATTGCGCTGGCAATAACCCTAGGCTAATTGGGATAGGCGATTGACAGTAAACCTTTAAAGCTAAAGCGAAAAAATCCAGCCTTTAGCAACCGGCGGATCATGGGCTTGATGCTACCGCTGTCGATGCTGGTTTTTCAGCCGGGTATTTTTTGCTCGCCTTAATGATGACAAATTTTTTGTTATTGGTGATTACTGTCACATTGCCAAAAATGCGCTTCAGTTTGAGGTGGTACGGGAGGTGTCTGTTTCCGATCACCCAGAGTTCACCGCCGGGCTTCAACACCTCGTTTGCTTCACTGAACATTTGCCAAGCGACAGCGTCGCTCATCGCATTATTATGGTGAAACGGCGGGTTATTCAGTACACAGTCGAAACTATCGTGTGGCACGCCGGATAAGCAATCTATGGTGGAGAATTCAGCGCGACGGCTATCGCCGAATAGCGCGTTAAAATTGGCTTTGGCCGATGCCACCGCCATATAAGATTCATCGAAAAAGCTTAATTCTGCGTTGGGATTGAGCTGTGCTGCGATCAAACCTACTATGCCGTTGCCGCAACCAAGGTCGATTATCTTTTTTGCGGCGTCCCCGGCTGGGATGTGCTGCAAGAAAAATCGCGTACCCAAGTCCAGCTTTTCCCGCGAGAATACATTGGCGTGATTGATCAGCATGGCATCGCTACTGTCGAGTTGCCAAGTTATCGGATAAGGATTGTTGGGTGGATTCAAGTCCATGTTGGGATCGCAAAATATCAAGCGCGCCTTCTTTTTTGCCAGTGAGGTACGGGTCGGCCCAATAATCTGCTCAAACAAATCTAATGTGGAGCGGTGAACCGTTTTGACCATTGCCGAGCCGATAAACTGCGTATCAGCATGTATTGCCGGGCGCAATCTGTGCAATTGTTCTTCAAGCAATGCCAGACTTCGGGGGATCTTGATCAAAACCAGGTCAATTTTCGCAGTTGGTTCCGCAAGACTATCGAGTAACTGGACGCTTTTGCCAGACAGTCCGTTGCTTTTTAGGTTGTGAAGCGTTCCCTGGTGGGACAAATAAGAATCCGACAACATTTGCGGCTTGTACACGGCAAGCGCGACGGATAATGCCCCGAAGCTGTCGTTAACGATTAGAATCGACAGCGATGTTTCCGGTAAGTTGTTTTCGGCGATATGCTGCAACAGGTATTCATCTGCCGAGTCCCAAGCGCGTAAGCTTTGTTTCTTTAGAATCGGGTAGCGGGTGAGATTAAACGAACCTTGCGGCGATTTCAGGGTTTCCATAAATAAGCGTGCGATAAATATAACGGGCCTGCCCAGGGAATTCTGGGTCGGCTAGTTTAGCACAGGCTCCGGTGCGCATTGGTTGTGATTCGTGCTAGCATCCAGATCCACAGTGTCGTCAGTAAAATTAATTCGGAT
The DNA here is from genome assembly GCA_964619885.1 of uncultured Methylococcaceae bacterium. Taxonomy (GTDB): domain Bacteria; phylum Pseudomonadota; class Gammaproteobacteria; order Methylococcales; family UBA1147; genus CAZUGA01. The sequence continues at coordinate 33,816 of CAZUGA010000017.1, forward strand.
CGATACACCCATGGCCACAGTATTTACCCATCCCGCGGTCGCAATTGCATTGTTACCCTGGTTTCGCCGGTTGCAAAATCGATGGCAGATATTAATGATTGGCGCATTACTGACAATTTTGCCCGATTTCGACGTGATTGGTCTGCGACTCGGCATCCCATATGGAGATATGTTGGGGCATCGCGGTCTGACCCACTCGATCTTTTTTGCCGTACTCGTGTCGGTCGTTTTTGCGCGCTGGTCAGCCGATAGATTCCAATTGAGGTTTTTGCCGGTCTGGTTGTATTATTTTTTGTGCCTGATCTCACACGGTGTGTTGGACGCGTTGACCGACGGCGGTTTGGGAATCGCATTTTTTGCACCGTTCGATAACCATCGTTATTTTTTCCCGCTGCGTCCGATAATGGTTTCGCCATTGAATATTGCGCGATTTTTCCAAGGCCAAGGGGCACCGGTGTTGATCAATGAATTGAAGTGGGTTTGGTTTCCCTGCCTTGTGATTTTTCTAGTAGGGTTTGCGGTATATCGCCGGACCACGCGTAACCATTGTTAACATTAGTTGCTCAATAGTTGCGCTATTTGATGTCGCCAGGGTTTTGCCAAACTGGAATCAAGTCGCATGGATTTTTGGCCTCGTCGTAGGCTTGGAGCGGCGAGTGAATTTCGATAATATCACCGGTGTTGCTCCGCTATTGGATTATATTAAGAGGGTTAAAGATGAATAATAAAAAATTATGGACTTTACTGTTTGGCTCGGTCGCTTTGTTGGTTTCCAACTATGCGCAATCGGAAGGATCCACAGTCACCGAATCTGGCATTGCCGCGTACTACAGTAATGTATTCCAAGGTCGCAAAACCGCCAGCGGTCAACGCTACGACAAAAACAAATTGACCGCCGCGCACAGAACCTACCCATTCGGCACCCAACTGAAAGTCACCAACCAGGAAAACGGTAAAAGCATCGAGGTCAAGGTAAATGATCGCGGGCCGACCACGCCGGGCAGAATTATTGATCTTTCCCGACGAGCCGCTAAAGAATTGGGCTATTTAAAAAAGGGTTTGGCGGATGTTACGTTGGAAGTTGTAGAAATGGGAAATAAATGAAATGCGGCCGGGTAATTTGCCGATCAAGATCAAAGCCCAAGCAGCGGATCGGATGATCGAAGTGGAGTTCGACCCGCGCGTAATGTCCAAGGACGAGGCCATCGCCGCGGCACGCAAGATTCAAGCATTGGTGGAACCGAAAGCGTAGAGGTTCACGTGGCCAAAAAATATGCGTTACTGGTTGGAACCGATCGATATGAGGACCGCGGCTTCTCACCGCTAACCGTCCCTCGCGCCGACGTCGCAGCGCTAAAAAATGTATTGACGGATCCGCAGATTGGCGGTTTTGATCAGGTCGATACACTGTTGAATGGTTCACTCGCCGAGATCATGGAGGCGGTCGGCGAGCTTTTCGGTGACAAATCCAAAGACGATCTTCTGTTACTGTATTTTTCCGGCCACGGCGCGTTGGATCGTTCGGGCGAATTGCACTTGAGTGTCGCCCAAACCAAGCTCAAACGTTTAAGCACCACCGCACTGTCTTCCACGCTGATCAAGAATGAAATGAACCACAGCCGGTCGCGGCGCCAGGTGTTGATCTTAGATTGTTGCTACGCGGGTGCTTTTTCGCGCAATTCCGCGAAATCCAAAAGCGCAACCGCGGAGCCCGCAGTCACGGAAGCAACCTTCGATGTGAAGGGTTATGGGCGCGAAATTCTGGTGTCGTCATCGGCCACCCAGCGATCCTGGGAAGGTGATGAAATTATCGGCAACAGCGACAAATCGCTGTTTACCCATTTTCTGGTTCAAGGTCTGGCCGCGGGTGAAGCGGCGCCCCAGGGCGGGTCGGATATCACCGTCGGTCAGTTGTACGATTATGTGCACGATAAAGTCGTCGCGGCCAGTCCAGCGGTGACGCCGCAGCGCTGGGCCGAGGCGCAGACCGATTCAATTGTGTTGGCGCAAAATCCCAAACCGGTGGTCAAAACCACGCCGTTGCCGGAAGATATTTTGAGAGATTTGGACGACGACCGGCCCCACGTTCGCGAGGGCGCGATACGGGAATTGGGACGGTTGGCGGCGGGTGAAGATCAAAAACGTACTGAAGCCGTGATCGAAGTATTGCGAAACAGGCGGGTTGTGGAGCGGGATATTTATGTTCACGAGGCGATCGATGCGGTATTGAGCAAGTTGGAGGCGTCAGCAAATGACGTGGTGGGTGTTGAACAAAAGGATGCAATATCGGCTGAAGAATCGGCGGGTCGTCATAGGACCCAAGTTTACCTGTTCATTAGTTTTTTGTTGATCGGGGTGATTGTCGTCTTCTGGAAATCTATAACTACCGACTCCCCACCTGATATAGCGCCATCTGTTGTTACGAATCCTAGCGCTGGGGTTCGGACAACGAAAGCCCCACTTGAGGTATCGCCAACCCTTGTCGAATCTTCGAAACCAGTCGTGTCAGCCAAACGTAAACCGGGAACTGTTTTCCAGGATACCTTGAACGATGGTTCGAAGGGTCCTGAAATGGTTGTCATCCCGGCGGGCAGTTTCCGTATGGGGGATATTCAAGGTGTAGGTCATAGCGATGAGCAACCCGTGCATAAGGTCACGATCAAGCGGCCTTTTGCGCTAAGCAAATACCCAATCACCTTTGCCGAATACGACCATTATCGAGAAGCTATCAACAAGCCTAAACCTTCCGATAACGATTGGGGTCGAGGTAATCGACCCGTCATCAATGTTTCTTGGATTGATGCAACGGCTTATGCGGCGTGGTTGAGTGATCAAACCGGAAAGCGCTACCGCTTGCCTTCGGAAGCCGAATGGGAATACGCGGCCCGCGGGTGGAAGGAAACCGAATATTGGTGGGGAGACGAAGCCGATAAGAAACATGCCAATTTTTCTGGATATAATACAACGCCGGTTGATAAATACGCCGCAAATCCGTTTGGATTGCATGATACTTCGGGGAATGTTTGGGAATGGGTGCAGGATACCTGGCACGATACCTATAAATCGGCCCCAATTGATGGATCTGCATGGTTTGATAGTGACTCTCGACTCCGCGTGCTGCGTGGCGGCTCTTGGGGCATTGAGCCGGACTTCGCGCGTTCGGCGTACCGGTACAGGTACAGACCGGAGACCTCGAGCTACTATGTTGGATTTCGCTTGGCCCAGGACCTATAACCCTTTTCGCTTTGTTCTTTTACTCTTTTTACTTCTTGAATGTTAGAAAATAATTCGAATATAGTCGTCACAGGATGAGCCAAACCACTCCGCAAGCCATCCATCTATGCCATGAGTTGTTGGGTTGGCTCATCCCGTTGCTGGATAAATTCCCACGCAGCGGACGTTTCAGCCTGGGTGATCGTTTGGAGAGTGCGCTATTGGATGTGCTGGAACGTTTGGTCGAAGCCGCCTATACCCGGGCAAATCTCAAAGGACAAGCCTTATCTTCGGCCAATCTCCGGTTAGAAGTTGCGCGGCAACTATGGCGGCTGTGCTTTGAATTCAAGCTGATCTCAACAAAACGCTATCGTTATGGTGCCGAATTGATGGACGATTTGGGACGGCAAATCGGCGGTTGGTTGCGCAGCAGCAGCGCAGGTCGCGCTCGATGAAAAGGTTGGGTCAAATTTGGGGAAAAATCTGTAGTTTCGAAAATTTATGGATTGCCTATAGAAAAGCGCGGCTCGGCAAGACTTTACGGCCCAGTGTCGCCTTGTTTTCCATGAATGTGGAAAAAGAGTTAATGGTTTTGCAAAGAGAACTCCGCGATGGGAGTTATCAACCTGGGGAATATCGGCTTTTTACGATTTATGAACGCAAACCCCGCGCGATCGCCGCCGCGCCATTTCGGGACCGCGTTGTTCATCATGCGATCATGAATCTGTTAGAGCCCACGTTGGATCGAAGTTTTATAAACGATTCCTATGCATGCCGCAAAGGTAAAGGGGTTCACCGGGCGGTCGATCGGTTTCAGCGTTGGGCACAACGCTATACCTATGTTTTAAAACTTGATGTCGAGCAATATTTTTCGTCAATCGACCATCCGATTCTCAAGGAAAAATTGCATCGCAAAATAAAGGACCGGTCAAGCTTAGCCTTATTGGAAAAAATAATTGATGCCAGCCCGCAAAATCCTAAACGGCCATTAGACTTTTTTCGGGGTGATGATCTATTGACGCCGTTGGGCAGGGGTGTGGGCATTCCAATCGGGAATCTTACCAGCCAGTTTTTCGCCAATCTTTTTCTGGATGATCTTGACCATTTCATTAAGCAGGAGCTGCGGGTAAAAGGATATCTCCGCTATGTTGATGATATGGTTTTATTGGCCGATAGCAAAACGGAGTTGGCCGAATACCGTGAGATTATTCGGGAGAAATTAGAAGATTTAAGGTTGCGAGTGCACCCGAGAAAAGCGCATATCAGCCGCGCTGTCGACGGGTTGAACTTATTCGGGTATTTGGTTTATCGGGATTATCGAAGGTTAAGGAACGACAATGGTTATCGATTCGCCAGAAAATTGCGCGGGTTTGCTAAGGCTTACGAAGTTTGGGAGGTTGATTGGGATACATTGAACAGTTCGGTCCAAAGCTGGATCGGTCATGCCAAGCACGCCGATATATGGGGATTGCGCACAGCGATTTTTTCTGACATTGTATTTCGCAGGGGACCCGACCCACAAACGAATCCGCGTGCTGCGTGGCGGCTCTTGGAACAATAAACCGAACAACGCGCGTTCGGCGAACCGGAACAGGAACAAACCGGAGAACTCGAACAACAATGTTGGATTTCGCTTGGCCCAGTCTACCTGTGCGGCCGAAAGCCGGACCTAGAGCCAGGTTGTTCATGGACAACATGGGAATGGTGCGCAGGTGTCCATGAGCCGGGTTCCCGGTTTCGCAAGGATGGGAAAGACGAATAGTATTGTTAGGAAAACGGCAAGCGGGGCTGGTAGGATTTTTCCGAAGGCCCCGCTTGCATTACAAAGATGCTTTCGATCTTTTTAATTTTGGGGGTTGGGAAGCAGTTTGTTGATTGATCAGAACGCGTGAATACGTCCGTGTAAGCTCCGCTGCAACATCCTTGTTGCAGAAGTCTGATCAATCAACAATCTGCTTGCTTGCCGAATAGATGGATGGCCGTTTTATATAGATTTATAGGTTGTAAACATTGGGATTACTCGGAAAATTACAAAGACCTGGATTGATTGAGCCTCGGATTGGATACGGAAAATAAACTTGGCAAAAAAATACGCGCTTTTGATTGGTAATACGGATTACAAAGACGAACATTTACCGCAATTGAGTGGTTCGCTTGTGGATATTAAATCCGTAGCAGCGGTGTTGAATAATCGGAAAATTTGTGGATTCGATGAGGTCATACGACTGCCAAACCCGACGTTTTCAGAGTCTATGCGGGCTTTGAGTCAGTTATTTGCAAATAAGACCAAGGATGAACTGCTATTGTTTTATTTTAGCGGACACGGAGTTAAAGATCACGCGGGCGACTTGTTCTTCGCGATCAAGGAAACCGAGCATGGGTTGTATGACGGAACCGCGATCGCGGCGTCACTGCTGAAAAACATCGTTAACAAAAGCGGCTCGCATCGCCAGGTATTGATACTGGACTGTTGCCACAGCGGAGCCATCACGCAGGGCCTAAAAGGAATCGATACGATGGTGACAACCGATACGTTCGATGTTACAGGCTATGGCTGTGGGATTATTGCCGCAACCCGCTCGCATCAATACGCGGCGGATAGTACTGGCAGCGATGAAAGTAGCCAGCGTTCGTTATTTACGCATTTTTTGGTCGAAGGCTTGGAAACGGGTGCGGCAGCGGACGAAAGCTCCGATACGGTAACCGTCGAACAGCTCTACCAGTATGTCCACAAAAAAGTTACCGAAGTTCGGCCGGGTATGCAACCTGTGTACATCTGCGACCAATCGATCGGGCGGATTGGATTGGCGAAGAATCCGCGCCAAGTTTTTAAATTGCCTGAGGATCTAATGAATGATCTGGTGGATGCCAACCCAAGGACCCGCATCGGTGTATTACGCGAATTGAATACAATTGTTGTGAAAGGGGATGAGCGGAAGCGTGCAGCAGTACAAAATGTGCTGAGTGCTCGAATGGACGAAGAACGTGACCGTTTTGTACACCAGGAGATTGAGCAATTGTTGACGGTCTTGAGCGAAGTCACCGCGGACACTGTTAAACCCGAGCGTATCTCAGTAACTCGTCCTGAAAATACCGATTCTCTTGACCCGGGACGGGTATTTAGTGATACCTTGAAAGACGGTTCGAATGGTCCCGAGATGATGGTAATACCTGCAGGAAAATTCCGAATGGGGGATATTTCAGGCAATGGGGATGAAGATGAAAAACCGGTTCACGAGGTCAAAATCGAACGTCTGTTCGCATTGGGTAAGTACCCGGTAAGCTTTGCCGAATACGATTATTATTGCGACCAGACCGGCGTGGACAAACCCGGTGATGAAGATTGGGGCCGAAATGATCGTCCGGTCATCAATGTTTCTTGGAACGATGCTGTTGCGTACATCGAATGGTTGAGGGAACAAACTGGTAAGCGCTACCGTTTGCCTTCCGAGGCCGAATGGGAATACGCGGCACGGGGCGGGACAGACACAGCGTATTGGTGGGGAGATGAAGCCGACAAAAATCTTGCGAATTTTAGCGGCAAAAAAACCAATCCGGTGAAAAAATTCAAAGCGAATCTATTCGGCTTACACGACACATTGGGTAATGTTTGGGAGTGGGTGCAAGATACATGGCACGAGAATTATCAGTCTGCTCCATGCGATGGTTCTGCCTGGTTGGACGATGAACTTCGACTCCGCGTACTGCGTGGCGGCTCTTGGTACAGTGAGCCGAACTACGCGCGTTCGGCGTTCCGGAACAGGGACGAACCGGAGTACTCGAACTACAATGTTGGATTTCGCTTGGCCCAGGACCTTTAGCCCTTTTTGCTTTGTTCTTTTACCCTTTTTTATCTGGTGTTAAAAAAGTCTGGAATAGTTAATTTTACATGCCATTTTTCTAAATCAGCGTCCAAAAAATGATTTACCAAAACGGAAAATAGTGCAGGTTTTCTGCTTTCATTTTCGCTAGCGAAAATGAAAGCGGATAATATCCAAAATATGGGTTAGGCCCTGACCCTGCGCCAAACTTTGCGCGGTGTTGGCTTGGTGGTCGGCGATGGTGGGGTTTGCGCCGTTCTTCATCAGTAATTCTACGATTTTTTCCTGTCCGAATAACGAAGCCATCATCAACGCGGTTTGCCCGGCGTTGTTTCGGTGGTTGATGTCGCATTCGGTGTGTTCGATCAGCCATTGCGCAGTTTGGGTATGCCCCTTGAACGCGACCCCATAAAAGCATTGCTACCTCTGGCATCCTGAGCACAAGCATTGGCACCGAAGGCGAGCAAATGCGCCGCGGTATCGTGATGCCCGTAATAGGTGGCGAGTATAAAAAGATTGTCACCGCGATCATTGCGCGCGTGAATATCGCCGCCAGCGGTGGCGTAGCTTCGAATGGCATTGATATTTCCGGTCCGGGCGGCATCGAAAGCGTCGATGTCTTCCGCTACAACCGAGTAAGAAATGACTAGTAAGCCTATGGCTATGATTTTATTCATGCTGTTCTCCGTTAATAAATTTTATCAATCGCAAGATTGGGGCGGCAAAATATCTGCCGCCCTTAAATGGGTTGTCTAATTGGGATAAATTGCGGCAAGTTCTTTAACTTTGGTCATGTTTGCGTTGGCGGCAATACCGACCCGCATGCCATACTCGGGATCCGCCTTGTAAAGATACGATGTGATGATATTGCGAATTTCCGGGCTTTTGACCTGGACCAAATCGCCACCGAATGCTTCCACTAACGCGTTTTTTGATCGGGCATCGAAGGACTGGTACAAATCCCCGGCTTGCTTGAAATCCTGGGTTTTGTGGAACGGGATTTGTTGTGTTGAACCGTTTAACGGTGTCGCGCAAGCCTTGTAATCCGCGTGGGTTACCGCGTAGCCTGCATCGCTTTGGTAGCGGCTGGGAAAATAATTGACGCTCTGCGCTTTGGTGGACGAAAAACCAATGCCGTCTTGAACGCTGATGGCGTGAACCGGCGAACGGGGTTTGTTGGGTGCTAATTCCAAATGGTTGGCGCCCAACCGGTAGCGCTGCGTGTCGGCGTACGAAAACAAGCGTCCCTGCAACATCCGGTCTTCCGAGGGTTCGATGCCGGGGATCATATTGCTCGGCGCAAACGCGGCTTGTTCGGTCCATTGGAAGAAGTTGTCCGGTACTTCGTTCAATACCATTTCACCGACTTTGCGCGCGGGAACTTGGGATTCTGGCCAGATGACCGTGGTATCCAGTGGGTTAAACGCAAACCGACCCAATTGATTTGGATCCATGGTCTGGATGTACAGATCCCAAACTGGGAAGTTGCCGCGGTCAATATTTTGGTATAAATCCTGGGTCAAATGGTTGAAGTTGGTCGCCTGGATTTTTTCCGCTTCTGCCGGTGTTAGACCTTTGATGCCCTGGCGTGATTTCCAGGTGAACTTAACATAGCGAACTTGGCAGTCGTCGGTGACGAATTTAAACGCGTGAACCCCGGAACCGTCCATCTGGCGCAAACTTTCGGGTATGCCCAACGGCGAGTACAAGAAGGTCAACATATGGGTCGCTTCGGGTTTGAACGAGAAAAAATCGAAATAGCGGTTTGGGTCCTGATTAAAGTCGCGTGACCGCAGAACCCCACCAAATATCGAGTCGGCAGACCGATAGATAGTTTGTTTGTAAAGAACACAAATAGTTCTTTATTATATTTCACGGCCAACATATTAAATGCGCACCTTGCATTTTAAATCGGGTTGTTGTTTGACTTTGAAAAATATTACTATTTATATTCAATAACTTGCAATATTTGTGCGTGACATTCTGTCAACTTGGCACAGCCTCTGCAATAACCCAGTCAAGCTATAAACGCTTGGATGTGTTTTAACCACGATTCATTACAACGAAACGATTTTATTAGGAGAGCCAACCATGACTACTGTAACGATTAAAGATTTGACCACCGAAAAAGAATTAGACCACAAAGCGATGTCTGAAGTCTCCGGCGGTAACGCTGCGATCGCAATGGCTGATAGCTTGGGTCTGGGCCTTTTCTTCGCCAGCCCTGTCATTCACAACGTCGCTAACGACCAATACAACATCGGTTCACAGAGCGCTGTCATCGGCGGCGGCAACCTGATCGGCGACGGCGTATTCGCACCGGTTCAATTTCAAGGTTTGTATCAAAGCAACAACGCTTAATTTTATTCACTGACTTATTTATTTAACGATTAATTGGAGAAATGACCATGACAACTTTATCGATTACTGATTTGAGCAGCGAAAAAGCATTGGACCGTAAGGAAATGTCTGAAGTATCCGGCGGCACCGACTTTTCGGCTTTGCTAGCCATCGCTAGCCCGTTTATCACGAATATTGCAAACGACCAGTACAACATTGGCGCGCAGTCGTCTTTCATCGGCGGCGGTAACTATATCGAAGACGGCGTCTACGCACCGGTTCAAATCCAGTGGATGAACCAAAGCAACAACGCTTAATTTGAGTTATTAATTTTAATTTAACAATTATTTGGAGAAACTATCATGACATTATCAATCAAAGATTTGAGCGTAGCTAAAGAAATGGACCGCAAGGAAATGACAGAAGTCTCTGGCGGGAACGCTGCACTGGCTATGGCCGGTGGCTTCGGACTGGATATTGCGGCTTTCATCGGTAGCCCAGTGATCCACAACGTCGCTAACGATCAGTACAACACTGGCGCACAAAGCGCTGGAATCGGCGGCGGCAACATGGTCGGCGACGGCGTATTCGCACCGGTTCAGTGGCAGGATCTGTACCAAAGCAACAACGCTTAATTTGAGTTATTAATTTTAATTTAACAATTATTTGGAGAAACTATCATGACATTATCAATCAAAGATTTGAGCGTAGCTAAAGAAATGGACCGCAAGGAAATGACAGAGGTCTCTGGCGGAAACGCTGCACTGGCTATGGCCGGCGGCTTCGGATTGGATCTTGCTGCTTTCATCGGTAGCCCGGTCATCCACAACGTGGCTAACGATCAGAAAAACACGGGCGCACAAGCTGCTTCCATCGGCGGCGGCAACTTAGTCGGCGACGGCGTATTCGCACCGGTTCAGTGGCAGTCTATGTACCAAAGCAACGTATCTTAATTGATTGCCTCAAGCTGTATCCCAAAACGGGGGTCTTCGGACCCCCGTTTTTTATTGTTGGAAGCCAGTTCGTAATTGAAAACGGCTATAAAAGGTGGAGATCGACGATCGAAGGAATATAGAGAAAAAATATCGATCGAGACGGACCTCATGGCTCTACATGGTTCTTTCAGCCAATTATAAAAAGTGGACTTGCGAATATCCAACGGCCTGAGGGATTTCTGGAGGGGTAAATTGGATTATTCAACCAGCCGAATGATCTGGTACTTTTCGGAGGCTGTATACCTCATGTATTGTCCCCCCATCCCCGATCATACATTTTTTAAAGTAGACGGTTCTCCATAGACAGCAGGGTTTTGACTTTATCGGTCGTCGCTTCTCGAACCGTGTCACGCGTAAGCCGTTTTTCACCTGCTTCAAGCAATTCCTTCGACCAGCAATAGTAAATATTGGTATGACCCCTTCCCAGCGACACAGCTCGGCAAGGCTGTCTTCACCCCGAAGACCTTCCAGTACAATACGAATCATTTCTTCAGCAGAATAATGACGTCGCGTGGCCCGACGGATATCTTGAACGGTTTTTTCTGCGCTGTGTTTCTTGGTCATCATCGTTTCCTCTTTGGGTCAACGATGAACCAAAACTGTCTCTTAGGCAATCAGGCTATTCTGTCCAACTTGGGCTGACGGGGTACAACGCTAATTGGTAAAAAAGTCTCTCTTTGGAATGTATTACAACGTATACAAAAGCTAATTAGGCCCTTCAACCTGGGGCCACCTAAAGCGACGTTGCGCCAAGTTCACCTTACTAGTCAAACAGGATGGTACTCCAAAATTTATCGACTCGTTGTCGGTGGTGCAGTTAATCCTGGCTTAAGGTTCTTGAAAAAATCCGTGGAGGTAGTTGAAGAACCAAAGGTGTCAGCCATTTTGATATCTTTCTACTTGCCTTTTCATTACTTTTTCGATCGAAGGTTTTTTCCAGCAAATCCGCTCAAGAAGCGATGCTTATTGCTTGGAATAGGTGAATTGTTGCACGGTACCGAATAATCTAATTGCTTCGGTCCAATTTTCGATAGCCAATTGCTTCGCTTAAATGTTTTATCTGGATTTGCTCCGATCCGGCTAAATCGGCGATGGTCCTGGCAACCTTCAAGATACGGTGGTACGCGCGGTGGGACAGTCCGAATTGATGCATGGCTTGTTCCATTAATTGATCCCCGGATTTTTCCAGTTGGCAATATTTCTTTACTTCCGGGGCGGTCATCGATGCGTTGGGTTGGCCACGTTGGGTGATAGCGCGGTCGCGGGCGATAATCACGCGTTGTCGGATCTGGCCGCTGGTTTCTTCGCCGTGGGGGCTGCCCTTGCGTAGAATCTTGTGTGCAATGCGCGGGACTTCCACATGAATGTCTATTCGATCCAACAATGGCCCGGATATCTTGCTTCGATAACGGCGTACTTGTTCTGAGGTGCAGCGGCATTTACCGGATTCATCCCCATAAAAGCCACAGAAACACGGATTCATTGCGGCGATTAATTGGAATTTTGCTGGATAATTGGCCTGTTGCGCTGCACGCGAAATGGTGATGTGTGCGGTTTCCAGGGGTTCGCGCAATACTTCCAGAACTTTCCGATCAAACTCGGGTAGTTCGTCCAAAAAAAGCGTGCCGTTATGTGCCAATGAAATTTCGCCGGGTTTTGGGTTGCTGCCACCGCCGACGAGTGCGGGCGCTGATGCGGTGTGGTGCGGCGCACGAAATGGCGGTTTTCGCCAATTTGATAAATCGATCGCCTGGTTGGCGACGGACATAATGGCGGCGGTTTCAAGTGCTTCATCTTCCGTAAGTGGCGGTAATATACTTGGCAGACGCGATGCGAGCATGGACTTACCCGTACCTGGAGGACCTATCATGACCAGATTGTGCGATCCGGCCGCGGCAACTTCCAACGCTCTTTTGGCGTGATATTGTCCGTGGACATCATGGAAATCGGGGCAATTCTGATTTGTCAAAGTGGATTGGGATGGCGCGGTGGGTTCGATTGGTTTTTGACCGTTCAAGTGTGCGCAAATTTCCAAGAGGTGGTTGGCGCCAATAATATGAGCGTCCTTAACCATCGCGGCTTCGGTCTGGTTGCTGGTCGAAACCAGCAATGAGCGTCCCGCGTTTCGCGCCTGTACCGCAATCGGTAATGCGCCCTTGATTGGCCTGAGCTCTCCTCCAAGTGATAGTTCTGCGGCAAATTCGAGCTTTTCTAACTGGTCAATTTTGATTTGGGCAGATGCAGCGAGTATGCCAATTGCGATGGGCAAATCGAAGCGACCGCCTTCTTTGGGTAGATCGGCCGGTGCTAAATTGACCGTGATTCGGCGGGTCGGAAATTCCAGCCGTGAATTTAGCAATGCCCCGCGTACCCTGTCTTTACTCTCTTTGACCGCCGTTTCGGGAAGGCCAACGATGGATAAACTGGGTAAGCCGTTGGATATATGGACTTCGACGGTGACTTGAGGAGCTTGTATGCCTTGGCTACCGCGGCTATATACAATGGCAAGAGACATAAGGTCCTTGTCGGTCGTTTCGCCAATAACTTGAGCGTACTACTCAATTGTAGAGCGTAAGAATTTGTGCGATACGCGTTTGAAGGGCTACGAAACCCACGCCCCGCTGAGAGCTATTCTGAATCTGCCTCCATTTTGGCGATTTGTTTTTCCAATGCGTCAAGTTTTTCCCGGGTCTTGGCTAGCACGGCTCTTTGTACCTCAAATTCTTCGCGCGAAACCAAATCCATTTTGGCGAAAGTACTTTGTAATACCGCGCGAAAATTCTTTTCTAAGTCTTTATGAAGATGCTGCAAACCCGTGGGCAAACTATTTGCTAACCGCCGGACCGTTTCATCTAGTGTATTCGAATCAATCATTCGTGAAGCATAGCGGAATGGGGGGGTGGGCGTCTACGAGAAACTGTAAGCGCGATCTGCACCAACATGACGCGCCCGGGATCCTAAAGCGCACTAATATTGTGCGCTTCTGTCGGAGGCTTCCCGCGTTAAAGCTTATACTATTGATTTTTATATTTAAAAAATAGGCATACTTTGTGCTTTAACGAGTTCAGGAATACAGCGCTGCAGCTCTTGTGCTGCCAGAATACTCATAAATTAGGTCGTTGAACGATCTCAATAATATCAAGGGGGCGTAGATGAAACTCATTACAGCAATTCTAAAGCCGTTCAAAATGGACGATGTTCGCGAAGGGCTATCTGATATAGGCGTTACTGGAATAACGGTAACCGAAGTTAAAGGCTTTGGTCGTCAAAAAGGGCATACCGAGCTCTATAGGGGTGCGGAATATGTTGTGGATTTCTTGCCGAAGATCAAGTTGGAAGTTGCTGTCTCGACAGATCAACTTGACCAAGTCGTGGATGTAATTGCAAAAACCGCCAATACCGGAAAGATCGGCGATGGAAAAATCTTTGTGTCAGATCTAGAGCAGGTCATTCGAATTCGCACCGGTGAAACCGGAGCTGACGCTTTGTGATTTTTTAATAATTTCCGGGAGATATTGAAATGATAAATGCTAAAAAGAATACTTCTATCAACAAGGGTTTAGTGGGGGGATTATTTGCTATCTCGGCGATGACGATGCCGGCGATATCGCACGCAGAAGATGTCCTGAATTCGGGGGATACCGCGTGGATGTTGACATCGATGGTGTTGGTTTTGTTTATGACAATTCCAGGTCTTTCATTGTTCTACGCGGGAATGGTAAGAAGCAAAAACCCACTGTCAGTGATGATGCAATGTTTCACCATTACCTGTTTGATTACGGTCATTTGGGTGATTTATGGCTACAGTCTGGCGTTTGGTGACGGCGATGCCTTTGTCGGTTATCTAGGCAAAGCTTTTATGGCAGGCGTCGGCGTGGAAACTTTGAGCGGAACTATACCGGAATCAGTGTTCGCAATGTTCCAATTAACCTTTGCGATCATTACACCAGCTTTGATCGTTGGTGCTTTTGCCGAGCGCATGAAATTTTCTGCGATGCTCTGGTTTATGGCCTTATGGGTGACGGTAGTTTACGCGCCGGTTTGTCACTGGGTATGGGGCGGCGGTTGGCTCGGCGACCAAGGCGTACTGGATTTCGCAGGCGGTACAGTTGTACATATTAACGCGGGCATTGCCGGATTGGTTTGTGCGATTGTTCTGGGCAAGAGAAAAGGCTATCCATCAACTGCAATGCCGCCCCATAGTATGGTGTTGACCTTGGTTGGTGCTGGAATGTTGTGGGTAGGGTGGTTTGGTTTTAACGCGGGCAGCGAGCTTGCCGCGGACGGAACTGCCGGAATGGCAATGGTAGTGACTCAGGTGGCAACTGCGACGGCTGCGTTAACCTGGATGTTCGTTGAGTGGAAAATTCATGGCAAACCTAGCGCATTGGGGATTGCGTCGGGCGCGGTTGCTGGACTGGTTGCCATTACTCCTGCGTCCGGTTACGTTGGGCCGATGGGAGCGTTGGCGATCGGTGCTGCCTCAGGTTTGGGTTGTTACATTGTTGCGGTGCACATTAAGCGGGCTTTGGGCTTTGATGACTCATTGGATGCGTTTAGCGTTCACGGGGTTGGCGGAATTATCGGGGCTATATTGACTGGCGTCTTTGCGGATGCGGCACTCGGTGGGGTTGGTCTGGAGGAAGGCGTCACGATCGGCGGACAAGTTTGGAAACAAATGATTGGAATAGGTGCGACCGTAGTTTACGATCTAATCGCAACGCTGATCTTGTTGAAAATTGTTGATCTTGTCATAGGTCTGCGCGTAACCGGCGACGAAGAGTCGGAAGGATTGGATATCGCGTTGCATGATGAACGGGGATACAACTTGTAGTGATAGACTTATCGATTCACTAAAAAAGGGCGCTTCGGCGCCCTTTTTTAGTGCTTACCCCTTCCAGTAATATCTAAAAAATAATAAATTTAGGAGTTTATGTAAATAAAAACAGAAACATACGGGTATATAAGAGAGTTCTTTAACGACCAAACTCGTTAGTGCTCCAAATAAGGGCGAATTTGTGATCTGTCGAGTAGAATGTTGTAAACTACCGATTTGTTCTGACCTTAAAATAAACTGCCTGGGGAGGATTTGTGAAACTAATAACAGCAATCATCAAACCGTTCAAACTTGACGACGTTCGGGAAGCACTGTCGGAAATCGGTGTAGCCGGGGTTACCGTATCCGAAGTCAAAGGCTTTGGTCGACAGAAGGGCCACACTGAGTTGTACAGAGGTGCTGAATATGTTGTAGATTTTCTTCCCAAAATCAAACTTGAAGTTGCAATATCAGACAGCCATCTTGAGCAGGCTGTCGATACCATTATCAAAGCTGCCAACACCGGCAAGATTGGAGACGGAAAAATTTTTGTGACCAATCTTGAACAGGTTGTTCGGATTCGAACCGGGGAAACCGGCGAAAATGCGTTGTAAATTGTCTGGAGCTCGGTCATGAAAAATTATTCTAAAAAAATGATAGCTGTGACATCAGCTGCTTTGTTGTTGCCTTCGGTTGCCCTTGGGGATGAGTTGAATCAAGCTAATACGGCGTGGATATTGACCTCGACTGCACTGGTGTTGTTTATGACGATTCCTGGCTTATCGCTGTTCTATGCCGGATTGGTGCGCGCCAAGAATGTGCTCTCGGTATTGATGCAATGCTTTGTGATTACCTGCGCGATTTCGATTTTATGGTTGATAGGTGTTTATAGCCTGGCATTTGACGATGGCGGTAGTGTTCAGGCCTACATTGGTGGGACGGACAAGGTTATGGCATTTGGCATCGATGTGAACAGTCTGATCGGAGATATACCGGAAACTGTATTTTTTATGTTTCAGATGACCTTTGCCATCATAACTCCGGCCTTGATTGTTGGCGGTTTTGCAGAGCGCATGAAGTTTTCTGCGATGTTATTATTTAGTATGTTGTGGATTGTTTTTGTCTACGCGCCGGTTTGTCATTGGGTATGGGGTGGCGGTTGGTTGTCGGAGATGGGCTTTTTGGATTTTGCTGGTGGCTCGGTAGTGCATATCAACGCTGGCGTCGCGTCGTTGGTGGCTGCAATGGTAATTGGCAGACGACGTGGATTTCCGGATACGGCAATGCCTCCGCATAATCTAACCATGTGTATAACTGGTGCTGGCATGCTATGGGTAGGCTGGTTTGGGTTTAACGCGGGTAGCGCGTTAGCAGCAAACGGTTCCGCTGGGATGGCGATGTTGGTCACGCATATAGGTGCGGCTGCCGGGGCTTTGACCTGGATGCTGATCGAATGGGTACGTTTTGGCAAGCCCAGCGTTTTGGGTATTGTAACTGGAATGGTCGCGGGATTGGGAACGATTACGCCGGCATCGGGTTTTGTTGGACCGATTGGAGCATTGGCGATCGGATGTATCGCTGGAACAGTGTGTTTTATGGCGACACAGTTTTTGAAGCGTGTCCTTAAAATTGATGATTCTTTAGATGTTTTTCCGGTTCACGGTGTTGGGGGGATGGTTGGGACTACGTTAACCGGTGTATTTGCTGCGAGTTCTCTCGGCGGCATGGGTTTAGCGGATGGCGTGACGATCGGTGACCAAGTTGTAGTTCAATTGATCGGGGTGTTTGCAACTATAGTATGGAGCGCAGTAATTAGTTATGTGTTGCTCAAAGTAGTTGACATGGTCTCTGGTTTGCGCGTTGAGGTTGACGACGAAACCCAAGGTTTGGATGTTGTTCTACACGAAGAAACGGGTTACAACATGTAAAACTTGTCACAACCGCTCTGTCGTCCTGCGGAGCGGTTGTGAAGGATTTAAATCAAGACTCTGAGCGGATGTCGATTTCTTCGTTGTCGATATCCAAGACGATATCGTCACCACCTTTAAACTCGTTTAACGATGAGATTGCTTCGGCTAGGACTGATTTACGCGCGTCGTCGATCAGATTGCGAAAATCTGTTGAATCCTCCGGATAATCAAGGCCCAAAGATGATGATTTTCGGTCATCTTGTAGAAGACTATGTAAGGCTTGGGTCTTTGCTTGGACCGATGCCGGGGTTGGCAGTTTTATATCATCTGGAACTTTAGGCAGATGCTTTAAGATTTCCAATTGAACTTGTAGAGGAATATTCTTATCGGACAAAGAAACAAATGCGCGTATAAGAGATTGAACCCCTTCCGCATGAGCTTTATAAAACTCGCTAGTTCGAGCGTTGATTAACATGCTGCTACGTTTGGATTCCGTTGCTGCTTGCAGCATTGCAATTTGATTCTTCCGTTCCGCTTTTTCCAATTCCCGTGCCGTTAGAATTTGCTCTTCAGCTTGAGCGGCTTCTGCTTTGGCCAAGCTTGCCTTTGTTTGCGCTTTTGACTGTTCAACCCGTTTTTCGGCGACATCGATAACTTTTATATGCTCAGCGTGTTCTATTTCTTTTTCGGCAACCATTTCGGATTGTTGTTGCTGAATCTGCATATCGGATTGGATTTTTGCGGTTTCAGCTCGCTTGGTCGCATCCATGATCGCAAGCTCATGATCGTTTTCAAGTTTTAGTGAATCTTTCTGGTTATTTAGTTCCTGAATTAAACGTTCGCTATCGATCTGTTTTTTCGCAATGTCTATACGGCTTTCCTGCTCAATATCGTTTCTGGCCTTGCGCTTGTTCAGAGTCAAGTCAATCAATTTTGTCAAACCTTCCGCATCGAAAATATTGTCGGGATCAAAAAATTCCTTGCCGGTCTGGTCCAGTCGGGTCACTGCAATTGATTCTAAAATCAAGCCATTTTTTAGCATTCGCCCAGAGCAAATATTTTGTACTTGCTCGACAAAAGTGTCGCGCTTAGATTGAAGTTCTTCTAATGTTAATTCCGCTGCGGCAGTTCGCATCGCATCTATCAATTTTCCTTCGATGAGTTGTTTGAGTTCATCGGGCGATACGCTTCTTGCGCCTAGTTGTTTAGCCGCGACCGCAATTGACGATTCTTCGGCTTCTACGTGAACGTAAAAATCCAATTCAACGTCGGCGCGTAACCGGTCGATAGTCATCAGCGCCTGTTGGTCCACCTGGCTTACAGAAATGCATATTTCCGCCAAATTTATGGGAATTACTTTGTGTAGAATAGGCAATACAAAAGCGGGTTTATTTAAGATGATGCTTTCTCCACCATGTCCGCTACGGATATATGCGCGGTTTTTGGTTGGCCGGACATAAATGCGGGAAATGACGAAACCCAAGAGTAGGGTTATAAGGAGTACAGTAGTTACGATAGTAAACGTTATCATGCTCATTTTTGTAGGTATAGCAGATTTAGGACGTCAAAGCATACGGTAATGCTAAATTTGCGAAAAAGCAATCTAAAATATTATTTTTTCTTTCTTATTTAAATGACTAGGTAACTTATCTTGGGTAAATTATTAAAGGAGGAACATAAATTATTGATAAGTTAATAAGGTTGTAGAGGGAGTTTTGATATGGGGGTTACTTTTGAAAAATTAATCTGCATAGCGTTGTTGATATCGGCATTCCCTGGAAAATTTGATACTTTGCTTATATTTATATTTCTACAGCAGCTGGTTGGAATACAAAGAGCGCAACGGGGGGCTTGTTTGAATTCAAACGCGATGACTTGATGCTCGTATATTAAAAATGGGGTTTAATTTATAGGGTCATCCTTGCTCATAGGCTATAAAAATTTAGGTCAATGTCAATCGGTGTATATTAGGAGAATTTAATGAAAGTAGGTTTCGTAGGATTGGGAGCGATGGGCGCGTCGATGGCGCGCAATATCGCAGGGGCCGGGCTGCTTGCCAGTGTTTGGAATAGGACTTCGATGCGTGCCCAGGGTTTGGGTCATGAACTGAAAGTAGCAGTTGCCGATAACCTACCGGAATTGGCCAGTCAGGTTAATATTGTAGTATGTTGCGTTTCAGCTGATAGCGATGTTGTAGAAGTGGTTAATGCGTTGCGCCCAGGGCTTAAGGCCGGATCGGTCGTTGTTGATACGTCCACCGTTAGTAGCGAAACGGCCCAGCAAATAGAAAAGATTCTCGCCGAGGTTGGGGTGGCTTTTTTAGATTCCCCAGTTTCCGGAGGAGTTGAAGGCGCGCGCATCGGAAATCTGGCTATGATGGTCGGTGGTAATTCTACGAATTTGGAAAAGGTTAGACCGGTGCTTGAAGCCATGGGTAGTCAGATTGTGCACATGGGACCGGTCGGTGCTGGTCAGGCGACAAAAGCGGTCAATCAGATTATGGCGGCAGGGATCAACCAGGCCGTAACAGAAGCGCTAGCTTTTGGAGACAGCCAGGCGTTACCGATGGATCAACTAATAGATGTCATTTCGGCTGGTGCGGCTGGAAATTGGTTTCTAGAGCACCGTGGACCTAGCTTGGTAAAAAATTCATTTAAGCCGGGTTTCAAGCTCGGATTGCACCATAAGGATCTGGAGATTTGTAGACAGATGGCGGCTAAAAAGGGATTTGAATCCAGTGTAATCAAAAAAACTTTGGAAGATTATAAGTTGCTTATGGACCAAGGCTTTCAGGATGAAGATATTTCTGCATTGTATCGTTTGAAAACGTCCTAATGGACCGAATTACACAAGCTCTTGTTGCGCATCAAAGGTCTTTGCTCAAATGTAACAAGTGTACCCAAATGGTGGGCCCCGTAGTGACCGGTGAACCAATTCGATCGTCAGTTTATCTAATAGGCCAAGCGCCAGGTACTAGAGAAGGTTTGGCTGGAAGGCCCTTTGCTTGGACAGCAGGCAAAACGCTGTTTAAATGGTTTGCAAAGATTGGGCTGGACGAAGAAGCGTTTCGCCAGCGTGTATTCATGGCAGCGGTGTGCCGGTGTTTTCCAGGTAAGAATCCTAACGGCGGAGATCGAGTTCCAGATGAAAAGGAGATGAATGAATGTGCCGGTTGGATGAACGCGGAATTGGCTTTGCTCGAACCGCAATTGATCCTGCCGGTCGGTAAGCTGGCCATTGGACGTTTGATCCCGGTAAATAAACTGAAAGACGTGATCGGTAATTGTTACACCTGCGAGGTTAATGGCGTTGAACGTGATGTAATACCCCTACCGCATCCCTCTGGAGCATCAACCTGGCACCGAGTCGAACCGGGAAAAACGCTATTATTGCAAGCGTTACATTTAATCCAGCGTCATTCTGCGTGGAAAAGTGTTTGTAATTTATAGTTTAGATGTCCTATCCATACTAAATTCGTACCAATCAGAAACCGCAAATAAGAATGTCACACACAGCCCGCAGTCAATCGTCTATTGATACTCAAGCTTCCTCAAATCAAAAGGTTAATGCGCTGGTATCCCCTGGGGAAAGCCTTGATATTTTATCTAAGATTGAAATGGAGCAGCTTCTAGATAGCAGCCAGGGTGGCTTATACAAACTTTTCCGCCGGTGCTCTCTTGCGGTTTTGAATTGTGGTAGCGAAATCGACGATGGCAGGGCCGTATTAGATGAATTCTCCGATTATTCTATCCGGGTGTTACAACAGGGACGTGGAATCAAATTAGATCTGGAAAATGCACCCGGTAGTGCTTTTGTTGATGGGGTTCTGGTGCATGGGATCAAAGACCATTTATTTGCGGTATTACGGGATATTGTTTTTATCAATACTGAAATAAAGGGCGATCAAGGCCTGGATCTAACTCAATCGAGCGATATTACCAATGTCGTATTTCATATTCTCAGGAATGCTGGGATATTGCGACCGCGTAAACGTCCGGATATGATTGTGTGTTGGGGCGGGCACTCAATTAAGCGGGAAGAATACGATTATTCAAAAGAAATAGGTTACCAGCTGGGACTGCGAGGACTTAATATTTGCACCGGATGTGGTCCCGGAGCGATGAAAGGTCCAATGAAGGGTGCGATGATTGGTCATACCAAGCAACGCATCAAAGATGGCCGTTATGTAGGAATTACCGAACCCGGTATTATCGCAGCGGAACCACCCAATCCTATCGTCAATGAATTGGTGATTTTGCCGGATATCGAAAAACGCCTGGAAGCATTCGTTCGCACGGGTCACGGTTTTGTGGTATTTCCAGGCGGTGTAGGAACGGCTGAAGAAGTTCTGTTATTAGTTGGGATCTTGTTGCATCCGTCTAACGCTGATATGCCTTTCCCGCTGATATTTACGGGGCCTAAATCCAGCGAAAAATATTTTGAGCAAATAGACCGTTTTATAGGCGACACGCTGGGTGAAGTCGCCCGGCAAAAATATTCAATCATCATAGATAATCCGGTATTGGTAGCGCGCGAGATAAAACAGCAGATTAAAGCGGTACAGCAGTTCAGAAAAAGTAATCATGATGCATACTATTTTAATTGGCAGTTGAGAATTCAGCCAGCTTTTCAATTGCCTTTTATACCCAATCATGCGGAAATGGCGGGATTGGCTTTGCATAAGAACCAACCTGTGCATGAATTGGCGGCGAATCTACGCAAAGCTTTCTCGGGTATAGTCGCCGGAAATGTCAAAGAAGAGGGTATCCGTTCCATAGCCCAATTTGGCCCCTTTAAAATAGACGGGGATCAAGCGATTACCAAACCTTTGGATCATCTACTGCGGTCATTTGTAGCTCAACAGCGGATGAAATTACCAGGCACCAGCTATGAACCTTGTTACGAAATTATTACCTAAGAATTCTTGCTAGGACTTGGTTTGCCATTTTTGGGGAAATACATAAATGTTGAGATTATTGCAAGAATTACTCAAGCATTACGCGGTAATTTTGACCGCTTTGGAAACAAGAGCCAGTGCAATATGTTGTAGCGTAGTCTCTGATTTGGTTATTAATTCTTGGTGCTTATTATTATAGTATCGATGTTGTTCTCCCGAAGCTTGATGCGTATGGTATCGACCACAGAGAGCTTGGAGAATGGACCTATTTTGACACGATTCCATGTTGTTGAATCATTTTTGGCTATTTCAATTTTTGATTCGACGCCAATTAAAGCAAGCTGGGCCTTCAATTTGTCCGCTTGGCTGTGTTTTCTGAACGATCCGGCTTGAATGACATAGTGACTAGGTTTTGCTTTGCCAAGTTTTTCCTCACGTTTTCGTATTTTTATTTCAGATTCTGGGATAACAATTTCTTGTTCTGGAAGGATGTTGTAAAAATCGAATTTGGGTTTGGCCGTTGATACCGGAATGTGTTTTTTCGCTTTCGTTTTAGCTTTGGATTTTGCCGGAATAGACGTTTTAATTTTGTGTTCGGTTCTGTCTTGATTTCGAAGGAAGATCAGGAAAGATACAAATGATCCGATAAGTACCGCAGCCAATAACCATTTCCACAGCGCGATTTTGTTTTTTTTCTTTTTTCGATTACCGGAGCGCGCGCGGTGTTTGTAATCCTTGGTCATTCTTACATCGTTTCCGGTGCGGAAATATCTAATAAGCCTAGCCCATTAGAAATTATCTGGCGGACCGCATAAACAAGATTCAGACGAGCATTGCGAATTGCGTTGTCGTCGACCAAAAATTGATGTGCGTTATAGTAGGTATGAAAATCGTTGGCCAATTCACGCAAATATTGAATCAGCAAATGGGGTTCGTGTTTCAAAGCGGCGTTTTTTATTGTTTCTGAATAGGCAGAAAGACTTTTTAGCAGCGCCTGTTCATGGCTCTCGGTCAAAAGATTCAAATTCGACATACCCGTTTCGATGTCCCAAACCATATGCTTGTCATCCAATTGTCTGAAAACACTGCAAACGCGGGCGTGTGCGTATTGTACATAATACACCGGATTTTCATTCGATTGAGACATCGCCAATTGCAGGTCAAAATCCATATGTTGTTGACAGCGCCGCATCATATAAAAGAAGCGCGCGGCATCTTTGCCGACTTCGTTGCGCAGCTGTCGTAACGTGATGAATTCACCCGACCGGGTAGACATCGATACTTTTTCTTTGCCCCGATACAAAACCGCAAACTGTACCAACAGGATTTTGAGCTTCGAAGCGTCCCCGCCTAATGCTTGAATCGCTGCTTTGACTCTTGGGACGTACCCGTGATGATCGGCGCCCCAAATATCAATAAGAATATCGTAACCTCGTTCTAATTTGTTCAAATGATAGGCTATGTCGGACGCCAAATAAGTGGTTTGCCCATTTTCTCTAACGACGACACGATCTTTTTCATCACCCAATTTGCTACAAGCAAACCAAGTGGCGCCATTTTTTTCATAAAGATGGCCAGATTCTTGAAGTTTATTTAAGGCTTTTTGTACTGCGCCTGAATCCATCAGTTGCCGTTCTGAAAACCATTCGTCAAAGTTGACACCGAAATCTTCCAGATCGTTTTTAATATCCAACAAGATTCCGTCCAATCCACTAGTAAGAAAGAACTGATATTGATCGGGCGTCAGTAATTTGCGGGCTTTATCTATAAGTGCATCAATATAAGCCTCTTTATCGCCCCCATCCACTTGGTCGGCTGGAAGGCCTTCAAGAATCAAATCAGCGGGGTGCTGAAATTCGTTAGCACCTGCGGTGTGTATTTTTTTTGCTACGCTACGGACGTATTCACCGCGGTAGGCATTGCTTGGAAACGGCAAAATTTCGCCGCATTCTTCTAGATAACGTAACCAAATCGTTGTTGCCAATATATCCATCTGGCGCCCTGCATCATTGACATAGTATTCCCGGTAAACCTCATAGCCAATCGCGGTAAGTAGATTGCCCAGTGCAGATCCATAGGCGGCCCCGCGGCCGTGCCCAACGTGTAAAGGCCCGGTAGGGTTCGCCGAAACAAATTCAATTTGTACCTTTGTTCCGATACCTATATTGCTTTTGCCAAACCGGTCAGCTTGTTCGTGAATTTGACGGATGATATCTGATTGGGTCCCTTGGGCTATGAAGAAATTGATGAAGCCCGGGCCGGCAATATTGGTCTCTTGAATTTCAGCAGCAGAGGGTAGTACGTCAACGATAGCTTGCGCAAGGTCGCGTGGTTTTTGTTTTGCTGCTTTCGCCAATGTCAACGCCAAGTTGGATGCAAAATCTCCGTGTTGGGCATCGCGTGTGCGTTCAACAACAATATTAGGTGTAATCTGTTTGTCCAGCTTACCCGCTTTTTGTAGTGTTTTGACCGCTTCGCGTAGGAGTTCTTCGAGTTTTAGTTTCATGCAGCGATAGATTTGTATTGCAATTCGTAAATGATTGAAGGGGGCGTATTATCCTAAAATCGATTGGGGCGATGCAATGTTTTGTTGTATTACCCGCAAACTTGCATCGTGTATTGAAGGTTGGTCCAAAGCATTTTTGTACTCGGCAGCTAGAAAAGATCGATTGGGTCGATGTCTATGGACCATTTAATTTTTTTGCTATTGGGCAGATCCTCTATAGCTCGTATTAATTTGTCTGTTGTTTTGTGTAATAGTTTGCGGTCGGTACTTTGAAGCAAAAATTGATAACGGTAGTCACCCGCCCGTTTGACCATTGGTGCGGGGGCTGGACCCATAAGGATAATTTTATTACCACCTAGCATGCTGGCATGCTGCCTAACCTGATCGAGGAAAGCAGCGGTATTTTCTTGGTTTTTGGATTGGGCCCGTATCAATGCCTGAAAGCTAAACGGGGGTAAGCAAGCACTGCGTCGTTCGCTGATAGCTTCGCTGGCGAATTGTCGATATCCTTTCTCGATCAATGTTTTTAGCAGGGGATGGTCTGGATGACGTGTTTGTAGGATGACACGTCCAGGTTTTTTGGCTCTACCGGCTCTGCCTGCGACTTGAACGATCAATTGCGCGAGTCGTTCGGTTGCGCGAAAATCGGTGCTGAATAAGCCTGAATCCGTATCCAAGACCCCGACCAGGGTGACATTAGGAAAGTGATGCCCCTTGGCAAGCATTTGGGTTCCGATCAGTATGTCGACAGTGCCTTGCTTTATATCGTTTATAGTTTTATCCATACTGCCCTTTCTTCTGGTACTATCCCGATCCACTCGCCGTATCGACGCGGCCGGAAATATCTTTGCAAGGACTTCTTCGACACGTTCGGTACCGATTCCTAGTGATTCCATTTTTTTCGAACGACACTGATCGCAACCTCGCGGGATCGGGCTTTCGTAATCGCAGTGGTGGCATCGCAGGCGTTGGTCTTGTAAATGGATGACTAAATTGCTATCGCACCGATGGCATTGAGCGACCCATCCGCAATTATTACAGATCATGCAAGGGGCAAAACCACGCCGATTTAAAAACAGTAATACCTGTTCTTTTTTGTTCAAGGTTTGTTTGATAGTTTGGATCAGTTTGGCGGACAAACCCTGGCTTAAATTTTTATTCTTTATATCGAGTAGATGGATCACTGGGGGCCGAGCGCCAGTCGCTCTGATTGGGAGTATCAGTTGTTTATAACGTCCCTGTTCTGCATTAACAATCGTTTCAAACGATGGTGTGGCGGAGCCTAAAATGATCGGAATTTGCAATCGCTGGGCTCGTTTGATTGCGATATCTCTGGCCGAAAATCTAAATTTCTCTTGTTGCTTAAAGGAGCTATCATGTTCTTCATCAAGAATGATCAATCCAGGACGGTTTAGCGGAATAAATGCAGCAGACCGGGTACCCAACAATATTGGTGCAGTACCTGCCTGCGCGCGCATCCAAGCCTGAGCGCGACATTGGTCGCTTAAACCCGAATGAAATACTGCTATTGGTGTATCGAAGCGCGATTGAAATCGGCTTTGGAGCTGAGGGGTCAGGCTTATTTCGGGTAATAACACCATCGTTTGTAAGTTGCGATCGATCGCAAGTCGAATTAGCTGGAAATAAACTTCGGTTTTGCCGCTACCTGTAACGCCATCTAACATAAACACGCTGAACGAACCGATAGACCCTTCAATTGCGTGTATAGCATTATTCTGGTCCGCATTGGTTTGAAATGTGGATTGAGTGTATCGAGTTTTAGATTGCAATATACGCGGTCTGTTTTCGACTAAATTTTTTGCCATTAGCGTTCTAGCGGTATTGCGCCAATTCCAGCCGAGATCGTCCAGCTGCGTTTGCGTCGGCCCTAGTGCGTGAGATTCAAGAAATTTTAGTAGTGCAGTTTGGCGTGGTGCACGTTTGTTAGGATTGATTGCCGTAGCCTTCCCCTGATCGGTCAGGAACAAAGATTGTTCCAGTTCCAGTTTAGCTATTTTGCCCTTTCGGAACTTGGCGGGAAAAGCCGTGCTTACCACTTCACCTATGGGATAGTGATAGTATCGACTAGCCCAGATTAACAATTGGAGATCGTCGATGGAAATCAACGGTTGATCATCTAATACCAGCAGAATTTGTTTGAGTTTGGATGCGTCTACATTGCTACTTGTAGTCGTATCCAATACCACCCCAGTCTTGGTTTGTGCTCCGAACGGTACGGCAACCCGGGTGCCCGGTATCCAATTACGGACTTGGTTTTCGAGCGGGGGAAGATAATCGAATATTTTTCGAATCGGAACCGGGACCGCAACTTTTACTATGATCGACATTAAATTAGATGGAGTGGTAGTCAGTTAGGTTTGAATTTTAAATCGGTTTCTATCAAAATCGATTAAGTTATTCTTGTTAAACTGGTAATTCGTTTGTTAACAATATCTGTGGATAAATCTGTGTATGAATTGATGACAGACCCGCCTAGGTCTTGTTGCGTAAAGGTTTTTTTGAATTGTAAAAATTATGCGCAGATATTTTATTTTCAATAAAAACAATTGGTTGTGGTTTTTTAGGGTGTTTTTCCTTATTCATTGCGGCATCGAGCAGTGGTACATAACCAGGATTCTCTCTCTGTTAATAAATTGTCGAATTAAGGGTTTATCTTTGTCTTCAAGGCCTTGCGCGTGGGCGTATAGGATATAATCGGCTCGCGTGGGTAACAAAAGAAAAATCAACATCACCAGGCAGGAGGAAACATGTGGGGGTTGAATCAACAGGTTTTGCGAACGGATGCGTCTGGCATGCCTTTAGAATGGATTGACTATCAAGAGGCGGTAAAACTTTATCATTTGGGGCAAGTTGCGTATTCGTTGGGAGCATTATTGTACAATATCCATGGCGGCATCAATGCGCTGACCGGTGATCGTAGCGTGGTCAAAGTTAGCTCTATTTTGGCAACTTACAGCCGAAATTTTGCGCTACGTAAGACCGGTAAAGATTATATTCCACCGTTGAATAATCCAACATTGTTTAAGCGTGATAATTTTATTTGTCTTTATTGCGGCGAACGCTTCCGTTCGCGTGATCTATCACGTGACCATGTTACCCCGATTAGCCAGGGGGGCGTAGATTTGTGGTCAAATGTTGTAACCGCCTGTAAACGTTGTAATAATCATAAGGCGGGTCGTACGCCAGAGCATGCGGGTATGCAGTTGTTGGCGATTCCTTTTGCGCCGACCCATGCTGAATACGTTTATTTGCAGGGGCGCCGGGTGCTTACCGATCAGATGGATTTTTTGCGCGCGCATTTTCCCCGGAAAAGCCCATTGCATGAGCGGCTTTGTTGATTTGAAAGAAATCAGGCTTTCCTTGAATCTTCTCTAATGGACACGAAAAAAGCGGAATATGACCGCTTGGTTGTAGTCTATGCTTCTGATTTATACCGCTATGCGATTTGGTTATGCAAGGATTCAACCCAAGCCGAAGATTTGGTTCAGGAGACTTTTCTTAGAGCTTGGAAGTCATTGAGTAAACTGAAGAACAGAGACGCACCGAAGCCGTGGCTATTTACCATTTTGCGTAATGAATTTGCGCGACAATATAGTCGGTATAGACCTGAAATGAGTGATATCGACCCCGATATTTTGGAACTAAAAGATACCGGGAACGATACCAGTACCGATGCGTTTGTTTTACGCAGAGCATTGGATATTTTGGCAGAAGAATACCGCGAACCGCTGCTTTTACAAGTTTTGGGTGGCTTTAGTTGCGAAGAAATTGGTGCAATATGTGGGATTAGCAAAGGCGCGGCAATGACACGACTTTTTAGAGCGAAAAAGAAACTACGTGAAATGTTAGATCCGACGTTGGTTGAAAAATGAAAGACTGTGAACAATTTCAAATAGCTTATGCTTCAAGTCCAGATAATATGGATGTGGATTTGGCCTCGCATTCTGAAATATGCAGGGAGTGCGCGATATATGCGGATGCGATTCGAGAGCTAGATCTAAAATTGGTTGATTCGATGAAATTTAATGTTCCCGACGATCTCCTTTCAGTGCTGAAGGCAATTCCCGAGCATTCCGGTTCAGGCAAATCAAGGTGGATGGTATTTGGCGGATTTGCGTTGGCGGCGTCGCTATTATTGGGATTAGGATTGTCATCGGTATTTCGGTTGGATTTGATTACTCAATCGGTGCCGTTACAGCAGGTTGTATACCAACATATCCTTGGTGAGCCGAAGGCTTTAACCGCAATATTCCCGGTTCAACCAGCTGTTATGAACGCCAGGTTAAAAGAATTTGGGGTGAGTCTGGTGCAGCCCATCGGTGAAGTAATGTATGTCAAATTATGCCCGGTTGGAAATACACAGGGATTGCATTTAGTTGTGCAGGGCCAGAAGGGTCCGGTAACATTTTTATTTTTGCCGAAAGAAAATATTGCCGAGTCGGTTAGCTTTGGCAAAGGTCGTTTTGTTGGTTATATCAAACCGTCTGAACTTGGTGTTGTTGCCGTCGTAGGAGAAAAAGGTGAGGCATTGAACGAAACCGACGCTTTGGTTCAATCGTCGCTCAAATGGTTATAGATTGGCAATGCCATTATGGCTTGATTGAAGAGGATTTTGGTGCCGTTTTAGGTTTTCGGAATTTGAGCGTCATTCGGTCACTTTCGCCAATGGCCAAATATTTTTCCTGGTCAAGTTTCCCAAGTCGCAGCGTTGGGGGTAATGTCCATACGCCTTCCGGGTAATTCTTAGTGTCTTTGGGGTTACCGTTGATTTCTGAACGCCCGATGGTTTCGAATCCAGTTTTTTCTGCGAGTGAGATAACGTAAGCTTCGGTAACATAGCCAGATTTTGCTGCTGGGTCTTGGGTTTTGTCTGGGATACCGCGGTGTTCGACTACGCCCAAAATCCCGCCGGGTTTTAAGGCGCGAAACATCGCTTCGAAAACCAAACTATCGTGCCCGCTCTTAATCCAGTTATGTACGTTTCTAAAGGTTAGTACTCGGTCGACCGAATCCGCTGGCGCGATTGTCAGTTGGTCCGGTGGTTGGAGTGTAGTTAGTTTCACTCGTTTATAAACGCGTGGATGAGCCGCAAGTTTTTTCTTATAGGAATCTAAGCTGGTGGTAAAGAACGGGATGTCAGATTTTGCTGAAAAATGCGCGGCATATAGCTTGCCCTTTTTTCGCAGGAGTGGTGCTAAAATTTCGCTGTACCATCCCCCTGCTCCAGGCCAGATTTCTACAATTGTCATATCCGGTTGTAACTCGAAGAAATGCAATGTTTCCAGCGGATGTCGATAGACATCCCGCGCCACATTGGCAGCGCTCCTGTGAGACCCCGAAAGTGCCTTTACCAGTTCTGATGCGAGTGGGTTGTAAAATCGTTGTTCGGCAAGTCCGCTATTGGATATCCCTAGGCTAAAACATATCAATATCAGTAAATTAAACTGCCGGATAAAAATTATTTTCATAGTGTATGCGTAGTTTATTGTGGTTGCGCATTCCAAAATTGGGCGATGTTGACCGCGGCTAGTAGGATGAATGCCACAAATGTCCATGCCGGTATACTTAGGCCAAGGAATGTCCAAAGAATTTCGGCACATTCACCGGTTCCGCTCAGTAGTAATTCTATAGTTTTGCTCAACGGAAAATGTTTAAAGACATACTCGAGTCCTGGGCCGCAGGAGGGTACTTCTTCCGGTGGCAAATTTTGTAGCCATACATGCCGGCCGGATACGCTGGCGCCGAGCAATGCGGTGATTAAGCCGATGATCGAGTAGGTTTTAATGCCATAAGATTTGGGATTGTGTAAAACTGCAATAAGGAAAATTATTCCTACCACTAATACAAGGACGCGTTGTGAAATACACAGCGGACAAGGTTCTAGATTCTTAACGAATTGAAAATAGCCTGCTGCGAGCAACATTGCTAAACAAGCCAGAAAGCCAATAAAAAACCAATTTCTGGCTGAGCACTTCATTAGTTTGTGATCCTGCATTAATTGCTGGGTGGATTGAATTATTCTTTGCTGATTTTTGAATATTCTTTGCGTTCGGCTACGTTGTAACACAACACCCGATACTGCGGCTAAAGTAACAGATTTTTAAATAGAATTCAGTAGTGCTTCTCGTCTACCTGATACTTAAGAGTCGAATTGTATAACTTTGTTCAATGGGCTTAGATTGATTTCGTCGATCAGGGTGCCACGACGAAGTGTCAGGATTAATTGTACTAATTCGGCGATATCTTGGGGTAAAATGTAATTGCTTTCGTGTCGACCCGGCTGAAATTTCAATTGATCAAAAAACGCAGTTTTGACCATGCCCGGATTGATCAACGCGACTCGGACATTGCTATTTCTACACTCTTCTCGTAAGGCTTGAGAGAAGCCGCGAAGCGCAAATTTGCTGGCGCAATATAGCGAACCTTTTTGAGTGCCTTTAAGTGCGGCCTCAGAGCCTATAAATATCAAATCTCCGAGGTGCTTTTTTTTGAGTATCGGAATCAGTGCGCGGCTAATTAAAGCTTGGCTGGTAAAATTAAGATCGATCAATTGTTTTATTTGCGCGAATGAAAATTCTTCCAATGAGGAGAATTGTCCGCGTCCGGAACAAAAAACCGCGCCGTCGATATTGGGGTATTGTTTCAATAACGAGGATATTACGTCCGGTAGGGTATCCAGTTTGGAGCAATCACATTCGACCCAATGTACTGCCGTCGGGTTAGATTTTTTGTCTTTGATGTTTCTCGACAGGCCAATTACAGAATGACCTCCACTGATTAACTGGTCGGTGATGGCACGCCCAATTCCTGAGCTTGCGCCGGTAATCAGCAGGGTTCTGTTCATGGGTCGCAACGGAATAGCAATGATTCCGGAACGTATTTTAGAAGTTCATTCGTGCAAAATTCAATCATTGCATTCTCCAGCGGTGTCGAGTAAGCAGTGGTACCGGACTTGGTTTGTAATGGGCCCGCGAACAGTTTTTCTCGAGGATAAAGCTTTTGCATTTTGCGGAAGAATTTCTCGGGTAGTCTAAAGCCACCCAAGCTGACAGAATGTATAGAATTTAAATTTAGCCTTGAGAATACTTTATTGAACAATTCGCGGTATTGTGTCTGATAGTTTGACTGATAAATAATGGGATCGAAGCGTAAGCCCAGTTTCCAACCGCAGGATTGGAGCTTCTCTAGCGCATCCAATCGTTTTGCAAGTGAAGGTGCCTTGTGTTCCACGGATTTTGACGTTTCATGCGGTGCAAGGCTATACGCGATAATGCAGTTTGGTACGACGGGCCGTTCGAGTAAAGAGCGAATTTGGGTGCTTTTGGTTCTGAGCTCTAGGAATGCATGGGGAATCGCTTCAAAGGTAGTTAAAAATGAATCGACAAATTGAGTGATCGGTTCCATGGCCAAGCTGTCGCAATCGTAACCCGAGAAAAAATGGATTTCGGATTCAGCAACGGATTGAGCGGTCTGTTGAATTTCGTACTGAAAATCTTCATAGTTTACGAAAACGATATAATGTGCGGACTGAAACATGCCTTGTAAAAAGCAATATCTACAATCGTATAAACAGTTCAGCATATGCGAAAAATAATAATTGTGATCTGCGCCTATCGAATACCCTTGTGGTGCCTTCAACACAAAGTTTTTAAACTTTTTGGCCAATATCATTGCTGGCCGAAGTTTTTGCAGACGGAAATTTTGCGCTTTTGGGTTGAATACTTCTGTATATCGTTCACACAGAATTTGCTTCGCATTCGGAAAACGCTGGCAAATCAAGCGAGACCTTGGGTGATTAACTATTTCGCGTTCTATGTAAAGGGTTTCAATCACGCCACAATTTTTCCGTAGTTTAATAATATCAGCGAAAAACTGGTTCTGGCCGATTGCCAAGGACTGCGCCAACTAGGGTAGAATATCGCAACGTTTAAAATGGGTAAATGTAATGAGGCAACAGACGATTGGGTTTGTCGGTGGCGGCAATATGGCCACAGCGTTGATCAGTGGATTGATCGACGATGGGTATGCACCTCAAAATATCTGGGTTTCGGATCTGGATAAGCAAAAACTAAATGTTTTAGCAAAACAGTTTGGGTTGAATATTACATCTGATAATCAACATGTCGTCGAGCATGCACAAGTATTGGTGTTATCTGTAAAGCCACAAACGATGCGCCAAGTTGCCGAGGAAATCAGTCAGCCGGTGTTGCGATTAAAACCAGTTATCGTTTCAATCGCAGCAGGGATTCGCGTCGTGGATCTTGCAAAGTGGCTGGGGGGCGGCGTGGCGATTGTTCGCTGTATGCCAAATACCCCTGCATTGGTGCGCACGGCTGCTACAGCGCTTTATGCCAATGACCAGGTTTCAGCCGAGCAGCGGGATGTAGCGGAGTCGGTGATGAGAGCGGTAGGTTTAGTCGCGTGGGTTGATAAGGAATCAGCCTTAGATATAGTGACAGCGCTGTCGGGAAGTGGACCGGCTTACTTTTTTCTGCTGATGGAATCTATGGAGCGAGCCGCGTTGGAGCTTGGGCTAGATACCGAGACCGCGCGCTTGTTAATCGAGCAAACCGCTTTCGGTGCAACCAAATTGGCATTAGAGGTGGAAGGAGCACCCGCGGAATTACGCAAACGCGTGACATCACCCGGCGGTACAACGCAGTATGCGATAGACGTATTCGAGAAAGGTGATTTTTCCGATCTGGTTGGTTCCGCTTTGTGTGCTGCATACGAACGTTCGATCGAATTATCTAATGAGCTTGGAGGAGACTGATGGGTTCGTCATATTTTGTTAATCCCGTAATATTTATAATAGATACGGTTTTCGCCCTTTATATATTGGCGATAATGCTACGTTTTCTTCTGCAATGGGTGAATGCGGACTTTTATAATCCTATCTCCCAGTTTTTGGTCAAGATAACCCATCCCCCGTTGAAACTATTACGCCGAGCGATTCCGTCGATCGGGCGAATCGATACCGCGTCAATTGTTTTTATGTTGGTGTTGCAAATGTTGGCGGGTTTTTTGATTTTCACAATGAAAGGTGCGGTTACGCCGATTGGTGCATTGTTTGTTTGGGCGCTGGCGGAATTATTGACGTTGTTGATAAACCTTTATGTGTTTGCGATTCTTATTCAGGTCATTGTCAGTTGGGTGAACCCTGGAACCTATAATCCCGGCGTTTCTTTGATCTACAATTTGACCGAACCGATGCTAAGAGTAGTGCGAAATATTCTTCCACCTATGGGAGGTATAGATTTGTCGGCATTGGTGGTATTGATCGGACTTCAATTGATCAAAATGGTGTTATTACCCCCGTTAATTCAGGCAATCGAAATATTGAGTTAAGTTTGGTTGGCGTTCAGGTAAATAATGAGATATATCAGCTTATTGTGATGTCGAATTGGTTCCCACGCGTAAAAATAAAAAGATCATATTCACCCGCCTAAAAGTTGTTTGGTAGCAATGACCTACTATGGTTTTTGCGTGGACCATTATTACTGTTAATTTGAGTCTTCTCATTCCTCCTTAGCAGTAAAAATTAGACGGATTTCGTATTTCGTCTAAACTTTCTATAGATCGTTTTTAGAGTCAAATATCCGTCTATGGGGCCAGGTGAAGTTTAGACATGACAAATACACAATTTAAAGAACAGTTACAGGTCTACGCGCAGTGGCGAGAGGAAAAAGTTGAAGCCATTGAACAATACCAAGCTTGGTTGGATCGTCATCAGTTGAATGACCCAGCGGTCAACGAAACAATATTGAATATTCTATCTGGATTACGTTCAGATCAGATTACCTTGGCGTTTGCGGCTGAGTTCTCACGCGGAAAGACCGAACTCATCAACGCAATGTTTTTTTCCGAAACCGGTGTTCGCCTTTTGCCTTCAACACCGGGAAGAACCACGATGTGTCCGACCGAATTGCTTTATGATGCTGATGACGGCAGTTATATTCGATTGTTGTCAATTGAAAGCCGTCTTGAAGACATGTCGATTGCAGAATACAAAAACCGGCCTAGAAGTTGGATGCAGATCGACCTTGATAGTAGTTCGCCGTTGCAGATGCAGGAAGCTTTTCAAGAGCTTATCGCGGTTAAGCGGGTCAGTTTGGAGGATGCCAAGCGACTTGGTTTGTACCACGAGGATATGGACGGCGGAGAAACCGAGCCACCAGAAACGGTAGAGATCCCGTGCTGGAGACACGCAATAATTAGTTTTCCACATCCGCTATTGCAGGAAGGCTTGGTGATATTGGATACCCCGGGGTTGAATGCATTGGGGACCGAACCGGAATTGACGATAAATATGTTACCGAGCGCGCAAGCTGTGATTTTTGTGTTGGCTGCGGATACCGGTGTTACCAAAAGCGATTTGGATATGTGGCGAAACCATGTGCGTGGTGCACGTAAAGGACATAAGTCCGGGTTAGCGGTAGTAATGAATAAAATCGATGCATTATGGGACGATCTTTCCGGAGAAGAAGGGGTTGAAAAATCGATCCAATCTCAAATTCAGACCACAGCATCTATTTTGGAGGTTGATCAGAAGGTTATTTTTCCGGTTTCGGCGAAACAGGCGTTGTTGGCCAAAGTTAAATCTGATGATGAATTGTTCAACAAAAGCCGAGTGCAGGCCTTGGAAAGTTATCTTTCCGATGAAGTGCTTAGCGAACGCCAGGAGCTTCTGAATCATTCGGTTTCTAAAGGAATCGGTCGAATGGTCGAGGACTCTGAGCGCGTTGTTTCCAGCCGAATTGAGGATCTGTCCGATCAATTGGGTAAGATGAGCCAAGTCGGTGGAGAAAATCGGGAAATGACCCTGCAGTTGATGACCGAAGCTCGCGATGACCAAAGTCGCTATTTGACCAATGTAGAAAATTTTCAGGCGAGCCGCCGCGTATTTTCGGTACAGGCGCGCTTACTAGTCGAGGCATTGTCCCCGGCTAAAGCAGAAGAGATTATCAAGCGCACCAAGAAGCAAATGTCGGGAAGCCTAACCACGTTCGGAATGAAGAATTCTATGAAGAATGTGTTTCAAGAGCTTAGCGAATTCTTCGATGAAGCTGTGGATTCGACACAAGAAACGCGTCGGTTGGTCAAGGCAATCTTTAAAAAGTTTCAGGAAGAATATGGATTTGAGACGGTTGATCCTCAATTATTTTCGGTAAAAAAATATCAGATCGAATTACAGCGTTTGATCGATGAGGGTGAATCGTTCAGGAACAGTGCGTCTTCAACGTTTATGGAGCAGGGGTTGGTGGTACAGAAGCTGTATACGTCCATTATCGCTCAGTCTCAGGATGTTTTTACCAATGCCCATAAAGAAGCATCGAATTGGAGCGCAGTCGTGCTCAGTCCCTTATTAAGACAAATCAAAGACCATAAAAAATCGATTGAAAACCGGTTGGATATGCTTCGAAAAATAAATTCGTCCAAAGAATCTCTGGAAAGTAATATTGCCAAGTTGAAAGCGGAATTGGAACCTCTGAATTCCCAATTTGAAGAATTAAAAGCGATCCAGGATGCGATGCAGCTCGACCATATGGCTGCGCATAATGAAGAGCACGACGAAGCAATGCCGTTTAAGGAGGCATTGGCATAAGGTTTGATGAAAACGGATTTCGTCAAATGAATGGAATAAAAATTCTATAACGGGATCTGAAGACTGGATCAGAACTGTTCAACAGGTTTAGACGACATACAATCGGAACTATACTGAATATTAAGGTTCAGCCGATCGCAAACCTTTATAGTGTCTATTGGTTTGTGGGCGACACCGAATCGTCGCCAGAAATTGAAATTTCGATGATGCTAAATTCTTTCGAAGATTAGGTCCCAGATTTGGTGCCCTAGGCGAATTCCCCGGCGCTCGAATTTGGTTACGCCGCGTTCGACCGGTTTTTGTACAAATTTTCTATTGCTGGCCGTGTTTTTTAGTACGGTGCAGTCATTCAGGGTCTCTAACATTTGCAGTGCGTAATCTTCCCAGTCAGTCGCGCAGTAAAATCGTCCTCCGGTTCGTAATTTCTTCCCCACCAGGTCGGCGAATACCGGATTAACCAGTCTGCGTTTACGGTGCCGTTTTTTCGGCCACGGGTCGGGGAAGAAAAGGTTGACACCGTCAATGCTGGCATCTGAGATATTTTGATTTAGGATATCAACAGCATCTGCGAAGTATACACGCACGTTTTGTAGATTGCGTTCTTGTAGTTGCGCCAATAATCGGCCAATCCCGGGACGATGCACATCGATACCTATAAAATTTTTTTCCGGATTACGTTCAGCGGTTTCAACTAGGGTGTCGCCATTGCCAAAGCCGATATCCAGGATTAATGGTCCCGGGCGTGCAAAAATCGTAGAGGGGCATAATTTACCCGTTGGATCAAGACCGAATACATTCCAAAGCGAATTCAGCGCAGCTTGTTGCGAGGCTGTAATCCTGCCTTGCCGGCGTGAAAAGCTGCGGATATGTGTGGCAGGTTTTGCCAATATGTTTGTTATTGCCATAATCGATGTGAATCTGCTACGTGTGGGTAGTTCTCGATTAAAGAAACATTCCATCAATTGGTGAAGAAGCTGATGCGAAACGTTTCCTGGGCATCCGGCCGGCAAGAAAGGCTTCGCGGCCGGCTTCGATCG
The DNA here is from genome assembly GCA_964619885.1 of uncultured Methylococcaceae bacterium. Taxonomy (GTDB): domain Bacteria; phylum Pseudomonadota; class Gammaproteobacteria; order Methylococcales; family UBA1147; genus CAZUGA01. The sequence goes on from CAZUGA010000017.1 coordinate 70,977, forward strand.
CTTTTTTCATCGCGGAAGCCATCATTATCGGTTTTTGTGCTGCGGCGATTGCGGTATTCATAAGCACTCCATCACAACCCAATTCCATTGCTATCGCGGCGTCTGAAGCAGTGCCAACCCCCGCATCGACAATGATAGGAACTTTTGCGTTTTCAATAATCGTTAGTATGTTGTAGGGATTTCGAATACCCAAGCCCGACCCAATTGGTGCTGCCAAGGGCATGACGGCAACACATCCAGCGTCTTCCAATTCACTGGCAATGATCGGATCATCATTGGTGTAGACCATCACGTCAAATCCATCCCCAATTAAAACCTCACACGCTTTGAGTGTCTGAATTACATTGGGGAATAGGGTTTTTTGATCAGCCAAGACTTCCAGTTTGACCAGTGAATGGCCATCCAACAGTTCCCTGGCCAGATGGCAAGTCCGGACGGCGTCGTCGCAATTGAAGCAACCTGCTGTGTTCGGCAAGATGGTATATTCATCGGGCGGAATTACATCCAATAGGTTTAGCTCGCCTGGGTTTTGGCCGATATTGGTTCTGCGAATCGCAACAGTAACGATTTCGGCGCCGCTGGCTCCGACTGATTTTTGGGTTTCTTCAAGGTTGGTATATTTGCCAGTTCCGACTAATAATCGCGAATTGAAAGTCTTGTTTGCGATTATTAGGGGATCTTCGATCTGGCCGCCGCCTATAGCTCGGACAATTTCCACACGGTCTCCGCAACTAAGTATGTGATTGTCATAGTGTTGACGGGGGATGATTTCTTTGTTCAATTCTACCGCGATTCTCTTTTTCAGGTAGCCTAGTTCGGCAATGAGATCGGCGATTGTACTGTCGGGGGCTACTGTATGATTGTCGCCGTTAAGAGTAATGTTCATGGATCGAAAGGATTGGGTTGCCGCGCGCTTGGTTATTCGCTGTCGATCAATCATGTTCTACCATAACAGGTTCGGTTACGTCCATTAACTGAATTTTCGCCGAGCATCGGCCTACGCGCTAATCAAACTAAAATATCAATATAAACAAGCCAGTTTTCCCGAAATGGGTGAAAGAGATGCATTTCAATATATACGGGTTGCGACGCTGTTCGGCTTTGACGATTGATTTTTTTAGAACAGGGTTACCGAGGATAATATCAATGCACGTTAAACCACATCAATTACGAAGTTGCGATAATCGCAAATTTCGACGGTCACCGACGGCCGCAGCCAACTGTTCCAATACCAGAACCGTATCGTCCCAACCGATACAAGCATCTGTGATACTTTGCCCGTAGGTTAATTGTTGATTCTGCACAACTTTTTGATTGCCCGCATTGATGTGGCTTTCGATCATAACGCCAAAAATTTTAGGGTTTCCAGACGCCAATTGTGCGGAAACGTTTTGGCTTACATCCAATTGTTTTTCGTGTTGTTTGCAGCTGTTCGCGTGGCTGAAATCAACCATAACAACTTGAGGGAGGCCCGCTTTTTTAAGTGCTTCAGTGGATTGCTGGATGCTTTCCGCATCAAAGTTAGGCGTTTGTCCTCCGCGAAGAATTAGGTGGCAATCTTCATTTCCGTGAGTAGAAAAAATTGCTGAATGCCCACCTTTGGTTAGTGACAAAAAGTGATGTGGACAGCGCGCGGATCCAATTGCATCTACCGCGACACTGACGGTTCCGTCCGTTGCATTTTTAAATCCGACAGGGCACGAAAGGCCGGAAGCCAATTCCCGGTGAACTTGACTCTCGGTCGTGCGTGCTCCGATGGCGCCCCAGCTAATCAAATCGGAGACATATTGGGGTGTGATCAAATCCAGATATTCCGTACCGGCGGGTAAGCCAAGTTCATTGATGTCCAGCAATAAGCTGCGCGCAAGATGCAATCCTTTGTTTATGTTAAAGCTTTCGTCCAGATCCGGGTCGTTTATTAAGCCTTTCCAGCCGACGGTCGTTCTGGGTTTTTCAAAATAAACCCGCATGACGATCATCAAACGGTCCTTAAGTTGTTGCCGAATTTCTATCAATCGGCCAGCATATTCCCGGGCGGCGACTGGGTCATGTATTGAGCACGGACCGACTATGGCCAACAATCGGTCATCCTGACCAGATAGAATTTGCTGTATTTCCCGGCGTGCGTCGAAAGTCGTCTGAGCCGCAACTTCGGTTATTGGTAGTTCTTGGTGAACTTTTTCGGGCGATATCACTTCCTTGACATCTGAAATTCTGAGGTCTTCGGTGCAGTGTATATTTTTCATCGCCGTGACATTATCAGGTGTGTTCATTTCGTTTTTTCTCGACCAAAGGTACGTCGAATATTGTTCTAGTAAAACCCTATATACTAACGTGAATTAGTCACCAATGCCTAATCTCTGTATCCATGTTGAATATTTTTGAATTTGATAATGCTCGGGATCGGGTTAAATTACGCTAGTAAAGTATTCAATTTCACCGTCTGGTTGAAGTTGAAACCGAGGGATCACAATCCTATGTGAAAGGGCTGACAGACGCGTTTATTCTGCTATGGAACAGTATAAAAATGTAGTTTGTTCGATATATGGGATATGACATAGTTTAATTATTGCGCTTGTTTGTGTGCCGGTCTGTGGTAAAGTTTTGACCATTTTTGACGTGTTCGGTGCACCGGTTTTCTGAGTTAAAAGCTAAGTAGACAGGCGAGCCTGGCTCCTCAATGGTTCTGGTTCGAACAGGGACGCAAACCATTCCAATGAAGGATTTACGGATATTTTGACGGCCGTAACCCATTAACAGCGTCGGGATTCACCGACTAGCATAGTTCTTTTGTACCTATTGCTGGATAGAGACTAATTGACTGATTATGAAATGTTATTTGATTCGATGTAGACGAATGATTGTATCGGCATTTGTAGTTATCGTGGCGACTTCATTTGTTCCAATTTTTGCAGATCCTCTCAATGACGCGATCCAAACGCAAGTTAAAGATAGCGTTGATGCGGTCCGGTCGCAAAATAAGATCGACCAACTCAGTGACGAAACCCACAATATGCTTGCTGAGTATCGACAAAATTTAAGGGAAACCAAGGTCCTGGGCGAGTATAACGATCATTTGGCAAAATTGGTTGAATCGCAGGTTTCGGAAAAGACGTTGTTGCAAGAACAACTGCAAGAGATTGAAGTGACTAAGCGGGAAATCGTACCGCTTATGCTTAAAATGTTGGAGACATTGGAGGCGTTTGTAGGTTTCGATTTACCATTTTTACCTCAGGAACGGCAAAATCGCCTGGCGAACTTGCAAGAGTTGATGGTTAGGGCCGATGTAAGCACCGCAGAAAAATTCCGTCGGGTTTTGGAAGCTTATCAGGTCGAAAGCGATTACGGGCAGACTATCGAAGCCTATCGTGCCAATCTTAAAAGCGGTGATTCTGAACGACCGGTTGATTTCCTGCGCTTGGGGCGGGTTGCATTATTTTATCAGTCGTTGGATGGGAGTGAATCGGGTCTATGGAATCAAGCGAATAAATCATGGGATGTATTGCCGGGCAAATATACTAAGGCGGTGCGCGATGGTTTGCGAATTGCGCGCAAAGAAGCAGCCCCGGATTTATTGATGCTGCCGGTTCCGGCTCCGGAGGCGGTTAAATGAATAAGTTGATTATCGCTGCATTGGTTTTGCTACCTTTTAGTTGGGTAAAGGCCGATCATATCGATCTGGATAAATTGTTACGCGAAGTTAAACAGTCTCACGGCAAGGAATCAAAGATCAATCGAGAACGCGAAGCTCGATTTTTAACGCAACGTGGCGAGCAAAAGCGATTGCTTGACAAAACAAGGGCGACGTTGCACGCACAACAAAGTAGAACTGATGCTTTAAAACAAGCGTTCGATGCGAATGAGCAAGCGCTGGAAGCTATGGAGACCCAGTTGAAGGGCCAATCTGGCGAATTGGGTGAATTGTTTGGAGTGGTGCGACAGGTTGCCGGAGATACAAAGGCAATGATCGACAATTCGATAACTTCGGCGCAGTTTCCAGACCGAATTCAGTTATTTGAATCCATTGCGGCAAGCAAACAAATTCCAACAATCGGTCAATTGGAAGAATTGTGGTATTCGCTACAACAGGAAATGACCGAGCAGGGCAAAGTGGTCAAATTCCCCGCCAAAGTAATATCCGCTGCCGGTGAGCCACGTCAGACAGAAGTTGTTCGTGTTGGCCCGTTCAATATATTTGCCGACGGTTTGTACTTGAAATATTTACCTGAAACAGGGGAAATGGTTGAGTTGGCCAGGCAGCCGGCGTCGAGGTATTTGGATTTAGCGGAATCGCTGGACGAAGCTGAGGGAGAGTGGTCTGCGGCCGGAATTGATCCGACTGGCGGTGTCATACTTAGTATGTTGGTTCGAGCCCCGAGTTTTACGGAACGAATCGACCAAGGTGGGGTCATCGGTTATATCATTCTGGTGCTTGGCGTAATAGGTCTAATTGTCGTTGTTGTCCGTATGGTCGATTTGGTCGGTGTATCGAAGCGGGTTTCTGCCCAATTGGATAATTTGGCGAATATTGACGATACCAACCCATTGGGACGGGTCCTAGCCGTTGCAAAGGATACGCAAGCGACTGACGTTGAGTCGTTTGAATTGATGATAGATGAGGCTGTGGTTCGAGAGATACCGCTGCTCGAGAAAGGTCAATCTTTGGTTAAACTTTTGGTTGCAGTAGCGCCGCTGCTTGGTTTATTGGGTACGGTGACTGGCATGATCGAAACCTTTCAGTCGATTAGTTTGTTTGGGACTGGCGATCCAAAATTGATGGCAGGGGGGATATCTCAAGCTTTGGTCACAACGATGTTGGGCTTAATGGTGGCTATTCCTTTGTTATTTTTGCATAGCCTGATGGCGACTCGAAGCAAACAAATGGTTCAAATCCTTGAAGAACAAAGTTCTGGTTTGATTTGTCAATCGTTGGAGAAAGTCCGCTAATGAACGGTGGCGTGCTATTTTTTATCGACAACCTGATGGATGCCGGCGGCACAGTTTTGTGGTTTATCATGTTGCTGTCATTTTTGCTCTGGTCACTGATTATCGAGCGGTTTCTGTATATGCGTTATGTTTATCCTGAATGCCGGCAACGTTGGATTGATACGTGGAAGACTACGACAGAGAAACATTCGTGGCGCGGGCACAGTATTCGGGCGTATTACATTGCTCAGGCGAAATTGGAATTGGGGAAAACCATTCCGATCATCAAAAGCCTAATCGCGCTATGCCCTTTATTGGGGCTTTTGGGAACCGTGACCGGCATGATTGAGACCTTTGACGTTATGGCGGTAATTGGGACTGGAAATGCGCGCGCGATGGCCAGCGGGGTTTCGGAGGCAACGGTGACGACAATGGCAGGAATGGTTGTAGCCATTTCGTGCTTGTATTTCAGTAAAAGAATAGAAGATCGAGTTGATGAAGAGGCGCGACATCTGGCCGATTTATTGACCTACGAATAAGGGTGTTGAGATGCGGCGACGTAGGTACCATTCAAATACAGAGCAAGAGTCGGAAATCAATCTGACACCGATGCTGGATATCGTCTTTATTATGTTGATTTTTTTCATTGTAACCACATCCTTCGTTAAAGAATCTGGCATCGATGTAAATCGGCCCACCGCGCAAACTGCCGAACGTAAAGAACGTGGCAATATCATAATATCAATCAAAGCTAACGGTGAGATCTGGATAGACAAACGTACCGTTGACATACGCGCTGTACGAGCTAATGTCGCTAGGTTGCACGCGGAAAATCCGTTGGGATCGGTTATTATTGCTGGTGATAAGAACGCGATACTCCAAGTATTGGTCGAAGTTATGGATCAAGTTCGGTTAGCTGGTGTTTACAATGCATCGATTGCGGCGGAAGCGGAGTCGAGGTGAGTCAGAGGTGGGTCCCAGCTTTTATATTGGGTGTGCTAGTTACGCTTACACTTTTCTGGTTGATGCAAACTATGGTATTGAATTCGGGCCGCGGATTACGGCCAACGGATGATATAAAAATGGTTGAATTCGTCAGGCTAAAGCGGGATACGACCATAAAGACGAAAAAACGTGCTCTACCGGAAAAACCCCCACCAAAGAAGCGACCGCCGCCTCCCAAAATGACATCGACGCAACGGCAACAGGTCAAAACCAAGATGCCCAAAATTGACGTGCCGAATCTGGAGTTTCCGACTCATAACGCGAGGATTGGCGGTTCTTTGGTTGGGGATTTACAAATGGGCGGATTTAGTGGGGAGATAAGTTCGAATTTGATACCGATTTTTCGAGTACCGCCACGATATCCAATGCGCGCGGCGAGTCGCAGAATTGAGGGTTGGGTCAGGGTCGAATTTACCATTACCGAGTTGGGTACGGTAACGGATGCAGAGGTCATCGAAGCCCATCCAAACAGCATATTTAATCGTGCTGCGCTTCGGGCGATCGCCAAATGGAAATTTAAGCCCAAGTTAGTAGCGGGTGAACCCGTTGAACAACGTGCTTTGCAGGTTTTGCAGTTCAAGCTGAAAAAATAGTATGAGCCGGTTACGTTGCTGCAATATTTTTGTGTTAATGATTTTAGTGCTAGTCGCGTCGGTATCAAACGCTAAAAGTGATAAGTCCACCACCACTGTTTCCCCTGCCGTTTACAAGCAATTGCAGCGAGTTGATGCACTGTTAAAAAAATCTGCCTACGGTGAAGCATTGCAAAAGCTAACCGCGCTGGTACCGGAAGTTAAAGCCGGTAGTTATGAAAAAGCGGTAATTTGGCGATCTATCGCGTCTATCTTTTCACAGCAGGGGAACTATAAGCAAGCTGCGGAGGCGCTAAAGAAATCATTGGCGACTCAAGCTCTGCCGTCGGACCAAAAGGTGAAAGCGCAGGTAAATCTGGGTGAATTGTATGTCGCCGCTGGGGACTACAAAAAAGCCGTGGCTATATTGAAGGAAGGTATTGCGCGCGCCAATTCGCCATCCAGTGACCAATACTTTAAATTGGCCAACGCTTATGCACAATTGAAGCAATTCAAAAATGCAGTACCCCCGATGCAAAAAGCGATAAATCTTGCCAAGAAACCGCCTGAATCTTGGTATAAATTGCTTTTGGCGATGCAGTACGAGGCGGGTGATTACGCTGGCGCGGTCACAGTATTGCGCAAGCTGATCGTCAAATTTGCGCCCAACAAAGAATATTGGTTGCAATTGATCGCGATGCACCAGCAGTTGAACCAATTCAAAAAGGCGCTGGCCGTTAATGAATTGGCCTATCGTGAAGGTTTTGTAACCACACCTGGGGAAATCGTAAATCTTGCCAATATGTTGTCATCGCAAGATACACCGTATAGAGCCGCGGAGCTCATTGAAAAAGAAATCGGTACTGGACGATTAGCGAACTCGTCAAAGCATTGGGAAATGGTTGCCAATGCCTGGACCGATGCGCGCGAATTTGATAAGGCGATCGCAGCGTATAAAAAAGCATCGGCTGCTCATCCGACCGGAGAGTTATATTATCGTTTGGGGCGGTTATACATTGAGCAAGAAGATTGGCAGAATGCACACAAGTCGCTTTTGAATGCATTTCAAAAAGGTGGCTTAAAGGATCCCGGGAACGCGCATGTACTTTTTGGGGTTAGCTGTTACGAGCTACATTTTACCGACAAAGCTGAGCGGGCGTTCAATAAAGCGCAGAGTTATAAGAATACTCGAAAAATTGGCCGGCAATGGTTGGATTTTCTCCGGTCGGATTCTTAGAAGCTGTCCGTATTTCATTTACAACACTCCTTCTCATCGCTATGAGATTAGTGTGTTGCATCGATCGGTTGAATCCACACTCTAGAATGACCTATTTTTCCGATAATTCTCGTTAAATACTTCAAATATTCGCCTCTAATCATCGATAAAGTACCCTAATTCTGGCTCGTTTTTGGGTCAAAAATGTTAACCGGACAGCTTCTTAATATTGAATAACCGGCCCTGTGATTTGGCAGCAAACCGATGCTTATCGGCCGTTTTTAAAAAATGGTCATTTTTTAAGCAGTTGTTACAGACATAATTATTGGCAAAATATCGTCTTGTTTATTGGGTTATTCAATATCCCATTTGTTCCCCTGATTCACCACTTTTCCAGGTATCCATTCAAACTCGTTAAGTTAGCCCCATAAGATTGCCAGCTTATTTATTCGGAATATTGTTGTATCCCTGTCTTCACCCAAAATCCAGCTATACTTTTTTCCAGAGTACATCGAATATATAGATTAAATGGTTGGGGGTATTGCCTAGTGTTTATGACAAAGTGTATAAGATTTGGGCTAATTTGTTTGTCTTCGGTGTTTTTCCAATTAACTGATTTGATGCGATCTTAGGCGATCATTCTTTCATCTATGTTGTTCATGCATGGTGATGCATACCTTGGGAAGGTCTTTTGGCATAGATGGCCCTGGGTTTTTTTATACTGCTGTGCCACTGTCGTACAGTTAGGATTGATTTTCCCATTCTCACTTCATGCAGAAGAGAATTCCGTAGAGTATAAAATCAAAGCCGGATACTTATATAACTTTAGCAAATTTATCGAATGGCCAATTGGAGAAAGTCCAAAGAATGGTCAATCCCTAAATATCTGTCTGTTGGGTAACGACCACTTTGGGAATGTACTCGACCCTATTCGAACAAAAAAATCCAAAGGGCGCCCCATTCAGTTGTTTCGATATGAGCAAATGGCTGCCGAGGTTCGTCAATGCAAAATATTATTCATTGCAGACTCCGAAATTGATAGGGTTGAAACGATCATTGGCGATCTGTCGGGGACAAGTCTTTTGACGGTGGGTGATACCGAGAAATTTGCCGCTATTGGGGGGATGGTCGGATTTGTAGTCAAGAACGGCAGGGTTCGATTGCAGATTAATCGACTAGCCGTCGAGAATGCTGGATTGAACATTAGCGCCAAACTGTTGGAAGTTGCGCAGATTGTGGAGACGCAACGATGAAGCAATTTGGCGGGCATTCAATTAGACGCAAGCTTTGGATGATTGTTCTAGTTTCCAGCTCGATGGCTTTGTTGTTCGCGGGTTTCTTTCTATTTATCCTAGAATTTTACGAGCTGAGGAATACCGTTCAGGATGAAATTAAGTTAACCGCGAATTTGGTCGGAAGTCGCAGCACTGCCGCTTTGGTTTTCGAAGATAGCGATTTGGCTAATGAAAATTTGGCAAAGCTAGCCTCTAATCCTTCGATTGTTGCGGCCTGTATTTTTCACCAGGATGGTGATCTGTTTGCGAAAATTATTCGATCGCAAACTGTCGATTTTGAGTGTCCAAAGGCCCTGTTTAGTGCGGCCTCAGAGTTTGACGGCACAGAAATATCACTGTTCGAGCCAATTGCGCTGGATAGCGAAATTATAGGATCGATATTCGTTCGCGCGGACCTCAGTGCATTATATTTGCGCAAGTTGCGGTTTCTGGGATTAGTTTGCCTAGTGTTTATCGCCGCGTTGATTATCACATTCGCCATTTCTTCCCCACTCTTACAGGTAATTTCGGGCCCGGTCAGGCGTCTGGTTGATACCGCACAGAGTATTAGTAAACACAAAGACTATTCATTGCGGGCGGAAAAAGAAGACGACGACGAACTCGGTCAGTTGGTGAACGAATTCAACGGTATGTTGGAGACCTTGGAAAAGCAGAATCAAGCGCTGGTCGCGACCAAAAACCGGTACCTAGCTTTATATAACGATAACCCGACCATGATCGTCAATTCGGATCTCCAAGGTCGAATTGTATCGATAAACCGATTTGGCGCGGAGTTATTAGGTATACCGCACAATGAATTAGAGGGGCATTCGATATTTGACTATACCTTTCCAGACGATGTGCGGCCGTTGCTGGGTTTGCTGGCCCTATGTGCAGAGCGGCCTGACGCTGTTCACAAGCTGGATATTCGCAATGTGCGGGGTGACGGTGAAACAATTTGGGTCCGTCAGTCGGCGCGATTAATCGTCAACGAACAACAAGACGAGAATGTGTTAATCGTTAGTGAGGACATTACCGAGACCCGTAAGCTATCTGAAAAAATTGCGTACCAAGCCAGTCATGATGCACTGACGGATCTTGTAAACAGGACGGAATTTGAGGAACACATCAAAAGAGCTGTTCAATACGCTAGAAACAGTCAGGTCGAGCACGCTCTCTGCTATTTGGATTTGGATCAGTTCAAAGTAGTTAATGATACCTGCGGTCATATTGCCGGAGATGAACTTCTGCGTCAGTTAGGCGCTACGTTGAAGAAAAGTATTCGCCAATATGACGTATTGGCGCGTCTCGGTGGGGATGAGTTCGGTATCTTGATGCAAAATTGCTCAATGGATAATGCGATTATGGCGCTGGAAAAAATCAGGGCGCGCGTAGGCGATTTTCAATTTGCCTGGGAAGAAAGCAGTTTCAGTGTTGGGGTCAGTATTGGCGTGACTTCGATAAACGGCACGAGTGGCAATCAAGTTGAATTGCTCAAAGAAGCGGATGCGGCGTGTTATGCGGCTAAGGACAAGGGTCGTGACCGGGTTCATGTATTTAGGCGTGACGACGAGGAATTGGCGGTAAGGCAAGGTGAAATGCAATGGGTAGGAAGAATCCGGGCGGCTTTGGAGGAAGACCGGTTTTGTCTGTTTGGTCAGCAGATAATTACCATCGGAAATAAGAATCCGGACCAGAGTATTCATTTTGAGACGTTGATTCGCTTGAGAGAGAAAGATGGGCGACTGGTCCCACCAGGGGCGTTTCTTCCAGCCGCAGAGCGCTATAACCTGTCTCCAAGTATCGATCGATGGGTCTTTAGTACGATTCTGGAATGGTTGTCCAGCAATCCACAATTTTTGGAACGATTGTCGGTTTGCTCGATTAATCTTTCGGGGCTTTCGTTGTCCGAAGACAGCTTTCTTGGATTCATAATTGATGAATTTTCCAGGTGGTCGGTACCTGCTCAAAAAATCTGTTTTGAAATCACTGAAACGGCAGCGATTTCGAATTTAACCAATGCAACGAATTTTATCCAGATTTTGAAGAAGGAAAATTGTCTGTTTTCGCTGGATGATTTTGGTAGTGGTTTATCGTCGTTTGCTTACCTAAAAAATTTACCGGTTGACTTTCTAAAGATCGATGGATTATTCGTCAAAGATATCGCCACCGACCCAGTTGATTTGGCCATGGTGCGTTCCATCAACGAAGTGGGGCACGTGATGGGTAAAAAAACTGTAGCCGAATTTGTCGAAAATCAGACAATTCTAGATATATTGAAAACCCTTGGGGTTGACTACGCGCAGGGTTATGGCATAGGTAAACCGGTTGCCTTAGACGAGTTGTTGGTATCTTTTGAGGAAAAAAATATTCTTATGGGAGAGTCCGCCAATGAGTAAGTTCACGCTAGCGAAGGTGATAGTGTATTTCTTATTGTTAGCGGTATTTCAGATTGCCAATGCGGGTTCTGAAACAGGAGAAGGTGCCAACGAAGCAACCTTAAATGATTATGGGGCTGAGCCGAGCATGGATGATTTTTTTGAGTTGTCGCCGTCCGAACTGGCTAATATACCAATTGAAATCGCAAGCGGCAGTGCGCGACCGGCGAAAAGTGCTGCTGGTGTGACCACAGTGATTACGGCTGATCAAATTGAAGCCATGTGAGCATAGACCCCCTCAGCAATGATTCGAATTATTCCGTTCGTGGGATTCGCAATACAACGGGGGCACTGGTTTTGGTGCTGCTTGATGGAACTAGGCTTTCGGTACCCTATTTTGGTGGCCGGACCTTCGGTTTTCGCATGCCCACGCAGAACATTCAGCGAGTTGAGGTGATTCGGGGGCCCGGTTCCGCTGTGTATGGGGCTGATGCCTTTGCCGGAGTAATTAATATAATTAGCAAGAGTGCGATGGATATCGACGGTACCACGGTTGGTGGGCGGGTTGGGAATTTCGATAGCCAAAGTGGTTGGGGTCAACACGGCGGTCATTGGGCTGGATGGGATGTGGCTGCCAGTTTACAGTACCAGCATAGCAATGGAGATAGGGGACGGATTATTGACTCCGATTCGCAAAGTGGAATCGATAGCGTGTTAGGAACGGATGCCTCGTTGGCGCCCGGTTCGATGGATAACCGCTTCGAATTATGGAATGCGCAATTGGGATTAAAACGAAAATATTGGGATATAAGATTTTGGGCTTCAAACCAAAACGATGCTGGGGTTAGAGCCGGCATTGGGTCAGCGTTAGATTTGAGGCGGGTGTCCATTTCTAGGTGCCAACACGTAAGCGATAACTGTTGGTTTTTGATCGTTTGTCCGAATTATATAACGAATAAGATCTACAGGTTTGTGTGATTTGACTCATATCTAATTTTCACTAGGCCTTATCACGTGAATAACGGTTAACAATCGATCGATCGCGTACCGTCAATCCAATTAATCTTTGATATTCAATCCTCTTTTCTTTGGGTCATGATTGGCATCCGATTTGCCTCTGTCTAAGGTCTATCCAATAAATTATTACTAAATATGGACATTAACGGCATATCACCGATTCAACTGGATTCGATGTCGTTTGTTACCTTCCGAGGAAACTATTATGCGAACCGATGAATTGATCAGCAATGGTTTTATAGGGACTTGTCCTGAGCAAGCTGGATGTTGCCAAGCTGCGTTTCCAGTGGGTCTGCCGCAGCCATCATTTTTTAAAAAAAATACAACCATCGACTGCGCATCGTGGAGACGAGATTTTTTGGCTGAAGAGCGGTGTAAAAGAACTAATGTTTCTTTTGAGTTCTTTGGGGGTGGTAACCGTGTGTATTCAAAACGCTTGGGTTCATCTGGAATATTTGTTTGATTTTGATAGTACGATTGTGACCCCCAAAGAGACTAGCGTTGAATATATTGACCAAGAGAAAAATCTTAGTTTTAACCTGAATCCGTGACAACAGTCCCGGATAAATGGGTGTAAAGCACTGATAAAG
>CAZUGA010000018.1:0-79787 GCA_964619885.1 uncultured Methylococcaceae bacterium
AATTTCCCCCATGGGGGAAAAAGAAAAAGCGACAACTAGCCTGACATATAGGGTTTATGGGTGTTGTCGGAATAACGCTCGCCGTGGGTACGACGATGACCGCCGCAATCGCATTGGGTATAGGGATCGATTTTGCGATTCATACCTTGGACCGTATCAAACTACTAATTGCCGAACAGGGCTTTGACCCTGAGACCGCATTACACGAACTCTATCCATCGACCGGCCGAGCCCTGTTATTCAGTTTTGCCGCCGTCTGTATAGGTTTTGGAATATTGGGGCTGAGTTATGTGCCACCGTTGTCAAAATTGGGCATGCTGATCGCCTTTTCTGTTCTTATTAGTTTCATTTCAAGCATGACAGTCTTGCCCGCGTTAATAAAGCATCTTGAGCCAGCTTTTTTAGGCTATCGCCGGGAGTATAGCCAGACCTCTGCTCCCGATCTTATCCACAATTAAATGAGGATGAACTGATGAAATATTTAAAACATACAAGCTTGATGATATGCATTTTTTTCGTTACTGGGTTTGCCAATGTAGTTTACGCGGAAATGCCGTCCGGAGACGAAATAGCTGAGAAAATAAACACCCGGGATGAAGGGTTGGCGGTTGCCAGGAATTTAAAGATGGAGATGATCGACCGGCACGGTAAATTACGTGTTCGAGAAACTCGTGCTTTTCGGAAGTATATCGGGGATGAAAAACGCACGGCGATATTTTATTTAGAACCCAAAAATATCAAAGATACTGCGTTTCTAACTTACGATTATGCTGACAAAACGAAAGATGATGATCAGTGGCTGTATTTGCCCGCGATGCGTAAGGTTCGCCGCATCTCAGCGTCTGATCGTGGCGATTATTTTCTAGGCACAGACCTGAGTTTCGAAGATATCAAATTAGAAACCCGCGTATCCATTAAAGATTACACCCGCGAAACGATCGGTGAAGACGAGGTTGATGGATTTCATTGCTACGTCGTAGAAGAACGGGCGGTCGATACGGAAATTGCCGAAGAATTGGGCCATTTGCGTCGAGAGAGTTGTGTTGACGATAAGTTGTGGATTGTTCGCAGAAGTAAATTTTGGGATTTACAAAACAATCTATTAAAAACAACTTATTTTAAGAATATTTCTATGGTCGACGGGATATTGACTGCGCATGAAATTGCGGTTGAAAACCACAAAACTGGGCATCGAACTCGTTTCATATTCTCCGATGTAAGCTACAACGAGGAAGTCAGTGATCAGGTGTTTACTCAGAACGCGATGAAGCGGGGGATATAAATCGTTGAAAGTTTTTTAAGCCCTGGGGGATTTAGCGCATTCCCACACATTGCGTGGGAATGCGCAAGGCTAAATTTTTTGGTGTTTGGGTAGCAATTTGAACACGCGCTTCAGCGGACAAATTCTTTCTCTAAACGTCGGACGCTGAAATTGAGAGGGCAGAAATATGGACACGCGGAAATATATGTACGGGTGCCTGATCGTGTTATGGCAATCGGCCGTATTCGCGGTTGATTTCGACAGCTCTATCACTGCAACGAGTCAATGGGCGGTCAATACGCGCAATGGCGAGAGTCAATCGTTAAATTTGAATTTAGTGCCCGAATTAAGCGCTAGTTTCGATAGTGGTTGGAAAATCCAATCGTCTGTTCGGTTGCGCACAGAGGCAATCGACGGAATGCAACCTAGTGATATAAATCGGAGTAGTTACAGCGATTACAGCAAACCGGCACTGCTAAACGGGGCGGTGGAGTTGGAATTGCGCGAGCTATTTCTACAGGGAGCGATTGGGGATATCTTCCTGACAATAGGGAAACAGCAAGTCGTCTGGGGGAAGGCGGACGGCCTAAAAGTGCTCGATATTGTCAATCCACAATCGTTCCGGGAATTTATCCTAGATGATTTTGATAGTTCTCGGATTCCGTTGTGGACCCTCAATATCGAGCGCAATGTTGCCGATTGGGATTTGCAATTTTTGTGGATTCCAGATCAAACCTATCATGCTATACCCGAACAAAATGCAACCTATAGATTCACGTCACCGGAACTGGTGCCATCTCCGCCCCCCGGCGTATTGGTCAATATTGAGCAGGATAAACGGCCCAATAATGTATTTTTGGATTCGGATGTAGGATTGCGCGCGTCGACGTTTTGGAATGGCTGGGATATCACCTTTAACTACCTGTATCAATACGATAATTTGCCTGTACTGAGGCAAAGGATTTCAATCGTGAATGGAAATCCGGTTGTCACCATTAGCCCCGAATACGAACGGACGCATGTCATCGGTTCAACTTTTAGCAATGCTTTCTCTGACTGGGTTGTGCGCGGAGAAATTGGCTTTTTTACGGAACATTATTTTATCGGTAAAAATCCATTATTGAATCAAGGCGTGGTCAAAAGCCCAGAGTTACATTATGTACTGGGCTTGGACTGGAATGCGCCGTGGGATCTGTTCCTGAGTGGTCAATTGATACAAAGTTGGCTCATCAATAATGCTGATAAATCTACCAGGGACAAATTGGACACGACATTAACGGGGCTTATACAACGCAATTTTCTATATGACACCCTGACGGCCGAATTGTTGGTTATCTTCAATACCAATAATGGTGATGGAATCATACGACCAAAAATAAGCTACGAATGGCAGGATAATTTCAAAACTTGGTTGGGTGCGGATATTTTTTACGGGGATCGGCAAGGTGTGTTTGGGCAGTATGATCAGAATGATCGTATCGTTGTCGGGATGAAGGTTTCGTTCTGATATTGGAGGCGTGCCAATTTTCGATCAACCTGGCTTTTGCGAAAATTAGGATTATTTAAATAAAGGCTGTTGTTCACGTTTTCGTGATTCTGAAAGGTCTCGATTGTGTTAAATCAAATCCTATTAAGAATGTAGTAAAGCTTATAAAAGTAGACAAACGTTGGAATAGACCACCAATATGAAACCGATTTCCATGATATTGGCCATGCGTCTAATATTAGCAAAAATAATCCTATAACGAGGCTCACCAATGCCATCCAGCAGAGCAGTGCGCCAGCCGACAGAGCTCGGACTAGGCGCGAAGGTGCAGAGTTAAGGTCGGGAACAGGTGCTGAAGGTCCATTGACGATAAATTCCGCGATCGACTGCCAGCATCGTTCTTTTATCGCGGCATTATGGGTCCCCGAGACCCACTGGTGTTGGTCGAGCATCGGGTGCGCTTTAAAGCCATCACTGCCCGACTTTCCCAGATCCGATATGCCCAGTTGTTCGTAGGCACCCGGAAATATGGCAACCACCCAGTCGCTGGATGCTACGAAGTTGCGTATCTCTTTAATTCTGCCAAGAGAAATCATCTTATCCCACGGAAACGTCGTGCGTATCACGCTGCCGGCAAAAACGACCCGCTCAAAACGGCAGGATGGGTAATTGGTCAGAGCGCTTGCTAGCAGGTAAGTACCGTTACTATGGCCTACAAAAGAGAGTTTCGCATTCGGATACTTCGCCATCGCCGTTGTGTATTGATCCATTAGCCAATGTACGTTCGTCTGTCGTTTGAAATATGAAAAGATAAAAGGCCACATCGGAAAATACCCGTAGCTCGAGGTGATGGTGACATATTTTTGTCCCTGATCTTGGGCTATTCGTTGTATCCTCCTGGCGATGCGGCTCGTCCAGAAGCCATGTCAATAGATTGCATGACAGCGATGCTGATATTGACAGGATCCGCATTCGACATGATATGCAACGGTAATCTAGGGATCATTAGGTCAGCGTCGGGCATTTTTTCCGCCACTGCCTGCGTTACGTGATCCATCTTTTCCGGACAAGAAGTAGGCGCGTGCAGCAAAATGACCAATGATGTCGAGTTGCCTCGAATTTGTGGTGTTGCGTCAACTAATTGCATCGTGATAAATAACGGTTTTCGGTAATCAGTTAGTCGATTTTGCTTATTTCGATCACGATTCCCTCTAAATATCGTTCGCGTTCTCCCATTGCTATTTTTGGGTCCATCGAGTCTTATTGGGATGATTTGCGGAATGCTTCTACAACTTTATTTTGCAAATTCTTTGCCCATGCCGGCTGCGGGAAATTCCATCCGATAAAAGCGCCTATACCAATCCAGAAAAGTATCGTTGTCATGATTTATCCACAAAATTAAATTGAAAAATTATTGTTGTCCCCACTACAACCTTCAATACACTCGCCTTTGATCCAAAAGCGAATGCACGGTGGTCATTTTATTCTAAATTTGTGTTCTCAATATGGCAATTGGGATATTGGAAATAGGGTTTCCAGCGGAAATAAAAGAAACTCGGTTCTATCCATCGTTCAGGCAGATATATTTTCGTTCGTAGTGAAATCAAAAGCTTGTGCGGTGTTACGTTGTGGCGTTTCGGATTCAGGATAAAATTCTTGGTCTATTTTTCGTGTTGAGATTTTTTCTTTTCACCAGTTGAGTTTATTATCCCGTCGTGGAATGTATCTATAGGACCCCTTGTTTAGGAGTCTAAGGATTATCGATCGGTAATGAGGAGTACCGCTTGAATTGGCCTTTTTAGCCCATATTAATGATGTAGGTTGTTATCTATGATGCTTGCCGAAAATTAGCTTTCTATCGTTCACGCAATATGTAATGTGGGCCAACCTGATTTTGGCCATGAATTTATTCAGCATCATCACTGGTGACACGACAACCGATAATGCGAAGCGGTAGAACAATAGCCGAATTGTGTTCTATTGCAAAAACCTTTCAGAGTCGCCAAATTATTGGGAATGATTTCTAAAATTCTTTCCAGTTAGGCCTGGGCACGTATCACAGCGATTTTGGCCTGGATATCGAGTCGTGTTCGGGCCGTCTAGTCGCGTTCGAGGGTTTTAGCAACCGTAGGACCCGGCGCTCGTGTTACCGGCTTATGTCTTCTACATCGTATGGGCCTATTTTGTCATGGCGCCGACAAACTGGGTTTCCCGGTAGATGGAAATGGAAGCAGACGGAATAAAGTGGGAACTAACCGGGATCCCGAAATGTTTATCCAAACCTGCGTCAAAGTTGCCAGGCAAAACCTATCGGAGATGCTGCCACCGCCTTGGACTAAAATAATTTTCTATAGTCATTCGGCAGATGCCTGACGCATATGGAGGACAGAAATGTTTGGGGAAATAGCCCAATTTGTAGTCATATCAACTGATTGAGTTCGATCACAGTACCGTCAGGGTCACGCACAAAACAACATATTCGGCGCTCACTCACTTGCATCGGCCCTTCGGTGACGGCTATATTCAACTCAGACAGTTGTTTCTGAATTGCGTCCATATCATCAACCACGAAAGCAAGGTGTGTAATGCCCGAATATTTTTTCTCTGCATCGATGAGTACGTTGCGACCTCGCTCATTTTTAGCATTGTAGATTAGGTTGATTCTGAATCCCCTACGATCTTGCAAAGTGCAAGTTTGATATTCATGCAAGATTTCTGATCTGTCGATTTCAAATCCGAATAGAGCATAAAAGCCTAACGCTATTTTAAGGTTCGACACTCGGATTCCAATATGGTCCAGTTGTAAGAGCGGTATATTTTCCATTTGTTTAAGAAAGCCACCGATTCTCATCGGTGGCTTGGTTGTATAAAAAGATTAGTGTTGAAGAAATTAACGCAAGCTTATTTGGCCGCGCAGTTCACCAGCTGGGTTTTCAGCGGTGTGAATATTTAGGTAGACGTTACCGGCCGCCAGTTCATTCAATAAATTGCGGAACGGGTCTTCGGAATCAGCTAGCGGGCCTACGACATCACTGGCCTTGATACTAGATCTAAGCGAGTTGCGCCGCAATCCAGCCGTAAGATCAACGACGATTGGACCGTTCACTCCAGCCTGTCCGAGGTGCAGGTGAGCTGCGACCGGTGCGTCGCTTAGCCTACGAAAAAATGCTCTTACACTAACTTCCTCACCATTACGGGCAGTCAGAATAACGCGGCCACTTGCATTTGAATCAACCAATTCCGGCGCGATTTCTTGTTCCGGCGAAAGCTGCCCATTCAGCCGTACTCGACGACCCAGATCAACGTAACGAAAGTTGAATTGCAAGGTACGCACGCCGGGTGCAGTAAAATCAGCGTTGGCAAAAGCCGGGTGGTTTAGAACACCGTTAGGATAGGCCAACGCGCCGGGGGCTGCGAACCCCGGACTCAATGTGATGACGCCATTTTCTTCCGTCCCGATGTTTGGTCCAGCTTGATTCAAAAATGCCGTGTTACTGGCAATTTCATCATTCACTTCCGTACCGGCGTCCAATACCTCGCTACCGGCGACGATAAAATCTTCAGCCACGAAACGACCGCGTTCATTAAAAATTTCATGAGCTAGCGGGCTTCCGTTGGCCACAAATGCGTCATTACTCGGAATCACCATCGACGCGTAACTGAAATACCGCTCAACTGATGGGTTGTTGATATTCAATGTGGTGCTAGATCGGCTGCCTGGTTGTAGCGGACCGCCAGGTGCCAAAAACGTTGTTTGTGCCGCGCCCGGTTGCAACTCTGAAAATTCTTCGGTGATCGGTCCGGTGATACCATCTTCGGCAATTCTTTCTACCGATTCGCGCGAAATCAGCTCCGGATTGGCTTCTGTGTTACCTAACGCAACGTCACGATCATAAATATCGAATGTTCCGTCGTGAATGCCTCCCCAAACCGGAGTCTGAAATCCACCACGCTCAGGGGCCACGTTTTCCACGGTTACGACAACAGACGGTATGCTATCGGCAAATACTAGTGGAGCAATCGTTAACGAAGCCACCGTGATCATTGAGAGTTTGATTATTGATAGATTTTTCATGATTATTTCTCCATAAAATTAAAAAAGACCTATAACGCGATAAATTAATTCTTAAAATAAATAAAACTGCGTTTAATAAATAAGCGTCACAGTTCACGTTTTGATCGCCGTTACAAAGTGAAAACCATTTATAGGGCTACCGATACGAGCTGTAACACTGGGTAGCCAGCATACACCTGCAAACATAAAATGATAATATAGACAAATAACAACCCAATGTTTCCATATAGAAACAATGATGACACAACTAGATTTTGTTGAATTTGTAGCCACGGTCCAGTTCGGCAGCTTTTCCAAAGCGGCTGGAATATTGGGCGTTTCTAAATCACACGTAAGTAAACGGGTGAGCCGGTTGGAACAACGCTTGGGCGTGCAATTACTGGTTCGCACTACACGGAAAATCAGCCTTACCGACATAGGACGGGCTTATTTTCAGCGTTGTGAACGCATTCTCGAGGACGTGCGGGAAGCGGAATCGATCGTCTCTGAAATAAAAGGAGAACCTCAGGGTGTTCTTAATATCAGTCTGCCAAATACGCTTGGAGAACGATATATTGTTCCTTTAATCGCCGCATTCATGGCGCAACATCCTAATCTGCGGGTAAATGTTTCGATATCCACCCGCAATGTCGGTCTATTGGATGAAGGCTATGATGTGGCCGTGCGCATTGGAGCGGTGGCCGAATCAAGATTGGTCGCCCGCAAACTTTGTATTATGCACAACGTTATTTGTGCAACACCCGATTACTTGAACAAATTTGGCAGACCCGAAACGCCTGAGGTGCTTCATAACTACAATAGCATTGTATTCGGTCTGCATGGCTTACACGATCAATCGTTCTGGAATCTTGGCAATACACATACGACTGATCGATTCCCGGTGAATAGCATTTTCACCAGTAATAATGCGGATTCATTGATAAGCTGTGCGCTGCAACATGTCGGTCTGCTCTATTTGCCCGAATTATTTGTCAAAGAGCACTTGCAAACCGGGCGATTGATTCATGTTCTAGAGGGCTGGGGTATGGAATCTCCGGTCTCGGTGATTTACCCCTACAGCCGCCACTTATCCATTAAGGTGCGCCGACTTGTAGATTTTTTGGTTGAACACTCTGAGCTGTAGTTAATGGATAAAAATTTTGATGCTGGCTCGCGCTAAAGCCTGTTCATTATGGGACGCGCGAATATGCTCCGGGAAATTCAGTCATGATGCGTTTTACCAGCTGGTTGCGTAACTCAGCAACCAATGTTGGTGGGTCACTGCGCGGGTTAATAAGCCAATTCGCAAGTTCATCCACCGATTGTTGCGCGACGACATCGTGCGGAAATGTTCAAATTAAGAGAATTGTAGAAAAATACGGAAATCGTGTTTTGTTGCAAAAATCTTTCCTTTTCGCTAAATTTTTGACGCGGATTTTCGAAGTAATTTATAGTCAGGTCCGACCGGTACATTAGAATGGATGTCTATTTCGAAATCTGAGTTCCGTCAATCCCCAAAATTTAAGGAGTCGATCATGTTAAAGCGAACAATATGGGCAGTCATTGCAGTGTTTATCGCGTTATCAATCTTGGATTTCTTTATTCATGGTGTGCTTCTCAAATCAGCTTACCAAGCAACCGCAAATTTGTGGCGGCCCGAGGCTGAGATGAAGATGCCATTAATGTCCGCTGTTACGTTAATTTTTAGCATTTGCTTTGTATTTATTTATAGTTATTTAATCGAGCCCAAGTCATCGACCAAGGGTCTACAATTTGGCTTTATTTTCGGTATTGGAACCGGAGTGTCAATGGGATTTGGATCGTATTGCTACATGCCCATTTCATTGGGTCTAGCGTTTAGTTGGTTTATCGCAAGTTTTGTTGAAATGACCGTGGCGGGGATTATTGTGGGTTTGGTTGTAAAATCAGCGGACGAATACCAAGCCTAGGTGGATTACATGATTGATGAAACCGCCCATGGCCTTTAAAATCCTGCACATCTGAATGCGCATTGCCACCTATGTTGCGGCGGCATACTCAAAGCTAAGGACTATGAGCGGTTCAGACTTTCAGGGTTGTTTGGAACAGAACCAATCTGATAATTAAGGAACGGTCGACCTCTATTCCGACCGATCGAAAAATCAGATTTAAGGGTTCATTTAATTCGGTAGGGTGAGATGCGCGAGATAATCGGAATCAACCATATCGGTCTTCGTGTTCGAGATTTAGATCGCGCTCGCGAATTCTATGAGAAGCTTGGGTTTAAATTTCTTGTCGGTCCTATTGGCCCGGAACCAGTCGCAATCATGGAACATCCATCCGGGGTGAATATTAATTTCATATTGAACGCGAACGCTGCATCCGGTTCCAATATTCTGATGGACGTTCCGGAAAAATATCCGGGCTATACGCATATCGCGCTCAATGTTAGCGATGTACATGCAATGATAGAGAAATTACAGTCTGCCGGAATTGAATTGTCCGAAGGGCCGGTCAGCTTTCCCGGCGGCACATCGATATTTATCCGCGACCAGGATAATAATGTGGTTGAGTTCCATCAGGATGATGGATAGTGAATCTTCCCCCGATTACGGGTTAAATTACTAGAATGCCCAGTAACCAGCGTAGTAAATGGCTAAATGTGCCGTTACCGAGTCCATCTTTACGCTTGACGAAATCCCCACCAATTCGTTGAGTTTGTGCTGCACTTATCCAATAAATTGTGTTCCATTGCAACGGGTTAATGTGTGGATCTAGGTTATAAATTAAATTTCCGTGGAGCAGTTTCCACCCTACCAGTCTAACCCCGTGTAATGGGAGCAAGTCATTTACGAACGGACGACCGTAGTGCTGAAATAGCCGGTGTTTCATTTTTCTGTGAATTCTCCAAGGCACATCGATCTTTAAGCTTGATAATCCGCCATTGTGGAAAAAAAATACAATGAACGATGCAGGCAATCCATCATAGGTTTTTAGTTCAGTGTAACAAACACGGTCGCCAAGTTTAGATCCTGAAATGTGGTTGTTGGAGCAATGCAGCGGCAGTGTGAAAAAGCGTTGTTTGATTTCCGCCTCGGTCAGACCGCCCTGAATATCTTGTAGATCTAGCGAGAATCTAGCCGAACCATATTGCCAAGTTCGAAAATTACTCACTACCAGACCTTTGTTAATCAGTAAGAATATGGAAATCCCCAGAAGTCCCAGCAGTATGACGAGTCTAATAGAAAATATATTCTTATTGTTTTGACTATGCATTTCAAATATATAGGTCTCTCGGCTCACTCGGGTTGTTGCATAATTATAGATAGATTTGGAGTGAACCGAGATCAAATCCAATAGTGAGTCGGTACAACTCTTTTGATCGAACTCTGCACTAATCTTAGCTGCCTGCTAGCCGTAGCCTCGGTGCGCAGTTACAATCATCGGCGTACAATAAAATGCGATGAATGGACGGCTATTAGTTCCGGAGACTTGAATACAATCGAATGAATCCCATCAAAAACATCGCAATCATTGGGGGCGGTCCGGCCGCTTGTACTCTAGCGATTCTGTTGTGCCGCAAAGGCTTGAACGTGGCGATTTACTATCTGCCCGAAAAAGCGCCGATCCTAGTTGGGGAATCGTTGGTGCCGATGATTGTCCCAATGCTGAGCGATCTAGGTGTGGAGGATGAGGTTGCAGGGTATAGCATTGTTAAACCCGGCGCTTGTTTTACCTTCAATGTGGATCGAATATTCGAATTTCGATTCGCCGATAATCCCAGCGATACACCCAGCTACTCTTACAATGTGCCGCGTAAGGAATTTAACTCAACTTTGCGCAATGCCGCAGCCAAAGCCGGTGCCTTATTGATAAATCGGAAGGTAACGCTGGTGGGTTCCATGGGTCGTGACAAAGTCGATTTGGACAAAACTTCGATCGGTGCCGCCAGCGAATGCTGGAACGGTGCGGACCCGGATATGATCATCGATGCGGCCGGTCGAATCGGTTTGATATCAAAGTTATTGAATATCGCTACCGAAAAAGGTCCCCGGCGGGATGTCGCGTTGTTTGCCCACGTCGACCAAACGCAGCTTATCGATCCTGGTTACGTACATAACGACAGAATGGAACAAGGTTGGTGTTGGCGTATTCCGTTACCCGATAAAGTCTCTTTCGGTTTTGTCGTTCCGCATAGGTATGCCGATGAAGCAGGTACATCGGCCGAGGAGCAATACGACAAATTGATGCACGAAGACCCTATATTGACCCAGATCGCGCCAAATGCACAACGCTTGACACCGGTGTTGAGATTTGACAATTATCAATCAATTTGCCAACGTCTGTACGGCAAAAACTGGGCATTATTGGGAGATTCGGGTGGCTTTGTCGACCCGGTATTTTCCAGCGGGTTGATGGTTGGGATGGAGGGCGCGTATACGCTTGCCGCTGCTCTGCTGCGGGACAAAACGTTGGATCGGTACGAGTCCGAGACCTTGAACCATCTTGCCGCTTGGCATGAAATAGTCGGATATTATTACAGCGGTCGTTTGATGACCAGTATTCAGGTGGGCGACGCGTTTGCTCTTAGCCTGTTGGGTAAACTGATGGTTCCACTGATTAGTAAACATCTGAGCCGGGTATTCAGTGGCGCGGCTGCAACCCGCCCATTCAGCCGAAACCTTCTTCGCATGCTGGTCAAGCATGGTCTTCGGGGCCATAACCCGCGTATATATGCGATAGAATAACGACTGGTCTACAGTAGGGGTGCTGTCTCCAAGGCTATATGGATGTATCGACGCCATATCTGGAAGGTCATATAGGAACCTATCTGGGGTTTCTACGGAGCAACGCGAATTTGAATTGGTGGCGGGCTAGATTATTGTTTTGTTTCGGTTCTGCGTAGAAACCGCGATGTATCGATGGAGTCGGGCATTGTCGACGCGGTAATTGGATAATAACGGGCTCAGCTGAGTGGTTACAATAACAAAGAATCATCTTGTACTGGGTTATGAATGATATTAATACCTCCGGTGGATCAAATTCCCGGAGCGAAATCTCGGTGGAAAAAATCAGTGGTTCGCTTTGTTCGTTTTTAACGGAAAGTATTTTAGCGCCGGAGATTGAAATTAGCCCAACTACCGAATTGAGTCTGGTTGGGGTCGATTCCTATTCGCTTATGGAATTGATTTTGTTTATTGAGCGCCGCTATGGATTGGTTATACCCGCTGAAAGCATAACGCCGGAAAATACCGCAACGGTTAATGCCTTGGGCCAGTGTTGCAATCGATTGCTTAATCAGCCCTGATTGATCATATAGTGTTAAAAGCATCTCAATATTTGTCCAGGTTTTTGCGCTAGTGTCATTTCCTGCGGTTTTTTCGCTCAATGGTATTGACTATTTTTTGTACCAATTGGACCGACTTATGCTGGGTTCCAGTCGGGAGCGTAACGTTTGTACTTTGGCCGTGGAGCTGGATGGGCAACTGGATTATCAAACCCTGACACAGCAGTTATTCACCGATCCCGTGTACGGATGGATTACATCGCTACGGCTTAAAATAGGACTTCCGTTCGCGCTAAGCCGGTGGCGGCGGGATGATTCGGCTATACCTCCCGAGATCGAATTAATCGATAGTGACGTAGACTATCGGTTCATGGACAAATGGGTTGTGCCGGCCATTGATCCCAGAATGGATTCGCCGGTCAGAATTAGTTTGGTGCAACAGCTTCGGAATCAGTCAATACTCGTTGTTTCTTGGCACCATAGTCTAATGGATGCACATGGTTGTGAGTTACTCATTCGATACCTGGGTTGCCCAAATAAATCTGTGCAACCGCTTTGGCTGCAAGATCTTGAAGGCGATGACGATGTGGCTATGTTGAAGCGTTTGCTACATGACCAAGAGACCAAAAAAGGCCTGTACGAGATATCCAAGCCACCGCTATTATCGCTTGGTCAATGCAGCGGGCGCAGACCGAGTCCAAAACACCGCGTTATGCGGTTTAGCAAGCAAGAAACGCTTCAAATAAGCCACGCTGCGGAAAGTCATGGCGCTGGGTTTATGTTGAGCGCCTATTACCTGGCATCGACCGCCAAGTCATTTTCCATTCTTCTACGCCAACGCGGTGAAGCCGAAAATGATATTCTGGTGCCGGTTCCACAGGATCGGCGCAAGCGCGGTGCGAATGGCCCGGTTCTGCGCAACCAGGTTACGTTTTTGTTTTACCGTATCGGGTATGCCAATCTGGCGAATTTGGCCAGTATCACAACCGACTTGGTTGAACAAATGAAGCAATTGATGCGAAGCGATGCGCCATCCCATTATCTGAATATGATGAATCGTCTGCAGCGCGTTCCAGGTGTCGTATATCGCTGGTTATTGAAACATCCAACCCAAGGTTGCATGGCGAGTTTTTTTTATTCCGATACCGGCGATTCATTGAATGGTTTGCAAAACTTTCTGGGGCTGTCGATTGCAAACGCCATTCATTATCCCCCCAATATTTATCCACCGGGAATGACATTTATCTACACCCGTTTTCAAGGCGGATTGCAGATTACCTGTAGTTATATGCAAGAGTTGGTCACCGATGCCGAAATGAACATGATGATGGGAAGTCTTCGACGCCATCTGTTGAGTGGTGACGGGGTCTCGCCCGAAAGTTCAGTATGAAAACGGATTTACTGGTTGTAGGCGGCGGCGCGGCCGGTATAGCCGCAGCGGTCGCAGGCGCGAAATCCGGGATGGACGTGCTGGTGGTTGAGCGTTATGGTTTTTTGGGTGGCATGGCAACTGCTGCGATGGTGGGCACTATTTGCGGTTTGTATTATCGTGGAAAAAGTCCCGCCAAATTTGCCGTTCGCGGGTTCGCGCGCAAATTTGCAGAGCGTATTGCAGAACAAAGTGGCGCTCAGGTTTGCGGGTTCGAGAAAAACCTGCATTTTTTACCCTACGATCCACAGGTATTCAATATTGAAGCGGTTCGTACGTTGCAAGCCTCTGGGGCACGGATGCTGCTGCACACTACAATTTCTGACGTTGAAGCAGAAGGCGGTTTGATTAGGATGGCCAAGGCAATATGTCCTGACCGTGAAATCGAAATTGAGGCTGGCGCCATTGTCGATTGTAGCGGGGAAGGTCTAATATCGAATTTAGCCGGTCAAGCAATTTATGAGCAAGAGTCCTATCAGGCCGGTGCATTCGTGTTTGGTGTCTGTGGTTTACCCGATACCGATCAGCGATCTGTCAATCTGGATATTTTACGTTTGATCGCCAAGGGTATCCGTGCTGGCCAGATAGACACTGAATCCAAACGTTTGTCCATAGTGCCGGGCTCATTGAATAACGGCGCTGCGTTGTTCAAATTGGGTATGCCAGTACGGTTTAGCAATTCGGTTGATGCGCGGACCGACTATGAAATTTGCGCACGCTCGCGAGCCTCGGCATTGATCAAGTATCTGCGCCAGTCAAATGAGGCCTTAAAATGCCTTTCGATCACATCCATGGCGCCGCAAGTCGGTGTTCGTACGTCAAAGCGTCCCGTCGGACTTTCACTATTGAACGAAACCGATGTGCTGCAATGCCATAAACCGGTTGACGGTGTCGCGGTCGGTGTTTGGCCCATTGAATATTGGGCAGAAGAAACAGCGCCGCAAATGACTTATTTTAGCGAAAACGATCACTATGAAATTCAAGCCGGTGCATTGGTGTCTTCGGGGTTGAGTAACCTGTTTTTTGCAGGGCGGGGTATATCGGCCACGGAAATGGCAATCGCATCGGCCAGAGTGATAGGTACTTGTCTGGGTACCGGGTATGCGGCAGGTATGCTAGCCGCTTCCTACCTGTCGGACGGATCGTGGCAAAACGCTATTCCGAATATTCGTTTAGAACAATGTAGCCGGTAATACCCTGCTGTCATGCGCGCGCACCAAATTCTGGAACAGGCGGCCCAGCAATGGCCGGATAAAGTTGCCATCATCGAGAACGGAATCGAAATTAGTTTCCGGCAATTGAACAGTGAATGTTCCAAATTGGCAAAACAATTGCGCCAAAATGGATTTCTGCCAGGGCAGGGTTTGGCGGTAGTTGGCAGCAACGGTGCAGCATTTATTGCCGCAATGCTGGCCGGGATGGCCAACGGCGGGATTGTGTTGCCTTTGTCGCATCAACTTAAACTCGCGGAGATCGACACTGCGATCCGCACGACGGGAATCCACGCGGTCATTGATGATGGATCGGGTCCTCTATCCGGTTGCAGAAAATCGACAGCGATAACCTTTATGCAACAAAGCCTGGCATTCTCCCGAATTGCGGATTCGCAGGAACCGTTGGTTGATCTTGGCATCGATGCCGCATTCATACGATATACCTCGGGTACGACCGGCAGATCCAAGGGCGTTGTGATGTCTCACAATCGAATCCTCGAGAGGTTGGATGCAGCCCAAGCGGCGTTGAAATTAGACACAGAAGACACCGTTCTGTGGGTATTGCCGATGGCTTTTCACTTTCTGGTAACGATCATGCTGTACATCCGTTACGGCGTGACGATCGTAATCTGCAAGGATCTGCTTGCGCAAAGCCTGCTTCAGAAATCTGAAAAATACCGTGCGACGTTTTTGTACGCGTCTCCGATGCATTTTCGGTTGCTCGCGGCTGACCGTTCTGGGATGGGATTGGGATCTATCTCTCGGGTGATTTCCACCTCATCCGCTATTCCATCCAGCGTTGCGGATAGTTTTAGACAGCGCTACGACGTGCCCGTCGCGCAGGCTTACGGGATTATCGAGGCAGGCATACCATTGTTGGATACTAAACCTGATCTTAATACCACTGAATCTGTGGGGTACCCCACGCCGGGCTTCGATGTTGAATTATTGGATAATAACGGAGTGTCGGTTGGCGTGGGTCAAACGGGTCAGTTGGCGATACGAGGACCGGGCATGTTCGATGCCTATTTGTCGCCCTGGCAACGTTCCGAAGAACTGATGCGAGAAGGGTGGTTTATGACGGGGGACCTCGCCAGAGCCACAAGTGACGGCAAAATTGTCATTTGTGGACGCGAAAAATCTATGATCAATGTGGCCGGTAACAAGGCCTTCCCGGAGGAAATCGAGGAAGTATTGAACACTTTCCCAGGTATCCGGGATTCTCATGTATTCGGTGAACCCCATCCGCTAATGGGCGAAATCGTTTGCGCAGAAATCCATCTGCAATGCCGAATAGAGTTGGATGATGAAGCGGTTTTGCAACATTGTCGCAAGCGATTGTCCATGTATAAAGTACCGCATAAGTTGTACCGCGTAAGCACTATTCAAAGGACCGCCAGCGGTAAAATTGGACGCGGCTGATCTAAGCCGATTAAATTGCGCTTTGGAGTGATAGCAAAATGGCTGATGCCAGGAGTACGAATTTCCAATTGGTCAAATATTAAGATGTATTGCACCAAACAGCTCATTTATAGCTACTCTGATGACAGGGAAACTATACTGGTATGGCAACAGGATAGTCTCCGTTGGCTGGATTTCGGTGATGGTCACGTACAGACGGTCATCGATTTGGAAGACCCGGTCAGGCTTTGCTCTCCGGTTAACCGGGCAATGTTATTGCCTATAATGATCATGGAAGATTCACCACGAAAAATTTTGTTGTTCGGTGCAGGCGGCGGAGCCATTGCGCGTTTTTTTTGCCAGCACCCGACTGCGGTCTGCGGCGAAGCGGTAGAAATCTCTACTCGCGTTGCTACGGTTGCCCGGCAGTATTTCGATTTTCCGTCAGA
This sequence comes from uncultured Methylococcaceae bacterium, assembly GCA_964619885.1. Lineage (GTDB taxonomy): Bacteria > Pseudomonadota > Gammaproteobacteria > Methylococcales > UBA1147 > CAZUGA01. The sequence continues at coordinate 16,561 of CAZUGA010000018.1, forward strand.
GCGGCACGGCTGGCGTATACTCGAGCAGGATGCACGGACGTATCTGGATAATTGCCAAGTCCGCTATGATTTGATCGTCGTTGACATTGCGCAGCACGGTCTTACGCCAACATGGATCGTCGATTTTTCAACCCTTACGGGCCTGCGCGAGTGTCTTTCCAATCAAGGTTTCTTAGTCTTAAATTTGATGCTTGATGATGCGCAATCATTCTCGAGTTTTCTATCGAATATCAGACGAAGATTCGAGCATACGACAGCTTGTATGTCGATCCCAGAATATCGCAATATTATGGTTTTTGCGGCTAAACAGCGGCCTGAAAATTGGACTGTTGGCATTGAACAAAGATGCCAGACGTTATCCCAGCATTGGGGTATAGAGTTTGATTCGTTTTGGCGACGAATGCGCAGCGAAAATCCTGACGGTAGTGGTTTGTTCTAATGTGCTGCGGCCTGTTTAATTCGGAATTTTTCAAAGATTGCTTTTTATTGGACTGTGATGAAATATAGAGCCTTCCGAAGTTGCCGAATTGCAGCAAAAGTTTCTGCAGTTTGAAAATTTGGATGGTAAATTTATTGGTCGCTTGGATAGTGTTTTTAAGCCATTTCACTACCCGCGTTACGGTTGGATTGTATCCAAATAGAAGGGCGATAAAGTCAGCTTACGATGCGTTTTGTGTTTGTTGCGAGGCGATAAAATCAAATAATAGGTTGTATGATTCGGGCCTCGATCTCAAATTCCCGGCTGAGACGGCGCTTTGCTTTTTCCATGTCGCTTTGCGTTTTGTACGGCCCAACGATAACTTCATATCGTCCGCTAGATACGGATATGTGTGCTGGGATCGAAGGCCCCTGGTGGGTTAGTATTTCTGCCATGCGCTGCGCATCGATTTCGTTATCGAAACTACCGGTGATGGCGCTCCAATCGTGCCGGCCGATGGGCGGAACTGGCGGTTTGCCGTAAAAATGCGAAGGACTCGCAATGATATCCCAATGTTTGGTCAAATCTTCCAACCTGCGCGTGTATTTGAGTATCGGGGTCGGGATGCCGCGAGCCTGTTCTATGGTTGCATCAACTTTCTCCCAGTCGACCTCGGTAACCGTTTTTTTTGCCTCTTTTTTTAACTTTCTGATCAGTTCCTTCTTCAGTTTGGTTTTGGACTTTTTGCTTTCGTCTAACGGTTGATGCGCTTCGACGTACAACATATTTCGCCACCAGCCAACCAGATAAGGTTCGTTTATGATAAATACATCGGTTCCGACCGAAACGTGCTCGAATAATCGTTCGATGTTTTCAGGGTAAAGTCTTACGCAACCGTGACTGATACGCATGCCCACGCCGTACGGTTTGTTTGTGCCGTGGATTAAATAACTTGGCATGCTCAGGCGCATCGCATATTGTCCCAGCGGGTTGTCCGGTCCGGCCTTCACCACACGCGGCAATGGGTCGCCATTGAGCCGATGTTCGCGCAGGATCGAAGCAGGTACCGTCCAGGTCGGATTGGCTTTCTTTTGGATGATGCGTGCCTTACCGGTAGGTGTTGACCAGCCCTGCCGGCCAATTCCGATGGGATAGGTCATCACTCTGCTTTCCAATGTTTTGCCGGCTTTTGGAAAGTAAAATAATCGCATATTGGCCAGATTGAGTACGATGCCTCGCCGTTGCGATTCAGGTAGCACGAATTGTAGCGGCAAAACCACCCGGGTGTCCGGTTTGGGAACCCACACATCGAGGTCTGGATTTGCGCGGCTGATATCATTGAAGCCCAGTCCGTAGTGCCGAGCTATATCGGGTAGGGTATTCCCAGGTTCAGAGATCAACACCGCCGGTAAACCGACCAAGTCTGAATCAGGATCGATGCGAAAGTCGTGGCTTTCCAGAGTTTCGATTGTTGGGGCCGGTTTGCTGGCCCTGCGCGATGCAAAATCGAAATCCGGAAAACGCAGATGCTGGCACCCTGTTAGTATTGTGAACAGTATGAAAAGTGTTAGCCCTTTAAATGGCCTGAAAATACTGATTTGTTGGTAACTCATTGGCGCGTTGGATAATAGATGTACCTGGTATCTCATCGTAGATTTCCGATTGGAGCAAAGAGCGCGGCTTGGTACGCCGCAAAACTAACTCGGACTGATACAGTAAATAAAGCTCATTTTACCTCGATTTAATGTGATGCTGCGCAATATTTGTACGGTTTATTCAATCAGATCCGTGTAACGGCCAAGGCTAAAATCGGCGATGATACAACAATGTGACTGTGCGATAAGAGCCAGAGGATTATTGTGCTGGTGGATTTATCGGCTTAATCTGCAATATCGCTATCGATTGAATTCATTGTGGAAAACGTAACATTAAAAGGTTTGATGTACTTGGCCGCACCGGCTGCGGTATCTGTTTTGCTAAACAATGCCTTCAAAGTAATCGATCAATATTCGGTGCAATGGCTGGGCGTTGAGGCGCAGGCCGCGGTCGGGTCGTGTACCTTCATATTGATCGGATTGTTTTCATTGTTTGCGTTGGTTTCGGCCGGCACAGGTCCTTTGGTTGCGCGCGCGACCGGCGCACAAGACGAGGTTTTGCGGCGCAAAGTGATCGGCAACGCGTTGTCGGGTAGCGTGCTATTGGGCGGCGGTGTATTGTTGCTGACCGGAATTGCGGCTCCGGTGATTTGCGAAAGTTTGGGTTTGAGTGCTGGAACCAAAAGTCAGGCGATCACTTATCTACAGTGGTTAAGCCTAGCCGGCTTTCCGCTGGCGTTAGCGCCTATAGTCGATGCGATATTTATCGCGGTTGGCCGAGCGGGATTGGTGATGGTTCTGCAGTTGGCCGCAACTGTGCTTAATGTGCTGTTGAACCCCATTTTTATTTATACATTCGATTTGGGTATAGGCGGCGCCGCGTTGGCAACCGGTATCAGCCGGGGAATTTCGGTGTTTATAGGGTTGATCGTATTGCGCAGACAATTTTCCCCGCAGACCCGGGATTTTTTTTGGGATTCGTCGCTGAGGCGGATCGTCCACATTGGCTTGCCGATTAGCTGGGGGACCGCGATGTACGCGATTGTGTACTGGGTTTTGCTCAAAACATCGATTGCGCCGCTGGGCCCATCTGTAATCGCGGCATTGGGTATCGGTTTCTCCGCGTTGGAAGGATTCGCGTGGCCGGTTTTTTGGGGCTTGTCCATGGGTGTCGCCAGCTTGGTCGGACGCTACATTGGTGCGAATCGAATCGATCAGGCGAATAAATGCATTCGAATGGCGTTTCCAATTTTTAGCGCGGTTGGTCTTATTGCGGGTTTAATATTTTGGTTTGGAGCCGAAATATTATGCGGGGTTTTTACCCAGGATCCGTCTGTACTTGCCGAGGCGGTGTTGTATGCCCGGGTTTTGGCATTTTCACAACTTTTTGTAGCCTATGAATGCTTAGCCGAAGGGGTATTGGAAGGCTCCGGCGATACCCGGCCGATATTGTTTTGGTCGGTACCACTGAACATTCTACGGATTCCGCTAGCCTGGTTGTTCGCCTTTCCATTGGGTTTTGGCGCGGCTGGGATTTGGTGGGTCATCAACGTAACCACAGCGGTCAAGGCGGCGGGCAAATGGTCCGCAGTGTTGCGTGGACGTTGGAAAACAATCGAGGTTTGAAATGTTTTTAAAGAAAAACCGGTTATCCATTCGGCGAATTTCATGTCATTGCCGTGATTGATTGCCGGCGTTTTAATCGGTGCTTTCTACCCCTGATTTGCGCAAAATCGATTTAACAAACGGTATGGTTAGTTTACGTTTTGCTGACAAGGTTTCATGATCAAGTTCGTCCAGTAAAGTCCACAGCGAAGGAAGATCTCGCGGATAGTGGTTTAGTAAATACTGAGCGACGTTCGTGGGTAGTGCAAGCCCCTTGTGCTCTGCTCTTAGTTTTAGTGCGAGTTGTTTATCCTGGTCTGTCAACGGTTGCAGCTGCAACGAGAGTCCCCAGGCCAATCTTGTTGTCAGATCGGCGAGTTGTATACCGGACTTATTCGGAGCGAATCGAGCACTGACAACCAATCGATGGCCTTTATCTCGCTGGCGGTTAAAGAAATTGAAAAATTCTAGTTCCCATTCGTGCTTGCCGGCGATACGGTGGATATCGTCGACACAGACCATTTGAAATTGTTCTAGGCCTTCCAGCAGGGCGGGTCCATGCTGCCAGTAGTCTTTCAATGGAAGATAAAAGATACCCTGCCGGGCAAATTGGCAACTTGCCTGCAGCAAGTGTGATTTTCCCGATCCACGCCCGCCCCACAAAAAAATCAGTTGTTCGCCTTGGCCATTGGCGCACTCCTTGAGGGCTGCCACCGCTTGTGTATTTGGACCAGGATAAAATGCATCAAAATCCTGGTTATCGTGGAACGCGAATGGAATCGGAAGTTGAACGGCCATGAAAAGTCGTGGTTATCGCGAAGCTTCAAATGCATGGCCTGACAGAGGCGATGCTTAGCGGACAGAATTATCCGGTTTTTAAAGATTTAAGATACATGGTGCATCCAAAAAATAACAGCAAACTCGCCAATATTTCTAGTCCACCCGGAATGCGTTGCGCCGAAGTGCTTCCCGCGACATCGGTTATGCCGTGGATAAAATAAAACAGGCTCAAATAAGCCGCCCAGGTGCAGGCGGTGGGCCGGCCATGCAATAAGCCACGAAGCGGTAACATCAACGGTAATACAGACACTATCAGCACGGCAGCGACTGGCATGCGTTGCGGTGGCGAAATGATCGTCGGCCACAACAGTAGAAGTGACAATAGGCCGAAAAATCCGGCAATAGCCATGTGGTGCGCTAGTTGTGAAGGTGCGCCCATACTAGCTTTGGGTCAAGGCCTTTGCTATGGTTGCCAAGCGTGTTCCCAACGCGCGGCAAAGCGATTTTTCATCGGCGCTTAGCCCATGTTTTCCCTTCACGGATAACTGGCTGGGGCCATAGGGCGTGCCGCCAGTTTTAGTGTTCAGAACAGCCGGTTCGCTCGACGGTAAACCGACGATAACCATACCGTGATGAAGCAATGGCAGCATCATCGATATTAACGTGGTTTCGTGCCCGCCGTGCATGCTGGATACCGATGTAAACACCCCGGCGGGTTTGCCGCTAAGCGCGCCGGAAAACCAGAGTTCACTGGTATTGTCCATCAAATACTTCAATGGTGCGGCCATATTGCCAAAATGAGTCGGGCTGCCCATGGCCATGCCGTCACAGCTTTTCATATCATCAACGGTGACGTAGGGTGGTCCGGAATCGGGGATATCATTTTCAGTCGCCTCGCAAACCGGGGTCACTTCGGGTACCGTTCTAATTTTGGCCGTAGCACCGGGAATTTCTTCTACACCGCGGGCGATCATATTGGCCATATCCGCTGTGGAACCGTATTGGCTGTAATACAATACTAGAATTTCAGCCATGTTTATAATATGGTCAGAACATTTTCCGGCGGGCGTCCGACCGCGGCTTTTTCGTTTGCCAGCACGATAGGGCGTTCAATAATCTTAGGGTTTTCGACCATAGCCTGGATCAACGCTCCCCGGTCAAGGTTTTGATTATCCAAACCGGCTTGTTGGTATTCGCTTTCGCCTTTGCGCATTAAGTCGCGTGGCTCTACACCCAATTTGTTTAAGATATCATCCAACTCTTGAGCGTTGGGCGGTGTTTTCAAGTATTCGACGACGGTGGGTGTGACGCCTTGATCCTGTATCAATTGTAGGGTTGCCCTTGATTTGCTGCAGCGCGGGTTATGATAAATAGTGACACTCATTTCAGTCTCCGTGGCGATCTAACTGGAATATTTCGTTTCTTTTATGGGTGGAAATCGATTTTGTGACGGGTATAGTACTGATACCGCGCTTAACTTCCAAGTGCGGACTCTGTGATATTATTTTGCCCCTTTCAATCGAATAATGGAAACAAATGCAACTTCCTGATTTTTCTTCTTCCCGGGTCTTGGTCGTCGGAGACCTGATGCTGGATCGATATTGGCACGGCGGAACATCGCGCATTTCCCCGGAAGCACCGGTTCCCGTGGTGCACGTCAGGGAATCTGAGGAACGCGTCGGTGGTGCTGGGAACGTCGCGTTAAATATAGCGGCATTGGGTACTCAGGTTACGATATTGGGATTTAGTGGCGATGACGCGAACGCCGATACCATGATGCGTTTGTTGGAGAAAAAAGGGGTTCGCTGTTTATTCGAACGTACCGGACGCTGTGAAACGATTACAAAACTTCGAATTTTGAGTCGGAATCAACAATTGATCCGGTTGGATTTTGAAGATGGCTTCCATTCGATTTCGTCCGACAGTATATTGCAGTCATATCGACGAGAATTAAACAACACCGATGTTGTGGTCTTGTCCGATTACGGTAAAGGCACACTTCGGGCGGTAGAAAAATTTATAGAAATTGCGCGTAAAGCGGGCAAGCCGGTTTTGGTGGATCCCAAAGGGAGCGATTTCTCCAAATACCGCCGGGCGACGTTAATTACGCCTAATTTGAGTGAATTTGAAGCCGTGACCGGCGCTTTTGATTCCGAAGCCGAATTGGTTAGCAAAGCCAGCGGTCTAATGGATCAGATTGAAACTGACGCGTTATTAGTCACACGGGGTGAGCAGGGCATGAGCCTACTGCAGCGCGATTCAGACCCGTTTCATTTGCCCACCCAAGCGCGCGAAGTTTACGATGTGACCGGTGCCGGGGATACGGTAATTTCAGTATTGGCCGCCAGCCTTGCAGCCGGTTGTTCCATGCCAGACGCGACGTCGTTGGCTAATCTGGCTGCCGGTGTGGTGGTCGGAAAATTGGGTACTGCAACCATCGCGTTGGATGAATTTCGCTATGCATTGCACCGTCAACGGGCTCATCATAAAGGTGTCATCGAATTGGAACAGTTGCTGGAAACGCTGGAAGCCGCGCGTTTCGGTGGAGAAAAGGTTGTAGCAACCAATGGTTGTTTCGACATTTTACACCCAGGGCACGCAGTCTACCTGCAACAAGCCAAGGCGTTGGGCGATCGGCTCGTTGTTATGGTCAATAGTGACGCCTCGGTACAAGGTCTGAAGGGACCGGGGCGGCCGATCAATCCGTTACCGACGCGTATGGCGATGTTGGCCGCATTGGAGTGCGTGGATTGGGTTATTTCCTTCGATGATGAAACTCCGCGCGAATTGATATGCCAAATCCTGCCGGATGTTCTGGTCAAAGGCGGCGACTATAAAAATGTCGAAGATATTGCCGGTTACGATTGCGTACAGAAAAACGGGGGCGAAGTTCGCCTGATGGATTATGTCGATGGATTCTCAACGACGAAATTCATTAACAACCTTCGCGAGAACGCGTAGCCTAGAACTTTTTATGCCCCGCGGGAATGTCCGATTAATTGAGAAGCCCTTAATTGCCATTGGGGTGGGTTAAATTTTACCAATTTACGCTTTGCAGCGTTTGCCATAGGAAAGCTGATGCCTGAAATCGCTCGTATCGATCCCGATAATCCTCAATCGATGAAGGTTCCACCGCACTCCATACAAGCCGAACAATCGGTGTTGGGCGGGTTAATGCTGGACAATCAAATGTGGGATGTTATCGCTGATCGGGTTGGCGAAGAGGATTTTTACCGCAAAGATCATCGTTTGCTTTTTTGTGCGATTCGGGATCTGGCGGAAAAGCAGGATCCTTTCGATGTCATTACGTTATCGGAACTTCTGGAGCAGACCGGCAGCCTGAATGATGCAGGTGGCTTGGCTTATCTGGGAACACTCGCAAAGGATACACCCAGCGCGGCGAATATTGCGGCTTATGCCGATATTGTGCGGGAACGCTCGGTATTGCGTCAGTTGATCCACGTCGGTACCGAAGTTTCCAATATCGCGTTTCAGACCGAAGGGCGGGATACCGCGGAAATATTGGAATATGCCGAGCAGAAGGTTTTTCAAATTGCGGAGCAGCGCCAACGCGGATCTAAAGGTTTTACGCCAATCAAAACGCTTTTGGCGGATGCGGTCGATAAGATCGAGAAGCTATTTCAGCAGGAAGGTTCCGTGACCGGAGCTGCCACTGGTTTTACCGATTTTGACGAGAAGACCTCGGGATTGCAACCGTCGGATCTGATTATTGTCGCCGGGCGTCCATCGATGGGCAAAACCAGTTTTGCGATGAATCTGGCTGAAAACGTTGCGATCAAAGGTGACAAGCCGGTTGCCGTGTTCAGCATGGAAATGCCGGGGGATCAACTGGCCATGCGCATGATGTCTTCGTTGGGCCGAATCGACCAGCACAAAGTACGGACCGGTAACCTGGATGATGACGAATGGCCGCGTATGACTTCGGCGATCAATATACTGGCCGAGGCCAAATTGTTTATCGATGATACACCGGCGATGTCCCCTATGGAGGTTCGCTCTAGAGCCCGTCGCTTAGTGCGCGAAAATGGCCAGCTTGGCATGATCGTTTTGGATTATATTCAGCTGATGCAATCGCCCGGGTACGGGGACAACCGCGTCAATGAAATTTCACATATCTCGCGCTCGTTAAAAGCGCTGGCCAAAGAACTCGATGTACCAGTGGTTGCGCTATCGCAATTGAATCGGAATTTGGAGCAGCGACCGAATAAACGGCCGGTCATGTCTGATCTGAGGGAAAGTGGATCTATAGAGCAGGATGCGGATGTCATCGTGTTTATTTATCGAGATGAAGTCTACAACGAGGACAGCCCGGATAAAGGCACCGCCGAAATTATCATCAGCAAGCAGCGTAATGGTCCTATTGGTACGTCGCGGTTGACGTTTTTGGGCCAATATACACGTTTCGAGAATTATACGGCGGATCCCTACGCGAGCGGGGATTACTAATGATCCCGGCAGCGCACGCGGTTTTGGATATAGCCGCGTTGCAACACAACCTGCGACGAGTACGTATTTGTGCGCCCGGTGCCAAGATCATGGCGGTGATCAAAGCCAATGGATACGGGCATGGGTTGGAGCGGATTGCATCCGCCTTGACCGGGGTCGACGCTTTTGCGGTGGCTCGGGTCGATGAAGGTGTTCGGTTGCGCGAGGCGGGCGTCGGCGAAAGGATTGCCATATTGCAGGGTTTTATCCATCAGAATGAGCTGGATTTGCAATGCCGTTTCGGATTGGAGCCGGTCATTCATATGCCAGCTCATATAGATTTGTTGGAATCGGTCGCAGCAACAAAGCCGCTAGACGTATGGTTGAAACTGGATTCGGGTATGCACCGTTTGGGTTTCGACGAGGATGGGTTCGGCGCGGCCTACCGGCGTTTACGAGTCTGTCAATCGGTAGCCGGCCCAATTTCACTAATGACCCACCTGGCTAACGCGGATGCGCTTACCGATTCGAAGACTTTTAGTCAAATTAACCAGTTTAAGCGGGTCACCGAGGGACTGGATGGCGAGCGCAGCATAGCAAATTCGGCTGGAATTCTGGGGTGGCCGGACGCCCAGACGGATTGGGTCAGACCCGGTCTTATGCTGTTTGGAGTTTCGCCGTTTGCCGATAAAGTCGGCAGCGACCATGGCCTGAAGCCGGTGATGACGTTGCAATCCAGACTGCTTGCGATCAAACAACTCAAGCCTGGCGACGCGGTTGGATATGGGGGTGAATGGGTCTGTTCCAAACCGCTACGCATGGGAGTCGTGGCGGTTGGATACGGTGACGGTTATCCGCGTTCCGCTGCGGTGGGAACGCCGGTGTTGGTCAATGGTCAACGTGCACGGGTGATCGGCCGGGTATCCATGGATATGATCAATTTGGATTTAACCCGGGTACCCTCGGCCGAAATCGGCGATCCGGTGGTGTTATGGGGCGACGGTTTGCCGGTCGAGGAAGTCGCCAGATACGCATCGACCATTCCATATACTTTGCTCTGCGGTGTGACCCAACGGGTTAGGATTGTCGAAGAACGGTGGATGGGCAGCGATACTACAGTTCGTGAAAGCCGGGCTTAGCAACGTAGTTAAGCTTATGTGTTTGAGTGGGTCAAGTTCGATTAACGCTTCGTGAACCGGTTGCGGGATAAAACAGCGCTGATTACCGGGGGCGCGGGTGGAATCGGGGCAGCGACTGCCAGTTTGTTTGCAGAAGAAGGCGCTAGCGTTGTATTGGTCGATACCGATGAGTCCAGGTTGCGATCGGTCGTCGATTCAATCGATAACGCTAGCGTTACGTATATCGTCGCGGATGTTAGCCAGGCACCGCAGGTTGAGAAATATGTTGCGAACGCGACGAGCCAGATGGGCGGTATAGATATTTTTATCAACAATGCGGCGGTGGTGGGTAAGCTGCTGCCGATTCCCGACTACCCCGAAGATGAATTTGACCGCGTGATGTCGGTCAATGTTCGTGGTGTTTGGTTGGGATTGAAATACGCCATCCCAGTCATGCAAAACGGCGGTAGTATTGTGGTTACGTCCTCCACCGCCGGAATAAAAGGATTCTCGGGTTTATCCGCCTATGTCGCCAGTAAGCATGCGGTTGTCGGCTTAATGCGCACTGCCGCGGTCGAATGTGCGAAGACCGGTATACGCGTGAATTGCATTAATCCTGCGTCCATAGAAACCCGGATGATGACGAACCTGGAGAGCCAACTTGCGCAAAAGGGCAGTGTAAATCCGAAACGAAAATTTGCCGAATTCGTACCGCTGGAACGTTATGGTACAGCGCAGGAAGTCGCATCATTGATGCTGTTTCTCGCCAGCGATGAGAGCCGTTTCTGTACCGGTGGTGTGTACATGGTGGATGGCGGGGTTTCGGCCTGTTAGTAGGCGTACTGGGCTAAATTTTATTGGGATTGTAACTCGGTTTGACGCCTGAGTTCGTAATAACCCGGCAGCAATCCATCGCGTCGATTGAAGATCATGGAATAGTTGGCTCTGCGCGAAAGATCGTAAGTTCTTTCCACCAGACTATCGACGATTTGCTCGACCGCAGCGCTGATCGCCATGCCGATGATGCCACCCCCTCCGCTGCTTTCGACGGCATACTGCTGCCCCGTCCACAACACTTCACCCGATTTAGAATCGACCAGTTGGGCACCAAATTTGACCACGGTTGACGACGACAACACCAGGTATTTCTGGCCCCATTCCTCGATATTTACATATAGCACTGCGTCGGCTGCAAAAACTTCGTACAATTTATTCAGCGGGACATTGTGCATTTCGTAAGCGGTGGGTAAGCCGTTATCTTTCATGAAATCGTCGATGACCGCGACCGGGAAAACATAATAACCACGGTCGACCAGCGGCCGGGTGATGGTCGATAAAAATATATACGGTGCATTGACGTCGGTGGATTCGTTACGCGGCGGCAATACCAAAATAGAGCGGGGCATATAGGCACGGTAAACCGAGTAATCATGTTTGGGCGCGCTTCCGCACCCGGTCAAGACCAATCCCAGCATTGCAATGATGGGAAACACCCTAAGCCGCTCGCCGTTCATCGTGTTAATCGTTCGATCATGCGGTTGACGAAAACTGAGGCCTCTGGATATAGTGCTTTTTCGGTTTTTAACGCTTGCAGTGCGGCGTCGCCGTTACCCTGCAAATACAGCATATAACCAAGCTGCGCGTGGATACCCGGCGGTACCCGTTGTCCGTTATCCTGGGCGATTTGAATATCCTGGCTCAGCTTAATCACCTGGGTGGTGGGATCCGCTTCACCTGGGTTTACGAATCTGGAATAGAGCAGATCCTCGTAATCGCCCCAATAATACAGCGGTTTGGAGTTTGTGCAACCACTTGCACTGCCGACTAGAACCACAATGCACAAAACCCGGCGTAGTCTTGCACGCAAGCTCGGTTGCGCTAGTTTTTTGTACTGGGGGTCCATTCGCCACGCTCTAATCCATCGATGAGGTGTTGGACTGCTTCCATGATCGCTAGGTTAAGGACTTTGCCGTTCAAGGTTGAATCGTAACCAGCCGTCGAACCGGTTCCGATAATTTGCCGGTTGCTTAGATCATATTCACCGGCGCCCTGTGACGAATAAATAATTTCGGACGTATTCACGTCAACCACGTTTAACGCCACCTTAGCGTAGGCCAGTTGACGTTTACCGTGCCCCAGAATACCGAACAATTGTGTATCTCCGGTTACGCGGCGGCCAAATTCGGTCACATCGCCGGTGATGGCGACCTGCGCACCTTTTAATTGCTGTTGAATTCCGCGAATTTCCGATTCTTCGATGATCTGCGCCAGGTTGGCGCGGTCAACAACCACAAAACGACCGGATTGCTGCAGATGGGTTTTCAGAATGGTTTTCGCTTGGCCCCCCAACCGGTCGATTCCATCTGAAAATATACCGCGCAGGTAGGCGGAATTATTGCGAAATTTCCCTACTACTAGCGTGTGCTTGGGTCCTTGATAGAGGGTTTTGGCGGCAGCCACCGATTCTGGTTGTAATGTTCGGTGCGATTCGGTCGCGCAGCCCGAAAATAGGGTCAAGACAAACAGCCCAGTTGAAAACAAACGAATTCTGATAGAAACGGTTTGGCGATTCATAGCGAAGCTCACTTCGAGTATTGTGCCGGTTGATAGCCAGCTAAATTCAGTTATTGGATATTATCCAAGCGAAAATAAAAATTCCAAGGCGGAACAACAATGGTTGCTATTGTTTACGATTCGCTGCTCGATCGTGCTGCAAACAACTTACCGGCGTGATACTGCCGTCAGACTTTGCTCGAAATCGACAGCTTCAATCCCAAGAATATCCACGGCTTTGTGGATCGATAGCCTGAGATCCAGCGGGACCGAGGGGTGGTTATCCGCAGCCTTCGTCGATTCGACCAATTGTTGGGTGTCGATGTTCCAATATTTCATCAGGCATCTTTCGTAGTAATCGCGGCTAAGGCTTTGTGAACCAGCGATATTTAAGTAGCCCCGATAGTTAGACTTTATAAGTTTTAGCAACGACCGTGCTAGATAATTTCGGTGAACAGGTTGTCGTATAACGTCGCTGAACAAGCTTACGGGTTGGTTTTTTCGTAGCATATTGGCAAAATTCGCAGTGCTTCGCGGCATCGCGGTTGTATCGTAAATCAGCGATGTGCGAACGATAACCAGGTTGGCACAATGTTGAATGACATATTTCTCTGCGTTTGCTTTGGAATGCCCGTAGGCATTGATGGGGTTAGGTTCTGCAGAATCCTTGTAGGGTCCAGCACGGCCATCGTGTACCGTATCAGTAGAAATATGTATCAGTCGGGCGCCGGTCCGGTGGGCTGCTTGGGCAATATGCGCGCTGCCTTGGGCGTTGATCGATTCAAAGGCGTCCGCATCGTTGCCGCCATTTAGTGCCGCAGTGTGAATGATTGCATGCGGTGCAATCTCTGCAATTTTTACGGCGACTTCTTCAGAATTGCGTATATCCAGTCTAAAACTATCGATGTTTGACGGAAGTTTTGCGTGATTGCCGAAATAGCTACCAACGACCGAATCATTTTCGGCGAGATTTGCCAGATGTTGTCCCAAATAACCACTGGCACCGGTAATCAATATACGCATGCGATCGATCTCTTAAAAAAACTCGAAAATCCGAAGAACGATGTATCGAATTTTGCCATCGGGCTTATCATAAAGCTGTAATATTTGTTAACAGATTCTGTGGATAGAGCTGTGGATATATTGTCCAACATGGGCTGCACTACGTATAAACCCTACTATTGAATTAGATTGTATTATTTTTGATCAAGTATTGGACGTAAATTTATAAAAAATATATATAACAATAAGGTGCAGCGTTTACTTAGCGTAATATTTTAGCAATGTTGCGGAAGTTCCGGTTCTGATTTCCGGATGAGTGGTGCAAATTAATAAAAATGCGAGGTCTGTGGATTATTTCGGATTATGCGGAGATTTGTTGATCAACCATCGATATCATAGAATCATTTCGCAGGCGTCGGTCTCGATCAAACCAATGGGCCTTATGAATTAAGCTGGTGTCTATTTTTTTAGCGCAAAATGCGGTGCAGTGGCGACCAGGTGATGATAAAAGGTGTCGGTGACCAATTTCAATTTCCGATCGACCGCGACGTAGCGTCTGGAATTGACTGGATCGGTGTCGCCAAAGCTTAGGGTTTGATCGTTCAGTGTGAGTTCGATACTAGGTTTTTCCAGACCAAATTTGGCCAATTCTCCAGGTTCGACGGGGTACTCTGCTCTGCTGGTAGAGGTGGGGATTTTCAGTAGTTGCTTGACGATCTTGGGGTCGGCAGCAATTTGCAACGGCTTTGTCATCAACCAGCGGTTTTTTATTTGTTCCAACACTATATCCCTGTGATGATCCCGTTTTATCTCGATACGGGTAATACTGTTGTGATCGATACGCAGTAGCGGGTTATCCGCCTGTTGCTCAATCCCCGGCTCGATAAGCGCAACCAATGCCAGCACTAAAACACCCGCGGCCAACATCAGATTGATAAGGTATTTAGACCGCATACGTTATAGTTTCCTGCGTTTGAACCAGATGAAGAATCCCATAGCGATCAACATCAACGGAAGCGCGATCAAGAACCCTAGACCAATAATAGCCGTAGCCGGACGAGAAAGCTGCAAAGTTTGATCTGGCGCCTGTTTGATCGGGATGCTGATTAGATTGCTGTCACCGGTCAGCCATTGGACTATCTTGAGACCGAGGCTCAAGTTACCGCCGTTGGCCAGATAGGTGTTGGACAGAAAATCTCCGTCCGCCAAAACGACGATGCGTTGTTGCCGAATCGCCAGGTCCCCAGCAGGTCGCAGTTCTCGAGTCAACGCAACCCCCAGCGCGACCGGTCCTTGTCGCTCGTCGCTTCCGGGGTTAAATTCGATCTGGCCCTTAATCGACCCAGTTTCGGTCCAGGATTGACGTGAACTTAACAGAATAGGCGTTACGTTGAACACAGTGCTTTCACTAGTGATCAATGCACCGGCGATTGGAAAAAGCGTGACGCTGGTAAAATCTTGCGTGATCGGGTGTTCGGGATAATTCTCAATGACTGCAAACGACGGATCGCTAATCCCCAGGGATTGAGATTTTCCCTCGACCACAACGCCTGGCAAGAAGCCGATACCCAGCACTTTTGCCAGCGGGTCCGTGCTGGGATGTTTGCCCGGATCCCGAAGCCAAAGCAAATTACCGCCGTGCTGTAAATAGCGTTCTATTTCAGTCAATTCACCCGGCAGAAAATCGACCCGGGGACCGGCAATGACCAGCAGCGCCGTGTTATCTGGAAGCGTCGTGCTCGCAGCTGGGTTGTGGGTATGGATTTTGTAGCCCTTGTTTCTAAGATGAATCCCAAATTGGCCCAGATCGTGGTTTTTTTGATCCAATGGAGATCGTTCGCCGTGCCCGGATAGGAACACGATCCAATGTTCCTGCGTGCGCAGCAGGCGCTGCAACGTGTTAGTAATCGCGCTTTCGCTCAATTCGCGTACATTTTCGCTACGCCCGTCGTATTCGATAACCAACTCGCCGTCGACTTGAATTCCCAGATTTTGCACTGTGTCCGGTTCCAAATCCGGATTAATAAAGCGCAGCTCTAAATTGGGTTTGTAGCGTAAATAACGTTCGACAAATTCTCCGATTCGGCTGCGCAATAACTTGTTTTCGGTGGCGTAAGCGGTTATCTCGATCGAGCCATCCATCGAATTAAGTATCTTAATACTGGTTTCCGACAGCGTCTTGCGCGCGTTTGAGGTCCAGTCTGCTTGCAGGTTGTAGCGTGTGCTCAACCAGCCTGTCAGGCTGATAAAACTCAAGAACAACAGCAGAAAAATCAGATTTTGAAATTTGATCTGGCTGAGCAGACTTTTATCTGTCTTCATCCTCGCAATCGGTCGTTGTCCAGATTTCGAACGCTCAATACCAGGAAGGTCGAAATAAACAGAACGTAATAGAGTATATCCCTGGAATTGACCAGCCCGCTGGCGATGCGGTTGAAATGCCCAGAAGTCGATAGATAGGATAACAATTGACCGGAGTCGCCGGAGCCGTCGACCGCCCAATCCAAAATCCACAGAAGTAGCAACGCGCCGAAGCTCAGTATTCCGGCGATGGTTGGATAGCGGGTCAAACTTGACATATAAAGCCCCAACGCAGCCGACCCCCCCATTAATAGCGCCAGACCGATCGCACAAGCAGCCAGTTTGCCCAGGTCCAGGCGAGTCCCCGCGAGCAGCGAAAGGGGCATCAGGCTGACCATGACCAATAGGATCAGCAGAAAGGCAAAAATGCCGACAAATTTGCCGAGTATGATCTCAGCCATCGATACCGGTGAACTCAACAGTAAGGCCAACGTTTTATTGTGCTTTTCCTCGCTGATCAAGCGCATTGTCAACAGCGGAATCAGCAGTACCAGAATAACCGCGGCATTGCCGTAAAGCGGCGCGGCGATCAGGCTGGTAACCCCCGGCGTGGTGCCCAGTGTGCTCAACTTGGGTTGAATGCTGGTGAGGTAATTATCTATCTGCGAAAGAAATAAATAGGCGAGTAGAATTTGGACGATAGCCAACAAACTCCAAGCCATCGGTGACAAAAATAAATTGCGCAGTTCTTGGCCTGCGATGGTCAATATTTTCATGCGGCTTCCGCGTCAGCTTCTTGCATCAATTCGACAAAAAATTCTTCCATGGAGCGGTGTTCGGGTGTCAACTGCAAAAGGCCCAGCCCAGCAGAAACTACAGTTTCGGCCAGTTGCTCGGAGGGATCGTGGTTTTTCTTAAAGTAAATTCTAAATTTGTTGTCTTGCAGGGATTCGATTTGGACAACGCCAGGGACTTGTTCCAGCAGGTTCTTGCTGAGCGCACGGCGGGTCCAAAGAATCAGACTCGAGGCTTGCATGCGATCCTCCAGGCCTTGGACTTTATCGCTCAATACCAGCTTACCCTGATGGATAATTTGTACATGGCTGCAAGTCGCCTGAACCTCGGATAATATATGCGTGGAAAGAATAATACCGTGCTCGCGGCCCAGATCGAGTATCAGATTCCTGATCTCTCTCATTTGTATTGGGTCAAGCCCGACCGTGGGTTCGTCCAACACGATCACGTTGGGACTGTGCACGATAGCTTGTGCAATCCCCACGCGTTGCTGGAAGCCTTTGGATAAATTTCCGATCAGCCGGTTTTCCACATCCCCCAGGCCACAGCGATCCATTGCGTTATCCACGCAAGCTTTGATCTTAGCCGACGGAACACCGCGTAATCGCGCACAATAGTTCAAATATTCCCCGGCGGTCGTATCCGGGTAAAGCGGTGGCGTATCGGGAAGGTAACCCAAATTGGCTTTGGCCTGCCTGGGGTGCTCCAGCATGTTGATGCCATTGATAAGTATTTCGCCGGAAGTCGGCGCCAGATTTCCACACACAATCTGCATCGTGGTCGATTTCCCGGCCCCGTTGGGGCCCAGAAACCCAAGAATCTGTCCTTGATTCAATACAAAGCTCAGATTGTCGAGCGCGCAATGCGGGCCGTAATAACGGCAAAGCTTATCGGCCTGAATGAGGGTTTCCATACCCTGTTTAAGATACAAGATGATGCAAAAATTACAAGCTGCAATGCGAATTGACCCCAAGGGCTGATAAGCGAAGCGTCATCCGCCGTTTTCTACTTCTCTGCCCAGAAAAACAACGATAGACCGTGGATCATTAGCGGTAATACTAGATTAAAGGTTATGATTGGCGCGGATCGAAATTAGGATTTGTGATCGGAGCAACCGAATCGATGGCCGACTATACGGGCAAACAAAAAATTAGTTTCAAAAAACGGCTTGGCGAAGATTGGAAGGACCTGGCGGATTATTTTGAAATTCCTGCCAGCAAACAAAACGAATTCAAGGTCGGCGATGAACCCCGTGCGGTATGGGAATGGCTGGATCAACACAATAAGCTATTCGAACTAGATGGCGCGTTAAGCTATATCGGTCGGGACGATATATGTACCGACGTATTGGCGGCGCAAGAAGAACCCAGCGAAGTTTCCGTCAAACCTGATATCGTTTGGAGCGCTGCTCCGTATCCAGGTTTGCGGGATTTTACCGAAGAAGAGGCGCGGATTTTTTTCGGGCGCGAGAGCGAAATCCAATCCTTGCTGCAACTGATGGCAAAAAGCCGCTTTGTAGCCGTTGTTGGTGCCTCAGGCTCGGGCAAATCATCGTTGGTCCGCGCTGGCGTCATACCGCGGTTGCCCGACAATGCCGGCCAGGCCAAATGGCAATCGATTCGTTTTACCCCGGGTGGTTTGAACGACGATCCGTTCCTGCCGTTGGCTGCCCAATTGGAACCTATCCTGGGTAATGCTAGCCTCAACGGTAAGAGCATTGCTGATAGTTTACGCCGCACAGGCAAGCTCCCAATGCTGATCGAACCCTATCTGGCCGGTCTTGGTGCTGGCGATAGGGGCGGGGCAAAATTATTGTTATTTATCGATCAATTCGAAGAATTATTCACGATTACCCAAACAAAATACCATCACCGCTTTATCGTGATGCTGGAAGAAAGCGTCAAATCTCCGCATATTCATATCATATTGACTGTACGGGCGGATTTTACCGACCGTTGTTTGGCGTTCCCAGCGCTGGCTCGTTTGTGGAATAGTGGCAGCTGGGTTTTGGCAGCGCCTGGTTTAGCCGCGTTGTCCCGAATGATTACACATCCGGCAAAAACGGCGGGTTTGGAATTCGAAGCGGAAGTCTCCGAACGCATTTTGGACGATACCGCCGCCGAACCCGGCGCGTTGGCGTTGATGGCCTATGCGTTGGAGCAATTATACATAGCGAGCGGCGGCGACCAGAAGTTATCTCTGGCTGCTTATCAAAGTTTCGGCGGGGTTCGCGAAGCTATCGGCCGGCACGCTCAGACAACCTACGACAAATTAGACGTCGATGCGCAGACCGCGTTGGCCGATGTGTTCTCGGCTTTGGTGACCGTGGATCAGGAAAAAGGCGTCCCGACACGAAAACGCGATACATTGGACGAGGTATGCAAATCCGATGCGTCCAAACGCTTTGTCGATGCGTTTACCGATCAGCGCTTGTTGGTCAAGCGGCGCGATGCAAACCAAGATATCGTGGTGGAAGTGGCGCACGAAGCATTATTGACTCGCTGGCCGTTACTGAATGAATGGATCAGAGAACGCTTTGCGGATTTTTGCCTGTTGCGCCAGGTGCGCGCGGATGCTGCCGAGTGGAATGATAATGGTCAACCCGCCAGCAACCTCTGGCCGCAAGAGCGATTGGACAAGGTTGAAGCCATGCCGGATGCGTTGAAGACGAGGCTGGAACCCCACGAACGTGAATTCGTCCGTCCCGAGCGTCAACGATTGTGTGACGCTTTGGAAAATCCGGCGTTGAGCCACCAGGAACGCGAACGTATCGGCTATCGATTGGCCGAAATTGGTGACCGGCGTGACGGTGTGGGGACAAAAAAGGGTTTACCCGACATCGTGTGGTGCGATGTACCGGGTGGAACTGTGGAACTTGAACGTGCGGTGGGTACCTTTGACGTTCAGCCGTTCAGAATCGCTAAGTATCCGGTGACCTATGCACAATACCGCGCCTTTGTTGAATCCGGAGACGGTTACCGAAATGATCAATGGTGGGATGGGCTCGGTCGGGAAGCTGAACCTTGGGATCAGTTTCGCAAAGTCGACAATCACCCTGCGGAATCCGTAAGTTGGTATGATGCGATGGCTTGTTGCCGCTGGCTTAGCGCAAAATTGGGTGACGACATTCGTTTACCTACCGAGTGGGAATGGCAGCAAGCCGCGACCGGCGGTTATCCAGCGCATCGGTATCCTTGGGGTAAAGAATTCGAGTCCGATCGGACCAACACTCACGAGAGCGGTTTGGGTCGAACCACCGCGGTTGGATTGTATCCGCAGGGTGTAAGCACCTGTGGTGCAATGGATATGAGCGGCAACGTTTGGGAATGGTGTATTAATGACTACGATAATCCAAAAAATCAAGGATTGACTGGCGAAGGCCGCCGGGTGTTGCGCGGCGGGTCTTGGGACGACAGTCCTGACTACGCGCGCGCCGCGTACCGCTTCAACGTCCCCCCCGTCGACCGCTACTCCATGTCGGTTTTCGGTTGTGTTGTTCGTCCCCCATCGGTGAGTAGCTGATCACTGGCGGCCGCGTAGCGGCGAATAAAACCCAGGGATTTACCCCGATCGTTTTCGCAGGGGTCTACCCAATATCGCTTTGCGAAGCCCCCAGGTGTCTGCGTATTGCACATGGTTGATCCAACCCTGGACGCTGGCGTCGAATTCTGCGAACGTAATTAATCCCGCGCAAAATTCCCCCCATCTTTGCGTTAAACGACGGTCAAAATCGCGAACTTTCCTGGCTTTTATTTTTCGATGGGTTGGGTAAATGATAAGTCCCAACCAGGGAATACCGTTGGCAACCGGGTACAATTGCGCTCTGGGGTGTACGCTAAGCCGCAACGTGGCCAATCGATCGATGATCGCTTGTTTCCAGTCCCATAAAAGGGCTTTGTCGTCGCTGAAAAAAGCCATATCGTCGACGTAACGCAAATAACCTGTACAGCGTAGTTCTCGCTTGACGAAATGATCGAAGTTGTTCAGATAGCAATTGGACCAGAACTGAGAACTTAGATTACCGATCGGCAAACCCCTGGGTCGTACCAGGTCTAAAAGGTCGTCGCCGGGAAACCAGGTCATTTGATATTCATCGTCGAGTACACCGCTACCGCTGGCGATGATGATTTCGACCAGCCTGCGCAATCCTTCATCCTGAATTTCTCGGAAAAGAATATCGATCAGGATTTGGTGGTCGATGGATGGGAAATGTTTGACGATATCCAGACGCATTACATAACGATAACGCTGGGCAAAATATTGTAGTTTGGATATTGCCCGGTGCGTGCCTTTACCTCGCCGGTTGGCGTAGCTATCGTAAATAAAGCGCCGTTCGAACCACGGCTCGATAACATTGCACAACGCATGGTGAACAACTCGGTCGCGGAATGGTGCCGCGCTGATTTTACATTGCTTGGGTGCATGGATGTAAAAATTCTTGTAGAGGCCGGGTTTATAAGTCCGGTTTTGTAGCTCGGTTTGTAATTCCAATAAGCGGTCGGCCAGTTGATGCTCGAAATGTGCGACGGTATCGCGTTGCCTTTTACCGGCCGCGGCTTTCTTGTAGGCCCTAAGCAGGTTAGTCCAATCGACAACCTCAACCAGTTTCATAGTAACGGAGCTAAATGTATGACAAGTGAAATGGTCATCTTAACGCGGACCTTTGATTTATTGGATTGGCTGTTGCCCAAAGCCAAGCAGTTTCCGAAGAGTTACCGGTCCACAGTTAGTCAGCGATTATTCGATTCGGCCCTGGATTTTCAAGAGGCGCTGTTCGATGCGCAAAGCCAGGGTGGCTCAACTCGCCAGAAACATTTACGCGCTGCGGATTCGGCATTGAACAAATTGCGGCTTTATCTTCGCTTGGTACACCGATGGCGGTGGTTGAACGACGGGCAATTCCAGCATGTTAGCACGATGGTTGCAGAAATTGGACGGTTATTGGGTGCCTGGATTAAATCAAGGTGAGGTGCCCCAGCGCGATAGCACAGGGGGCACCTCGATTTTGTATATACCCGACCGATTTATCTTGTGCGGGTGGGACTGGCCTGCGCCATCATTAAACCTTCGCCTCGGGCCGCAAACCGTGGTCGGCAACCATTTCTGGAAGCGCCGTGTTGCCTAGTGGTACACATCGCTCGCAACGGCCAAATACACAAGCCGCGCCGTTGAAGGGGATAAAGATGTGGGACGAACAACACAACCGAAAACCGATATTGTTGTTGCGGTTGTCGGGGTGGTTGTTGTTGCGGTACGCGGCGCGCGCGTTGTCTTGATTGTTGTTCCAAGACCCGCCGCGCAACACCCGGCGGCTCGTCACAGGCAGCCCCACCGGACGAATCCGGCCCGCTGATTATAGCAAAAATTGGATTGGTCAACCTTCCGGTATAGAAAACCTTGGGCAAGAGCCGCTGTGAATACATCCATGTACGCTTGACAGCGGCGTCCTGCCGCCGACACTCTTGCCCAAGGTTTTCTACGCCTAGGCCAGTGACAATAAAAGAGGCCCAAAAATTCACGCGAAACGCGCTACGCGCGTTAAATGCCGCTCACGCGGCAAACAGTGATCAGTTAATCAACGATGGGGGACAAACAACACAACCGAAAACCGATAACGTCGTTGCGGTCGTCGGGGCGGTTGCTGCTGCGGTACGCGGCGCGCGCGCGGCCTCGATTGCTGCTCCAAGACCCGCCGCGCAACACCCGGCGGTCGTCACCGGAGACAGCTTTTTCTCGCCCGTCATCGATTTGGTAGGGATAGTCGTGCAAGAGACTGCTGGTCCAATTCCAGACGTTGCCTGACATGTCGGTTAATCCTTCCGGCGTTTCGCCACCCGGAAATACACCGATTGGCGTGGTGCGACGAATATGCGTTTCAAATGTATTGATGTGGGTTGCATCAAATTCATCACCATACGCATAGCGGCGCACCTTGCCCCCACGCCCTGCTGCTTCCCATTCGGCTTCCGTGGATAGCCGGAAACTTCGGTCGGTCTGCATACTGAGCCAGGCACAATATGCCTGGGCTTCGTGCCAGCAAATGCCGACCACTGGCTGGTTCGGGTTGCTAAACGCCTCGTCGTTCCAGAACGCCGGTTGAATTTGGCGGCCCGGGGGGCACCAATCGTTAAGCAAGTCCGTAAATTCCGGATCGCTCATTTGCGCTATTTGTTCCCATTCATCCGCTTGTTTCGTGGTGATTTTATTTTGATCTACCGCGTGGCGTATGGAATCAAAATTCTCCTGTAAATACTTCCTATTCTCACGCCATTGCTGTTTCGGCCCTTTGGTCGTGGCCTTGCCACTTCGCGAAGCTTCGGCTTCACCGGTCTGCCAACATCGTTTATCGTCGTAACCGTCAGCGTCTATAAACAAACGCCATTCGGCGTTGGTCACTGAATATTGCCCAATCTCAAAGGTTTCTAATGCAACTTCATGCTGCGGACTTTCACGTTCGTATAAACCCTCATCGCTGCCAATTGTATAGGTTCCACCCGGAATTTTGACCATCGGTGGTAATAGATATTCTCCATCGGGTCCCTGACCCCGCACAAAACGCGGATCGCCCAAAGGGCCCAGCGACAAACCCGCCGCGATGCGTGCGCGTAGATCGGCTTCGGGTGCTTGGCTGCGTTCGACAAGTGCTTGTGCAATCTGGTCTTTGAATTCGTCGCTTAATTGAATCTCGGGTTGCGCGGCGCAACGCCCGGCTAGTGCCAGGTTGGTGGGCATCAACGCTTGGAGAATGGTTTCAGGATCATCAACCATTGCTGCGGCCAATACCGTGGTTTCTTCCCACCCAGTGCCCAGTAAAGGTGGCAGCGGGTCGGAATCGGGTAGCGTGGCCAGGGTTTTTTTTAAGGGTTCGGGTACCCGGTTCCACCGCCATTCTTGTTGTACCAAGCTGGGGTCAGGTAGGTGCGCGAGTTGCCGGGCAGCGAAAAATTCCTGCATCAGTTGGTGTACGTAGGTTATTTCGTCGCCTTCCAGGTCATGGATCAATACGTCTATAGAAACTGCGGCGTTGATGATATCTTCACCGCGGTCTTGATCCAGCAGATCCAACGCTTCGTCGTAGTCGATGCGTACTTGTCCGCCTTCGGTTGCTGAGCGTTGTTTTTGCATGCGGTAAGCCAATTGACTGAGCTGCGGAATCAATAACCCGCGTTGCGGCAATTCGTGGGTTGATTTCCAACGTTTAGCGTTGATTAACCGCTGCGTATCGCGTTCAGTAAGTAGTGTTCCTGGTTGGAACAGCGGATTATCGCCGTTAACTTCACGCTTAATCAATTGGCGGATAAATCCCGAGAATAAACCCGTGCGGCCTTCGGGGACTTCGCCATCCCGGCTTTGTTCAACCAGCATCTTCAAATAATATGGCGAGCGGAACAGGTCTAGATGATCCGTGTCTTTGAGATTCGCCCACAATTGGGTTGCATTTTCTTCGGCGTAATGCGCGATGAATTGCGCGACTTGATGATCGTCCAACGGTTCGATACGAACTTGCGGAACCGGCCGTTCCTTGCTCGACAAAGACGCGCTATAGTCCAAGCTACGGCAGGAAAAGATCACCCGATTCCCACCCGGGCCTTGCGACAGATCGCTTAGAAAATCTTTCCACAACCGAATGACTTCTTTACCGGTTGCCGGGATTTCGTTTAATGCGTCCAACAGCAGGGTCATGCAGCCTTGGGCGAGCAATTCATCGAGGTTGGGTAAATTGGGATTGCTATTGGACCAGCGCTGGTTGAGCCATTTACGGGGCAGCGGCAGCGTATCGTCTGAATGTGTCGGTTTGTAGTCGCTGAGTTGAATGAAAAAGGTCAGTCGGCTGGAGTTGGACGGGGACGACTCCAATCCTTTGAGTTCAGATCGACTGTTATCCAGCTCGTAATGCCGTAATAGGGTGCTTTTGCCCGAACCCGGTGCGCCCAGAATCACCAAAGTTTGTTCGGTGACTTTGTTTAGCACAGCGTCGAGGTTGTCGAATTTTTCGCTGCCTTGCTGCCAACGCTGGCCCTGAGCGTCTTCGCCCTGGTCAATTAGCAGGCTTAGATTCACAAAACGTTGATCCAGCTCAAAACGTGGCCCCGACCAACGGTCGATGCAACCTTGGTAAAACTGTGCCGTGGTTTGACCCGATGGTTCCGGCGATGTGCCCGTCGGGTCTATTTGGGGTTTTGCCTGAGTTCCCGGGCTAGATCGGGTCGGTCAATTTGGTCTAACGCAGTCGGTAGATTTGCCAATTCTCGTCGTCGTTCCAGCCAGTCCCAGATTTCACGGCCTTCATCGCCTTTTTCAAATTTGTTTTGATCGCTGGCGTCGATCTCCAAAATATCTGCAAGTGATCTCCAGTCAGGCCCGAGATTTTTGCAAAAACTGATTTTCACTGGGCCAGAAAATTCAATTCGAATTACTCTGGTTTGAGATTGATTGTTCTCGGTTTCAATCGATTTAGTTTTCGAGGCGTTGTCAGGAGAGATATCTGCCGTTTGGTTTAATGTAGAATCGATATAATTCTTAACCCGAAGGTAAACGGCGGCAGTTTTGGTTTTCGGTTTGCAAATTGTAATATGGTCCGCGTCTTGCGGAATAGGTAGGATCCCCTGAATTCCCGGATCGGCCGAAGTTTCGTCGACGACCATAATTTTTTTGGTTTTATATTTCTCGAAATATACCGCGGTCATGATACCCAAAGCCGAATGGTTCTCTCGAAACCATAAGTTTAGGTTTCGTAACGTTGGGTGATGTGCTTTTAATTGATCGATTGTGACCGTTGTCCCGATTAAGCTACCTATATGATCGATCCAATTGGCGATATTCGAGCCTGAGTGCGGCGTGGAGAGAAAAATGATGAATTTTGATTGGTCAAGTATCGATGCCCAAGCCGGTTTATTGAGTTCTTTTGCGTGACGTAAAGCTTGTTTGACCAATAGACCACCTAGGCTGTGGCAGACGAAGCCTATCGGTCTTTGACCGAATTCGCGTAGTTCTAGATAATCTAGGACATCCATTGCTCTGTCCTCTAGTGGCATGGAGTGACCTTTCCATTCCAAAGATCGAGCTTCGTAGTCTAGTGACCAAACACCGATATTGGGATACTCACGGGCGATCCAATTCGGCCAGAATCCTTCGTCGATATCTGTATTTTCCCAAGTACTGCGCGGGTCTCCGTCCAATCCATGCACAAATATTAGGTCGATTTGGCGATTAGCGTTATTACAACCCGAGATTTCCAACAGCTCAGCCATTTGTCCTTATCCGTTGTTATATAAGCCGATTCGTATGGTAGCATCAATTTTTGCTGTTTTGTAATTTGGGTCGAACGCAAAAAAACGACTGTTAGTTCGAAAATCTATTGGATTTTCATCCTACTTTGTTAATCTGTATTTGCATTAAAGTTTAAATACGCGTATTCCACGATTGTTTGGAATAGGATTGGTTTTGGGGTTTGCGGCCCTAAAATATAGGAAGTAAGGGATTGATGCGCTTAACACTTTGTTACACGCGGTTCAGCCGCGGTATAGTTTGGCGCGGCTAGTCTGGCTAGAGTTACACAAATTACAAAGAGTATTGTCTGTAGGTAGTGGAAGCGATGCTTTTAACGGGTTGGTTAATTACAGCAAGGGAGTACAACTATGTTGAACAAATTGGGTGCGGAATTTCTGGGTACGTTTTGGTTGGTGTTGGGCGGTTGTGGCAGCGCGGTATTAGCGGCCGGTGTTCCTGATGTGGGGATCGGCTACATGGGGGTGGCGTTTGCGTTTGGGCTGACGTTGCTGACAATGGCTTACGCGATTGGGCATATCTCGGGGTGCCACATTAATCCGGCGGTTTCCATTGGGCTTTGGGCCGGGGGGCGTTTTTCCGGATCGGAGCTGGTGCCTTATATTGTTTCCCAGGTTTTGGGGGGGATTGCCGGTGCGGCGGTGTTGTATATGATCGCATCGGGTAAGGCCGGATTCGAGCTGAGCGCGGGGTTTGCGTCCAATGGCTACGGCGAGCATTCACCGGGCGGTTACGATTTGGGTGCTGCGTTGATCTGCGAGATCGTCATGACCTTTATGTTTCTAATGATTATTCTCGGTTCGACGGATCGCAGAGCGCCCACGGGTTTTGCGCCGATCGCGATCGGTCTTGGTTTGACGCTGATCCATTTGATCAGTATTCCGGTGACCAATACGTCGGTCAATCCGGCGCGTAGCACCGGTGTTGCAATATTCGTTGGGGATTGGGCGACCGCCCAATTGTGGCTTTTTTGGGTAGCCCCGATTATCGGCGCAATTGTGGCCGGGGTAGTTTACCGATGGCTGGGTGGTGACGATTGATAGCTCAGCGGATGCGATAGCTGGAAATTTTGTCAACAGAGGCTGATCGGAAATCCCAGCATAATTTTGAGAGTTATTAGGCCGGGTATTCAAAGATCGTCTGCAGGACGTTTTGAGTTTTGTCTGCATTGATTCGAAAAGCGGTTTCGTATTCGCTAAATTTCAGTCGGTGCGTGATCAGGCTTTCAGGGTTGATGTGCTTGATCATGGACCAGGCCAGTTGCAGGCGTCTGGCCTTGGTCCAGCGCGCCGAAAGCTGCGGGTCGATGGAACTGACCTGGCTGGATATCAGACGGATACGGCTGCGGTGAAAACGCCCGCCCAGATCTATCGGATTGGACTGGTTGCCGTACCAGGATCCGATAACAATTTTACCGGCAAATCCGGTCAGCTCTATAGCCCGGTTTAACGCATCCATATTGCCGGATAATTCAAAGGCGATGTCCAAGCCGTTTGGTTCGGGGCGTTTGGATAAACGGGCTTTTAAATCGTTCCATTGTTCGCTATTGTTTGGGTCTTGCACCGAGCTTGCTCCCATTTCCATGGCTTTTCCGCGCCGGTAATGCAGCGTGTCTACCGCAATAAGTTCGGTCAACGCTATTTCGCTGAGCAGCGCGGTACAAAGCAGTCCTACAACGCCCAGGCCAAATACGCCTACGCAATAGCCTATCACCGGTTTTGCGTCCATTACGAAATTGAGCGCAGATTCCATATTGGGCAGAAACAACGCTGATTCTGCTCCGAGTTCGGTTGGAACCGGAAAACATTCCTGCAAGCGAACCACCAGCAGATTCTGGTGTGGGTGGAATACGAAGACCAAGCGGTCGATCCATACAGGATCGATATTTGCACCACACTCGACAATCCTGCCTACCAGTGTATAGCCGTAGCGAAATGGATAGTCGAAAGTACCCGTCAGGCTGGTGATATTATCGTCCAGTGGAAGGTCCAGCGGCATTGATCCGCGGTAGATCATCGCTTCGGTACCGGGGCTGATCGCGGAATAGCGTGTTGCAACCAAAACCTGATCGTTGGCTAACGGCGGCAGTTCTAATTCAGCTATCTCTACTTTTTCGGGGGCGGTGTGGAAGATCGCCTGAGCGTGCATCAGGCTTTCCCAAGCGGCCCATAAACAATGATGTCAGAGTCTAGCCGCTGGTATTCGCAATCGACGATGGCGATGGGTGCGGTGTTTTGCGGACGACACAGCTGCTCGACTGCTTTAAGACCGCCGATCAATCGTGGTGCGATGGTAACGATACAATAGTTTGCCAGTTCCGCGCCCAAGAATTTTCCGATTACCGAGGCACCGCCCTCGACCATTACGGTTTTTAGGCCAAGCTCCGTCAGCAGCGCCATAACGCTAGTCAGATCGACTTTGTTTTCCCGGTCCGATACAACCTTATAAATGCGCGCGCCTTTTGCCTCCAGTTGTTTTATTTTGCTGGGTGGCGCTTGATCGGTGGTGATGATAATCGGTGGTACGGCATCGGGTAACAACAGCTTTGCGTCGGCCGGGAAGCGAAGGCGACTGTCCAAAATTACCGGTTGGGGGCTGTCACCGTTGTAAAAACGCACATTCAATTGAGGGTCGTCGATGAGAATCGTATTGATACCGACCAGCAGAGCATCGTGATGTGAGCGTAATACGTGGGTCATTTCCATGGACTTTTCACAGCTCAACGAGATTGACTCGGCACGGTGGACAGCAATGCTGCCGTCTATACTTTGCGCATAGCTAATGGTGACGAAGGGTTTGTCTTGGTCGCTCTCGCGGTTACGATTAAGCTGATCCAACATTGCCTGCAGGAAGACAAAGGATTCCGGCAGCTCTGGCTTGCGGGCGAGTGACAACAGATGGTCCATTTTCTCCGCTTTGGTCTTCAGATAATCTGCATTGTCGTTGTGCTGTGGAACCTCAACCGGTAAGCGGCCATCAACTTGAATACCCAGTTCGCGCAGTTGGGATATCTTCGCCGGATTGTTGGTCATCAATTGCACGGATCTAACCTCCAGGTCTTTCAGTATGAGCGCCGCGATATGATAGCTGCGCTCATCCGCGCCGTGCCCCAGTTTGATATTGGCGTCTACCGTGTCCAAGCCTTGATCCTGCAAATTATAGGCTTTTAATTTCTCCAGCAGGCCAATACCTCGCCCTTCCTGGCGCAGATAGATCAAGATACCATAGTCGGCGGCGCCGATATGTCCCATCGACATGTGCAATTGATCGCGGCAATCACAACGCCGCGAGCCCAGCACGTCGCCGGTAAAGCATTCCGAATGTACGCGTACCGGTACGCCGGTTGCATTGTTAGGCGTGCCTTTGACCAACGCGATATGCTCTTTCTCGTCTATGGAATTGCAATAGTAATACAACATGAATGTGCCATGTTGCGTGGGAATTCGGGTCCGAACGATGTTCTGGACTTCCGCTTCTTTGGTTAAATTCACGTTTTTTTGTTTTGTATTTCGCATTGGCTGTACCGCTCGAATACAATGATATAGAAAAAGTAGGTGTTCCGGGTAACAATTCCAAAAATGGTGCGAGCTTGAATTGATTTCACGCGTTTGTTGTTTATGCCTGAAAATCATCAAGTTCTATATGATATCAGTCGATCTTTACGAGACCACGAATGTTGTTCCCGGAATCAGTTTCGGCAACATCCATTGCGACCGGCGGTGGAAAAATCTTTCGTCATCTGTTAAAAAGCCGGTATTGTGTCATGGTCTCCCGAGATCGCGTTTGGTTGGCGCGGTTGGGCACGGTGTCGAGTTTTGACTTGAGCTGTTTTGC
This sequence comes from uncultured Methylococcaceae bacterium, assembly GCA_964619885.1. Taxonomy (GTDB): domain Bacteria; phylum Pseudomonadota; class Gammaproteobacteria; order Methylococcales; family UBA1147; genus CAZUGA01. Next base: position 46,296 of record CAZUGA010000018.1, read on the forward strand.
GGGATGTTTGCCAAGTTTTTGAGGAGAAACAGACAATGCGCGGGTTAGCGAAATTCATTATGCGTGGTCGAGGCCATGCGATATTTATTACGGCCTTTTTCGGGGCATTATCGATGATATTGCTGCCGCTGGCCATATTGAGCGGCGCATCTATTGGTTTGGTTCATTTGCGGAACGGTTGGTCGGAAGTTGCGCAGGTTGGATTGACTGCTGGAATATTGATTGTTATTGCCTTCATGTTAATGCCTGCTCATGCAGGTATTGCTTTTCCGTTGGTATTCGCAATTTGGGTGGTTGTGTTAGCCGGGACTTCAGCATTGCGGGTATTTCAATCGCAAGCCGCGGCATTAATTGCGGTTGGTGCCGTTTGTGCTTTGTTCGTATTGGGAATGCATTTGCTGGTTGGAGATGTAGTTGAATGGTGGAATCAATGGATTAAGGTGGTTATTACCAATGTAGAAGGGGCAACCTTTGACGATATAGGGGACGATGACGTTTTGCGGATATTGAATGGATTTGTCGCAATGATTTTAGGCTTGGCGAGCATGATGACAGTGTTATTAGCCCGGTGGATGCAGTCATTTTTGTTCAATCCCGGTGGTTACAAGACGGAATTCACGTCGTTGATGTTGCCCAAAATGATGTTGCCATCTGTAGTTTTTGTACTTCTGGCGGCTGGGACAATTAAAAATGAGTTGATGGTGGATTTGTTCATGGTTGCTGTGATTGTGTATTTTTATCAAGGATTAGCGACGCTTCACGGGATGGGTGCGAAAAAAAAATGGAGCAAATTTTGGATGACGATACCGTATCTTGCGCTAATTTTTGTACCTCAGATTCTGATTCCCGGTTTCGCCGCGTTGGGGGCTATAGATTCAACTTTCGATTTTCGTGCTATTCGTGGTCGCTAGGAATCGGCACATTTATTTCCACGCAACGACTCGCCGCGAAGAAACTTTGTTAGCTTTGATTTATCTAGACATCAGCGTGCCGCTGATTCGAATAAAATATCGGGCAGTCTTGGAGCGTCGATTAACCGATGCCAATATCAACGGGTCCCGGGATAAAACATGATTCCTGTACGGGATACGATACCCTGTACGCGAACGCCGTACGTGACTTGGACGTTGATCGCGATAAATTTTGCGGTATTTTTACTGTTGCAGCTCGTTCCGGAACAAACGGCCAATTATATATTGCACATCTATGGTTTGGTTCCGTCGCGGTTCAGTCATCCGGAAACGGCCTCTTTGTACGGTTACCCGCAGAATAATTATCTACCGTTTCTGACCTGTATGTTTTTGCATGCGTCCTGGATGCACGTATTGTTGAATATGTGGATGCTGTGGATATTCGGAGATAATATCGAGGACGTTATGGGCACGGCCCGTTTTATCATTTTTTTTCTGCTATGTGGCTTGGTTGCGACCACGGTTCATTTGATCTATAACCCGGATTCGTCAATACCGACGGTCGGAGCGTCGGGCGCGCTTGCTGGAATTCTGGGGGCTTATTTCTTTTTATTCCCGTACGCGCGGATCGTCATTTGGATTCCAATTTTGTTATTACCGATTTTTATTCAGGTGCCCGCCATTGCGTTTTTGGGTGTTTGGGTGATTTTTCAACTGCACGAGGCGACAACCGCGGTTCTAATTGAGCAGACCCATCTAGACGTTGCTTGGTGGGGGCACCTGGGCGGATTTGTATCGGGGGCGATATTATTCCGTTTTTTTATTGACAACGAGAAGGTCGAGCAACTGCGGGAATGATGAATTTTTGCGACAAAATACTCGCAAATTAGGACCTATCTAGTATAATTATTCATTGCATTTTGGAGTCTTTGAAATAGTCTTTCGGATGCCGAAATTTTGCGCATCGTCCTTCATCGGGGTTGGTCTGGTACGATAATTACTGTCTGGCCCAGACAATCGTTTTAGAGACGGAAACGAAAAACAACTGCTTCCCTCGCCCCTAATATTCTGTGGTTGAGTGTCAGGCATGGATTGTTGTTGGCGCAGCTGGACAAATACTTTGCAAAATTGGCATGTTTAACCGGCGCTTCACGAATACGTCGGGGATTGTAGTAATACTGGTATCAAGCTAATTGTGTTGGGAAAACGAGAATTTTCAGAACCTAGAAGGTAAATTTTTGAAATGAAAAAATTGAACATCGCTCTGGTACGAGTGCTCCAGTTTGTTGTTTTTGTGCTGTTTACATTTATCGTGCTGGTCTATTTCGGTACGCTTGTGTTGATCCCGCTGGATTTGGTCGCAAAAATTATCGGTATTCTAACCATGGTCGGTTTGCCAGGTGTTATGGCGACACTACTTGCGATACCCGTTGTAGGCTATCTTGGTTACCTGATTTCCAAAATTCCCGGTTTATTGTCGACTTTACTGGATATAGGCTTTGAGCTTGCCATTATTGGGCAAAGCCGGGTTCAGGATTTTAATGAAATTGTTGCGTCTCTGAATAATTCTGAATCTGAATCCGCAGTGTCTTAGTCGAAGTTTACTCAGAAAAATATAACTATTTAGCCAGGGAGTTAGGTTTGCGGAAAATCCCCTATCGGTCAGAATTTGTAGTACTGATCCATCGTGCAAATTTGTGCGAATTCTATGGTCCGAATCGATAATTCCGGCCCCTTATTGGCGATTTCGATTCGTGGCGCTAAGCTATGTTCTGCCCCGAATATTGGCAGTCTAATTTCATTGAATAGCGTTATATCATTCCGTTGTTTTCCATCTACTTGGCGTTGTTTGAGCCGGGTTCTCATAGTCACAGGCTCATTGTGTTACCTATCTAAGATTGATAACCTTCACGCGATGGGTTGCGTCTAGGCATCGTTAACCACGCTAACGCGACAGTAGTTTGTATTTTTAAGGATCCTAACATTTTAAAATTGGGTGTTTATACGATTTGTATAGCCTGGCCGACCTATTCTGCTACAGTACTTGTCTTTCGGGGAGCGGCAATTGACACTGTTCTGCGGTGTGGTGTGGATTCATGCGGAAAATGAAATCCGGGTCGGTAATCGAGTTAGCGCTGGAATGGCTAAACGGTGATGAAGACCGGTAATTAGAAGAATGAGCGAAAAAGCCAACCAAGATCAATCCAGGGAAGTCATACTTAATTCCGCGTTGAAGCTTTTTACCCAAAAAAGTTATTTTACGACTTCAATCGCCGATATCGCGCGTGATACCGAGATTAGTAGCGGATCAATTTATCATCTGTTCAAAAATAAAGAAGCCATCGCACAAGCCCTGTATGACGACCTACTGGGGCGCATGGGTGATTCATTAGAGGAAATTCGGCGCACCAACGAAAGCACCGCAGACCGCACCCGAGCGGTTGTTGATTTATTGTTTACGCTAACCGAAGAAGCCTCTGACGTTATGCGGTTTCTGTTGTGTTCCAGCCATCGGGAATTTCTGCCCGGCGCAACCGCGATAGACTCAACCCCGGCGTTTTTGGGACTTAAAGAAATGCTAGCCGATGGCATCAAAAACGGAGAGGTGCGGCGTATGAATCCGATGACCGCCTATGCAGGGTTTTACGGCACCGTCTTACAGGCAATCCGGCTCAGACTCGACGGTGCATTGGAAAAGCCGATCGATACCTACAACCATGAGATCTGGGATTCCGCTTGGCGGGCCATTGCGCGTCGCTAGGTTTTTGCTGGATGCATTTGTCTGGCGGCTTATCCCAGTTAGGTGTTAGAAGCGCTATATATACCTATTAACAGGCTTTTGTAAAAGGCGGTTTTTGTGCCGGGATTGCCTGCTGTCGAGGTCTATTCGTTACAAGTTTGAACAGACAGTTTCTAACGCGGTAATTCAGTGCTACCCATCAGAAACTCATCGACGGATCGTGCTGCCTGACGGCCTTCGCGTATTGCCCAGACCACCAATGATTGTCCCCGGCGCATGTCTCCAGCGGCAAAAACGTTGTTGACGCTCGTTTTATAATCGTCGGTATTGGCCAACACGTTGCCGCGCGGGTCCAGATCCATATCCAATTCGGTTAGCATGCCTTCGTGAATCGGATGAACAAAGCCCATCGCCAATAGAACCAAATCGGCCTTTAAGCTAAATTCACTGCCGGCGACGTCTGACATCGTCATCTTGCCGTCTATCTGTTTCCATTCGACGCGAGCACAATTGATGGTATTTACTTGGCCGTTTCCACCTTCAAGCGAGCGTGTGGTTACTGACCAATCCCGCCGACAACCTTCGTCCTGTGACGAAGAGGTGCGCAGCTTGTTCGGCCAATCGGGCCAGGTTAAAGCTTTATCTTCTTTTTCCGGAGGTTTCGGCATGATCTCCAGTTGCGTGACCGATGCCGCCCCTTGCCGGATTGACGTGCCGATACAGTCCGATCCGGTATCGCCGCCGCCAATTACGATGACATGTTTTCCGGCGGCTGTAATGCTTTCGTGTTCGGGAACCTCCGCGCCGGCGAGACGTTTATTCTGCTGGGGCAGGAAATCCATCGCGAAATGCACGCCGTCCAGATCTCTACCAGGAACTGGTAAATCTCTGGGTTTTTCCGAGCCGCCGGTTAATACGACAGCGTCGAACTCGTCGATTAACTGTTGCAGTGGAAAATCCTTGCCAACGTGGTTGTTGGGGCGAAAATTAACACCTTCTGCCTGCATTTGCGCGATGCGGCGATCAATGTGGTGTTTTTCCATTTTGAAATCCGGAATACCGTAGCGCATTAGTCCGCCGATCCGATCGGATTTTTCCAATACGGTAATTTCGTGACCAGCGCGAGCCAATTGTTGCGCACAAGCCATGCCTGCCGGACCGGAACCGACTACCACCACGGTCTTTCCGCTGCGGTGAAGCGGGACCTGCGGTTGGATCCAACCTTCTTGCCAACCTTTATCGATAATTGAACATTCGATGGTTTTGATGGTGACCGGTTCTTCGAATAAATTCAGCGTACAAGCTGCTTCGCACGGTGCTGGACATATGCGACCTGTAAACTCGGGAAAGTTATTCGTGCTATGCAAAACATCCAGTGCTTCACGCCAGTTGTTTTGGTAGACCAAGTCATTCCAATCGGGAATGATGTTGTTGATTGGACAGCCTTGGTGGCAGTATGGAATTCCGCAGTCCATACAGCGCGCACCCTGTTTGCTGACTTCCACTTCAGCCAATGGAATAACAAATTCACGATAGTGTTGTACACGGTCCGCCGCCAACGAATACTTGCGCTCCTGGCGGGCGATTTCCATAAATCCAGTGGGTTTACCCATTCTTGTTACCTCTGTAAAAACTTGTTCAGGCGATTTGTTGCCTGACCGTTTGGTCATGGCTTTGTTGCATTTGTTCTAGCGCCTTCCGGTAATCGACGGGCATAACTTTCACAAATTTGGGCAGATAGCTGTCCCAATTATTCAATATTTTTTCGGCACGGGTACTGCCGGTATAGTGATGGTGTTTTGTGATCAAGGTATGCAATCGAAGTTGGTCGTTGCGGGTCATGTCGTGCATGATATCGACAAGTCCGTGACTTTCCAGGTCACCGCCTTGGTGGTCCAGCTGTTCCAGAGCCGAATCTTCTTCAAGGATTGGCTCAAGCTCAACCATCGCCAAATTGCAATAATGTTCGAAGTCCCCGGCCTCGTCCAATACATAGGCAATGCCGCCGCTCATTCCAGCGGCGAAGTTGCGTCCGGTCGTGCCTAACACAACGACAATGCCTCCGGTCATATATTCGCAGCCATGGTCACCCAGACCCTCGACAATTGCGATGGCGCCGGAATTTCGGACAGCAAAACGTTCTCCAGCGACACCGCGGAAGTAGCACTCACCGCTGATGGCACCGTACAATACCGTATTGCCGACGATAATATTCTCTTCGGCAACGATGGGGCATTCTTTGGGTGGATAGATCACCAATCTGCCGCCGCTCAGTCCTTTACCGACATAGTCGTTACCTTCACCCTGCAATTCGATACTGACACCGGCGGATACGAAGGAGCCAAAGCTTTGTCCTGCGGTACCTTTGGCCAAAATACAGATAGTATCTTCGGGTAAACCCTTGTAGCCATAGCGTTTGGCGACTTCGCCGGACAGCATCGCGCCAAACGTTCGGTTGGTATTGCGAATGGTCGTTTCTATGCGCACCGGTTGGCCTTCCTCCAATGCCGGACGGGACAATTCAATCAGTTCATTGTCCAGCGCTTTGTCGAGGCTATGTTCCTGTTGTTCGCAGTTATACGCCGCGACATCGGCAGGTACGTCCGGTTTATAAAGTATGCGTGAAAGATCCAGCCCTTTGGCTTTCCAATGCGAAATCGCTTCGCGCATATTCAAGTTGTCGGAACGTCCAATCATTTCATTGAAAGTACGGAACCCGAGTTTGGCCATGAGCTGGCGGACTTCTTCGGCAATAAAGAAAAAGTAATTCACCACGTGTTCGGGCTGGCCGGTAAATCGCTTGCGCAGCTCTGGGTCCTGGGTCGCGACGCCAACCGGACAGGTATTCAGGTGGCATTTGCGCATCATCAGGCAACCTTCGACGATTAACGGTGCGGTAGCAAAACCGAATTCATCAGCGCCCAATAATGCAGCAATGACGACATCACGACCGGTACGCAGACCGCCGTCGGTTTGAACCGCTATGCGGCCGCGTAGCTTGTTGAGTATCAGCGTTTGATGTGTCTCGGCGAGGCCAATTTCCCATGGCAGGCCTGCGTGTTTTATCGAAGTAATCGGGCTGGCGCCGGTTCCACCATCGTAACCTGAGATTGTAACGTGGTCCGCATGTGCTTTAGAAACGCCCGCTGCAACCGTGCCAACGCCAACTTCCGACACCAATTTTACGCTGATTCGTGCTTGCGGGTTTACGTTCTTAAGGTCGTGGATCAGTTGGGCCAGGTCCTCGATCGAATAAATGTCGTGGTGGGGCGGCGGTGATATCAGCCCAACCCCTGGCGTAGAATGACGTACCTTGGCGATGACCTTATCGACTTTGTGCCCAGGTAGTTGTCCACCTTCACCCGGTTTCGCGCCTTGTGCGACTTTGATTTGAATATCGTCAGCATTGACCAGATATTCTGTAGTGACGCCGAAACGTCCCGAAGCGACTTGCTTGATCGCCGACCGCTTAGAATCACCATTTTTCAAAGTGATAAATCGTTCGGATAATTCCCCACCTTCGCCGGTGTTGGATTTTCCGCCGATGCGGTTCATTGCGATCGCTAAGGTAGTATGTGCTTCGTAAGAAATGGATCCGAACGACATCGCGCCGGTTGCGAATCGTTTGACGATTTCTTTGGCGGGCTCCACCTGGTCCAGCGCGATAGCGGATTCGGCAAAATTGAAAGTCATCAGCCCGCGAAGGGTTAATAATCGTTCGTTTTGCTCATCGACCATACGTGAAAATTCGCTGAACATTTCGCTGCTGTTAGCGCGCGTCGCGTGTTGCAATTTTGCGATTGATTGCGGCGTCCACATGTGGTCTTCGCCGCGTAAGCGATACGCGTATTCTCCGCCGACGTCCAGTGCATTGCGGTAGATTGGCGCACTCCCGAATGCTTGCCGGTGACGGCGTACGGTTTCTTCGGCGATTTCCTGAAGGCCGGCGCCATCAGTAGTGGAAGAGGTACCACAGAAATAGGCGTCGAGGAAGGATTCGGTCAACCCGACCGCATCGAAAATTTGTGCGCCGCAATAAGATTGATAGGTCGAAATACCCATTTTCGACATGACTTTGAGTAGACCCTTGTTAACCGCTTTAATGTAACGGTTGTGCGCTTCTTCTTCGGAAATTTCTTCGGGCAGTTTTTCGCGCAGATTGGCTAAGGTATCAAAGGCCAGGTAAGGATTGACCGCTTCAGCACCGAAGCCTGCTAATACCGCAAAATGATGAACCTCGCGTGCTTCTCCGGTTTCGATCACCAAACCGACATCGGTTCGCAAACCCTTCTTAATCAGATTATGGTGTACCGATGATGTTGCCAGCAGCGCGGGAATAGCGACCCGCCCGGCGTCCATGTTACGGTCGGACAATATCAGGATATTGCTGCCTTGATTGACCGCATCCTCAGCACCTTTGCACAGCGTTTCCAATGCGGGTTGCATGCCGGTGGCGCCGCTGTCCGCCGGGAAGCAGATGTCCAGCGTTGTGGTGATGAATGCACCTTGGGTGCGCGCTTCAATACGGCGGACTTTTTCCAGATCCCTGTTGGTTAATATGGGTTGGCGTACTTCCAGCCGTTTATTAGAGCTTCCTTCGTCCAGGGCTAACAGGTTGGGACGGGGTCCGATTAATGAAACCAACGACATGACCAGTTCTTCGCGGATTGGATCTATGGCTGGGTTGGTGACCTGGGCGAATCCCTGTTTGAAATAATCGTACAGCAATCGAGAACGATTGGATAAAACCGCCAGAGACGCGTCAACACCCATCGATCCAACCGGGTCCTGAGAGCTCACTGCCATGGGTGTAATAAAAAACTTAATATCTTCCTGGGTGTATCCAAATGCTTGTTGCCGGTCCAACAATGTGTTGCTGTCGGGTGCCATAGGGGCTATTTCGGCCGGCAATTCTTCAACACTAATTTGTGAATCGTCCAGCCATTTCTGGTATGGCGCACTGTTGGCCAGCGTGGATTTGATTTCTTCGTCGTCGATAATCCGGCCTTCCTCGGTATCGATCAGGAACATTTTGCCGGGTTGTAAACGCCACTTCTTGACGATCTTTTCTTGCGGAACGTCCAGTACGCCCATTTCAGACGCCATGACCACGATGTCGTCGTCGGTGATTAGATAACGCGCCGGTCTCAGGCCATTGCGATCCAGTGTGGCGCCGATTTGGCGACCGTCGGTAAATGCAATTGCGGCGGGTCCGTCCCAGGGTTCCATGACCGCAGCATAATATTCGTAAAACGCTCGGCGACTTTTATCCATTAGCGGGTTACCGGCCCATGCTTCCGGAATCAGTAACATCATCGCGTGGGCCATCGAATAGCCGCCCGCGACTAGCAATTCCAGCGCGTTGTCAAAACAAGCCGTATCGGATTGGTCTTCCGCGATCAGGGGCCAGATTTTTTCCAGGTCTTCTTGCAAAAATTTTGACGACATCGAGTGGCGTCTGGCAGCCATCCAGTTAACATTGCCCCGGACCGTATTGATTTCACCGTTGTGCGCGATCATGCGGAATGGTTGCGCCAAATCCCAGGTGGGAAAGGTATTCGTAGAAAAGCGTTGGTGTACCAGAGCCAGCGCCGAAACTATTCGCTTGTCCAGTAAGTCCGGATAATAAACCCCGACCTGATCGGCCAGCAGCATTCCTTTGTATAATAGGGTGTAGGAAGAAAATGACGACATATAAAACGCGCTGGCATTCTCTATATCAGCGGTTCTAACGGCGTGTTCTACTTGTTTTCGGATGACGAACAATTTGCGTTCGAAATCTTCCTGCGTCGCACAATTGGCGCCGCGGCCGATAAATATTTGGCGTACTTTGGGTTCCACCTCGATTACCGATTCGCCCAAACCACTATTGATTACCGGTACATCCCGCCAACCCAGAACACGTTGACCTTCAGCTTCTATAAATTTTTGTAATAGACTTTCGCAGGTCTGCTTGCTATAGGTTTCGGGGGGTAGAAAAGCCATACCGACCCCGTAATGTCCATAGTCGGGAAGTTCGATGCCGATTGCGGCGCATTCTTCACGAACAAAGGAGTCCGGAATCTGCAGCAATATTCCCGCGCCGTCACCCGCCAGTGGATCTGCGCCGACCGCGCCTCGATGGGTTAGATTTCGTAACAGGTCTAAACCCTGGGCTATAATGTCATGGCTTTTTTGACCTTTAATGTGCGCAATAAAACCGACTCCACAGGAATCATGTTCGTTACGGGGATCATACAACCCTTGTTTTTTTGGCAAAGCGCTATGACTCATAGTGCACCTCAATAATGTCCGCAAATTCCTGGCACAATGCCCAGGGCTTGCTTGTAAACTGTTGTTCGGTTCGTTTTTCCAGCGGGAATTAGGTATAAAAAACAAAAATATACGAGGATTACTGCCAGCCAGACTCAAACGAAAAGCAGAGAATTGTAACGTTTTTGCTACGCCGTGTCATATTATCACGGTTTGGGATTCGTTTGCCCGGGAGAATAATTATGCCGTGCATCGATGGACTTAACCGACAGAAGCTGATTACAGATGCTGACTCAATAGGGGGCGGATGTTAAACAGGCGTTTCGACGTTCCCAATGCGGGCCCGGTAGCGGTGGGTATATTTGTCTGGATTAATACTGCATAATTTGAACCATAATTACGGTTTGCGGCGTAATCGTTCCTATCTCAAAATCAGTATGCCAACGATGTTAAATTCATAATGACAGATCGATTTGATGTTCTAATTGTCGGCGGCGGCATGGTCGGCGCCGCGTTAGCCTGCGCGTTGGGGGGCAGTGAATTGAAGGTTGCCGTGGTGGAAGGGGTGCAGCCGCCCGCGTACGAGCCATCGCAAGATCACGATCTTCGAGTATCCGCGCTGAGTATTGCATCGCAAACCATTATGCGAACATTTGGAGCGTGGGACGGGATCGAATCCATGCGTGCGTGCCCGTTTCAGCGAATGAGGGTGTGGGAAAATCAGGGGGATACGATATTTCGTAGCGAGGATATCCAGCGATCCTCGTTGGGCTATATTGTGGAAAATAGAGTTATTCAACTCGCCTTGTTGGAGCGATTGGCTGGGTTTTCAAATATCGATCTGATCTGCCCGGCGAAAACCAAAAAAATAGATTATTTAGCCGAATCGTCCACGGTAGAATTGGAGGATGGCCGAGTATTGTCAGGTCGTTTGCTGGTCGCCGCAGATGGAGCCCAATCCCGCGTGCGGCAAGCTGCGGGTATTGGTGTGGTGAGTTGGGATTACCAGCAGCACGCGATGGTCATTTCCGTGGAAACCGATTACCAGCAGCAAGACATTACCTGGCAGCGTTTTGTGCCGTCGGGACCGCAGGCATTTTTGCCGTTGAGCGGCCCGCATGCATCATTGGTTTGGTACCATAGCCCGGATGAAGTCAAGCGCCTGCGCGGATTGTCCGATGAATTGTTTTTGCGCGAATTGTTGGATGCATTCCCGGATTGTTTGGGCAACATAAAAGCTCTATTGGGCCGTGCCAGTTTCCCGCTAAAACGGCAGCACGCGCAGGCTTATGTCAAACCTGGAGTCGCGCTGATCGGCGATGCCGCACATACCATCAATCCATTGGCCGGGCAGGGGGTCAATATTGGTTTTCTGGACGCAGCGGCTCTCGCGCAAATTTTGGTCGATGCGACGCTGCTGGAGCAGGATATCGGGAGTCTTCAAGTACTGCGGCGCTATGAATCAATGCGGCGGCGCGAGAATTTACTCATGATGACAGTCATGGATATGTTTTATCGCGTTTTCAGCAATAGTCACAAACCAATCCAGTTTTTTCGCAATCTGGGTTTGGGCGTCGCGCAGCGGTTGCTGCCGGCCAAGACCAAGGTGATGCGTTATGCCATTGGTTTGGACGGAAATCTTCCCAAGTTGGCGAAAGGCGAATCGATAATATCGTAATTTCGTGCCTTGTTCGGTGCCGGATCAAACAGTTAGAATTCGTGAGTTATGCCGCAAATTGGTGAATAATCTGAGCATATTCATCGAAATATCGGATAGAAACAGAAATATTTGGGCGCAGATATTATGAAAACTTTGCCGGACCTGCTAGGGCATAGCGTTGCGCGCTACCCTGATCATGCCGCGATCATTATGCAGGGTCAAACGTTGACCTATACCGAGCTGAACCAGCTTTCGGACCAGACCGCGGCAGCTTTGTTGGCGCAAGGTGTCAGCCAAGGCCAACGCGTCGGTCTGTACTGTATCAATTGTGCAGAGTTCGCCGTTGCTTATTTCGGTATCTTGAAAGCGGGCGCAACGGTCGTTCCAATCAATGTGTTGCTGAAACCGGTTGAGATCGAATTCATCCTTAACGATGCCGATGCCAAAACGCTGATTTATCATAGTAGTTTTGAGCAAAGCGCCGCCGAATTGCGGGATAATCTGGCGCAATTGGATTTTACCGTGGTGATCGGTGGTGAATCCAACCAGGCCATATCCTGGTCCAATTTTTTGCAGGTCCAAAATCGATTGCCGTTGCCGGTGATAGAAACCGAAAGTGACCTTGCGGTTATCCTGTACACTTCTGGAACCACGGGTCATCCCAAAGGCGCGATGCTATCTCATGCGAATTTGCGTGCCAATGTAAGCAGCGTTTTGGAAGCGATGCGCTGGCGCACGGGTGAAGAAATTATTTTGTTGGTATTGCCGATGTTCCATGCGTTTGCCGGCACGGTCGGTATGCTCGCGACACTGGCCAGCGGTTGTGCGTTTGTGCCGGTGGCGAGATTTGATCCTGACAAGATCGCGGCGACGGTTGCCGAGACCCGCGCCACAATTTTTTTGGGCGTACCGAGTATGTATAGCGTAATGCTTCGATTAAAGCCGTCGCGAATCAAACTGTTCGCGACGCTCAGATATTGTGTTTCCGGCGGGTCGGCGCTGCCGGTTAAGGTTTTGCAACAATTCGAGCAGCGATTCGGGATCAAGATCTACGAGGGCGACGGACCCACTGAGTGTTCTCCGGTGACTTGTGTGAATCCGATCGAGGGTAGGACTAAACCGGGCACGGTTGGGCTTCCGGTGCCGCGGGTAGAAATGGAAATTTTCGATGACGATGGTGTAGCTTTGCCACCCGGACAGATCGGCGAAATCGGGGTGCGCGGTTCCAATGTCATGAAAGGATATTGGGATCAAGCCGAGGAAACCGAAAAAGTTTTTCGAGGGAAATGGTTTCTGACAGGCGATTTGGGTTGCGTGGATGAAGACGGTTATTTCAGTATCGTCGATCGGAAAAAGGATTTAGTTATCGTCAATGGAATGAACGTTTACCCCAAGGTGATCGAGGATGTGTTGTACAAAATGGAACAGATCGTTGAGGCTGCGGTGGTGGGTGAGTCGCACGCTGTGCACGGCGAAGTGCCGGTCGCTTATGTCGTGTTGGAACCTGACACGGAGGTTTCAGAATCTGAAATTCGGGCATGGTGCGCCGATGCGTTAGGACGGCACCAAGTACCCCGGCGGGTCTATCTTGTCGGAGAATTACCCAAAAATGCGACCGGAAAAATTTTAAAACGAGAATTGAGCAAGCGCGGTGAGGTGGAGCGCGGGGTTGGCCGGCTCGGTTAGTTCACAGACCAATAAGTTTAATAGGTTCGACATTATGTTGGCTGTCGAATTTGTGTGTCAGCAGTGACACGTAATCTGGCGGTTCGTATTGGTATCCAGGCCGATGCGTCAATTTAGTTCTCTTTCTTTCTTTCTTCCTCTTCGTAAACGAACTGTTTCAACCGGTCTTCCAGTAGCGCGGTTAAGTAATGGTCGCCGCCGGATTGTCTCAGGCCCAATCTCGCCTGCAAAATCGCCGGTTCGGTCTGACCCATGGCGTAGAAATATTCCGCGCGGTAGCGGTGCGATTGTGCGTTTTGTCCCAATCCTCCGTAGGCTCGGGAAATCAAATTGTAGACATCGGGGGTGGAGCGAAAATGCCGCGAATAGGCCAATAGTAGTTCCAAACCCGGTTGGTTTTTTCCGGATCTCAGCAATGCGGTTGCATAGTCCAGCGCGATTGCCCTGTTCTGCGGAAAACGTTTACTGGCCAACGCATATAACTGCAACGCGCGTTCTGAATTTCCGGCCAAGAGTTCGGTTTTGGCGATTGCGTTGATAAATGCATGCTCACCGGGGTTCTGTTTGACCAGGTGGGAAAGGATCGATCTGGCCTTGTCGTATTGAGTGTTGGCGGCCAGGGCCAGACCGTAGCCGTAATGGGCGATCGCTTTTTGCGTTTCGGTCCCGCGCTGAAGACGGGATTCGAAGTGTTTGATCGCGGTACTTGGTTTAATTGCGGTCAAGACGCGTAATTTGGCTTTGAATTGCTGAAAGCTGATCGAATCGGGGAATTGCCGGTATGGAAAGGCTTCCGCGCGTCCCCGTGTATCCGAGATGCGTGATGAGGTGACCGGGTGGGTGCGCAGAAACTCGGGTGGCCCCTCGCCCAGGTAACGGCTGGATTTTTGTAGGCGTTCGAAGAACAATGGCATCGCGCGCGGGTCGAAATTGGCGCGCGCCAGAGTTTGCATGCCGACACGGTCGGCTTCCTGCTCGTTGTCGCGGGTAAAGTCGATTTGTTTCTGTATGCTTCCGGCTTGCGCGGCGATGATCGCGGCTTGGCCCAGTTCAGCAGATTGCGTGCCGATCAAAATCGCACCCAAGAGTGCGATCGCGGACGGGATGGTCATCTTTCGGGCGGCGTCGAAGGCCCGATACAGATGGCGTTGGGTCACGTGCGCGATTTCGTGCGCCATCACCGAGGCCAATTCGCTTTCGGTTTCGGTATTCAAGATCAGGCCTGAGTTAATGCCAATGTAACCACCCGGTCCGGCGAAAGCGTTGATAGCAGGGCTGATAACCACAAAAAAGTGAAATGGTTGCTGTGGATTATCGCTATTCAACGCGAGACGTTCGCCCAGGGATTCGATAAAATCGTGGACTTCGAGGTCCTGGTTGATTTGCAACTGGCTATGCAGGCTGCGGTAAAATGCCGCGCCCAATTGCTGCTCTTGAATAGGGGTGATTAATGCGCCGGACGGGTCGCCGATTTCGGGTAGTAGGATTTCTTTCTGGGCGTAGCCGCTATTACCGACCGGCGTCAATGAGCCGACAAGGATCGCAAAAATTGCCGCCAAGCGTATTAGATTTTTGGGCATAGCGGTTGTGACAGACGTAGCTGTGCAGAGTTCATTGGGTTGGACGGTTGGGGTTGCATGTCAATGTCACCATTCTACGAGTTAATTAGTCCTCGAATCTACCTTAGTTCTGTGACATCCTGATTTTAATCGCGTAGTGTGTAGAAACTATGGAGCAAGTTAAATTTGCAATACAGATAAACAGCAGTCCTTACCAACATCAGGGAACGGATACCGCGTACCGGTTTATCTGTGCTGCGTTGAGTAAAGGTTACGTTGTTTACCGGGTTTTTTTCTATTTCGATGGCGTTTATAACGCGTTGGCGCATATGACACCGCCGGATGATGAAATTCCTGTTCTGGCGCGTTGGAGCCAACTTGCCAAGGATCATGATATCGATCTGGTTGTGTGCATATCAGCGGCGCAGCGGCGCGGTTTACTGGATCCGATTGAAGCGCAACGGCGTGGTGTGGAATGCCACCTGGCGGAGGGTTTTAGGATTTCCGGTCTGGGACAATGGGCGGAGGCGCTATTGGAAGCCGACCGCGTGCTGGTTTTCGGTGGATAAATAACGATGAAAAAAAGTTTTTTGTTCATCATGGCTCGGCCACCTTTTTCCACGCTGCACGCGCAGGAAATGCTCGATATGATCCTAACGGCTGCGGCTTTCGAGCAAACGGTACGGCTTTTATTTATCGATCAAGGTGCGCTGCTGCTCAAAAAACATCAAAATCCGGCTGCGATCGAAGCCAAAGACATCGCACCGATATTGGATGCGTTGGCGATCTACGATGTTGAAGATCTATACGTGGAATCCGAGTCATTGAGCATGAATGGACTGGATCCTGAGGATTTGTCTATAGCAACAAAATTACTCAATAGAATCAATGTTGGGGAATTGTTGGCGCGGCACGATGTGGTGATCAATGCCTGAAATAAGTGACTAATTTGTTGTTTGACTAACAGACTAAAGCCGTGCTGCATTTGATCAATTTTCAGCTTCGTGGAGTAGACGCCGTGCAGCGTTGTTTTGGACGGCTCGAACCCGGTGCTTGTGCGTTGCTAATTGAAAACGGGGTATATTCAGCGCGGAACGGTGGAGCGGAATCCGCAGAGCTGATCAATCTGCTGGCCGAATTCGAGATTCGGGTTCTGGGACCGGACCTGGAAGCTCGGGGAATTGCTGCATCGAAATTGATCAACGGGATTCATGTGATTGACTACGCAGACTTTGTCGAACTGAGTATCACCGAGGGACCTGTGATTTCCTGGTTCGATAGCTGAAGGTTGTTACCCACAATATGGTGGATCAAAGCGCGGGTGAGAAATGTCTAAGATTATGCGAAAATCAAGCTTCGAACAATTTATAGGGAGAGTAGTATGAAGGGTCAAATTTTTTGGTTTCTGATCGTCTTGGTTGCGGTTTTGATGGTTGGCGGTTGTAATAAAAATACCAAGCCGGAAGCTTTACCGGCGTCTGTTGATCTGGAAAAGACGTATTATTCCCAAGTGGGGATGCACTACGAAAAGGGGCGTTTCAGAACGACCAATTACGGTGTCGGAATATTCTTGCCGGTCAACTCTAAAGTCCAGCTGTTGCAGATGGGACGCAAGGGTTTCGATGTCAAGGTATTGGATACCGATGAAACCATCGAGGTCATCAATCACATTAAACACACCAACGATTCGGTCGCGCAAGCCTTCGAAAAATTGTTTGGCGAGCAACCGGTCAGCATGCTCAAGTTCAATGCGATGGAAAGAAAAAACATCGAAGCCGGAACCATTGCCAACGGTATGAGCAAGGATGCCGTGATCGTCGCGCGCGGTTATCCACCGGCGATCGAAACACCGAGTTTAAAACGCGATCAGTGGAAGTATTGGAAGAGCCGGTGGGATACGATTCTGGTCAGCTTTAAGAACGGCAAGGTCAGCAATATTTTGGATTAAAGATTGGGCATTACAATTGCGTTGTTGATTTTCGATTGCGGCGTGGATAATTCAAGTATCCCGCTACTCTGCGCGTTTTCTTCTTGTACTCGAAATATCCAAAGGGCGATCTGATCCGCCGCGGGGTATTGTTCGATTACCGGTTTGGATGGCGTGGGATTTGGCGACGCTAAGATCGCCAAATCCCTACTAAACGCCTACGTCCTTGTGTTCACCCATCTCCAAGCCAGCTATTTGCTAGATACCTTTACAATATTCGAATAACTGCTGGATCCGTAAGTATTGATCGCTTTCAAGCGGTATTGATAAGTTCCGGAACTGAGAGTTTCCGTGTAGCTTGC
This sequence comes from uncultured Methylococcaceae bacterium, assembly GCA_964619885.1. Taxonomy (GTDB): domain Bacteria; phylum Pseudomonadota; class Gammaproteobacteria; order Methylococcales; family UBA1147; genus CAZUGA01. The sequence goes on from CAZUGA010000018.1 coordinate 63,393, forward strand.
CGCGTTTTGTGCCAGTGTGGCCAAAACGCCGTAGGTGCAGATCCGGTTTTTACGTTTACCCAATTGCTGACAGCGTTCCAGCACGAAATCACTTTCATTCTGGGTGTTATCCTGCCAATTCAAATCGACCTTGATGGTTTTGTTGCGGCGTTTGCCGGATACCGTTTTGTTGGCGCTGAGATTGGTCGGCGCTGCCGGTGGCCCATTCGGATCCGCGTTAACTGTGATTGCGATCGAGGCGTTATCGGTCGCGCCCAGGTTGTCTCGAACGGTCAGCACGGCGTTGTAGATTCCGGCCCGTCGCTTGTCGATCTGGGTCCAGGGTGAGCAGATCGGCCGTTATTTTAGCGTGATTCGCGACCAGATCAGCGGGATTTTGCGGCGTATGGCGGATTTGCCGTATCAAGAATGGATTTGGTTAAATCCGGATTTGAATCAAGACATGGAACAAACTTTGCGCGGGTTGGATCGTAAACCGGAAAAAGCCAATTTTTTGCAATTGCTCAAAATGGAGCAAGCTGGCCAGATGACTTATATCTCCCAATCCGGCGCCAGCTATAACGTTGCGGACGTTTTGCGAATCATGCCGCAAAAATTCCGGCAAACGATCGCGAGTCCATCAAGCAAGGGTAGCGCCTTGAATGTTGACGAGCTGACCGTGTTTATTTCGTATTCCCACCAAGGTGAAAGCTATAAAAACGCTTTGGCTACGCATTTAAAAGGCATCAAAAGACGCTTTGAAAGCCTGGATTGGTGGGATGATAGAAAAATGATTGCTGGAGAGTGGGATCCGCAAATTTTAGAAAAAATGGACAAGGCTGATATCGTTGTATTGCTGATCAGTCCGGATTTTGTCGCATCGGATTATTGTGTTAAAGAAATGGAAGCTGCGCTGAACAAATATTAACAGCATGGCCATGTTGTGATTCCAATCGTCGTCCGGCATACGAACGATTGGAACCATCTCCAGATCGGAAAACTTCAAGCGCTGCCGAAGGATGCGAGACCATTGGATAAGTGGGGCAATCCGGACCGCTTTTGGGGTAACGTGCAAAAAGGTTTGACGCGCGAAATCGAACGCCTATTGGTGACGACCGACAGCGACTGACGATTTCGGCGTTTGACGCCCACCGTAATCAAATACCTCGCGGACATTGGTATTTTGTGCGTCTGACGCAGCCAACCGATAGGGTGCGACTTGCGGCCCACTAGGCACTCGGTCTATGCGCCGGTATCCCAGCGCTTGGGTCGGCTATATTTTTTTCAATACAAACTTTAACCGTACGAAATACGCTGCCACGATACCCGCGATCAACGGCAGGAATTCGTAAAAAATGCCTACGATTCCGGTATCGCCACCGCTCGCCTCGCCGAAGGAGCCGCCGACACCAACGTCGACCGGAAAGAAAAATATGATTGCCCGGTTTAGAAACAAACCCAGCAGATAGCCGCCGAAATAACTACCGGCACCAATCCAGAAGGCGTGCCACGCGTTTTGTTTTTGGTCTTCGGGTTTTGATTCGTTTTGGCTGATGGTGGATTGGTGGAACCAAAAAGCTATGGCCAACATAATTAATCCGCTAATTGCACCCATTGTTATGTCTCCTCGCTACGCCGTATGGCGCGTTTTGTCGTTTATCGGGTTTTATTGGGGCACTATGATAGCTTTGAATGTGTAATAAGCAAAGAATATTGAAAAGATAAAATGTGGACATTTGCAAAAGGCTGCGAATAGTTGCAAATTTAAGCGATTAGGACGGATTCAATCGGAGAAAAATACAGAGGGGGTTTTAAGAATGATGGGAATTCAGGAATCAGTATTTTTAAATAGAATCACATCCCGGCAGGGTAGGCACTGAACTCTGGATCGCTCTATGCAAATGCGATCCAGAGTTTATGCCGATTTAACTATTTCATCTAAAGATTAGCGATGAGAACTAACCGCTGGGCGCCGCTTTTACGCTTTGCACCGCGTAGTAGATGATGAACGGTAAAATACCCAGTACAACGATCATATCCCATTTAAAGAAAAGCAATAGAAACAAGATCCACAGAGTGATCCCAACGGTTGGGATACGCTCTTTTTTCTCCATAATTTCCTTGGTGACCGCAGTTTTGCAAAATGAAACAAAATCTTTTGATTCTGCATGATGTTGTTTGACATCGGCTGCGACTGCTTTTAATTCTTCGACTTTAGACTTTGCTTTTTCGACAAGTCCTTTTGCATTATTAACTAGTTCGTTCGCGTTCATAACCCTCCCCCTAAGTTGTGTGATGGGTGCTGTTTTTCTATAACTAGCCGCGCTATTCTAGCGCTAATCATATCCCCCGCCAAATTTCAATATTGACTGGCCGGATTTGTTGTCGGACCTGGGCCGTTAGACTGCGTGTTTGATTGGCTTAGCGCGTTAAGATAACTGTTTTTGAGACAGGTTCTGATTTAAATTACTTTCATCAGGTTTTATTAGAATACCGCGACGGCCATCGACAAAGCTGGCGATTTTGGCTTTGGCGAAACCTGATAGAAATTTAGCCAGGCGTTTGATATGTATGGGATAGCGCAGGGTCATGGCGACGTATTTGTGCATGACGCGGTGCTGTTTGTAGAAACTGATGAGTATTTTTTGGTATTCGCGGTCCAGTTGTTCAACCGTCAAACCGTCGGGCGCCCAAACAAAATTCATTCCGTTCATGCGCTTCCAATGATCGTCGACGATGTTGGTGCCGTACAATTCTTTGTAAACCGGCGAGCCTGGGTACGGTGTGAATTTGGTCAGGTTCATGGTCGTCATTGGAATGCGGCGTACGAACTTTTTGGTCATTTCTATGGTTTCTATGGACTCGCCCGGATAGCCCAGCATAAAAAGGCCTTTACTGCGTATACCGGCTTGGTGAGTCCAGTTGATTGCCTGCTCGGATGCTTCTACGCGGGCGGCTTTTTCCATCTTTTGCAATAGTTCGTTGGAGCCGGTTTCCAGGCCGAAGCTGATTTCCCAACAGCCGGCTTTTTTCATACGCTCCAATACTTTGGGTTTGACCGTGTCAACCCGGGCCGTGCAGCTCCAGCTCATGTTGAGATTTTCCTGCAGAATCAGGTCGCAGAGCTTTTCGGTTCGAACCCGGCTGGCCAGAAACAAGTCGTCTACAAACATGATGTGTTTAATGCCGTAGCGCTGGTTAAGATGCTTCATCATGTTAAACACCGATTCTGGCGAATAGGCGCGTACCCGTGCGCCAAATGTCGATGTATCGCAAAATTTGCACAAAAATGGACAGCCCCTGGAGGCGGCTATGGTTGCGACCGGACCTTGCGGATAATCGTAAATTGCTGGCAAGTATGCATCGGGGAAATTCGGTAGCAAATCCCAGGCGGGTAGCGGCAATTCGTCGAGTTCTTTGACGATAGGCGCCTTGGGGGTTTGGATGACCTGGTCTCCCAGGCGGTAGATAATTCCGTTTATCAGATAAGGTTTTTTGCCCGCATCGAGTACCGGCAATAGCTCCGCCAATACGGTTTCGCCCTCGTTGATCACGGCTAGATCAAACTCGCCGAAGCGGCGCATGGTCTCACTGCCCATCGACGAAATATGCGGGCCACCGACGATGATTATCGTATCGGGTAATTGTGATTTAACCAGGCGTGCTATTTGAGCGGCTTGCCACACGCCGACGGTAAATAGCGTGATGCCGACATAAGAGGGTTTGTCGTCGATAATACGTTGGGCGACCTGATGGCTGTCCAGATCTTCGATATCGCTTTCAATAATTGACGGTTGATAGCCATCTAACCGAACCTGGGCGGCCAAATGCAACAGTCCCAGGGATGGCGAGCGGTTGGTAATATGGCGGACAAAATCGTAGCCCGGCGCAATGCGCTCGTAGGGTGGGTTAACAAAGGTGATTTTTGTCATCGAATGCCCGTTTCGGTGCTGATTTTTATCCTGATACTGCCGATTATATGTTCCCGGTATGCCCGTGTCATTCGGAAACTATGGATTCATCAATTTTCAAAGCGAAACATAGTAATGGGAAAGCCTCCAAAATCTGTTAATTTGACCCGATTAGGCCGCTATGTTTTTAGGAATCTGCAAACTGAAGTAGAATGAAATATTTTGTATTGAGATAAAGTAAGGATGACATGGGGAACGAATTAACTCGAGAGGAACTGATTTCCGAATTAAAAGGTCTGCTAATCGAGGGTTTGCATTTGGAGGATGTGGAACCCAATGAAATAGAAAAAGATGCGCCATTGTTTGGCGAGGGCTTGGGCTTAGATTCTATAGATGCACTTGAAATAGCGGTAATACTCGACCGCAAATATGGAGTTCGGATCGTCTCGGGAGATGATCGTAACCCGACCATATTCGCTTCATTGGCGGCACTGGCTAAGTTTGTCGACGAAAATAAGACCAAATAGCGGTGGCGGGATTGGTCAAAATATTATTTGCTGTCGTCGTTTTTCTCGGTTATCCGTATTTGGTTTACCGGGGAATTAGTCTGGGCTTGGGTTGGTTGGTTCCGATTGCGATGGCCGCGGTGTTTCTGTATCGGGCTTATGTTTCTGAGAACGCCGTGGTTCGCTATAGATCATTAGCATTGGCTGCGCTACTAATTTTGGGTTCGGTTTACTTGCATTCGTTGATGGTCAAATTGATTCCTGTAGGCATTAACTTGGGAATGCTGTATTTCTTCGGAAAAACCTTGATACGGGGGCCATCCTTGATCGAGCATTTCGCGCGCTTGGATTTTCCGGATTTTAAGCCGGGCATCGCAGAATATTGCCGTCAGGTTACTATAGCCTGGGTGGTGTTTTTCGCGATCAATGTGGTTGTTGTTTCGGGGCTTGCATTGTGGGCCTCCAACGAAATTTGGGCTTTTTATAACAGCGTGATATTTTTTATCATGATGGGATTATTGTTTGTGGCTGAATATATTATTAGGCATATTCGCCTGACCTATATTGATATTCCGTCACCGATGGACTCGATCAAAAGTATCGTGAGAAATGGCCCGAAGGTTTGGCGCGACGTATTGACGCAATGAAACTGACGATCGCCGATGCTTCTAAGTTGCTCGTCAATATTGGTTTACTGTGCATTCCATTGACACTTTGCGCGGCTGAGACGCTGGACAGCGTGATTGCCAGGCTTGCGCATCAGGACAGCGTGCAAATCCGCTATTGGGAAGTGCGCCATCTGGCTCTGATGAGTGAACCGTGGAAAGGCACGGGTTATTTTTATGCCAAACCGCCGGGGCATTTGGTCAAATTGCAGCTACAGCCGTCGCGTGAAGTGATGGCCATTAGCGATGACTATATGTGGTATTTCAGCGCGGAAAATAATATCCGTCTGCACGCATCGATCGATGACATGGAAGCAACCGGTCGTGAAGTTGCCACGTTCCAGGCTTTGTTAAATGGTGATCTGAGCCGGTTGAGATCGGTTTTTGCATTGCATTTTGACTCCGATGACCGGCGCTGGACAATTGATTTGCAAGCTCTGCCAAACAATTCTTCCAAACTATTGCCAGAAATTGCGGTAAGCGGCCCGGTAGGGGGTAGGATCGAACGCATTTTACTCACCAAACCGGATGGCGACTTTGACGAAATCCGTTTGGGTGAGAGTCAACGGGGCGAGACGGTCGCCAATACTATTGATGCCTTGTTGCTGGAAGTGCGCGGGGAGTAAATCGTGACTCCGCGTTGGCTAGCCCGCCTGTTATTGCTGATGCTGGTAGCGTTGGTTGCTGTGGTTTATTGGCAGGCTCAGGTCAAGACGGATTTATCCGCTTTTTTCGTCGCTGGAGATAGCGCCGAAGAAATCTTGCTGGCCAGTGAGATGCAATCCGGCAAGCTATCCCGGCGTTATATATTGTCGGTTGGCAGTAGCATCGCTAAAAAATCGGATATCAAAGCGTTTTCTGCCGAGTATGCATCGTCGCTAAAAAATTTATCCGGGGTGAACAATGTATGGCAGCCCACCAGCGACGCGAAATTTATGGATGAGGTGATTGCGCTGTACTTGCCGCATTATTCTCAGCTATATAGTCTGCGGCCCGAATCAGATTTGAAATCCTTGTTCAGCCCGGATGCGCTAGACCGGCGGGCGGGGCAGCTGCGGCAGGCGTTGTTATCGCCGCAAGCGCAAACGGTAAAAAAAATCGCCAAGCAAGACCCGCTATTGCTGAGTCTAAATACCTTTGCCGGTATTGCAGACCGGTTTAAGTCGGACCAGAGCGATGATCGCTATGTCACACTGATTCTTGAAACGCAGGGGTCAGGGTTGGATTCTGTGGTCCAGGAACCCATTCAAGCCGATATAAAGCGGATATTCAACCAACAAAATTTGCGTGAGGGTGGAGACTATTCTCTGGCCTTTACCGGGGTACCGGTTTTTGCAGTCGCAACAAGAAAATTGGTGAGCGCCGACATACAGCGGGTTACTGTTATTTCGACCTTGGGATTACTGATGTTATTCATCGCGACCTTCCGGTCGTTGAACGCTTTATTTCTGGTGTCCCTGGTATTGGTGTCCTCCGTTTGTGTCGCGGTCGTGTCAACCGCGGTTGTATTTGGTTATATACACGGGTTGACTCTGGCGGTTGGAACAACCTTGATCGGCGTGTGTATCGATTATCCGATCCATGCGCTGGTACACGGCGCTTCGGTTCCAGTCGCCCAGCGGGTAGGCATCGTGGCGCGTATTTGGCCCAGTTTATTGTTGGGTGGTTTGACGACCTTGGTGGGCTATACGGCGTTGGGATTATCCGGATTTCCTGGTTTCCAGCAGATTTCGGTCTACGCGGGCAGCGGCATTATGACGTCATTGATTGTAACGCGTTATGTGCTACCTGGCTTGATGACTAGAGATTATGGATTCGGCGTGCCGCTGAAGGGGATGCAGGTTTGGATTGACTGGTGCGGTCGTTGGCGTCGCCGTTTGGTATTGTTGTTGATAGTCGGGCTTGGTGTTGCGTTGTCTGAATTGCCCAACTTGCATTGGATTAACGATTTGGCGCAATTGACCCCGGAGTTGGAAAAACTAAAACAGCAAGATGCATTGATACGCTCACGTACGGTCAGTATCGAGCCGGGTCGCTTTGTCTTGGTTCAAGGTTGGAATGTTGAGGCCGCGTTGAGCCGAGCCGAACAAGTTTATCGCCGCCTGGATGCTCTAAAAGTTGAAGGTGACTTGGATAATTATTATGGCTTGTACCCGTGGATGTTGTCGCAGAAGCTGCAGCGACGTAACGAAGACGCGTTGCGGGCGGAACTGACCGATACACATGTAGAATGGTGGCGCCTTGCTCTGGCACAGCAGAAATTATCGGTTGATCGACTCGGTCAATTGACGTTGTCGCCGGCAGCGCGTTTAAACCCCAAAGATTTGCTCGATTCACCGTTGCGGCATTTGGTCGATGGTCAATTCGTGCAGGCTAAGAATCAAGTGTTGGTTATCATATGGCTGGCGATGCATTCACCCAGTGCGGTTAAGGCCGGATTGGAGGGTATGGATGGCGTGACTTATTTTAGCCAGCGCGATTTGTTGAACCAAATGGCCGAACGTTACAGAAATCGGGCCGTCACGATGCTACTAGCCGGATTGTGCATTATTTTATTTATGTTGATCATTCGTTACAAGAGCTTGATCACGGCCGGTAGAATCCTGATGCCGGCGTTGATTTCGGCGTTGTCGATTCTGGCGGGTTGGGCGTATAGCGGAAATTCCCTGAGCTTTCTGCATTTGGTTGGTTTTTTGTTGGTTGTTGCGATCTGCGTTGATTACGGGATATTCTTCAGCGAAAATCGGGCTGGTAACAAGGGCTTGACGTACCAGGCGATGGCTGTGTCCATGTTGACCAGCGCGCTGGCCTTTGGCAGTCTTGCTTTTGCCGACAGCGCATCGCTCAGATCACTATCTGGTACCGTCTCTTTTGGCGTGATTCTGGGTTTTTTGTTGTGCCCGATATTGATCCGGCAACATGATGAACCACCGTCTCCCACGACATGAACAGGATCTTGGGTTTAGGATTAATTTAGGTAATTCATTAGTAATGCGAGAGTCGAATTTGGTTGATATTTCACGACAAATCATTGCCGGATTGCAATTGAGCCAAAGGTCGTGCGCTTAGAACTAGAGCCGATACCGGTTTCGGCGTTTACCTGCGTTACCGCTTGCGGTTCCGGTAATGGAGCGCTTTACGATGCGTTGCGGCACAATCGGTCGGCGTTGACTAAACCGAGCGTACTAGAACTGGCATTTCCGACTTTCGTCGGGGAGATCAATGAAGTATTGCCGCAACTTCGGTCCGATCTCACAGAGTTCAATACGCGCAACGCCCAAATTGCCCTGGCGGCTTTATACCAGGAGTCGGACGGAATTCTTAATGCGGTCAATCGTGCCGCATCCGAATATGGCAGGGATCGAGTGGGCGTGGTGTTGGGAACAAGTACATCTGGATTGTTCGAGACGGAATCTGCCTATGAATTTTATTTGGCAAAACGGGCGATGCCTATCGATTTTAATTTTCTGACCCGGCATGCCTACCAGGCGACTGGCCGGTTAGTGCAACGTGAATTGGGTTTAACCGGACCGTGTTTTGCGATTTCGACCGCGTGTTCATCGAGTGCAAAAGCGCTTGCGGCGGCTCAACGGCTGATCAATGCCGGTGTTTGCGATGCGGTGTTAAGCGGCGGGATAGATAGCTTGTGTGGGCTGACTTTGCGTGGGTTTAGAAGTTTGGAATTGATTTCGGATACCCGGTGTCAGCCCATGGATAAGTCGCGCAGCGGAATTAGCATAGGCGAAGCCGCCGGATTGTTGCTATTGGAAAAACCCAATGCAGCGTATATAAATAAGCCCCATCTGTTAGCCGTTGGAGAGTCTTCGGATGCGTATCATATGAGCTCACCCCACCCGGAAGGTGCGGGTGCCAGGATCGCGATGCAACGAGCGTTAAGCCACGCGGGATATCGCGCTGCCGATATCGACTACGTTAATTTTCACGGAACCGCGACGTTGATGAACGATAAGGTGGAATCCAAAGCGGTATACGATATTTTTTCCAACGGTGTGCCGTGCAGTGGTACAAAGGGGGTTACCGGTCATACGTTGGGCGCGGCGGGAGCGATTGAGACAATTGTCGCTTTGCTGGCTTTGGAACATGAATTTGTTCCGGGAACCTGCGGATTGCTTGAAATTGACCCGGACTTGCGTTGCGATATAGTGCCCGAACCCAGAAGCAGACCTGGGTTACGCTCGGTGATGAGCAATGCATTTGGTTTTGGCGGAAATAATACCAGCGTAATTGTCGCGCAAAATCGTGGTTGATACACTTTCTATACTCAGTTATGGCATCAGCTGTACCGATTCATCGCGGTTGGATGCTTATGGATTGGAAAGTATCGCGCCGGATAAATCACTGTTGCCTGCCAATATTCGGCGGCGTACCAGTCTGACTACTCGCTTGGCTGTTACCGCGGCGGTCCATGCGTGCGCAGCGGCGAATATCGACAAGGCGAAAGTACCATCGGTGTTTGCGTCGATCGGCGGTGAAATTCAGGTGACCGATAGTTTGTGCATGTTACTGCCGGATCGCCAAGCGTTGTTATCACCAACCCAATTTCACAATTCGGTGCACAATACCACTGCCGGTTATTGGAGTGTTGTCAGCGGGAGCCGTGAACCGACAACGGCCGTTGCTGCGGAGTACGATACTTTCGCAATGGGAATGCTAGAATCGTGGATCCAGGCCAGGTTTTTATCTGGGCCGTTGTTACTGGTCTGCTACGATGAGGAATGGCCCCAATATTTAGCGCCACCGATTGGCCAGACCGGTTTGGCCTGTGCGTTGGTTTTATCGTCGGATCGTGATCCTAATGCATTGGCGGAAATAACAATGCCGCAGCGGACCAGTGACTATTCGCGGTATCCGCCCGGATTGGAAACGTTCGTCAAGACAGCGCCCGCCGCCGCTGCGATACCGTTGTTAAAAACACTACAAAGTGGTAAACCGATGAAAGAAGTTCCGTTGAGCTTGACGACTGATTTATGGGTTGCGGATTGCCAGGCGCCAACCGTATAGTTTGGTTTTGCACGCTAAAGATTTATTATTAAACTGTATGCTAGATCCGCTGTTTCATGAGCGCATTCCGAGGGAGCCGTCCATATGTTGGTACTGGCTGAAGTTAACTTCAGATTCGGGCATTGCAATTACACGTCAAACGGTTTTATCGGTCCGATTTGCTGCTGCGGGAACGTTGCGGCGGATGCTTTGATGAAAATTGGTTAATGCACGTTATTTTTTATGAATGGAGCAATAGATGACTTCAAATTGGCAACGTTTAGCTGTGATATTGGTATTGGCCACATTAAGTTCTTGTGGTGGGTCAAAGGGTGTTAAATCGGAGGCTGGTTCTGCATCTGTTACATCGGGTAGCGGGCCGGTTCTGGTCGTATCGGATCAGATTCCGTTTGCTCAGAACGCAGAGGTACGTCAAGCTGTGCGTGATGACTGCCGGCTGCCCGACAAGTTGTCCCAGTTTATCCGGCAGTATGTTGCGGATTATTCGAGCCAGATTATTTCTGATCCTACCAAGGCGCCCAAAGGTGCACAGATTCTTATCGCCGAAATATATAGCGTGACGGGTGGTGGTGGCGGCACTTGGAGCGGTGGGAAATCGGTTTCCGTTCAGGGTCGATTGGAACAAGACGGAAAGATAATCGGGACATTTAAAGGAAGGCGATTTTCCGGCGGAGGCGTATTTGGCGGTTATAAGGGGACTTGCGCGATCATGGGGCGCTGTGTGAAAACCTTGGGGCGTGATATCGCGGAATGGTTGCGCCAGCCAACCGATAACGCGATATTGGGTGATATGTAGCAACAGCCTAGAATGATGAGGGAAACGCAGTAACCAGGAATTTATCGTGTAGATGGATCCTGCATAGTTAGTATTTCGTCAAAGTTAGGATTGATTTGTATATGCTTGAATCGGTACCCTCGAACTGCGATATCTTGGTCATCGGCGGTGGTCCGGCGGGCAGTACTACTGCAGCGAAACTGGCGCAGGATGGATTTCACGTCGTATTGTTGGAAAAGGCCCGGCACCCGCGTAACCAGGTGGGTGAGAGCTTAATCCCTCATTTCTGGAAATTTTCCGATACCAGCGGTGTATCGGAAAAGATCGAGCGTGAAGGTTTTATAGATAAAGCTGGTGGAATAACCGTATGGGAAGGGCGTATTCATCAATTTTCGTTCTCTAAATTCGGTTATGACCGGCCGGCAATGCATGTGGAACGCGACGTCTTCGATAAACTTTTATTGGATCATGCGAGTGATTGCAGTGCGCAGATATTTGAGCGAATTTCGGTTCAGCGGGTAGATTTTGCGGATGGTGAAGATCCCCAGGTAATTTACGTTGATAAACGTGATGGCGATCTTGTCGAAGGCCGGATTGGCTGCAAGATCGTAGTCGATGCCAGCGGTACCAGCAGTCTGCTGGCCGGACAGTTCAAATCGCGTAAATTGATCAGTTCCAGGCTGAAATTCCTCGCCTTGTGGGGATACTATCGAGGTGCTCGTTATATTGCCGCAGACGGACGCAGTTACGATCCGTCAAGTTTGCCAGACGTCAAGCCGGTTACTTTTGTGTTATCGCACTCCGACGGTTGGGCTTGGCACATTATATTGCGCGATAAGACCAGCGTTGGTTTGGTTATCCATACGGATCGATTAAAAGGGATGGACAAGTTTCAGCGCGAAAGCTTTTTCAAGCAAAGTTGTGCAACTATGGAATATCTTGGGGCTTTGTTGGAACCGGCTAGTTTTATTGAGGGTTCGCTGAGCTTTCGGCCCGATTATTCGTATTATTCTACGAATATTTGTGGTGAAAATTATTATTGTATTGGCGACGCCGGTGCATTTGTGGACCCGATCTTTTCGCATGGAGTACAAAATGCATTTTATAACGCTTTGGTGGTTGCAATAGCGATCAAAGCTTCATTGCGCGATCGTCGGAGAGGGGCGCGTCTGAGTAAACTATGCGAGAGCCGATTGCAGCAGTATTATGGTTTTTCCAGGTCTTTGGCGTTGGGCGATTGCGGCGGCGATGGGGTTGATCCTGAACTGGTCAAGAATTTGATGCGGCAAATGTCACCGTTGGAACTGGAAATGATGCTGGTCGCATCCGATATATCCAATCGTTCCGGAAATTTTCGCCAGATGGCTAAAGACGCCGGTGTGCTGGGTCAGTTTGATCAGGGTTTTGTGTCCGACAAAGCTACTATTTTGGATAGCCTGGTGGTTTAACATGAGCTGACTCGGGTGCTAATGAATACTATCGATGACGCGAAATTAAGGCGCTATTGTTAAGAAAAAGTATGCAACTCATCCATGAGTTGTAAATGCCTTTATAACCCAAGGCCAATTATTTTAATACGAAAAATAAACTGCAAATTGTGTAACTGGCGCGGGTTTATTTTCTTAGTGCCAGCCGCCGAATTGTTTGGTCGGATCGCCGCGAAATCCCCCAACTGAGGTATCTCTGTCGGGCATTGCTGCGGTGGTCATTGCCGCTTGCATCATATTTTTGCGCGTATAGCCTCCCAGCGATTTGGCTTTTTCGGCAATTTTTGTCGAGATCACGGTAAGATCGTGATCGGTTGATAGCGGTTCCACCACTGCGACGGACAATTTGCCTTTTTGTTGCTGACTTCGATCTGGGGTTGCAGTAAGCAACAACGGATACCTGGTACCTGACGGGATATCTACCTTATAGCTTCCTTTTGCGTCGATCATGCTTTTTGTGACTTTCTTGCCCGTTCGGTCTTTGACTTTTACCTCTCCGGCGCTAACCACTCCGGATTCGCCGCGTACCAAGCCACTTATTGTGACAGCGCTTGAATTGGTTTTGGGCGCTTCCTTGACGACGGAAGATATATCGGGGTCTTTGCCGCACCCGGATAGTGTGGTAATAAATATTAAGGCCAGGAAACTTGTCAGGAAATGCTGATGTTTTTGGGATGGAATTGAAAACTTATAAGCTGCCATTTTGAACCTCTTTTGATGATTGTTTGCTCGGTCTAGGCTCTTAAAGCCTGGGCGCCGCGTAAATTTGTCCGGTTTCCGTCCGGTGATTTTTCAACCGAATTCAAATTGATCTAATTTAGTGGTGTTTCCTAGAATGTATGTAGCCAAATTCTGCCGGCCAATTCGATTAAGGTTGATTACAACATTATCACACAATGATGTTGCATAAGGGTATAAAATATTGGAATAAAGACCTCGATTTGATCGAAAAAATGTAGGCTGGTCGCGCAACAGCGTCTGAATTCATGGATCGGTCGATTAATGCAATCTGTGATCTGTGCAAATCGGATTACTCATATCGATCTAGGTTGATAAAAAAAACTTGTTGGTTAGCGGATGCACAGATTGAAGTGTTTTCATGTCTAACGGAGAGTCCTTCGGTCGGACTAACCAAGTGGTATTGAATCCTGCCTGCCTTGCTGCATCCAATTCTACTGCACCTAAAGTATTCATCGAGAGTGTATGGGGGCGGCGTTTCAGAAGTTCAGGTAGAAAAATTAATCTTTGTAAGGCATAAATATTGGATCGGCTCCGCTGATCCAAGGTTGGTATTTGGTCATAATATTTTTGAATAGTTCGGATTCGACATGAGTTCTCAACCATGTGATTAACGTGTTACCGAATGAGGATTGAAACCATGTCATATCTACGCCGGCGAATTGGCGTACGAAAGGAAATATCGCGATATCCGTCATTGTCGTGGTGTCTCCACAGAGATATCGAGTGCGCTCCAGTTTGGATTGGAGTTCAATGAGAAATTCGCTACATTTTTGGCGGTAGTGCTGTTTAGAATATGTCGGATACCTATCGGCGTATTTATAGCGATCCAAGTAGTACTTGAATTCGCCGTCATTCCAGTCGATCAATCGTTCTTGATCTTTGTGCTGCTTGCCTGACCAGCCATTCGGATCATGCTGTGCGAGAGCCCACCGAATTATATCCATACTCTCGTCGATCACGACCTGATTGGGAAGCAGTAATATTGGTACCGTGCCTTTGGGCGAAAGGGTGAGCATTTCCGGTGGTTTATCGCGCAGCAGTACCTCGCGCAATTCTATTTTAATGCAAGCGTATTCGATTACCATCCGCGCCCGAATGGCGTAAGGACAACGCCGAAAACTATAAAGGATAGGTGCCCGCGCAGGGTTGTAGAGTGGTGATGTTGCGCTCTCACGCTGAGCAATCATTTATCCGTCGGCGATTCGTGGTCGATGTTTTTGAGCACGATGGCAGTAAGATCGTCGCTTTGTTTTGCCGGATGGGTGTGTTTTAGCAGAGCTTCGTACAGCTTTTCGATCAAAGCCGCGGCGGGAAGCTCGGCGTTTTGTCTGATATTGTCGCAAACGCGTTGTAAACCGAAGCTGACTTCGTCGCTATTTTCCCATTCAACAAACCCATCGGTGAGCGCGATCAAGATGTCGCCCGGTTCCAGAAGAATATGTTTGAGCGCATCATAACTGGTGTTGGCCAAAACGCCCAATGGCAGTCCATTCACCGGTAATTCGGTAATTTTTCCGTTTCGCTGGCGATAAACCAAAACCGGGCCATGCCCGGCTGAAAGAAAACCAAGTCGGTTGTCGTCGGGGGATAATGAACCAACGAAAGCGGTAACAAAACGATCCGTTGGAAAATGATCGCACAATAAGCGGTTGATGTGCGCTAAACCTGTCGGGAGATTTGATTCTAGTGAGAATATGGCACGTTGCAACGCGGAACATTCCGCAGCCAGTAATGCGGGCCCGATACCGTGACCGGCCACGTCGGCGATGACCAATAAAATGTTCCCATTATTCAATGCTTGAAAATCGAAAAAGTCGCCACCGGTTTCATCCGCGGGTTTGTTCCATCCGGCAATATCGAAGCCATCAATACGGGGTGGCGCAGACGGGAACAAACCGGTCTGAATTTTCTGCGCGATGGCCAATTCTCCCTGCAATTTTTTGTGCTCGCCGAATTCTTCCATCAAGAATTGACGGTGCAATGCAATCGCAGATTGGGCTGCGAAGGTTTGCAGCAAGGTTTCATCATGCATGTCAAAGCCACCATCACGTTTATTCAACACTTCGAGTACACCCAAGGTTTCCTGACCGGAAATAGATAATGGGCATGCCAACATATTCCTGGTTTTAAAACCTGTTTGCTGATCGACGGACTGATTAAATCGGGAATCTTTGTAGGCGTCGGGAATATTTAGAATAATTTTGTCTTTAAAGCATGTGCCGGCAATGCCACGGTCTATCGGTAAGCGGATATTCTCAGAACGGGAATTTACACAGCTAAACAGCTCGTTGCTTGATTGGTCGTAGACAAATACAGTAGCACGTTCGCAGTCCAAAACGGTCAATACCGCATTTTCAATTTCTTTGAGTAACGATTGTAGGTCGCTGGTCAGTGCGAGTTGGCGGGATATTTCCAAAACCCGGTGCAAGTCTTCAGAGCGTGACTCGGTTTCCGGTCTGTTCAAATTTGCAGTCTGTGGTAGCATCTAAAAAAGTGGTGAATTTACTGGACCGTTTTTGATTTCAATTGTTAATTATATTTCGGATTAATAGGGTTTGGATTGGCAAACGAAAATTTTCATTTCCGCAATTGCCGTAGTGTGGAATAGGTCAATAACAAAATAATCATCCAGTTGGTATTATAAGTATATCAATTAATTCTAGCTCAAGGATTTGACATAGTATCTGTAAAATCTCGTTGTACCAATAATAACAATGTAAGGTTTTATTGCGGTTTCCAATTTAGATCAAGATTCTGTTTATTCCATACTGCGATTAGAGCTAGATCTAGCAATTCGAACGCAGAAAAGAATTAGACTCATTAGTTCGGCAGGGTTTTGTCTGGCAAACGTAACCTGCAGCGAGTATCACGCGGTGTATAACACAATTTGTCCCACTTGGGGGTGGGTTTTGTCATAATCCTTTGTCCTGTCTGGCGGTCTAAAGCGCTCTCTGTTTGCGCCGACAGTGGTTGATGAAGCGGGATAAGCGTAGGGTGCCGGCCGAGAAAAATCATCTGATCCGAAAAAACGCTTAGCGATCTAATCGATTCCGTTAGTTTCTTTTCGACGCAAGTCCAACGGTCATTGCTCGTTTAACGTAATCCGTTGAGCACAATTAATCTGTCGAAGTTTTTTACACGTGCTCAGATAGGCTTCCTTGCAACAATTCATAAATTGTTGTTTATAAAGGTAAAAATATAGTATGGCAAGAACTTTGTACTAATCCTCGTGTGATTGGTAAAGAAAGAAAACTGTAAGCGTCCGTCCGTACCATCTATAGAAATAGTTGTGAACTGATATTCTCCGTG
>CAZUGA010000019.1:0-78766 GCA_964619885.1 uncultured Methylococcaceae bacterium
TCTAGAGGCTGACTCGATTACGTACTGCGCGGTTCATCACAATTCCATATTTCAGTGCTATGAAGAACTCTATAGATGACAATTAGTACGCGACATCTAACGTTGCGGAAAAGGCTGGTTGTATGAACTTTGCGTTCTTTTTATAGGTGATAAACGGGCCAAAGAATTGAGGTGATCGAGTTTTGTGCTACAAATTACGGTATAAATTGTGGTATTCGCGATTCACACCATTTGGAATTCGATGGGCCAATAGAATAGTATTGGTAAACACCTAGGAAATTAAACAGCGCGTGATCTTGAATAAACAGATATCCGGGAAAATTCAACGTGGGGTAACCGAAGATGCCTCTCAGCCCGATGTGATCGGCGATAACTGGAAGTCGGCAATATTCGTAATCGCCGTTCTTTTTATTGTGATAGTCGGATTGTACTGGGATACCTTTTTTTATTTGGTTGGGCTGTGGAATCAGATTACTACAGGTAAAGTAACCCACGGTTGGGTAGTTGTTTTGCTTTGTTTTATGATGCTATGGAAAGATAGGGCAAATTTAGTGGGGTTGGTACCCGTTGCAGATTACCGCGTGGTTCCGTTAGTTTTTGTTGCTAGCGGAATATGGTTAGCCAGTCATTTGATTGATGTACGTTCTGGTCAAGCGCCTGCGTTATTGCTAGTAATTCTGACATTGATCTGGGCCTCGGTTGGAAGCCTTATATTCAGGCGCTTATTATTCCCATTGTTATTTTTAAGTTTGTCGCTTCCCATTTGGACCGCATTGGGACCGCCGCTTCAACATTTGACCGCCACTATTTCGCATGCAGCGATTCAATTGACCGGAATACCGTCTTTACGTGAAGGAGTATTAATAGAATTACCGTCTGGAATTTTTGAGGTTTCGGAGAGTTGTAGTGGAGTTAATTACTTGCTGGCGGCGCTAACGCTCGCTGGCTATTACGCATATACCAATTATAGTAGTGTTCGTGCGCGGCTTGCTGTTATTGCGGTCGCCGCAGGAACCGCAATTTTTGGCAATCTTCTGCGTGTATTTATCATAATATATATCGGTCATCGAACGCAGATGCAAAGTTCGTTGGTTGATGATCATCTAACCATGGGTTGGATATTGTTCGGCGCATTGATGTTCGCATTGTTATGGTTTGATGAGCATCGAACCAATAGATTATCCCCGAAAAAATCCTTAGACGCGCCCATATTATTGAATAGCGATAGCGAATCAAATGTAAGCTACCCGTGCATTACGATATTACTTTTATTGTCGATTGCAGTTTCGGTTGGTCCGGCAATCGCTTACTTGGTTTCGAGTAATCAGTTCGATCTAATCGAAATCGATTTGCGATTGCCGGAAGGCGTGCATGGCTGGCGGGGTCCAACAGTCGTAAACAATCAATGGAACCCCCTGTACCGAGGTGTTTCTGGATCTATTAAAGGGGATTACCAAAAAAACGATGATTCTGTTTCGCTATATCTGGGATATTACGTTTCTCAAGGACAAGAACACGAATTGATTAACGATCTAAACAGTTTGGCTGGGGCGGCAATGTGGCATATTATTTCGGATCAAACTGGAGTGAAACGAGGCAGCATGCGAGAGCTCGTTTTAAGGTCGGAGCAGGGACACAAGAGTTTATTGTGGTACCGTTATGAAGTTAGTGGACTTATTACGACCAACCGATATTTGGCCAAATTGTTTCAGCTTTGGGGTTTAGTAATCGATCGGACCGATGCAAATGTCGTTGCTATTTTGGTCGATCTAGATGAGGACAAACCTGCCATTACCCGGGCTGTATTGCGAGATTTTGTTGAAAATATGGGGCCCGCCTTGAAATTCGAGCGATTAGTGCAGGGTCAAATGCGGTAGAAAGCGTGCCAAAAAAATTTAAAATCCAGACCATGTCTATAGGCCAAGGCTTTCACGGGGGGGGTATGTTGGCTGAATCTCTAGACCGTTGTTCATCAATTTAATCTGTTTTAGGCTTCAAAAATAAAGAACGCATAGTCGTGCGACGATGTCACGCCGTCGAGATAAAAACCTGAATTACCAAACCATCCATTCTCGCTGGCACCAAACATCAAACCGACCAAAAAGCCAGAATCGTTACAAGCATGTCGCAAGCGTTTTTAATGGCTACATTGATAGAATTTTTCGCCCTGATCATACCGGACTCCAATGCTGTAAAGCCGGCCTGCATAAAGAAAACAAGTGCAGCAGCGATGATCAACCAAATAGAGTCAAGGTTTGTGGGTTTGTAGTTGGTGTTTGCCGCTAGAGAAACCGACGGTAGCAATGCTAGCAGAATGAAAGTTAATGTGGGCATAAAGACGGATTTAATCGATTTTATAGGAAACGATGGGATGTATAGCTAAACATAGTTCATGTTCAGCAATACAACCTGTTTGTCACTAAAAAATAAGAGTCTGGAAGTTTGCGTCAATGAATGACCATACGCGTTCCCGTCTGAATTGCCGTTTTATTGGATTTCTGTGCTGTTTACACCAAGTTTGAACCACGCGTCTAAGATTTTGTGTGCATCGTCAATACCGGTTTTTTTTGTTGATGAGAAAAGTTGAGTAGAAGCCTTAAGTTCCGCAGATTCTAAAGCCCTCGTGACTTCGAGCAAGGTGTTTTTAGCCGCGCCTAATTTTAATTTGTCGGATTTTGTCAATGCAATGTGTAGAGGTCGTTTACAGTGTATACACCATTCAATCATTTGCCGATCAAAATCGGTTAACGGGTTTCGTATATCCATCAGTAAAAAGATTCCGCACAAAGATTGACGTTTGCGGAAATAATGCTCCATTGCCTGCTGCCACTGTTTTTTAATTCGAGTCGGTACTTTGGCATAGCCATAACCTGGTAAATCAACAAAGCGTCTATGCTGGTCGATCGTAAAGAAATTAAGTTGCTGGGTTCGACCGGGCGTTTTACTGGTTCTAGCCAAAGATTTTTGCGATGTGATCGCGTTGAGAGCACTTGATTTACCTGCATTCGAGCGTCCAGCGAATGCGACTTCCATTCCTTCGTCTACGGGGCCTAGCGCCATGCGGGGCACGCTGGTCAGAAATGTTGCGCGTCGGTAAATAGAATTCATAGTGTGTCTTGTCTGTTGATGGCATCTTGCATGTGATTGATTTGGAGTAGTGTGTATACCTTAATTGTTTGTTAATAACGAGTAATCTCCGCTTGTCAGTTGATCTATGTGAAGCACCAGATGGTTCGCCGCGGACGTTCGCTAGACGGTTTAATATAGAGTACAATTCTGATAAATTTTGGCAGGATATTAAGGATACCAGTAGATGACCAAATCTAGTTTATTTTTTCTAATTTGTATTGCCAGTTTGGGTTGTGTTAGTTCAGCTTTTGCTGCGGGTAATGTTGCTGCCGGAAAATCAAAAGCGGCGACATGTGCGGGTTGTCATGGTGAGGATGGGAACAGCATGGCCCCGATATTCCCCCGCTTGGCGGGCCAAAATGAATCATTTCTGGTGCGCGAGCTAACTGATTTTAAAGGACATTTGCGTTCAGATCCGTCAATGGAGGCTTTTGCATCAGCCTTATCTGAGCAGGATATTCAAGATTTAAGTGCATATTTTGCAAATCAGAAAGCAATTGTGGTCAAGGCCAGCGATGATGAATATGTTGATGAAGATGAAGAAATACCGGTAACTCGCGAGCTGATCGCACAAGGTGAAATATTATTTCTGGCGGGAAACGAAAAGACAGATGTTCCTGCTTGTACCGGTTGCCATGGTCCGAGTGGGTCGGGCAATCCATCAGCAGGGTTTCCCAAACTCAAAGGCCAGTTTATACCCTATTTGGTCAAATCGTTGAATGATTTTAGGGAAGATAACCGAACTAACGATGAAGGTGGGATGATGCGTACGATCACGAAGAAGATGAGCAAAGCAGAAATAAATTCCGTGTCAGCATATATTTCCAGATTACGTTAATCGATAGTATTCGATTAACGCAAAAATATTAAAATTCGATCTTCTCGTACATGAATACGCAGTCAACATTCCGTGGGATTGTTCTCGATTGAGTTTTTATAGCAAGGGTTGAAAACCGCTGGTTGTAAATCTCTTGTTTATAGATGGCTTTGGCCTGAACGGTGCTGGTTATTTTGTCGATACGGCAATATAGTCGACAGTCTTGGGCGAAATTTTATATTGGGTTAATAGAAATAAAGGAGATTGGTGGCATGAGGTATACGAGATGGATAGGTTTAATCATCATATCTGTTGTGTCTTTAGTCACTTCGGCGCAAGAAGTTGGAAATTCAGCGGTTGGAGACGCAGGTGGTTTTGCCCAAGTGATTCCTCCGCAACCGACCCAGGACAAAGAAAAAGTCGAAGTTATCGAGTTTTTTTGGTACGGCTGTCCGCATTGCTATAATTTTGAGCCCCATTTGACAGAGTGGGTGAAAGGTATTCCGGATAATGTGCAGTTTATCCGGCAACCCGCCATATTTAGTTCCAAGTGGGCAGCGGGTGCGCGGGCCTATTTCGTAGCTGATGTTTTGGGTGTAACCGACAAAGTTCATAGTGATTTATTCAAAGTGATCCAAGAACAAAAAAGGTCTTTGGACAGCGAAGAAGAAATGGCTGAGTTTTTTGTTGAACACGGCGTCGATAAGGACGCGTTCCACAATGCTTACAACTCCTTTATCGTCGCAACGAAAATGCGCCAGGCCGAAAATATGCCGATGCGTTATGGTGTGAGCGGTGTCCCGGCGATCATAGTCAACGGTAAATACCGAACCAATGGTACATTGGCCAAGACTTTTCCAAATATGTTACAGGTTATGAATCGTTTGATTTCCATAGAATCAGCGTCGAATCAAGAATCTGGCGGTAATTAAATTTGGCTTCGACTAAGTTATAGAATAATGCTTCTATTTCTATATTTAAGTGCGAGGTTTCGAACGAACTATACTTAAATCAGCGGTCGTTTCTGGTTTGATATATTAATTC
Organism: uncultured Methylococcaceae bacterium; assembly: GCA_964619885.1. GTDB lineage: Bacteria > Pseudomonadota > Gammaproteobacteria > Methylococcales > UBA1147 > CAZUGA01. The sequence continues at coordinate 4,991 of CAZUGA010000019.1, forward strand.
GAACTGCCATTGTTGCTTGATAACTTAATGTCAGCGGGAGGTTCTTCGGACCGCTTGAGACTGCTTAGTTTTAATATCCAAACAGGTATAGATACCAGTCATCTGAGGCATTATGTAACGCGCAGTTGGCAGCATGTGTTGCCAACCCGGCGCAGACAACGAAATTTGGATAAAATCGCAGATTTTGTCAAAAATTTTGATATTGTCGGTTTGCAAGAGGTCGACGGCGGTGGGATGCGTAGCAATAATATTGTGCAGACAGAGTACCTGGCTAGAAATGCTGGGTTTAAGTACTGGTACAATCAAATCAATCGGCGCGTCGGACGATTGGCATTGCATAGCAACGGACTATTGAGTCGGATGAAGCCATCTGAAATTATGGACCTAAAGTTGCCTGGGATTCCTGGTCGTGGTGTATTGCTGGTTCGGTTTGGTGATAGTGCCCAATCGCTTCATATTTGTATTGCCCATCTGGCGTTGGGCCGGCGTGCAAGACTTAAGCAAATAGGATTTGTTAGCCGACTGGTTGGCGATCTGCCGAGCCTGATATTGATGGGGGATTTGAATTTTGAATCCAACTCCCCGGAGATGGATGCGTTGATCTCTCAAACCCGGCTTGCTTATCCAATATCTGAATTAAAAACGTTTCCTAGCTGGCGACCTCGGCGCAGGCTGGACCATATCTTGGCGACGCCAGAGTTAAGCATTCAGAATATTAGAGTTCCCCGTTTTGCTTGTTCGGACCATTTGCCGGTCGCAATGGAAATCGTATTGCCAGAGCATCTCACCGCACGTGACAAGGAGCGTTCATAGTGGGCGTCAGTAGCGAGTCGAAAGAAGATTGGAAGCAAAAATATCTAGAGCTCGCCGATGAGTTGGATTTGTCCAACGAAGCCTGGGGCAATAAACAGAAACTTTTGTGCCGCGTCATTATTCGTCTAACCCTCGCAACCAATGGGCTAGATAAATCGCTGGATCCGCATTTGATTACCATCCGAGATATACTGAAGAAAGGGTTGGTAGGCGAAAGGCTTTGGTCAGAATTGGACGATCTGTCGGAAACTTTGATACGTGCGGAGAAAGGCGGCCGTGAAACGGGCCAGAATAATGGTTTAGAGTATTTGTTTGGTTTTTTGGAATTTATCGCCCAGGAATCCGAAGATCGTTATAAGATAGAAAATCTTCGATCCCGGGTTAGCCTGGAAAATTTGCCGGAGAGCAAACAAGTTTATACCGAACTGTATGATGCATTGGCGGGGGAAGCAGAATTTATCGATGAGCCAACCAATGTCACGGCTCCCGGCTTTTTGGGGACAATATTTAAACGAACCCAGGTTAAATCGGACGCTGCTGCAGTTGATTCTGAGCTAATTTGGAAAAGTATGATTGATCTTTTGGACGGGATCAACGTACCTTTGGAATTTACCGAAGTGTTCGATAGCTTAAAACAGAAAATTAAGTCAGAACGAGATCCCCAAGCATTTCATGCATTGATTGTCGAAACGGTGTCGCTGTTGTTTAAAGCAAAATCTGTTGTCAAGGATGGGCAGCATAAAATAGAGGGTTTTCTAAATCAGCTAACCGATTCGCTCGGTGAATTGGGCAAACAAGTGGTAGCGGTTAATGAGACGCAGCGGGTATCGTCTAGTAATAGAGAGGTGCATAGTGATGCCATGAAAAATCAATTCCAGCTATTGCAGGAAAACAGCCAAACCGCTACGGATTTTGATCAACTTCAGGAAATGATTAGCAATCGATTGGCGCTCATTAAGGATCAGCTGCGCACGCAAAGCGCAGCAGAGTCCGAACAACAATCGGACATAGAACGTCGTATGCGAGAATTGAGTACGCAAACCCAAAGCATGGAACAAGAAGCTGTAGATTTGCGAGCGAAGTTGCAAGCAGCTCAAAGCGAGGCGCATAAGGACCCTTTGACCGGCTTACCCAATCGTTTGGCATACGATGAAAGATTGGCGCAGGAGTTCGCCCGTTGGAAGAGATTCCAGAATTCACTAGCGTTATTGGTCTGGGATATCGATTATTTTAAATCTGTCAACGACGAATTTGGCCATGCTGTTGGGGATAAGCTACTGAAAATAATTGCTGGGGAATTGTTGTCGGGAATTCGTGAGACCGACTTTGTCTGCCGATACGGCGGCGAGGAATTTGTAATGTTGTTACCCGGCGCAGAATCGGCATCCGCGAGTAAGGTTGCCGAAAAATTGCGTAAGAAAATAGAAGCCTGCCGGTTTAAATTTAAAGGGACAACAATTCCGATTACCATCTCTTGCGGCGCAAGCCAGTTTAATGAGGGAGATCAACCCGAGAAAGTCTTTGATCGTGCAGATAAAGCACTATACAGGGCGAAAGATGATGGACGCAATAGGTGTGCGCAAGGATGATTGTTTAACAATCGTTCTCTGTTTTGACCGAAACTCTTAAGTTTTGATCAAATTCGATTTCAATCGTGAATAGGATCGGTCGGCAGCAGATGCTGCAATCTTCAAAATAACTTTGGTCTCCGGCCGAGCAATCGGCGAGGCTTTCGATTCGTTCACCACAATAGGGGCATTCTAGCTGTATTTCTTCGAGCACTGTGATCTATTATGGAATTGGGGTGTTTTGTCGGTGACGTTAATATGAATAGCTAGGTTTTTGTCCTAGATCATAGGTTGTTTGAATTGATCAAAGTCATAATTAGTTTTACAGAGCTTAAAGCAACTATACTCGTAAATCACATATTTAAGTTACGGTTTTCACCAGAGATCCTGATGATAAATAAAGCTCTGTTATTGTTTTCAGTGATTACTCTTGGTTGTTTTCGAATCTATGCGTCGGATACGATTTTCGAACAAGAAATCACCGATGAAATAGTCAATTCGAGGCCAAGCGGCGAAATCATCTGGTTGAATGCCGGAGAACAGCAATTTTTAGGGTTATTTGACGAAGCCAAGACAAAAGCAGTTCAGGGTGCCGCGTTGATCTTACCGGGGGTAGGGGAGCATCCGCAATCCAAGCAATTGATCGTACCGTTGCGCGAGCAACTGGCGGAATTCGGTTGGACCAGCCTTACGATACAGTTGCCTGTACTTCGGGTTGTAGACAATCCACAAGACGCGTATGTTCTGATTGGAAAAGCGCGGGAACGTATTAAGACGGCGATAGAATTCTTAAAGAAGAAAGAATTAGAAAATCTTGTATTAATCGGCCACGGTTTTGGTGCAAGAACGGCGGTGGATTTCCAATTTGCCATAAAAGAAAACGATATACGTGCATTGGTAGTGATCGGATTGTCCGTTCCTGAATTTGACATTGATAAACCCACATTACTGGAGCAGCTGGGCCAGATCGAAATTCCTGTATTGGATATTTACGGCGCTGCCGAACATCCACGGATTAGTGCCAGTTTTGATCAGCGCAAGAAGGCCACCCGTAAAAATGCATCTTTTAGACAGGTTGAGATTGATGGTGCCGACCACCAATTTAATGGCAACAATGATCTGTTAGGGAAAACCATATACGGTTGGATTAGGAACGTCGCACCTGGTGTGGAAATTACAAAATAACCTTTCGGCAAAGCGATTATCAAAGATTTACCTAGTCATTGGAGATCGGAGAAAGTATTGCTTCGTGCGCTTATGATTCAAAAACGTATAACCTACTAATATCCGTTTAAAAATTATTACTTCGTCTTTCTATAGACGTTTCCTGGAAACCCATAAAATTTATCGCGGTGTAGGAATTGGCGGTCTCGAAATTCTGCCAGTGCGGTAGATCCAAAGCCATAATCTAGCTCTTAATGTTTTAGAATAATAATTAATTGAACCTTGTTCAGTAATGATTCAGTCGTCTAGCCGTAAATTACTTCCCAACACGCTACGATTTCGAATATTGCGTGAGCTCAGTAACCACTCTAAAAGGAGAGTGCAAATGAAAAAGCGAATATTACAGTTGGGTTTTAGCATTACAATCGCATTACTCGCTTCGACAGCGATGGCGGATAAAGTAGTGATATACAACGGATACCACGGTGATGGCTATGGCCGCGATCGGGGTGACTATAGAAGAAATAATGGCTACCGCTATAACGACGATTACCGTCGTCGGGGGGGCTATAGTAATCACGGTCACCATCATAAACACGGTCATAAACATCGTCGAGGCTACCGCAAATATGCTAGGCACCAAGGTTATCGACCGTACAATAGACGGCCGGTTTACCGTGAAAAGAGGGTCTATCGTCAATATGTACCGGCTCGACGATACGCCCCAGTTCCCCGATATGGTTATCATTCAGCGACTCCGGTAATTGCCGGAAGCCTTATCGGTGGAATAATCGGCGCAGAATTGAGTCAGGGTGGTCCACTCACCTTTGGCGGGGCATTGTTGGGAGCGTCCATAGGGCGTGATATAGCGCATCGTCATCATCATTAATACAATCCCCGTTTGCCAGGGATGGCTTTTCCTTCCTCTGTTATTCGACCCAAGTGCCAGTTATTCGATTTCTAAACCAAGACCACATGACTCTTTTTTTGTAATCTAACGGTTTCAACGGCGAATTGGGATCATTTGGGATTCGTACCATTTGGTAGGATTTGTTAACAATATTCCAAGCCCGATATTTATTCGAATCTCAATGTCCACATGTTTAACGGTTTCCACACAAGCCTGTATTTATCGTACGGGTAGCGGCAGTTTTCAATCAATCTTCTCATTTGCACTAATTTGAAGTTGGCCTTGTTGCTTTACTTCGGGTTATTATTTGAATGCATAATATTTTGTTCATGATTAGTCTCGAGCAAATGGTTGTTCGATTCTTTGGATTTTCACGTTTGGAATTGTCTATACCAACCTATGATTAAGAAGGGTACGCGACGGGTGAGGTAGTGGAAATCAAGCATGGGATGCTGAATTATTGCAAAATTGGGGACGATTATGCGAACGCATTGGACTTAGTTCTGGGTTTACGCCGAAAATTGCGGTTGTGACTTGCGGTCAACTGATCAAGCGATCCAGTCTAGGTGATTGGTCCGGACCAACTTGCAATGTTGGACGATGTTGTGGTGATGGAAGGTGCGAATAGTGTCTTATACGATGTATCGGTTTACGAGTTTATTGCATAGATTGGGGCTTGCCGCTGTTTTATTATTTATAGCGCAATCCGTATTTGCTTTGTCGGTGGTTGCAAAGATTGAACCGCCCTATTTTAGCCGTAAAATGCCTGGCGAGGGGCTGTCGGCTTCGATCGTAACTGCAGCCTTAGAACGCGCAGGATATTCGGCAACATTTTCGTTTGAAACTTGGCCCCGGGCCTATGAGGGCGCGCAACTGGGGGTTTACGATGTAGTCGGCTCTATTTGGTATACGGACGAGAGAGCCCAACAATTTCATTTTAGTGAACCTTACCTATTCCATGAAATCAAATTTATCAAGCGTCGGGCGGACAAAGACATTGTATTCACGAATCTCAATGATTTGGATGGTCTTTTGGTTGGTATCCTGAAGGATTATGCCTATAGCGACGAATTCTTGAATTCGAAGAAATTCATTCGTATAGCCGATAATCATTTGTTGCAAAATCTGCTTAAACTTTCCCAGGGACAGATCGATCTGACATTGGCTGAAGCGCGGAAAATTCGCTATGAAATAAACGAATATATGAAAGGTAGCGCCGAGGATTTTGAAATTTTATCTATACCTTTGATTCGGCGCGGGACACACATCGCGGTGAGTCGATCGCATCCGAACCATCAACAGATCATCAAAAAATTTAACCAAGCGATAAAAAATATGAAGGCTGAAGGTAGTTACGACAAAATTCTTAACCAGTTTGGCCGCTGATTGTTGGTGGCGTAGAGATATTGGGACGATTCGGAGAACTGCTGCGATTATTCTTTTGCTCAAGTTTTCGGTTCTAGAACGTTAAGTTCGTATTGCCCAAGTTCCTTTCCGCTTGAATCTTTGATTGAAACCTTCCATTCACCGAGTAGATCTGATGTCAGTTGTTTGCTGGAAAATACCCGCCAGCGGTTCTTACCTATTTGAAATTTTTTTGTCGAATGGACCTTGCCGTTATGGCTCCACTCATGCGATAGAGATTGGCCGGTCATGTCATTAAATTCGGAGAAAAAATATAGGACGACTGAATCGCCGGGTCTAAGAATCGCCGGGGATATAATTTCGCTTGTCGGTTCCTGGTCCTTGATTCCCCAAGAAAACTGGGCTCGTGAAACATTTTTATGGGCAACAGAAGCTGATGCGACTATGTTCGTGGATTGTTGAAATGCTGCGGTATCGGCAACATCCAATTCTAAACTGTCTTGCTTGGAAAATTCCTTGTTGTCGGTTCGCGGTTGTACTTGGGCAGTTTCAACTAATTCTCCACGGGTTAATTCTGATCCAGTTGAGTTGTGTGATGGATCGGAATCTGAGTTTTGCAATGAACGTTCGTTATCAACATTGCGAGAATCAATCAATGATGCCTGTTTTTCGGTAGATACTGTTTCGGAATCAATACCCGTACCTTGTTTAGTAACTTCTGACATAGGTGTCGGAGTTGATAGCCAATAACCCAATGTAGCACAAGAGATTATGCCGATGACTAACGCAATTACAATTCGTTTGTAATTCCATTCATATTCGAGTGGTGCCGTTGATCGTTGTTGCTTTGGTTTTGGGGTACCGTAATTGAGTTTGATGACAATTTTCTTTTCTGACATCGGAACGGTCCTTGGGTTGTCTGACAAGTAAAGATTTTATAGACGGGCTCTATTGTAGCGCATGTACTGGCAGTTTCTGAATTAGGTTTGGGTGTGTAGTCACGATTATGTTCGTTGGTTACAACAACGGTCCTAATAGGCGGGTTATATTTTCGGCGAAAGGTTTGCGTCCGGGATAGTTTTGCCAGGTTAATTTATCCAATATTTCGGTGTCTGATAAATATTCATTTTGTAATTCCGTAACTCTTGCGGCAAAAACCGAATCATATATGAACAGGCTAATTTCAAAGTTTAGCCAGAAGCTGCGCATATCCAGGTTCACTGAGCCAACCGCGCAAAAATCTTGATCGACCGTTATGGATTTCGTATGCAGCAGTCCGCCGCGGAATTGGGCAATTTGAACGCCCGCGTCGAGCATTTCTGAAAACAAAGAACGGCTGGCGTGGCGGACAAGAAATGAATCGACTTGAGCCGGTACAATTATCGTGACTTTGACGCCGCGTTGCGATGCCGAAATTAACGCCATTTTTATGGATTCGTCCGGGACGAAATAAGGCGTGGTGATGACTAATTTTTCGCGAGCTGCGTACAACATGGTCAATAGCAGTCTATGGATCGCCTGGGCTCTGAACGCGGGTCCGGAGGGTACAACTTGTACCGGTACTTGACCGGTTTTGTTATGGGTACCGAAATTAGGTTCTCGGTATTGAATTTTCGTTCCATGGCCAGTTTCTATATGCCAGTCCTCGATAAAAACGCTGCCGATCGCTTCTACAGCCGGTCCCTGAAATCTCACCATGACATCTATCCAATGTCCCATCCCCTGTTTTTGCTTAAAATAGCGCGGGTCGACAAGGTTTTGGCTGCCGGTGTAGGCGATATCCCAATCGATGACGGCGATTTTACGATGGTTGCGGATATCTACTCGGCGGTAACGTGCGCGCAACAGATTAGCGGGTAGCGCCACGGTAACGTCAACCCCGGCGGCCTTGAGCTTTTTGACCGTTTTGCTGCGAGAAAATGGCTTGCTACCAACCCCATCGATCAAAATCCGGCAATTCACGTTTCTTTCTCTGGCCCGCAGTAATGAGTTGACGACATCGTCGGCCAAACCACCCTCCTGCCAGATATAGAATTGCAAGTAACACATTCGTTTCGCCGCATTTATATCCGCGATCAGCGCGCTAAAAATGCTTTGGTAATTGGTTAGCAGCTTGAGTTGATTGTCCGGTAACGTAGGAAAGCCGACGACTGTTTGAGCGTGTTTGTTTAGTGGTTCAAGCACATCGGGTTTTGATGCCCAGCCATTGAACGCATTGTGTACGAGTTTTTTCTGCCATTCGTTATACAGGCCATGAACCATCGAGGCACGCTTGATGCGTTTCTCACCCAATCGATTTTCACCGATAAAAAGGTAAATTAACGCGCCAATGCCCGGAAGAAGCACAACGACCATCAACCAGGCTAGCGTGATCCCTGCCGGTCGTTTTCGACTGATAATGCGTATAGAAAGAAGTATTCTGATACATAGCTCTGAAATGAAGATAAGGTCTGGTATCCAAAACCATGGATTACCTTCAAATACTTCTATTATCTTTTGCAGTTCTGTCGGAATATGATTCAATATTTCCTTCATGATTGTGTACCTGGGCTCCGATCTCCAGTGTATTTGTCCGGTTAATAGTTCTGCGTCGTAAATCCTGTATACATAATACCAATGTTTCGCTTGTTTTCAGTTTAGAATATTGACGTTTGTAGTCGTAAAAGTAAGAGTCAAAGTAGTTATAAGGAGTTGACAGGTGGGTTGGGAATTTTGGATTGACCGGGGCGGCACCTTTACCGATATCGTTGCGCGGTATCCCGATGGTACGGTTCAGACACGCAAACTATTGTCGGAGAATCCTACCCAATATCCGGACGCTGCGGTCGAGGGGGTTCGCCGTTGCATAGAGCTCAGTTCGGGACAAATTCCGACATCCTCGATCGATGCGGTAAAGATGGGAACTACCGTTGGCACCAATGCGTTGTTGGAGCGCAAGGGCGAAGATGTCGCATTAATGATTAGCCGTGGTTTTGGAGATTGTTTGCGCATCGGCTATCAGAATCGACCCGACATATTCGCGTTGGAAATTAACAAGCCTGAAATGTTGTACAAGCGGGTAATTGAAGTTGCCGAGCGATGCAACGTTCAGGGTGAAATTGTTGTACCTTTGGATATGCAGGCTGCACGCGAAGATTTGCATAAAGCGTATCATGATGGATTCTCTGCTGTGGCTATCGTATTGATGCACGCTTGGCGGTTTCCAGATCACGAGTTGCAATTGGCCAATCTGGCTCAGGAAATCGGATTTACTCAGATTTCAGTTTCTCATCAGGTTTCTCCGTTGATGAAAATCGTCAGTCGCGGTGATACCACTGTGGTTGATGCTTATCTCTCGCCGTTGTTACAACGTTACGTCCAGCAGGTTACTGCGGGGTTTGATTTCTGCGATAAAACAACGCCGGTACGGTTGATGTTTATGCAATCAAATGGAGGACTCGTTGATGCTTCATCATTTCACGGAAAAGACAGTATTTTATCCGGACCGGCAGGTGGAATGGTTGGGGCTGCGATGACAGCTCAATATGCGGGCTTCGATAAAATTGTTACATTCGACATGGGCGGTACCTCAACCGATGTCGCACATTATGCAGGTGAATTTGAACGTAGCTTCGAAACCGAGGTTGCCGGTGTGCGAATGCGCGCACCGATGATGCATATCCATACCGTGGCTGCTGGCGGTGGATCAGTCTTAAAATTCGATGGAATGCGCTACCGTGTTGGACCGGAATCGTCCGGCGCGGATCCAGGGCCAGCAAGTTACCGACGCGGCGGGCCGCTTTGTATCACCGACGCTAATCTTTTGTTGGGTAAGATTCCAGTGGATTATTTCCCCAAGGTTTTCGGTGAGGACGGTAATTTATCGTTAGATAAAGAACGAGTTCGTCGATTATTCCATCGTTTGACAGAGCAAATCAACAGCAAGACCTGCTCTACGCGAACACCGCAGCAGGTTGCCGATGGTTTTCTTTCAGTGGCAGTAGAAAATATGGCCGCTGCGATTAAAAAAATCTCTATTCAGCGTGGTTATAACGTATCCGAGTATACATTGTGCTGCTTTGGAGCGGCGGGAGGTCAGCACGCATGCCTAGTTGCCGATGCGTTGGGTGTGACTCGAATATTTATTCATCCGTTTGCCGGTGTTCTGTCTGCCTACGGTATGGGTTTGGCCGATTTCAGAATTATTCGTGAGCAAGCAGTGGAAGTGATTTTGTGCAAGGCGATCGCGGTAAAATTGGAGCAGATATTGATTCGTCTGGAGCAAGCGGCCCGCGAAGAATTGTTGGAGCAGGACGTGCCTGCAAATTTGGTTGATGTATTGAAAAAGGTCCACCTTCGTTACGACGGAACGGACACAGCCCTAGTCGTTCCTTTTGGATCTATCGGTTCAATGCAGCAAGCTTTTGAATCTACCTACTCTAAACGCTTTGGTTTTAACTACAAGAATAGGGCATGCGTGGTTGAGTCCGTGTCGGTGGAAGCGCTGGGGAAAACCGGAATGGTTGAAGAGTCACCAGCGAATATCAATGAGCATTCGTCAGCCGATCCGGTGGAACAACTACAAATGTATTCGGCGGGTCAATTTCGGCAAACACCGCTTTATTTACGTGAAGCAATTTGTCCGGGCGCGACGATTGTGGGTCCTGCCGTTATTATCGAAACTACGTCGACGACCGTGATTGAACCCGGATGGAGTGGGGTGGTTAACCGGTTCAATCATTTGATATTAACTCGCCGGGAAGAGGTTTGCAGAACAACTGCCATTGGAACCGACGTGGATCCTGTGATGCTTGAAATCTTCAATAAGCTATTCATGTCCGTCGCAGAACAGATGGGTTATACGTTGCAGAATACGGCGTTCTCGGTAAATATCAAAGAGCGTTTGGATTTTTCCTGTGCGTTATTTGACCGAACAGGCCGGTTGATCGCCAATGCGCCGCATATTCCGGTACACCTTGGATCTATGGGCGAAAGTGTGCAAGTCCTGATCGATAGTTTTTTAGCGGAGATGAATCCGGGCGATATCTATATGGTGAATTCTCCGTACCACGGGGGAACCCATCTTCCCGATATTACGATTGTTACGCCAGTCTATGATCAGGGGCAATCAGGCATTTTGTTCTTTGTTGCGTCCAGAGGGCATCATGCCGATGTCGGTGGCTTAACCCCGGGATCCATGCCCCCCAGCAGCCACACGATAGAAGAAGAAGGCGTGCGAACTCGCGGACTAAAATTAGTAAGCCGGGGTCGATTTAATGAAGTTGAAGTTCTTGAGTGGTTATCGTCTGGCAAGTATCCGGCCCGCAATCCGCAGCAAAATCTTGCGGACCTCAAAGCGCAGATCGCGGCCAACGAGAAAGGTGTGAGGGAATTGCGGAAAATAGTTAAGCACTACTCGTTGAATGTTGTCGAGGCGTACATGCAGCATGTACGGAATAATGCTGAAGAAGCGGTGCGCCAGGTTATAGATTCGCTGTCGGAAGGAACATATTCATCGATGATGGATGATGGTAGCAGGATTTCTGTTCGAATCGGAATTAACCGGGAAGACCGAACTGCGAAAATTGATTTTTCAGGAACAACTTCGCAGTTGAACAACAATTTTAATGCGCCGGCTGCGGTAGTTAAAGCGGCTGTGTTGTACGTATTTAGGAGTTTGGTGGATGATGACATTCCGCTAAATCAAGGATGCTTAAATCCATTGGAGATCATTATTCCCGAATCATCGATGTTGAATCCGAAACCACCCGCGGCGGTTGTAGCTGGAAATGTGGAAACTTCTCAGATTATCGTCGATACATTGTACGGAGCGTTGGGGAAATTGGCCGCTTCGCAGGGCACGATGAATAACTTTACCTTTGGGAACGATCGATACCAGTATTACGAAACGATTTGCGGTGGGTCCGGTGCGGGGGAGGGTTTTGATGGTGCGGATGCGGTACAAACTCATATGACTAATTCTCGGATTACCGATCCGGAAGTCTTGGAGTCTCGGTTCCCAGTGCGTTTAGAAGAATTTTCGATCCGTCCTAATAGCGGGGGGCATGGGTTAAACCAGGGGGGGAATGGTGTTGTACGCAGAATATTGTTCAACGAGCCCATGACCGCTGCAATACTTGCCGGGCGTCGCAGTAAGGTGCCGTTTGGCTTGAACGGGGGGGCACCAGGAATGGCGGGGCGTAATAGTGTGAAACGACAATCGGGTGAGGTAATCGAATTGCCGGGGGCGGCACAAGTTGAAATGTGTGTAGGCGACCAATTTATCATCGAAACCCCGGGCGGGGGAGGCTTTGGCGATAAGGAGGATCAATAACTTATTTTGATAAATTGAGTATGCATGACGATTGATCCGTTACGGTATTTATCCAAATGCTTAATAGGATTAGCGTCAGAAAGATAGTAAATATTTCACATCCAACCCGGTAATAATATATTTTCTGCCAGGAAGTACATCTTTATGCTCGATACCGCGGGTTAGTTGATGCATGAATAGGGGTTTCTAGCGGATAATCCGTAACTTCATCGTCGATATAGTACCAATGGTGGGGCATGTTGCTGTGCGATTTTGAGGCAGTGGGTGTTGCTGGATAAATTGGAAATTCCGGCCTATTTGTGTGCATATCGAAGGATGTTGTTGGATTCTTAACGGAAGAATAGGGTTTAATAAAGAGTTCGATCCAACGATTGAACAAATTCTAATTAAAAAGATAGGGGAATCAATATGCAATTTTTCGAAATGCTGGTTTTTATGATCTCGTCCGCAGCTTCTGCAATAGCCGGAAACAAACCCGACGAATTTAAGGCTTGGACCGCCCAAATTTTTATGGTGTTGCAGATCATGCCACCCGGTAGCCTAACTCAGGCACAGATCGCGGAAATTTGCAGTCAATTGACGATATTGCGCTCAAACGCAGAAACGTGGCTGACTTTGCCCGGACTGAGTCCAGCGGACAAATTGAAAATCAACGAAGGTATTGCCGCGATCGACGCGTCCAAGGAAGTATTGGGTTGTTAATTAACCATTGATTTTGAAAATTAACAGCAAAACTTCAGTGCTGGATGTGGGTCCAGTACTGAAGTTTTTTATAAAATCGAATTTTATATCCGCACAAACCCTGCCGCATTCTAGTTTAACCAAGCTGACAAATTTCGTTAACCAATATTGTTTCTCTTAAGTTGTCCTCAACAATTTAAAAATGGGTTAGGTATCTACAGCTTCTAAGTTTGGGGTGTGCAGCCTCCGGCAAACGATGTGGGTATATCCGAGTGATATTGACCCAATAGCCAGGAGCTGTATTTATGCTTCCGACTGGGATTGATGTTGGTTGATTGGATAGCGTCAATTTCGTGGTAGGAACTCGGTAGAACCGTATCTGGGTGTGGAGGAAGCCCCTCCCGGTCTTTAATGATAAAGCTGCCAGTCTTGCCGGATCGGGCCGCACATCGCTTGGGTAAGATCGCAGTTGCGTCCAAAAATGATTCAGGCAGGCGTAGTGTGCTTGATGTAATGTCGGCATCAGGTGATCGGATGACAACGGTTCCATCAATGCCCTGTTCCGACGAAGCGCTGACGATGCTATCGGGAGAAAATGAGTTAAAGAAGAAATCTGCAACGATGAAAATATTGCCCCCTGCACCCTGCTGGGCATTCGCGGTGATGCTGCTACCGTCTAATACTACGAAGTTGGGGTCTATTGTAATATTCCCGCCATTGCCGGTACCGTTGGCGACCGATGTTGAGATACTGCTATCGATCAGATGTATAAGATTACCGACTTGTAAATCTATAGATCCAGCATTGGCCTGCTGAGTTGTCACGTTAACGCTACTTCCACCGCGGAGTCTGAATAAGCGCGCAGCTTGTATCGCAATGTTGCCCGATAACCCCGCGTTTGGATTTCGAGATAGATTGAGATTTGAGCTGGTGCTCGCCGCCGTGATGTTCGAGCCGCCGGAAAGTTGCGTTTGTGTCGTATTGATATTGATAGAGCCACCCGTTCCCTGTCCGTGAGTGGCCACGGTTATTTGGCTCCCGCCGCTTGCTGACAAGTTGTTCGCGATGATATTGATGTTACCGGCAGTACCATTTCCAACCAATAGCTTATTGTTCGAAATGGTACTGCCTGAAGCGCTCTCGATTGTGCCATTATTCTCGAGTGAGAAATTTCCCGTTGAAATTTGAATATTGCCCGCGCTACCGTTGGTTTGTGTCGAGGTTGAAATGAGGCCGCTATTACCAACATCCAGCGTTTGGCTATTGATATTTATGGAGCCCGCATTGCCCAGTCCAGTTGACGGACTGCCAGCCGCACGAGTACTTGCCGCTGAAATTGCCGAACCGTTATCTGCGACAACCAAGGATTGGGCTGAAATATTGATGTTTCCCCCGGTTCCAGTTGCATTGGAGGTGTTGGATAAGATTTGACCGCCCTGATCAACAACTAGGTTGTTGTCGGTTTTGATTGAAATACTGCCCGCATCACCGTCGCTCGTTGTATTGCTGGTGATGGCGCCCGGGCCAAATATGTGGACGTTGGCTGCGGTAATGTCGATTTGGCCTCCATTTCCGCTACCCGGGAGAAATCCTGCGCTACTGGTTGATATTTTTCCGCTCAGGTTAAGATTTGTTGTATTCAAGTTTATGTTGCCCGCGTTGCCACTACCGAAAGTTGCACTACTTACAGAGCTTGCGATTTGATTGTTGGCGCCGGTGATGGAAATTGAATCACTCGCATTGACGCTAATGGCCCCGCCCTGCGAACCAAATAGTGCCGGTGCACCGATTTGCCCTCCATTTTTAATCGTCACGGTTGTCGCGTCTATATTGAGCTGTCCAGGATCTGGATTGGTGAACAGTAGTGGGAACGACACTCTGCTGCTAATCGCGCCGTCGTCAATCGTTAAATCATCGGTAGTTAACTGAATCGTACCTGCCGATCCCCCACTGAAAGCGCTATTGGTTGATATATCACTTCTGCTCAATGGATTGCTTGAGTGCCGTCCACCTACGTAGATAAAATCGGTGGCGTCGATCAAGATATTGCCGGCATTGGTAAAGCCAAAGGTTGCGCTATCGCTTTTGATACTCGCCCCGTCGCGAATCTCAACCTGCCCCGAACTAATAGTAATATTGCCGGAAGATCCAGATGAATCGATTGTTGCACCGCTAGCGACAAATACGCCACTCCTTATCAATACGTCCCGGGTCGGATTGAAGCCTTGAGGAAGCACTAAAGCTTGGCCGCTTTGTCCATTCTGCGGCAGATTACCCAAGGTAACAGGGACGACGTCACCGGGACGGTTTAGGCTCAATTCGATTCGGCCCGACGGGGCGTCTAGAATACCGGCTTTAAAATTAATATTGGTTTGCAGGTTGGTTGCAGCAACGGCTGTAATCGATTTTTTATTAGGCACTCTCAAATCTGCACCATCAAAAATAATTGAAGATGTACCGGCATTGCTAGGTAGGAATCCAAATGCAGACGGGGCGGCTGCGGTTAATGTCGAAGTTTGTGCCGGGTCAGAATAAAATCGACCGCCATCTTTTAAGTCTAGGTAGTCAGCGGTCGAAATATGGAACGATCCACCAACGTCCAAGCTTGCGCCCGAGCTAAATACAATCCCTGCTGGGTTCAACAAAAATAGGTTCGCGGCGCCGAAACCCGTTGTTTTGATGGTGCCATCGATTGCCGATTGAACTCCACCGGTGACGCGGGCGAGAATATTTGAAGTATGTGGATTGCTTTCGGAATTTTGGAAATTAGCCACATCTCCATTGTCAACACTAAAGCGACCCAGGCTATGGAATAGATTAGAATTTACCCGCGTACCCCCATTAATGTCGTAGATGTTTCCGTTCGGCGAAACGATGGTTCCTAGGCCACTGGATGTAATATCGGTGGCGACCTGAGCCAAGCAGAAATTTGAAATACCTATTAAGCTAAGAAAAAAAATGTTCAAGAGGCCGCGAGCCAACTTGGAATAGATAATCAATCGGGCCGGGAACATCATATTAACTCCTTTCTATACGGTTTATTATTGTTGTATATCCGCTATGTTTGGAATTGAATTCCATGACAGATTCCATTTTGCCATCAGTTTGTCGGTTATAGTAACCTAAGATTGACTAGGAAGTGAATGCCGGAATCTTGGATGTCATGCTCACCAGCTATATTGACCTTGCGCAATGGAATGCCCCAATAAAGTTCGCTATGCAATTGCGGACTTGGGTCCCAGCGTAAACCTAGGCCTGGGCTGGCTATCGTTGTGGGTTCGAAGGTTGCTATATCGGTATTGTGGCTCCAGCCAAAATCGAAAAAGGTTGCGATTTGGACGAAACCATCTTGCTGTCCAACGCTTATATAGGGTAGCGGGAGTCGGAATACCGGTACTCGAAATTCTACCGAGGCAACTACACCGTTATCGCGGACCAATAAGTTCTGCCGGTACCCTCGAACAGTCGTTGCACCGCCTACCGCGAATTTTTCCATCGGTAGCAAAGAGTCTGCGGCTAACTGGACTTCAGTACGAAATAAAAATTGGGATCCCTTTTCATCTAGGCGCCGTACCCATTGAAATTGACCCCGCCATGCAAAAAATTGTCCATCCGGACGATTACCGGCGTTCTTGGTCGCATTCCACAAATCCAAGCCAATGCTAAAAACTGACCGAATTGCAATTACATTAATTGCCGATCGGTCGATCCATTGCTGAGCGAGTCGCAATACACTTACATCAGCGACGCCATTCTGGGGGCCCGCAACAAAGGAAAAGGGGCGGCCGAACAAAAAGGTTTTAGAGCGGCGTTTTTCGAAGATTATTTCCGCTAGAAATTCACTCTGAGGGGTTCGGTAAAAAGGGTGACTTAGACTAAAGCCGATGGTTTCCGTGGCACTACGAATATTTAGCTGGCTAAATGTGGCTTGGCTGATTTGTGTGTCACTACGATCAAAGTAGGCGGCAACGCGCGAGTCGTAGGCGGTAAATGGAATCGAATAATAGATATTTCCATCATTGAACCCATCGGTAAGCCTGAATCGTCCGGATAAAGCATCGCCATATCCGGTCAAATTGTAAATACCACCATATAATTCGGCTTGGAATCCCCCGATACTGGGTGCCCGCCAATTGTTGAAAGAGATGCCGAATTCATAAGGTTTACTCTCTTGTATATCAACCTTCAATTTACTTTGACCCCGGTTTAACCCGGGTACGAGTTGTGCATTTACGCGATTGACAAGCCGGTCTTGTTGCAGCATTTGAATTCGCTTTTGCAATGAATCAATATTGAGTACGTCCTCATTGCCGAGCTTCAGTCGATTTTCGATATAACTTTGTTGCAGCCAATCGTTTCCTGATATTTGGATGTCATCCAGTTGACCTTCAATTATTTTTATCGTGACTACACCGTCATTGACGACCTGATCGGGTACGATAGCACCGGAATTAATGTAGCCGTTATCTATGTAGAATTGAGTGACCGCCATCCTCAAATCCTGCAATTCTTGCGAACTGATGGTTCGGTCTTGATACGGCGCGGCCAATGTTTGCAAGCGCTCATCGTCGAAAACGCTATTGCCGTCAAATTTAATCTGCCGGATGTAGACCTGTTGCTGGTTTGCCAGCGTATTTTTCTTTGGAATCGGAGGGAGTGGTTTTGCGGGCGTATCCGCGGTTGATTCTGCATGGCCGCCGACGGAATCTTGTTGCTGGGCTAGTCCAAACGTTGGATACAGCGCAATAAGAACAACAAGTATCTGAAAAAACCAATTCGGCACTAGAGGTATTTCCCTGGCCTTTACCCAATTTATAGATAGACGGTGCATTTCGGCAGTCTGTCGCCGGTTAGTTTAACGATCGAATGGAAACGCTTGAGTGGTTTTAAATCGGTTCTAATTTAATGCCGACTTGTCTCAACATTGATGCTTTCAAATGTCTAACTTCAGATTGTTTGTCAGGATCTGATATTGCGGAAGAGGCAGTCGCCAACGCATCATACCATAGGCCGCCTTGGGCAAAAGTACGTATAATCTCAACAATATCGTCTGAGTTTTTTATTGTTTTAATCTTTTCATTTATCTCAATCCGTTGGATAAAAGCTTTGGCGATCAAATCCCCGGACGATGGTCCATCTGGGTTTTCGTTGATACTGACCGACCATTCGTAAATCTTGTTTTTGGCGAGCGAGATGTTGTGGTCACTAAATTTCAATACATGTATTCCGCGTTCTACCGGCGAATTCAACTCTAACTCCAATAACGGATTGACTTCATCATTAATCGACAGCGTTAGCACGGTAGGTTGCTGGGTGCGTTCTGATATGTGCCAATAAACAATGGGTTGGGAACGGCTCGTAAAGGCGACATGATCAGGAACCAGCAAAGTTACGGTAGGAAACGTCAAATCGTTGCTGCGTGTACCACCGGTCGCGACTCGAACGTTGGGCGTAGGGCGAGCCGGTGCTGGGGGAACATAAGGTTCTGTATTAGCATCGTCCACTTGCGCTTTTTGTTCCGTGGAGGCAGAGATCGTTTGGCTAGTGTTTTCATCTGCCCAGAGTGGTGATAGCAATACAAGACTAAGCAGTGCGATTATTAAAATCATTCTGCTGGTCGAAATCTTCACTTTATACTCGTTCTATTGTCAGGTTGGTCGCGATTTTTGTGCAAAACATGATAAATCTTGATGGGCTTGTATTTGCCTCTTAGTTGCTGCTTTCCCAAACATTTGATTCGAAAGTCTGAACCGAGATGTTGACGTGTGGATTCACAAATTAGTATTCTGGATAAGTGTTCGGAATTTTCGTTAAATTTGTCTTTTTGATAGCTCTCCAAGCGTCCGGCCGTGTTTACGGTATTACCTATTGTGGTATACGCCATCCTTTTGGAACTCCCTATACTACCGGCGATTACCGCTCCTGTACAAATTCCTATTCGAATTTGTTCAGTGGGGAGCTGCAAAGCCGCCCAGTGTTGATTTAGTGAGCTTAACTTTTTCGCCATGGATAGCGCACAATTTACCGCATTTATTGCGTTTCTTTTCACACTTTCCGGGTCTAAGCAGGGGACCGGGACACCAAAATTCGCTTTCAATCCGTCGCCGGCATAATCGTCTACTATTCCGCCGTGTTCTTCGACGATTCGAGTCATAGCGCTCATATAACTGTTGATCCAGTCCATGATTTTTGCCGGGTCAATTTGTTCCATTGAAGAGGTATAACCTTTAAGATCGGTGATCATTACCGTAACGAATAATTTTTCGGGTCGGGGTCTTCCGCCTTCGAGGAATTGGTCGCGTTTTTCCCAAAGCACGTTGGCGACTTCTGATGAAACGTAAGTTCCAAACAGTTGCATAATCAACCGGCGTTCCGAATGATTTTTGACCAGCACCCAAATGATAGCTGCTCCAAAAGATGTGAAACATGCCAAAACCGGAGAAACTACGGGCAACCAATAGCCTATTTTGAATATTGCCGCCAATGTCACAGCGGGGATTATTAGGCTGGCTACGGCGGCCATAAAAAGCATCGTGATCGACCTTATTTGTGAGCCCAAAATTGCACCTAGAAGTGCGCCTATGGCGATACAGAATGTTTCAAATCCTTCGCTCAATATTGTTAGAGGTTTACTGATGCCCCACGCATGTCTAACCAGCTGATCTGCGACGTGAGCCTGTAATTCCACGCCGTAAATCGTCCCGGTATATTGACTGCTGTAGGGGATCTCATAACGATCTTGTATGCTGGCTGAGGTTGAGCCGATTAGAACCAATTTTCCATCGATTTTTTCTGCCATGATTTTACTATCGATAATGTCAGCCAATGTATATTGGGGAAATGGGTTGGTACCGAAGCCGAAGTCCATCAATAACTGGTAGCCTCCGTCGTCGGCTTTGCGGTACCCACCATCATTCGAGGCGAACTTGGGTAAAGTGGTATCGGCCAAACGAATCCAGTCCGCGTTCTCGGGAGCTGGACTTAGTGTGATATTCTCGGTTCGTAGAAACTCTAGAGTCACCTGCAACGGAAGTGAAAAGTAGTGAGTGTTGGATTCGCTATCCCATAGGATTAATATGCTGCGGCGGATGATATTATCAATATCCTGTTTCAAATCGGCAAAACCGATTTGATCTGTAGACTGGACAAACGCGGGCGCGGCGATTGCGTCATCCAATATTTTTTCGATCAATACGATATTTCGATTTCTCGAAATGACCGAAGCCAATTTCTCGCGGCCATCCAGTTGTAGGTCGCGGAAAATGTCGATCCCGATCGAACGTGGATGCATGGCTTCGAGGTTGGTCAATGCAATTGCGAGGATAGCGTCGGAGATTGGATATTGAAAGCGCTGCAAGTCTGACTCGTTAACCGTAATCAAGACTACGGGTGATTCGTAATTGTGCGGCCTAGTTTGAGTTTCAAGTAATCTGTCGTAAGTTTGCAACTCGTAAACTTCGAATAGCCCCGATTTTCTTAGCAGGTCTACGGATATAGCCACAACGATGGTGATTAATAGGACGGCAACCGCACGGTGCTCAAAATATTGCTTGAGCTTTCTCATGATTCGTCGACGGTGGATAATCGGTTTGGCATACTTAATACACCGGTATGAAGCCCCTGAGCTCAGTTTGCAATTCAGAATAAGTTGGCGCTTTGCAGAGACTGAAAAGTCGCTGGTATTATTCGGATCGCTGCGAAGTTAAATCATTATTTAGCGCACAGTGGATTATAACCAACTGTTAATCAATAAAAAGGCTGACCAGTAGCCGGGGTGCCTATAGCGTATATCGCTAATCAATTTCAGTTGTGCTAGCTGCACTGCGGTCGCGCGTGAGGTGCGCGGTTTGTGAAGTTGTTGGTAAAATTCTCCGACCAATTCGGCGGCTGCAGCGTCGTGTACTTTCCATAACGTACCAATCGCGCTTCTGGCACCGGCCTTTACTGCGATTCCTGATAAACCCAAGGCCGCTCTATCGTCCCCCTGAGCTGTTTCACATGCACTCAATACCAGAAGTTCCAGTGGATTTTCGCGAAATTTTAACAAACCAATGTAATCGGCAAGCTGACGCATAGTCAAGCGACTGTCATAGGTCAGGATAAAACTTTCCTCAACATTTTTTTCGAATTTACCGTGTGTCGATATATGTAAAACGCTTGGGTCTTTTGATTTCAAAGCGGTTTTCAATTTGTCGCTGCGGAATTGTTCATCCAATAACTGGGTGCCGCCAAATGTGTTTTGTACATTGTTTAATTCATCGACAACGTGGCGCAACGCAGGAAAGCCTTGTACCGGTTTACTGATTCCTCCCATCAATACCATTTCCTGATCGGACTGAATAGCCTGTGGGTCGGTTAGACTGAGTCCGGGGGTGATGCCGACCGCAAACTTTTCGATCAAGAATCGCTTACCATCGTATAAGGCCGACATCGGTATAGTGCCTAGTGCGCCACCGGGTACAAATATCAATGTATTGATGTTTGCGGATACAAGTTCAGGTTCGATCGGTTCGATTAACCAACGATATAGCGCTAAGCCGGGAATTCTATATTCGTTGGTGGTTCGTTTTTCCAATAATCGGCGAAATCGTCGAATTTCATTGACCAAAATTGTTTTGCTGACCGGGACGGAAAAATTTTTCGGATCGTCACCAGGTAACGTCACTAATAATTCCAGTCGGTCCTCGAGCAAGATGGGATAGATTATTGCCGCAGATGTTGCTGAATGCTCTAGCGACTTAACCTTTGCGAGTAAGGCATCAACACAATCGTCTCTAAAATAATTTCGAAGTTCCGCGGTTTTTAGTAATTCGACCGTATCGCGGGCTGTACTGCGATAGCGCGCGGCTTGTTTGGGGTCGGGTATTTCTTCGGCGGCATTCAACAAAAGGTTAACCAATTCAAGGTAAATAGGACCAACGTTTTCCCTAAAAGCGGCTTCGTTTGAACCGTAACCGGTCGACATTCTGTAGCGCAGCGACTGAAGTGTTCTTACGGCGTTTTTGTAGGCCGCGATGGCTGCGCTGCGTCGACCTAAGGCGGAAAGCAGCCGTCCGCGTTGCCATTCCCACAGATAATACGCTGGTCTGGAGTCAGCCAGTTGTGATTGAAAAATAGCCTGGACGGTCAAATCAAGCGCGTCGGAGTACCGTTCGTCGCGTTCGTACAGCCCTCCGCTAAAGCCTAAGGCATAGGATTTTCCTAGCGCGTCGTCTAATCGATCTGCCGACTCAGTGGCTTGGTTGAGTAGGTCCAGTGCGGCATGCTTTTGATCCTCCACCTGAGTATATTCGTTTTGCAAGCGCTGTAAATTTCGAGAAATATTTATTAACAGATAAATTTTGCTATGCGAGTCATCAAGCGTTTTTGCAAGCGAAGCCGATTCGGCGAGGAAATTCATCGCTTGATCATATTCTTTCAATTTCAAATTCACACCGCCGGCGTTGGCCAGTGTTCGTGCTGTAAAAAGTGGGCGATTTGTTGTTTTGCTTGCAAGTATGCTTTTATTGTAAGCGCCTAACGCGGCATTGTTGCGGTTTTGCACGGACAACAAATTCCCCAAATCGTTGTAGACTATCGCCATCAGCTCGGGGGATTGATTTGAATCTGCTATTTCAATAGCGGAGTTCAAATGTTGTTGGGCTAACTCCAATGAGCCCAGCGCTATTTCAATACTTCCTAACGCGCCCACCATGGTGGCGGTCGCTTCAACGTCATTCTGTTGATTTGCCAGGGTATAACCAGTTTTTAGGATCTTAGCGGCTGATTCGTATTCGCCTAGACCTTTATGGGCTTCGGCAAGTTGTAACAAGGTGGTTAGAACCAATTTAGATTGTTTTTCGTTGCCAAGCAATTTCTTGTTTTGCACGGCAAGCGCTGCTGCAGCGGCAAAATCTCCGTGAATCAGCAGCTGGTTTACTTTGGCTACTTGGGCTTGGGAGGGTGAATCGGCGAACGAATTAAATCCATATACAAACAAGACTATCAACGTGAATGTCCGTTTCAACCGGGGCGCATTTAAACAATCGAATCGGTAGGTCTGGCCGGAATGGCGATTTCGAATTGCCGGCCGAAATCTGCTTAGGATAAAATTGAAACAGGTCTGCATATTCGCTGTATTTGACGGCAATAGCTTTGAAATCGGTTGGGGAGTTGCGCTATGACTCATATCTGGTTTGCGGTAAGTCGGAGCTTCCTGGCGCAGTAATGACGGACATTTATTATTTTTGTCGCCGTTAACCTTGGGTGCGACGATATTAGCATTGCCGGACGGCAAATTAAATAGAGATGGTATTTTTGATAGATTGTATGTATTTACACGAAATATTTGGTGCTCGGTATTGATTCAGGTGAGTATTCTATCGGTGTGCTGGGATTAGGTCTGTTGAGTGAGTGCGGCGAATAATCAATTGATATACCGACCTTGCTGCCTTAGGTTAAATCAGGGGAAGTGCTCAAGGGATTGCTTAGAAGCGGTCATTTTGAAAAAATAGACTTTAACCGACTCAGTCAATTAACCAATTCAAATGATCATTGTTATTTCCCCGTCTAAAACTTTGGATTTCTCACTAAACCATTTTCGCAAGCATACGCAGCCTAGACAGCTGGAGCAAAGCCAGGAATTAATCGATCGGGCTCAACAATTTAGTCCGGATGAATTGGCAGAACTAATGAATATTAGCGAGAAACTTAGCCAACTTAATTGGCAGCGCTATCAAGATTTCCAGCAACCTTTTTCCCTGAGAAATGCTAAACAAGCGTTATTGGCTTTCAAGGGCGATGTTTACGCCGGGATTGCGGCGGATCAGTATTCCAAAGAGGACTTTGATTTTGCCCAAAAACACTTACGAATTCTGTCCGGTTTGTATGGTGCGTTGAGGCCCTTGGACTTGATTCAACCCTACCGATTGGAAATGGGAACGCGGTTGCAAAACCAGCGAGGAAAGAATCTATATGAGTTTTGGGGTGCTCAGGTTACTGAACTACTCAATCAAGATCTTAGCCATGAATCCGCACCTATACTGATCAATTTAGCTTCAAACGAATACAATAAGGTGGTTAAGCCCAAGATTTTAAATGCAAAAATATTAACGCTGGCGTTCAAAGAAAATAAGTCGGGAGTCTATAAAACCATAGGCGTCCATGCCAAACGTGCGCGTGGACTAATGGCCGATTACTTGATAAAGAATCGCCTAACCGAAGCCGAACCGATCAAATTATTTAACAGGGAAAATTATGTTTATAACGAATCTTTATCTTCTGAGAAGCAATGGGTATTTAGTCGGTAATAGTTTTTAGGCTGGTGTTTCAATCTCGCTATAACGGGGGTCAATAGCGAAACCTATCTTACTATCCTGATGATTATTGCCGTGTAAATTATTCCTGCGCGACTAATAGCATTGTTCGTCTAAGAAAGTACTCTATTGAAATTAGCTCTAAGGTTCAGGCGCGTTAGAGCTATTCATAATATAGCTTTAGAAGCAACTTAACGGAAACTCAGTTATTGTTCGGAGCTATACGGATTCACATTGCACCGATCAAATTTTGGGTATCGAATCAATAAAGTCCTCGAACCATTCGGCTTGCGCAAAATTGCTTAAATCCGGATCCGATTTCATATCAGCGGTTTGCGGTAGATTAGCGTGCTCAAATGCTGTTTTCAGAAAGTTTTGGCACTGCTCTGGGTCGTTTCGTATGCTGCTGATACACGCAAGATTATAGGCCGAAATACCGGGGCAGATTTTTTCTGCAGCCAGGAATTTTTCGTTGGCTTGATCGTATAAACCGTTTGCCGGGTCAGGATTAATGACACGAGCTTGGTCCATTAATGCAGCTCCCCAGTCGTTCAAGATTTCATGGTTGTTGGGGGCGATTGTTAAAGCTGCGGCATATTTGGCGCTGGCTTCTGAAAATATCGCTTCTGCGTCTTGTCCAGTTTTACCCTTCGCTTGGGCGGTTAACGCCAATGCCCAGTGATGCAAAGCGTCGATCACCGTTGAATCGTTGTCAATGACCAATTCGAACTTGGAATAGGCTTGTTGAAATAATGAATCGGAGCTTTCACCGTCCGATTTTTGTGCAGATTCCATTTTTTTAATGCCGTTTTTGATTTGCGATTTCGCAAATATTTGTGCCATTGTGCCCACGGGATTGACCTCGATTGATTGATGGAGTGGTTATCAAAAAGAAAAGACAACGATAATAGTGAATCTGATTCAGTTTCTCAACTATGACAGGTAGTGGCCTCCACGGTTGAATATGGCGTGTAAATTGCGTTATTAACGCGGGATGCATATTTGGTTTGAATAGACTCGTATGTGATGCTTAGGAATGTTTATTTTGGGAATAAAAAAGCGCAATTATTGTGCACAATTGTAGATTTATCATCCGCTTTACGAATTCAGTGCGACCAAATATGGGCCAAAAGTGCCCAAAGTTGTGACATTTTATCAGCTATATAGCCGGGAAGGTCGTTAAATTTAGTGGTCTGATTGCTAATCGGCTGGTTATATTCTTCAATTCAAGATTGGCGGAGTATCAGGAGGCAAAATGGTTAATCAATGTAGTAAGAGACTAATCGTTGATGTGAATGTCCGGGAATATTTCCGGGACACGGTTTCCAAAGCCGTTGTCAACCAGAGTATCGATGTGACCGAAGATTCTATATATTATCTGGTCAATCTGTTGACTGATTTCGCCGACGCGAAAACATTTTATCAGGACACACCGCGAGGCTCCCGCACCATTCCGTTGGCTAAATTATACGCTGAAGCAGTTGAAGTTGAATCTGAAGCTGACCGACAACGGGCGATGCGGCGTTTGGGTGACATCTCTTTATTTGTTGCGGGATTATTTTCCGATAGTTTGCGCAATAGGCTGGTCGACGTGGATTATTACATCTCTATGGGGGGATCTGCGTATGGTTATTTATCAGAGGTACTCAAGGGGCGTGAAAGAGGCTACGCCTACAGTACCGTGTTTTCTGAACTGGCTGATAATTTCACCGATTTTGTCGATGTATTGGCCGAGGTTGGAGATCAGTCCGAATTAAAGTCGGATTTGGATCTGTTACGTGTTTATAAAGTTTGGTTAAAAACGCATAGCAAGCGTGCAGCACGTCAGCTACGAGAATGTGGCATTTATCCGCAACAATTCGGCAGTCGCCCGCGACCCCACTGATAAGGGTCTCAAATGCGTTTGGTTGGTTTGCAGAAGGAACTGGAGCAAATCTATGGCATTGCCATAGATTATTCGGTCGAGGACTTTCTGATCACCGACGCAGATTTAGTTCGGCAACTGGATACCAGTCATAATCCGCGGGATATCAAAGAAAAATTATTGATCAGTCATTCGGAAGATTGCTTGGAAATTTCGCTGTACCTGGATCAAAAAGTGGTTGATCACCTTACTCGGGAAAATCCGTTGGTTGGTTTAAATGGGGGTAATTTGACGGAGTTTTGTATAGCCATCGAGGGCGTAAGTCACTTTTTGTACCTGATGTGGAATGCCCTGCTGGAAAAACCGGTAACCTTGCTTGAATTGGAGATGCAGGCGGAAGTGGATAAATACATTACTTGTTTGCGCCTTTTACAACGGCAAAATAAAAAATTGATATCGTCCAGAATTCGAGAAATTTTGTTTTATCGTGCACAGTTTGACGATGCACTCGATCAACATGCGCTCAAACGCTACAAGGATGCAAATTTTTTCGCCGGAAAATACTGTATGCAGCTTGAACATGAATATCTAAAGGACCGGCAAAGACCCAATTGGTATCCCGAAATTCGCAATTTCTACCGGTTGCCGCAAACTGAAAAAATCCTTCGGATTCAATCGGGTAGGGTCACCTAGAATAGCCATTAAAGTGCGTCCGCGAGATTAACCGGCTGTCTGGTTAAAAGGGCTTTGTCAACTTTCCGAAATTAAGATAAAGATATGGCGGATTAAATCTTCTACGTTATCAAGCTGCGGTGCCTACGTGTCCAGCTACCGCGCCCACGCCCATGGTTTCTGCCGCCCCAGGTTTGTACGAACTGTGCGCTTCGGTATCAAATTCCTCGGCCAATGACTGGCCTGACTCCGATATATCGTAGACCTGGCACCAGGTTTTGACGATAGATTTGCCGAAGCCGAGCCCGATCACCATTCGTTCGGCTCGATTGCCCTGGTCAATAGAGGTCAGTTGGCCTTCGATCAACAGGTAATCACCCTCAGGCGCTGGGTCATTGTCGAATAGCCGGGTGTCCAGTCCGAGATCCTGCAGTTTCGCGACCAGTTTTTTTGCAAGAGCTTCGGAAACAGTTCTACCAAGAAGAAGTTGCTGCTCGGTCGGGTCCGTGTATTCAAATTCGCGTTCCAGTTTGGCGAACAATCCGCTGTTAAGTTGGATCCCGTCAGAAGAATAAGCAAAGTTTTTTACGACTGCGATTCTCGGTTTTGCAAGCGGATCGGTTCCTCGATATGTACCCCGTCAGCCCAGACCGCGTGATCCGTTATGTACTTCGGAGTTGAATCCGCGTTTTTTATTCTTTGTCATGAAAAACGGTAAAAGGAAAAACCTTCTGCCGAAATTCTAGACAGCGTCGTCTTTAGGTATATAAGGGAACACTTTCCTATGAAAGTGTTCCCTTATTGGGCTATTTTGCTGTTTTGTGATTATCGGTCTTCTCGCCCATGCCAGACGCGCAAAATAATGATTTTCTCTCCGTCGATACGGTAGCGCATCACGTAGCCTCTTTGACCGAAGGGAATAGGAAGCTCATTAAATTCCGGAAAGTCATCCATAGGGTGACCTAAATGCGGGTGATTTAATAACAGATTTGCGGTTTCTATAATACGTTTTGCTGCGTTAGCGGCAGCTTTTGGGTTATGAGACTGGATGAATTCCCGGAGCCTGGTCAAATCATGGAGCGCACCGGGTTCCCATATCAGTTGTGGTTTGTCGGGCATGGCACTTCCTTGTCTGTACCCCATGTTTCAAGCCATTTAACGACTGTTTCATGAGGAACGCCCTCCCCGGTTTCCTGATATCGATTCCACCGATCCAGCAGTAATTTACGTTCTTGTTCTGCGGCCTCTTCCCGGTCAACAAATTCTGAAATGGCTTTTTTCATGAGCCAATGCGGCGAACGCTCGCATCGTTCTCCCAATGCTTTGAGACGGGCTTGTAATTTGCCATCAAGTTTAACGCCAACGGGCTTGGTCATGACAACTCCTTCATGGTAATACCTATTGCTACTTAATATTACTATAGAGCGAAAGGTGGGAATAAAGCAAGAAAAAACGTAACTTGACGAACGGGGTTAAATGCTGAAGTAATAGGTCAAGTCTTTACTTATATTATATTGCCTTGACGAGAATAACGGAATACTTACTAATAAGGCGAAAAACGGACGGATCGCGAATTTTCTCTAACGTCTCCGAACGGTAGTGGGTTGGCTGTTGCCTGTCGAGATTCTCGCCCGTGATCGTCCGGAGTTGGTCCTAACCTGCTGGTCGTTGATTTTCAACGAACGACAAAAATTGGCGCACAAGAGCCAGGCGCGATAAATATCAGTTTGGATTTAATTGCGTAGCGGCTTTCCGGTATTCAACATGTGCTCCAATCGGGCCAAAGTCCCATCTTGTTGAACCAACGCTATAAACGCGTCTCGTTCCAGCGTTAGCACGTCGTCTTCGCTAAGTGCTTCCGTCAAATCGGTATCGCCACCGCTCAATACGTACGCCAGTTGATTCGCAACGACTTGGTCGTAGGGTGTGACTTTACCCAATTTCTGAAAATGATCGACACCCATGTCCAGGGTAGCTTTACCGGAAGGTCCCGGTAATTTGATTTCAGTTGCTTCCGGCGGCGCGTAGTCTTGGCTGAGTGCAAGCGCTTTAACTTTTGAGTCGGACAATAAACGGTCCCGGTTCATCGTGATTTCGTCACCGCCGCGGAGAAACAATTTTTCTTGCGCTTCGGCCGCCGACCCTGATACCGCAGCTACGCTGATTGTCTCGAAGGATTGCACGATCGGCGGTACTGGCCCTTGCGGACGTTTTTTATTGGTATGCCAACGATACAACATTTCTTTGCATCCACCCCAACCGGGAATCAATCCCACGCCCACTTCAACCAGCCCGGTGTACAATTCTGCATGGGCCTGAATCGCATCACAGTGCAATATGATTTCACACCCACCACCCAAAGCCATGCCGGCTGGCGCGGCAACAACCGGAATGGTCGCGTATTTTAGAGATTTAAATACGTACTGACCGCGCATAATAATATTTTCAACAGTATTCCATTGCTGCTGTTTTATCGCGGAGACCAAAAATTTCAAATTAGCGCCCGCAGAGAAATTCTGGCCGTCGTTGTAGATGACCAGAGCACTGAATTGGTTTTGCACCACGCTGATAGATTGTTCCAGCAGTTCCAGAATATCCAAATCCAGCGCGTTCATTTTTGTGTGGAACTCAAAACAGGCGACTCCGTCGCCAATATCCCAAAGACTGGCTGACGCATTTTCTGCAACCGGGCGGGAATTTTCGGTAATATCCTCTAACCGCATCATGCCGGGCTTTTTTACGACCGGCTGGTATTGTCCGGATAGTGTTTTCTGTTGAGCGCTGTTTCCTGTCGTCCGGTACATTGCGCCGGCAGAGCGCAGGATTGTCGCGGGCTTAATACCGTCGTCCAGTAGCCTTTGGTTTAAGTATTCGGTACCTAATTGGTCTATCAATTCGAATGGGCCAAATTCCCAGTTGTAACCCAGTTTCATCGCGCGATCGACCGCGTCTATATTGTCGGTGATTTCGGATACCAGATGGGCGGCGTAATTTAATGTTCTGGACAGCACGCGCCATGCGAATTGGCCGCCGGTATCTTCGAATTCCAATAATGCTATTAAGCCGCCAGATTTCCCTGCGGTTACACAATCCAGTTTCGGTCTGACAGCATCGTGAAATTCGCCGCTGGTCAAATTTATGGCTTGTTTGGTCTTAGTACCTTTGACATGCCGAATTCGGTAAAACCCAGTTTTGGCCTTGCGCCCAGTAAATCCTTTTTCGAGCATCGTAGCGATGACATCGGGTACGTGGTTAATACGGTGAAAATCGTCGTTCTGGGGGAGTAGCGCACCCATGCTACTCATGATGTGCGGCATTAAGTCGATTCCGATCAGGTCGAGTAGCCCGAAAACACCCGTTTTGGGGAAGCCAATAGGGCCTCCCATTACTGCGTCTGCTTGTTCTACGCTGAGTCCCAGTTCTATAGCTTCCAAAACTGCGCATTGTAACCAGTAAATACCAATTCGATTGCCGATGAATCCTGGTGTGTCTTTGCATTCAACGATTCCTTTACCCAAGCGCCGGTCGCCAAAATCTTCGATGCTGCTAACTGTCTCGGGTAGCGTGTCCTCACCGGAAACAATTTCCAACAAGCGCATATATCGCGGTGGATTGAAAAAGTGTGTGATCAGGAAATGTTGCCTGAATGTTTCGGGCATCGCATCTGTCAATTCGGCCAATGGGATGGTTGACGTGTTGGATGACACGATCGCGTCTGTTTTTCGAACCGTTTCGATCTGTTGGTATAAGCTTTTTTTTATATCGGCTTTTTCGACGATGGCTTCTATGATCCAATCAACTTGAGCCAAACAGGATAAGTTATCTTCTAGGTTTCCGGTTGTGATCTGTTTGGCGTTGCGGCGGTGCATCAACGAGGGGGGGCGGGATTTAAGCAGTTTTTGCAATGCCGTGTCGGCGATGATATTGCGGTTGTTGCTATCTTTAGGAACGATGTCGAGCAGGAATACTTGAAGCCCCGCGTTGGCTAAATGCGCGGCGATACCGGCGCCCATGACTCCGGCACCGATGACTGCCGCTTTATTGATAGTCATATATCGCGCTCCAACACCGTGGCGATTCCTTGGCCGCCCCCGATACACTGGGTTGCCAGCGCATATCGTTTGTCTTCACGCTGCAGCAATGCTGCGGCCTTACCGGTGATGCGCGCACCCGTCGCTCCCAGGGGATGACCCAATGCAATGGCTCCGCCATCGATATTGATTTTTTCGCGATCGAGTTTGAGTTCTTGGATGCACGCGACCGCTTGTGACGCAAAGGCCTCGTTTAATTCGATGATGTCGATATCGCTGACATCGAGTTCCGCTCGCCGTAACGCTTTTCGCGACGCAGAAACCGGACCGATTCCCATAATCTCCGGATCGCAGCCAGAAACTGCGATACTTTTTATCTTGGCCAGGGATGGTAAATCGTGGCTATGTGCATATTCTTCGCTGCACACTAATACGGCCGCGGCGCCGTCGGTCAAAGGCGACGATGTACCGGCTGTGACGCTGCCGGATTCAACAAACGCGGGTTTTAGTTCGGCGAGTAAATCCAATGTGGTTTCAGCACGGATACAACCATCTTGATCGATTAAATCGGCATTATTCGGATTTATTTGGATTATTTCTGAGTTAAATTTCCCCTGCTGCTGTGCGGCAAGAGTCTTTTCCTGGCTCGCTAGAGCAAATTTTTCCTGATCCTCCCGGCTAATACCGAATCGGTCGGCTACATTTTCTGCCGTTTGGCCCATGCCGATAAACGCTTGCGGAAATGACTGGTAAAGCCCGGGATGCGGTAACGGATTGAATCCGGTCATCGGTACGCGCGACATGGATTCGATGCCAGCGCAGATAAATGCTTCACCGGCATTCATTTGTATCGCGCCGGCTGCAATGTGGATTGCTTGCATCGATGAGCCGCAAAACCGGTTAATCGTCGCGCCGGCAATACTATGCGGAAGGTCCGCCAGAAACACCGCTAAGCGTGCCATGTTAAAGCCTTGCTCGGCCTCCGGAAAAGCGCAGCCCAATATCAGATCTTCCAGGTCTTTGGTTTCAACCTGGGTTGCATTAACCAAGCCGCGTATAACCTGGGCAACCAATTCGTCAGGCCGTACTCGTTTAAGCAGTCCCCTGTGTGCGAGTGTAAATGGGGAACGACAATAGCCAGCAATAATTACGTTTTTCATGACGGTTCCGTTGAGTCGCGCAATTCGCGTCGGAGGATTTTTCCAATATTGGATTTGGGTAGTTCATCGATGAAACTGATATGTTTGGGCATTTTGTACGGTGTCAATTTGTTTCGGCAGTGATCGCGGATTACGCTTTGGTCTAATGTATTATCTTTTTTGACGACAAATGCCTTCACCGCTTCCCCGGTTTCTTCGTCAGGCACGCCGATAACGCCGCATTCCATGACACCGGGATGGCCGCTGATCACGGCTTCTATATCATTGGGGAAAACGTTGAACCCGGAAACCAAAATCACGTCCTTCTTCCGGTCCACCAAATAGACGTACCCATCGTCCATAATTTTGGCGATGTCGCCGGTTTTAAGCCATCCGTCTGCGGTAAATACATTTTCTGTTTCTTCGGGGCGTTTCCAGTAGCCTTGCATGACTTGCGGTCCGCGGATACAGAGTTCTCCTGTCTGTCCAAACGGAAGATGTTCACCACGTTCGTCTATGACGCAGCAATCCGTGGATGAAACGGGCAGACCAATACTTCCATCGTGTTCTTTGTCACCTAGAGGATTAATACAAACCGCGGGGGATGTTTCGGTTAGACCGTAGGCCTCAGTAATTGTGCAACCTGTCTGAGCTTTCCATTTTTCTGCGACATTTGCTTGTACCGCCATGCCACCGCCTATGGTAATTTTGAGTTCGGAAAAATCCAATTCAGAAAAACCCGAGGTATTCGACAAGTGATTGAATAAAGTATTGACGCCGGGTATGCAGGTAAAACGATTTCTTTTGAGTTCCTTGACCAAACTTGGAAGATCGCGCGGGTTGGTGATCAAATGGATTAGGCTACCTATGTTCATAAACGTGAGGAAGCTCGCGGTCAACGAAAAAATATGATAAAGCGGCAGTGCCGCAACCACTACCTCTTGGCCAAATTCGATTTTTTTGCCTTGATTCGAGCCGTAACTGATCCATTGCGTCGCTTGTTCCATGTTGGTCAACAAGTTCCCGTGGGTTAGTACTGCGCTTTTACATATCCCTGTGGTGCCGCCGGTATATTGTAAAAACGCAGTATCATCCAGGGTGGTTGTTGCGGAGACGAATTGATGTTGACTGCCTTTGCGCAAGGTGTCGTTAAATTTGATCGTCTCTGCAATTGTGTATTCGGGGACCAGCTTTTTGACGTACTTGGCTACGAAATTAACGACCATCGATTTCGGTGCGTTCAACATGTCGCCCAGGCGGGTAGTAATTACGAATTGTAGAGGTGTTTTGTCAATGACTTGGGCCAAGGTGTGGCAAAAATTTTCCAGTACAATGATGGCTTTGGCTCCTGAGTCGTTGAGCTGATG
Source organism: uncultured Methylococcaceae bacterium (assembly GCA_964619885.1). GTDB lineage: Bacteria > Pseudomonadota > Gammaproteobacteria > Methylococcales > UBA1147 > CAZUGA01. Next base: position 38,172 of record CAZUGA010000019.1, read on the forward strand.
TTCGAGCTCTCGCGGTGTATACAGAGGGTTTACATTGACCACCACCAATTCTGCGCGGAGTATTCCCAAAATCGCTACTGCGTGTTGCAACAGATTGGGCATCATAATGGCGACCCGATCGCCCTTTTTTAGGTCCAGTTCGTAACGCAGAAAGTTAGCCAGGTCAGCGCTGAATTTTTCGACTTGACTATAGGTTAATTCGGTCCCCATATTGAAGAATGCTGGGCTGTCGCCATTTTTTTTGGCAACGGACTCGAAAAAATTGGCGATGGAAGTATATTCGATTGGTCCGATTTCCGCCGGAACCCCTTTAGGATATTGCTTTAACCAAGGTTTGTTCATGAATCAACAACAGTTGTGATGGGTAGCGGTTAGGTATTCGGTATCGTCGAATGGAGTAGTATCTCAGAGGTTAAGCTTGGATTGGAAAGCTGTCCCATAAATGCGAGAATTTTATCCTGGGTAGAGTCGATGTCGTCCATTAAAATACCGTGCCGCTGGGAGTTTATAGTTATCAATTCTTTTTTCGCCGAACCCAATTTTTTGTAGATAATATCAGCGCTTTTGGGGTCGACTGTCGGGTCGTTATTCCCTTGCAGTATAAGTGTTGGGCAGTGAATATCCGGTAGACGTTTTTCCAATTCGCTGATCAATCGGCGTAATTCGTAAAGACCGCGAACTGGTATATTTTGATAGTTGACGCCAGGATGCTCTGGCTTATTTTGTAAAAATGGACGCACGCCTTCATAACTGGATAACCAGTGTACCAATTTGTTGGTCCCGTGAACCAGCGGAACAAACATCATTTTTGAGTCGCGGAACTTTATCGGCACCGATACCACAGCGACCGCCTCCAAACTGTCCAGTTGGTCAGCGGCTAGCCGCAATGCCAGCGCGCCTCCTGTTGAAAAACCTACTAACATGATGCGGTCGCAATAGGCTTGCATGATTCGGTAACAGCGAACCAGCGATTGAAACCAATCTTCCCATTGTTTTTCGCGTAGGTCTTTGGGTGAAGTACCGTGACCTTTAAGGCGCACGCCAATGGCGGTGTATCCATTTTGTGCCAAACGTTCCGCTAAACCTCGAACTTCTGCCGGGGACGCCAAAAATCCATGGATCAATATAACGCCGATTCCGTTTCTAATATGCGGTCTTATAAAAAATGGTTGGGCATTTTGATCGGCGGTTTCCTGATTGTTTATATCGTCAAAACACGGCTTGCTGAAGTAGGTTTTATCCCAGCGCCAGGAGACGACTTCGTCATCGAATTTAAGCGCCGCCAATTCATGTGGGCTAATATAATCGGAATCATGTAGCGCGGTTTGCGCGATTTGTGCGATAACCGGAAGTGCCGCAACTTCGTTGGCGTAAACCGCGACAAGGTTTTCCATGCGAATGGTATCAAAATCGTGCAATTCGCGTAGTTTGGGAAGAAATCGGTACTGGTCTTGATCCGGTTCAATCAAGCCGCTGGATTCAGACATGTAAATGAATTGTTCCAAGCCTTTGCTATGACCGTCGATTAGCGTTCCGTAGGCTTCTGGATTTTTCAGGCTACGGTGTAAATGTATTAAAGATACTTTCTGTACGGCTTTAACCGCTAGGTACAGGGCTTTGTGGAAACGTAGTCGGTCGACTCCGGTTTCACCTTGGTTGATGAGATGGGTGATTATTGATGCGGCGAGGTGGCTCAGATTGACGGTAACCGTTTCGTACATATACTCCATATAGGTATTGCGCAGTGCCTTGGCGTTACGCCGTATGCCTTTTGCCAGAACCCGTTCGCTCTTGGTTTCGGACTCCGCACGCAAACTCAGCAAATGATCGATACATGTGATATTGGGGGCGAGCTGTTCGATTAGGCGTAGTTCCCACCAGCGCCAAGTGTCACTGGGGTATACCGGTGTACCGAGTCGTATATCCATATCCGTATCTTTTAATAGAATATTTCCTTCGATCAGCAATTCTTCAGAATGGCGGCGGGTCAGGCCTTTGTTGAGCAATTCCGCGCCTTTGCGCAGAATATTGTCATTGATTCGTATGGGATAAAAAGTAATGTTTGCCGGAATGATGGAAGTCGGTCGCAGGGCTGCTATCAACATGTCGCCCATGTTGTCGAAATGGAATTCCTCGGACCATTGTTGCAGGCGCTCCGTGTCTCCGACGTGATAGGCATGTCTAATAGTACGTTTAAACGCATCGACTCCCAGGCCCAATACTGCTGCACCAGTATGTTGCTTACGCCGGTCCATGGACGTGCGCGAAAAAATGCTGAATTCCCCCTTTTCGTCTATAACTTGACGATCTTTGACCATCCCACCCTCTGGGAAGATGATGACTTTACGCCCGCGTAAAATTTGTTCGGTCAGCATTGACAGCAGTTTGTCATGATCATGCGGAATCGCCCCGACCGAGCGCAGGTAGTTGGCCAAAACTTCATCGCCATCGAAGAATTCCCGGTGTGCGACGGAACAGCAGTATGCCCCAGTTTCTTCGTAAATCAGGTATTGCGGTATAAAAGTTTCGAATCGCGCGAAATGATTAAATAGAAAGATTTCCCCTTGCTCGAGTTTATTATGCTCGGAGTGTAACTTTACATTAACGCTAAGAAGTTTCTTTAGAGTTCTAAAGACGCGTACCGACCAATCGTAGGTCGATTGATTGACTTGGTATTCATGGGTTGAGGTGGTGGTTTCCTCGGTCATGTTATGTGCGAGATTCGATGAGCCGATCAAAAATCAGCGGGGCGATCATTCGCTTCCGTCTAATACTTATTTAAGATCATTCTGCGTCATTTAGCAATTAACTCACTGCATAGTTTTAGCGCCTCGCTCAAAGTTGTCTCCGGGTTCCAAATAGATAGAGCGTTGTCGGTGGACAAAAATAACTAACAATGAAGGCCTTAGGCGGCGGATGTCTCGGATAGCGTGGTTCAAATACGCAAGACCAAATGAGCGGAGTGTAAGGTCGATTATTGAATAACCGTTTTTGGGAAACTATCGGGTTGTTTCTTGTTTTAACGCGGAATCAACCAACCGCTGAAATTTTCCCGTGAAATTGCAAACTGTGAAGGTGTGCGTAATAGCCACCCTTAACCAGTAATTCGTTGTGATTGCCTATCTCAAGAATTTTGCCTTTTTCCATGACTACGATGCGATCGGCTTTTTCGATGGTGGAAAGTCGGTGGGCAATGATCAATGTGGTCCGGCCGGATAGCGCTTTTTCCAGTGCATTTTGGATCTTGCGTTCGGATTCTGTGTCGAGCGCCGATGTGGCTTCGTCCAGGATTAATAATGGCGCATCTTTCAGCAGCGCTCGCGCGATGGCCAAGCGTTGTCTTTGCCCGCCAGAAAGTTTAACCCCGTTTTCGCCGATCAGGGTATCCAGGCCATTGGGTAACTTGTCGATAAATTCCATGGCATTGGCTGCGGTGGCTGCGGCGATGACTTGTTCGCGCGTGGAATCGGACAAAATGCCATAAGCGATATTTTTCTCGACTGTATCATTAAACAAAGTAATGTGCTGGGTGACTAACGCGATTTGTTGGCGAAGGTTTTTCAGTGTGTAATTTTGAATGTCGATATCGTCGAGTAGAATTTTGCCGTCGTTGTAATCGTAGAAGCGTGGTATAAGACTTGCCAGCGTAGTTTTACCGCTGCCGGATTGACCCACCAACGCGATGGTTTGCGCGGGTTCGATGGTAAACGAAATATCCTGTAATACGTTGCTTTCAGATTCGTCGTAGGCAAAGTTGAGTTTGCGGAATTCCAGTTTGCCGGAAACCCGGCTGGTTTCGTGTTGACCGTTGTCGACTTCCTCGGCTTCGTCCAATACTTCAAATACGCTCTCGGCGGCGGCAATGCCTTTCTGAATGGTCGCGTTAGCACTGCTCAGTTGTTTAAGTGACCGTGGAATTAAGCCCGCAGCGGTAATGTAGGCGACAAATTCTCCAGCGCTGGCTTCGGTCATTAGTAACAGTGCCAGGTAGATTAAAATGGACAGCGCGATTGCGACAATAAATTGAAGCAGCGGCGAGTGAATCGCCGTAGTCTTCATTAACTTCAACAATTGGCGGTAATTGTAACGACTGGCCGCAGAAAAACGGCTTTTTTCGTATTCCTCGCCACCAAAGCTTCGAACCATGCGGTGCCCGGTGACCATCTCGGATGCGACATGGGTAATGTCCCCCATCGATACCTGAATTTTTTTGCTGATCGCGCGAAATTTTTTGCTGGCGTAATTGACCAAAATGCCTATAACCGGCGCGATCGTTAGAAAAATGATGGAAAGCTGCCAATTCATATACATTAGATAAGCCAGCAATCCAAGCAGGGTTAAACCTTCACGGACCACCACTTTGATCGCGTTGGTCGCGGCGGATGTAACTAAATTTACGTTGTGGGTAATTCTTGAGATTAAATGTCCGGAATTTGAGCTTTCGAAATAAGCCGCGGGCAGAACCGTATAGCGATCGAAAATCTGGCAACGCAGGGTATGGATGATATTGTACGACACCATCGCAAGAAAATAGCTTCCCAGGAAGGAACCTATGCCGCGAAAGATAACGATGCTGATGAAGGCAACCGGGACCCAATAAATGCCTTCGCGGTTAAGAGTTTGCAGCGAATCCACGATATATTGCAACAATCTGGCAAACATCGGTTGTGCTGCGGCGTACATCAGGTAACCGCCAATGCTGATGAGGAATTTTGTCCAATGAGGACGGATATAAGCCACTAAACGCTTATAAACTTGTAATCCTGATTGTACGTCGGTTGCTTCCGCCATGAGGGGGTTTGCCAGTTGTTTATTATCCGCTTGCGCAAATTTGTTGTAAAATACTAACAAACATGGCCACTTAAAACTAGGTAAACATTGGAGTTTAAACTAATTTGTTGCTTATGCGCGACAAAAGTATAGCATAGCAATTCCTGTCCTACGGGTTAGGTTGAAACGGTTTCGGTGGGTCGGTGCGGTTTATTCGGCCGGTTGCAAATCTGATTTAAACAGGTTGCTTGCAAGCTATCGCGGCTGCCAGTTCCGTAGTCGATCGGGATTGGGGTTTCATCGCAACTGTAAATTGAACGCCCTTAGAAGTACCGAACAGCATGGGTTAATAGCCACACATAAAAATGATGCATCACTTTTTGTCGATTAGAAAATGGATAGATTCGAAGCGTGTGTTGCATACGTCGATGATCGTATTTTTATTGGGGGTATATTTTTTTCCCAGTGAAAATTCCCTGAAGAATTTTTTCTACTTGACAATATTGCTTCCATTCTTGTTGTCCGTCGATATAGCAGAACTTAAAAAGCTGTTCGGGTCGAGATTGTTCTTGGCAATCCTGATGTTTGTTTTTTATAGTTATTTGAGTATTAGCTGGAACCCGGCTACAGAACAATCTGAATATTTCAGATATTTTGCCAGAATGGTCAACTTGTTGGTATTTATCGCGGTACTGTGCAGACTTATTCGTCGTGAACCCAGTTATCTTTACACAATATTCGATTGGATGATTTACATTGCTGGTGTAATGGCCATTGTTTCGATAGTGGTTTTTTATGCGGATCATTCGTTTCCCGCCTACCGTTTAGAAAATTGGGGCGCTCTGTACCATGCCAATACCGGAGCTTCTTGTTATGGTCTAGCTGCGGTAGTCTGTTATTGCCGCTATATATCGGGAAACTTCAGGAATCATTGCTGGCACTATTATTTGGTTCTGGCGGTATTGATGATTGATATCGCACTGACCTTGAGTCGTGGTGTTTGGCTGGCGTTAATCGTCGCGTTTATCGTTACCCAATTGATGCGTAAGCGTTTCGCATTGATTTTAGCTCCGTTGATCGTAGCTGTGATGTATGTTTTGTTGATCAAATTCGAAGTGTTGGAATCGAGTTGGTATTTTATGCGCAATGGTGGCGACAACTTCAGATTTGCGGCGTGGACCAAGGTCATGGAGCGTATCGTAGATTCGCCATGGTACGGGTTTGGCGTGAATACCAATGAGGCCTTGCAGATTACCGATAATTTTACAATGTATCATGCGCATAGCGTGTATTTTTCGCAGTTGATTTATGGCGGAATAATCGCTGTTGTTCTGCTTGCAGTCGTTGCATTGCTTAGCGTTGTTGGCGCGATTAAATTGAGTACGGCGTATCGTGACACAACTTACACCGCGCTGGTGATTTTTGCGTTGGTCGGTGTGGCAACAGATCACAGCCAATTATTGCTCAACCCCTCCCAGGTTTGGTATTTCTTTTGGTTTCCCATCTCGATAATAGTAGCGATGCAGTTGCATACCGCGCAGATTGGCGAGAATACTGATACATCGATTACTGATAGTATCGTTAGTGTTGACGATGCGTTGCACCGTCAATGAGGGACATTTTGACGCGTTTGGCCGCGATTCAACCGGATGCGGAGAATTTCGCTATTAGCCTGAATTTATCAACCGTGCAAGAAGGGCGGCCAGGTGCGCTCGAATGTACCAAATTGCTTCGTTGTGTCCCGCATAAGCGTATTGCCTGCCTGGGGCTATGGCGTGGCCGCCAGGTTTTTGCCAAGATATTTTTCGATCCTCACCGTGCCGAGGTGCATGCAACCAGGGAACAGGTAGGGGTTCGTGCGTTAATGGCTTCGGGTTTGCGAACCCCCGCCTTACTTTTCGACGGAACTGCGGAATTAGACTCAGTACGGGTGTTGCTGTTCGAATACCTGTCCAATGCCAGTGCAGGCCAAGAATATTGGGAGACTACTTCCGAGGTTGGCAAGCGTCAATTCATGTTGACCTTGGTCAACTTGGTGGCGGACCATCATCAAGCCGGCATCATGCAACGGGATTTGCATTTGGATAACTTTTTAATCACGGCGGATACAATCTATACCTTGGATGGTGCAGACGTAGCTGTTTCTCAACGGAAAATCGACAAAGTCAAAGGCCTGGAAAATCTCGGGTTGCTACTGGCGCAGGTAGAGCCACGATATGATGGTTGGATCGACCAAATGTTGGAGCGGTACTTGACCTCGCGCGGAATGCCGGTAGCGACCCGCGTCGAAAAGGCCGCATTGGCAAAAGCGGTGTTGGGCTTGCGTCGGTATCGAAAGACGGTCGTTCTGAAAAAGATATTCCGGCAATGCAGCGATTTTGTGTGCTCAAAATCGTGGAAAAAATTTGTGGTTTACGACAGAACGCTCGCTTCTCCAGAGTTTCTCGCAATGATTTCCGATCCTGATACTTGTATGGCATCTGGTGAGTTTCTGAAGCGCGGAAACACCAGCACTGTCGCGCGGGTTTGTGTGGATGGCCGCGAATTGATTATCAAGCGATATAATATCAAGAATTGGCGGCACGGATTGAACCGAGCGTTTAGGGTTAGCCGCGCAGCAATATCGTGGCGAAATGGTTACCGATTGCGTTTTTATGGGATTGGTTCACCGAAGCCGGTTGCCCTGGTGGAAAATCGCCTGGGACCGATTAGGCGCAAAGCCTATTTCATTACTAAATCTTTTGAGGGTTCTGATTGTTTGCAGTATTTTTCGAGACATGATGGGGATGACGCGCAGCAGATGGGACAGGTTATCGTGGAATCATTGCGGCGACTTAAAGATTGTAAAATCAGCCACGGTGATATGAAAGGTAGCAATATTTTGGTTGATTCTAGCCAGGTGGTGTTTATCGATCTAGACGCGATGCGAGAACATAGTTGGAAGTTTCGTGCAGACAGGAGAATAGCCCGCGATCATCGGCGTTTTATGCGAAATTGGTCGGCGGATTCGAAAGTGCACGAAATGTTCGTCGGATTGCTGGCTACGGCGCGGAAAAAACCTTGTTGAATAGCATTGAATTGCATCCGCAATTACTTGAAGATTTCCAGCGCGATCCGTCTTTTGATGAGTTGATGTCGATCGACGGCGAAGTATTTCGCGCGGTCGAAGATCGAAAAACACTGCGCTTTTGTGCCGGTCGGCATGCTTATTTTATCAAGCTGCACCGTGGTGTTGGTTGGCGCGAAATTTTTAAGAATCTATTGCAGTTACGTTTACCGGTTTTGGGTGCGATAAACGAATATTTAGCGATCAAAAAGTTGACGGAATTGGGTATAGAGACCATGACCCCGATGGGATACGGTTGCCGCGGCCTGAATCCGGCAAAGCGCGAGTCCTTTGTCATAACAGAAGAATTACCGTCAACCGTCACGTTAGAAGATTACAGCCGAGACTGGCTCACGGCGCCGCCACCGGTTCTGCTTAAATGGGGTTTGATCAAGCGAATAGCGAATACTGCCAGGCTCATGCATAACAACGGTATTAATCATCGGGATTTTTACGTTTGTCATTTTAATATCCAACCAGAAACCGCGGTGACCGGGCCACTACGCTTATTCTTGATGGATCTCCACCGCGCTCAACTTAGGCGAAAAACGCCACGGCGTTGGATACTCAAAGACATCGCCGGCATTTATTTTTCGAGCATGGATTTGGCGTTGACGAAACGAGACCTATACCGGTTTATGCGGATTTATACCGGTTTACCGTTGCGGCAGGCGTTGGCTTCGCGTCGAAGATTCTGGGCATCGGTTGAACGTAAAGCGTCCAGGCAATATGCGAAACATCAGTTGGATTTACAACGATTAGGATTGATTTGAACGATTGGCGAAAAACAGATTCTTTAACAAGAATCGTAATCGTTCTGAACTTGGTGATCTTGATTTCACCCGGTCCCGCGGTATCGGACGTGGATCAGGACTTTGGCGTGTGGGGCGCGGTCCAAGGGCAGGGAAGCTTCGCGCCAAACGACCCTACGTTGAAAAATTGGCAATGGTGGATGGAGGGGCAAGGGCGATTTTCTAACGATGCCGACCGCTTGGGGCAAAGCATCATTCGGCCGGGAATAGGATATAAATTGTCGGCTACGGTCAGCATTTGGTTGGGCTATGGGTGGATCCTGACCCGGCCTTTGGGCGGCGTGGAAACCGATGAACACCGCATCTGGCAACAGTTAAATTGGAAGGATTCGTTTTCCTGGGGTGGATTGTTCAGCCGAACGCGCATGGAACAACGGTTTTTGAGTAACGGTGATGATACCGGGTGGCGCTTTAGACAATTTAGCAAATATACTCATCCTCTGTATGCGGATCATCTGTATCTGTCGCTATGGGACGAGGTTTTCGTCAATATTAATTCGACCGATTTCGGTGCTGAGAGCGGATTCGGTCAAAACCGTGCATTTGTCGGTTTGGGTGTAAATCTGGATTCGGCAAAGCATTTTCGTTTCGAATTGGGATATATGAACCAGTTTATCGCCAATGAGAACCGCCCTGACGGGATGAATCATATTCTCTCGACGAACCTTTTCATACGGTATTAGAAGTTGTCTGATTGATATTTGTCGTAGTCAAGACGGGCGATCTTGGAATGATTGCTATTTATACTTCTTAAGACGCGTCAATTCAGCCCAGTACTTGCCTTTCTTTTATCTTGGTTCTCCTCTATCATCCCGTGTCGTTCATCCGTTACAGTTGAACTCGGCTGCGTTACCGCGATGGGTTGAATTTTTTGTCTAGCGATGAATAAAATCTTGAATATAGATATTTGAATTTAGCGGGCTAACCGAAGACTTTTGAATAGCCCTATTGGTCAAAATTTATGCAAAATTGGAGACCGCAATGAAACCATTGGTTGGCCTCGTCATGGGGTCCAAGTCGGATTGGGAGACGATGCGTCATACGGACGAGATGCTTGCTAAATTGGATATTCCGGCGGAAGTCCGAGTCGTCTCTGCCCACCGCACGCCGGATTTGTTATACCAATACGCGGAGGATGCGAGATCCAACGGTTTGGAGGTGATTATTGCCGGTGCCGGAGGGGCGGCGCATCTTCCAGGAATGATTGCGGCCAAAACATCGTTACCCATCTTGGGTGTACCTGTGCAATCACGGGCTTTGAATGGAATGGATTCTTTGTTGTCGATTGTGCAGATGCCCGCAGGTATACCGGTTGCGACGTTGGCAGTTGGAAAGGCTGGCGCCGTTAATGCTGCACTTTTGGCTGCGGCGATTCTAGGAAACAAATATCCGCCAATAGAAGCCGCATTGAGCGAATTCAGGCGGCGCCAAACCGAAACGGTGTTATCCAATCCCGATCCGAGGCCGCAATTATGAAGGTCGGTATACTCGGCGGCGGTCAACTCGCGAGAATGCTTGTGTTGGCCGGGTATCCACTAGGTTTGGAGTTTCTGGTTTTGGATCCGGCACCGGATGCCTGTGCTGGACAGGTTTGTAAATTGATCCAAGCTGATTATGATGACGAAACTGCATTGCGGCGATTGGCGCAACAGTCCGACGTCGTGACCTTCGAATTCGAAAACGTTCCGGACGAAAGTGTTCGTATCTTGTCCGAGCAGCACCCGGTCTATCCTCCACCGATTGCATTGAGCGTCGCGCAGGATCGCTTGGCGGAAAAAAAACTTTTTCGCGAGCTGGACATCCCCACACCAGGCTTTAAGTCAATCGATAGTCGCGCTGATCTGGATTTAGCTGCGGCTGAACTAGGTTTGCCGTTGGTGATTAAGACGCGTCGATTGGGCTACGACGGGAAAGGACAGGTCTCGGTACATAGTCAGGCGGAGTTTGATTCGGTTTGGCAGAACCTGGGTGGCGTACCGCTGATCGCGGAACAGTTCGTTCCTTTTCAGCGGGAGCTTTCTATCATTGCGGTTCGCGGTCGGGTCAAAGAAACAGCGTTTTATCCGATACCGGAGAACACTCACCGAAACAGTATGCTGCATTTATCTGTGTGTAAGCCCGGCGATGCGCAACAGGCTCTCGCGGAAAACTATGCGAATCGAGTATTGGATGCGTTGAACTACGTTGGCGTATTGGCCTTAGAGTTTTTCGAAATAGATGGTCGTTTACTCGCGAACGAAATAGCACCACGTGTCCACAATTCCGGTCATTGGACGATAGAAGGGGCGCAGATTAGTCAATTTGAGAACCATTTAAGAGCGGTGTTGGGGTTGCCTTTGGGTTCGACCGCAGCGGTTGGTTGTTCGGCGATGGTGAATATGATCGCTAAGCTACCCGAAACCGAGAGTCTGTTGACTAAACCCGATATTCATATGCATGCTTACGGTAAAAAATCACGACCGGGGCGAAAATTGGGCCACGCGACGTTGGTGAGCTTGCATAAATCTGAATTGGATCTTCAGATTCCGGCATTGGTTGAATTGGTTACTGCAGAGATTAGCGAAGCCACCTAGAACGCTAGGATATTTGAGTTTGTTTGTCACGTTATTTGGGAGTGGCAAGGTTCTAGCGTTTTTGTGGTTGGTTGAATCGCCGGTGCTAGAAAAATAAGAACGGTGTTTGAAGGCATCGCGTAGTCCGGGCTACTTGACTAGATAATCGTGTAGATTAATTATAAGAATTCTGTGTTGATCGAGTAAAATCAAATGGGGGTATTCTGATGCTTGAAGGGTTGATGCCGTTGCCATGGTGGGGATATATCGTTGTCGCTTTTGTAATGACGCATATTACGATCGTTGCCGTTACAATCTTTCTGCATCGTTGCCAATCGCATAGAGCACTGGAACTACACCCAATTGTGTCGCATTTCTTTAGATTATGGTTGTGGTTAAGCACGGCGATGGTGACTAAAGAGTGGGTATCGATACACCGTAAGCATCACGCACGGGTAGAAACAGAAGACGATCCGCATAGCCCGCAAGTATTGGGGCTAAAAAAAGTCTTGTGGTCTGGGGCGGAATTATACCGTGCTGAATACATGAACAATCCGCAAACCGTGGAAAATTACGGGGAAGGTACCCCCGACGATTGGTTGGAACGATATTTCTATGGCCGCGGAAAACTGACCTATCTGGGGATTTTCATTGACCTGGTAATTGTATTTGCGTTATTTGGTCCGTTGGGGATGAGTATTTGGGCTATACAAATGGCATGGATTCCCTTTTTTGGCGCGGGTCTTATCAATGGTGTGGGCCATTATTGGGGTTACCGGAATTTTTTATGCCCCGATGCTTCGACCAATATTACGCCATGGGGCATCTTGATCGGCGGGGAGGAGTTACACAACAATCATCACGCTTTTATTGGTTCCGCCAAGTTTTCGATCAAACCTTGGGAGTTTGATTTGGGATGGATGTACATAAGAATTTTTTCTGCATTGGGATTGGCGCGTGTTAAAAAAGTCGCGCCGACACCCTGTACCAAATCGGCCAATCGTGATATCGATAAGGATACCGTCAAAGCGGTGTTTATCCATCGAATGTACGTCTTGGCGGAATACGCCAAAAGCGTTATGGAACGGGTGCACCGGGAAGAGTTTGATCGGGCGGAAGGTAAGCGGCAACAATTTTTGAAACCGGTAAAAAAACTGCTGCTAAGACCCAGAAAGTTAATGGATAAACAGCAGTTGGCGATATTGGAGCAAGGCTTGCTGCATAGCCGTTCGCTGGAAACAGTTTACCATTTCAAGCAGCAACTTCAGTCGATATGGACCGAATATAATATTAGCCAGGAAGCTGCGCTTAAAGCGTTAATCGACTGGTGTAACTCTGCGGAATGCAGCGGTGTTCCGGCGTTGCGCGATTTTTCTCAAAATCTTCGAGCGTATTCCATGGTTTCACCTTGAGGTGTAAGCGGGTACGAAGAGATTCGTGACTCTGTTGAATGCACTTTATCTTATTTGCGGGATTTCGGACAGATTCTCTGTGGACAATTTCCTGGTCAATCAACTAGGGTATCTGGTATGTTTTTAATCACTGGAAATCCTACTGGTTTGCTGGACCTATGCAAAAGTCAATCAATGCGTTGCCCAAAGGCTTTAAATTAAACATCTACGAGATCGAAGAAGAGTTAGGTTCGGGCGGTTTTGGGATTACCTATAAAGCTTACGACCCGCGATTGCAGACTTATGTTGCGATTAAGGAGTTTCTTCCCGCCAATTGCGCGGTTCGGGAAAGTGACACTATTAGTGTTGCACCCCGCAGTGGGGCGGTAAAGCAGGATTACCAATATGGTCTTAAAATGTTTCTACGGGAAGCCCAAACGCTTGCTCGTTTTCGTCACGAACGCATTATTAGGGTAATCCAATTTTTAGAGGCCAATAATACTGCGTACTTGGTGATGGAGTATGAGCATGGGGCATCGCTAGCGGCAAAAATAAGAGATACAAATAATTCCACCGGAGAAAATTGGGTCCGCTCACTTTTGGTTGAGGCGGTAAAGGGGCTTGCCGTAGTTCATGACGCCTCGATCCTGCACCGCGATATCAAACCTTCCAATATTTATATTCGCCAAGATGGATCTCCAGTATTGTTGGATTTTGGTTCTGCTCGCTACGCTTTTTGTGGCCAGACAATGAGCCTGACGAGTATTGTGTCGCCCGGTTACGCGCCGTTCGAACAGTATCTAAGTGATGGTGACCAGGGGCCATGGACCGATTTTTATGGTTTGGGGGCGACGCTGTATTGGGTGATTAGTGGGAACAAACCAACCGACGCCACGGCTAGAATGGCAGCGGTGGCAAATGGTCGAGAAGATCCGAATGTGCCTTTGAGTCGTTGCGCGGACGCTACGTATAGTCAGGAATTACTCGAATGTATAGATTGGATGCTGGAGCCGAATATCGAAAACCGCCCACAGACCGCAGAAAGCATCATGCATCGGGTGAGAAGTATGAGTCTGCCAGATGCGAGCGTAGTGACGATTCCTGATTCCATCAATCCAGTTGCAACAGTGATTCCGGTAGAGAAGAATCGGCGATTGTTGTTCGGATTTATGGGTTTGGGATTACTGGTCGCGGTTGCGAGCTATTTGGCGCTTCAACAAGACAGCAATTCTGATTCCAAATCAGAACCGAATTCGATTGCGTACCAAGATTCGACTGCACGTCCACAGAACGGGAATAATCTTCCATTTTTAGAACCTGTGGTGGAAATACCAGCCCCCGATCTTAGGGCAAATTCTCAAACTATTGTCGATCCGTCAAACGCATCTTCTAAGCAATCGGGTTCTGGCCAAGTTGATCAGTTACTGCAAGCGGGTGATCTAGCGTTTTTGGGGTATCGTCTGACTTCGCCGTCGCGAGATTCTGCAATATTTTATTACCGAAAAGCACTTGAGTTGGCGCCAAACAACGATCGAGCCATTGCCGGTCTCGATAGAGTGATTACAACCTATGTGTCGATGGCCGAACAAGCGCAGGCGCAGGGCGCAGCTGGAAAAGCCAATCAATATCTAGAGCTAGCGTCATCGGTGGATCCAAAACATCCGGATATTCTAGCCGCAAAACGGCGCATGGCGCTTGGAGATGACCAACCAATTTTAAATAAAAGATTTGAGACTGAGCGGAGTAACTCAATAGAGCCGTTTGATACAACGCCCGGGTCGGATTCGTTGGCTATAGCAGAAAATGTGTACTCGAACTCATCTGAAGCTAGCTCGACCGGCAGAGCCACCCGGCAAAATCGTATCGATGAATTCTTGCGTGCCGGTGATTTGGCTTTGGTGGATTATAGGTTGACGACTCCAAGCCAGGGATCGGCCGTTTACTATTACACTGAGGTACTGAGGTTATCACCGAATAATCAACAGGCGGTCGATGGGCTGAATAAGGTTATCTCCCGTTATCTATTGCTCGCGGAACAACAATGGGGCCGCGGGAATGTAGGGAAAGCTCGGCAATATTTAGCAAGAGCTGCTTCGGTGAATCCGAATCATCCCGAGATAGTCGCTGCTAGAGCACGTATGGTGTTGACTGAGCCGCTATCTACCGGTGGGAAGGACAGGGTGCAGTCCGCAAAACGGATTAAAACAGCTCCAATATATAAATATCCCAATGTCCGCGCAGCAAAAGTGGGTTACAGAAATGGTGAAATAAGCAAAACAGAATATGCCACGATTCGGGAGGTCCTAGCAAATAGGTATAAACAAAAAATACTATCGCTAAAGCAACTGTACCGGGATGGTAAATTAACCAAGAGACAATACAAGTCGGAAGTCAGGGCGGCAAAGATCGCCTATAAAGGGTAGATTTTCGGGTGTGGTTCAATGCGGCATTGTAAGTTTAAATCCGATGCCCAATCATATTCACCTCATCGTAAAACCGAATAAGGCGTCGAATCTAAGCAAAGCGATCGGAGGGACACATCGGCGATACACACGAATGATCAACTTTCGTGAAAACTGGCGGGGCTATTTGTGGCAAGGGCGTTTCAGTTCGTGCCCGATGGATGAAAATTGGTTGTTGCGGGCAGCAGCGTACGTTGAATTGAATCCGGTGAAAGCGGGGATGGTCGAGCAAGCTTGGGACTACAGTTTTGTTAAGAGGCATTTAAAAAATCGATAGAGATTTGTGAACATTCCCTCGAATTCGTCGCAGATCCGGGCGAAATTTGATGGCAGATTTTAGATGTATCGAACAACCACCACCAAAAATGCGATAACGGCAAAGAGAATTATTGCTTTGTTCAATGGAGTGGCCGAATCAGAATTATTGCTTGTTCTATTGATCGAAACCATTAGTTTAATCTCTTTAGGTTGTTGTTTTTTGCTGTTCCAACGGATTATCCAACGATCACGATCAATGCCGTAGCACCCAGCGGGTAATCGTTCATTACCTGAGTATATAGAATCAATTTCTACGCCAGAGAGCCTCAGCATGACACAGCGCCATGCAGATTTAGCAGGATCCCAATCTGTTTCGGTTAGTTTCGTATCAAATGATGTATTCATAGTCATTGCCTTCGATCCGTATTATTGATATTGACTCGTTTACGGTGCCTTATTCGCGCATGTTCGCGATTGTTTAAAAAATGAATCCCTGATTGATCTGCACAGCACCTACGAATTGCACCAACATATGCAGACCGATATTTACAAGAGACATAAGCAATGATTGGACCATACGCGTACAACAACACCTGTTCATTGTTGTTTTTAATATGGTTTTCTCTTCTCGTGGAAGCAGTCTAAGACAGCAAATCAAGATTCGTTGTAAATATACTTGACACCATCCAGTGGTCGTAAGTTGATTAGAATGAATGGAGCGAGAACACGACGAATGAGTCTTTCAATACCGTATCATCGACCCTCACCCACCATTACTTTTCGATAGTTGGCAAATTTTGGCTGTCTTAGGTTAGACAAATGGAGTCGGCCAATGTTTGCTAGCTGAAGTCTATTCTTAAAAATAAATTTACCTTATAGCCATTTCGGTCACTATTTCTGGTGTGGGTCTTTTGAATTTCGGGAAATCCTCCAACGTTTTAGAATACTGCTTACACCGATTTTGGTACCGGCGCGGATCTGCCGAATGCTCAATTGTGCGCTATAGGGCTATCTGAGTACTTCTTGTGATTTTCGCATTCCTATCCTCTTGGCTGACAAATCCGCTCCACAATGGGAACATAGGAATACTGTAATGAATTTCCGTCTATCTGTTGGCGAGCCGCAACCATCCATCCGGGATTCTGGGTTGGTCGATATAAAACCGGCCGTTTTTACGCTGCAAATTAAAATTCTGGAACGGCATTCCAATAATGTTTTGTTGTATGACCTGAACTGCATCAGTGTAAATGGCTGTTACGATTGCCAAGTGGCCATAGCGGCTATCGGAAAAGACGAGTATGTCATTAACTTCAGGAGCGGCTGAACCGTCATTTCTAATCTGCAGCAGATCGCGTTTCACGTTGAGTTTGCCGGAATCCAGCGATGCGTCGAAATAATCGCGTGCATGACCCCACACGTGGGGCATGCGATGGTTTAAAGCTTGATCGTAGAAACGTTTGACAAATTCCACGCATTGCCATTTTTGGCCATAATAATAGGCCTGATCAAGACTAAAATGTTTGCCGTGACTGCGGTCTTTGTCTGAACCATTTTCGAAAACTGCAATATCCAAATGTCGCCCCGTTTCGGTACCGATCTGGGATAATTGGAAATTGTCGGTCGGGTCGGGCACGATGATATTGCTGATACTTAGATTCAGTTCGCCGTATTTAATGTCGGATCGCTCTATTTTCTATCTTTAGCGACTTTGGCCAATAGCTTGTCCAGATTGTTCGCAAAAGCTTGGCGGTCCGTTTGGCTCAGCGCATTGGGGCCGCCGGTATTTATGCCACTAGCCCGCAGCGTGTCCATAAAATCTCTGACATTCAAGCGTGCTCCGATATTTTCCGCGGTATACAATTCCCCCCGCGGATTTAGCGCTCGTCCGCCTTTCCCAATGACTTCGGCCGCCAACGGAATATCGCTCGTGATTACAAGATCTCCAGCGTTAAGCCGTTTAACGATTTCATTGTCAGCGACGTCAAAACCCGATCTTACTTGAAGCATATTGATGTAGCGCGACGGCGGAACCGGAACCGTATGATTTGCTACAAGTGTTAGCAAAATATTCGTGCGCTCCGCAGCCTTGAATAACATTTGTTTGATGGGTACCGGGCAGGCGTCTGCATCTACCCATATTTTCATTTTATTGAGTTTATATTGTTGCATAAACGTAAGTGAGAGAGGGGGTAGAAAAGCTCAGCTTAGATTTTGTTTAAGACCTTGACCAACGCGTGTTGTTGCGCAAGGCAAACTTGGACGGAAAAACACAGCATACTATAGCGTATTCGAGTCTACTTGTAATTGTAATGCAAAGATACGCGCTTCAACGAAAAATTGGCCAGGTGCTAAGCCAGTACAGGAAATTTTCCCAGCTATCCGGTTTGAGACTCCAGCCGTTCCCATAGTTGTTTTTCACGCGATAGACCCAACACCAATTGTGCGGTTTTGATTCCGGAAACGCATACCGCATACACACCACCACCGGGTTCGGTCCAGTGCCCGGAAAAAAATAAACCTGCTAATGGGCTTTGGTTGCCAAGTCTGCCGGGTCCGATTTGGTTGGGAGAAACCTCCCAACCATAAGCGGCACCCATATCATTCAACGTGTAGCGCTCCATAGTACGGGGCGATCCGGCTTCGATGAACAAAATATGTTGTTTTAATCCGGGGATTTGGCGTTCGGCAATGTCCAACATGGTTTTGGAGAAACGGTCTTTGCAGCTTCGCCACGATTCACCGACATCGTAAGGGACTAGCGTGGTAAGCATCAGTAAATGATGACCTTTAGGCGCGAGAGAAGGATCCACCAGAGTCGGCACAGTGATACTAATCCATGTGATATTTCCAGCCAGCGTGTCGGCAAAATTCTGTTCGTGGTCGAAGTTTTGAAAGTAAAATGATTCGTGTGTTGTGCAGACCTCTCTCAAGTCCAGGTCGGTTGCGATATAGACTACGAAGGCTGATATTGAGGGTTTTAGATTATCCATTTGACGCAGAAACTGATCCGGTAGGTTTTTCGTACCGACCAGCGAATGGATGGTCTGACGTGCATCGGCGTTGGATATAACAATGGGTGCACTAATTCGTTGACCATTATCCAGAGTCACACCTTTAACCTTTGCGTGCTCAACGTCAATCCGTTTGGCGCCGATTTTGTACAAAATTTCTCCGCCCGACGCCTGTAGAGAATTTACCAGTACGTTGGCCAGATTCTGAAATGAGCCCTTACAATAATAGGCGCCGTCGACCGTATAGCCGATAAACATTATCGTCCAATATAAGAACGAAAGTTTGGAAGGTGGTAAACCCAGATAAGGCCATAGCGTTGATATTATGGCCTTTAGGCGCGGGTTGTCGATGAACTCATCCAGACCTTCGGTCAGAGTTGTTCGCCTATAGTGCAGAAAAGTCGGAATCTTTTCCGTAATCGCGCCGCCATCTGCGAAGGTTTGATCGGCTATGGTTGCTTCCTCGCACAAGCGTAAGCATACCTTGGTCAATCTGCGCAGCCCTTCGGTCTCTTCCGGGAATATTTTTGCGTGGGTTGTTACGAATGATTCAAGTTGTTGTGGAATTTCGACGCTAAAATCGGGAAATACCGCTCGGGTATAGGGGTCAACGGAAATAAATTCGATTTTATTCATGACGCCCAATGCATCCAGAATGCGATGAATCGCTTGTCCGCCTTTGAAACCGCGGTTTTGACACCCGCTAATCAGGTGTACGCCGGAGTCAAAGGTATATTGTTTTCTTTTGAAGAAATGCGCGTAACCCCCGGGCCGGTCATGCCGTTCGATAACCAGAACGGATTTCCCGCTGCGCGCTAATAATGCCGCAGCGCTCAAACCGCCCAATCCAGCACCAATTACGATGACATCGTAAGCTTCTTTGCTAGATTCTCGGTGGAAGTTCATTCAAGGCTATTTATTTCGCGATCCAAACGGTCAAATTCGCAGTGATGTTTACACCTGTGGGCATAGTGATCTATTTTGGGATAGATTCGTATACCCCTTCAATTTAGAATAACTAATGATTTTGGGCGGCTGTAAGCAAGAAGAATTGCGGCCGATTGTATCTGTTTTGGACGGGTGTGCACAGGTTTTGCTTCTGCATGGGTGGAAGTACCACACCCTGTCCATGGCGAATAGATTTTCGAAGTTCGGTTGGATATATAGCTTTTATCTTGTCAATTATGGTCGAAATTGCAGTCGTAATTCCCGCTTATAACGAAGAAACAACCATAGCGTCGGTAGTGGATGCGGTGTTGGAAACCCACGAGACTGTAATAGTGGTTAACGATGCGTCTACAGATTCAACATCTACAAGCCTTAATGGAAAACCGATTAGACTGGTGAACCTGCCGCAGAATTTCGGCAAGGCCGGCGCACTCTCGGTTGGTTTTGACGAAGCCACGAAAATGGGTGCCAACGCAGTGATTACAATGGACGGGGATGGCCAACACGAGGCAAAGGATATCGTGAAATTTCTCGCTGCGGCGAGAAAATATCCTAATGCATTGGTCATTGGTTCCCGGGAAACCAACACTGAACAGGCACCCAAAGCGCGGTTATTCGCGAATAAATTTGCCAATTTCTGGATCTCGTGGGCGTCGGGCATGGCGATCAGCGATAGCCAATGCGGTTTTAGGTTGTACCCGCTGGCAATTATTCAGCGATTGCGGCTAAAAACTGATAAATCGCACAGTTTTGTTTTCGAAAGCGAGGTTGTGATTGAAGCGTGCAGGAACGGTTTTGAGTTAGTCTCAGTGCCGATACGGTCTTATTACCCTGAAAATCGGCGCAAGAGTCATTTTCGCCCAATTATAGATATCGCTAGAATTACTCAGATGGTCGCGCTCAAATTATTAGCCCGGGGCCTGTACATAAGAGGTTTGATTAACGCGTTGAACGGGCAACCGAAATTAATACGATAAGTACACGCGGGATATTATTTAGTGGATTGTCTGATCGGGAAATCTGGCTAGATTAGTCCAATAGTTTCAATCCCGGTGGTAGCGCTTCGCCAAATATCCGTTTGCTATCGGATTCGTCCAATTGCGTAACCTGTTCGATGAGTTTGCTCCACGAAGCCGGTGCTTTAGTCTCCCGAAGTTGCCGCAAAACCTTATCGCGATCAATTTGTTCTATATCACGTTCGCGGTCACCGCTCATTCGGCACAGCATAGTCGCGGCAAATCCGATATGTTGTTTTTTCTTCCAGTCCTGATGCAATAAAAACTTCAGCCATTCATTGGCGGTCTTAACCGGGATAACGTTGTGCGTGCTGCCATGGAAAGGTACGCGTGCACCTATTCTGCCCATGGCCCACCAGCTTTGATCGGGTTCACTGGCTTTTTGCAACCTTTTTAACAGCCAACTACCGATTTGCATTTTGTCATCGATAGGCAATCTTTCTAATACACCCACCAGCCGAACTAGGTCTTCGTAACCGCGTTTTTTTATCTGGGTTGCGGTTTTGCCCTGACGCGCGGTAGCTGGATTGATGTACTTGCCGATGTCCGAATAGATTTTGCTTTGTTGTTCGGCATTTAATCCGCCCGCGATACGCCGCCACAGGGTCCACCATTCAGTCCAGTTTTGAGCTTCGTTAAGAAATTGTGGATTTTGCCCATGGATCCGCCAAACTTGCTCACAACGCCAGTCGTCCAATTCCACACCAAATCCTGGCCGTAGGCAAAACCCAGCTAGGCTTAACCAAACCCTTTCGTGTTCGGCCGAACGCCGGCGGTTTTTGACGCCGTCCAACAGTACACCGAATAATTCGCGGAGCAACGCAGGCTCCCAGCTGAATCGAGGTCCTAGTATTTTTTCCAAATCTCCGCGTAATCCTTTGACTGATTTCGTTCCTGATGTGTGGGATTTTTGACCAAAAACTTGATGGATGCGCGCCACCGCTTTGTCGAAATTCGCCGGCAGACTGGCAGTCGAATCAGAAGGTGTTTGACGATCTGTTCGAATTTGGAATTGCAGATCCCAGCGTTGCTGATTATCGTTCAATGAAACGCATTGAATTTGAATTGTCCCAAATTCGGTCAAAGTTGCGGCTATCTCAACTTTCTCTTCGGTTTGCTGGTCTGAAGTAGCATGTTCCAGCGTTACCGCAAGCGGAGGTAAAGATACGAAATGCTCGTCCGATGTATCGACTAGCGCACCTGATTTGAAGACTGTGGTTTCTGTAGAAGACACTAAATGAAAGCGAACCGGCTGTCCCAGCCGCAGCGAGAATGTTCGCTTGGAAAGCCTTATTTCTTGCCCTTCGTCGGTTCCGCGCGGCAGTATGCAAATGCCGTGTTGGGTTTTCTTTGTTTTATCTTCTACCTGGAGGAAATAGCTACGTGCCGAACCGCCCCCGATCTTTATTTGCTGACCGCGCCGCGCCATCGCGTACGCGACTGCGCCAAAAGCTACGGCCAATTCGGGTTGAGGGTTTTCCAAGTGGCGTAAAGCTTTTCCTCGCCATGAGGAAAGAATTTTCAGTACCCGCTGGGTGAGCAATTCACTGCGAAACATCCCGCCGTTCAACAAGATTGCATCGGGAACCGGTGCTGAATCTTGGCTACCTATGATTTCTTGTAAGGTTGAATTGTGGTTGGATAGGAATTGCGCGAGGTGCTTGGTTATGGCCGGGTCGGCTACGTACGGTAGTCCAAACTCGACGACTCCACTGCGTTTTCTGTCTGGATATTCGTCTAGCTTGGACAGTGGGAAAAATCCGTCGAGTACGATCTGTTCTATCTGTTCGCGGGTCAAGCTAACTGAGCGAGCGCCTCCGATCAGTCGCGAGCCAGACCCCAGCAGTGTAACTTTGCCGCTATCCGGTGCGCTACCGGTGAGTAGGGCTTCTTTTACCGAGCGGCATTGTTCTATCAATTGGTACAGGTCGGCGGTAGAAAGCTTTTTATTGTCGCTGGTCAGCTGTTTTTCGGCGAGATGGGCTAAACTGAGGTCAATATTATCCCCGCCGAGCATCAAATGGTCGCCCACCCCGATACGATCGAGTTTTGGGCTATCGTCTCCGGGTGAGACTTTGATTAACGTAAAATCACTGGTTCCACCGCCGATATCGCAGACCATGATCAATTTGATATCGGCTAGCGTTTTTTTAAGGTTCTTTTTGTTCTGCCACAACCAGTCGTAACAAACCGCTTGAGGTTCTTCCAATAGCCGGGCTTTTGCCAGGCCCGCACGCTTCGCGGCTTCCAGAGTCAGCGAACGCGCGGCCTCGTCGAAGGATGCGGGAATCGTAATGGTAATGTCTTGCTGCCGCAAAGGAGCATCTTCAAATTGGGTATCCCAGGCGCTTCGTACATGAGCCAGGTAGCTGGCGCTGGCGACAACGGGTGAAGTTTTTTGTACCCCTTCAGGCGCGCCCCATGGCAAAATGTTTGCGGTTCGGTCTACGGCCGTGTGTGACAGCCAACTTTTGGCGCTATTGACGGTACGGCCGTGGCTTTTGGCGCCTAAGTTTCTAGCCAGTTCACCGATAACAACATTTTTGACTGGGTCTCTAATATCTGGTTGGGGCCAGGTTAGCTGAATGTCGGAGGTAGCGAGTTCATCGTCACCGGCATGATAGCGCACTGATGGGAGTAGTCGGCGTTTTGCAACTTCACCAGGCGCGACCAGTTGTTCAATCTCAAACAGTTGCAGATCCGGTTTGGTTTTATTGCTATCGGCATAGGCGACTACGGTATGGGTTGTACCCAAGTCGATTCCAACCAGGTAACGAGCTTTTTTTTTGCGTTGGCTGCTCATTGAATAAGTATTGGTAAAAGTCCGAGTACGCTAAGCCGCGGCAAATTGGATCGACCAATTTACTTGACGTCCGATTTTGGATTCGCCGCGATTGGGTTCTAAGCCCTAGTTCGCTTCGCTAGGCCGGTTTGATTTCGGAATCAAATAGCCCAGTATGGATCGTTGGTCCGGCTTAAATATCGTTAGTTCTTGAATGACCAGAAGGATTTACCTGATTTTTCCGATTCTGCCGATTGCTCGGCTGCAGTCTCCGTATCGGAAGTTTCCTCGGTTGGTTCGACATCTGTTTCGGTACTTTCGGTTTCAGAATCAATTGGAGAGGTTCCGGCATCATCGGTTTCGCTGATTACTTCGGTATTCTGGTTTATGCTTACGTTATCTTCGCCCGCTCGTACATCAAATTCTACCTTCCAACGGTTTCCACCTTCTTTGGCGACAGCCTCTAGTTTTAGCGTTCCAACCTCAGTGACTGCTGCACACAATTGTACTGGAACTATCTCGCCGGTATCACGGTCTTCGACAGGGAGTGTGACCTCAATTTCGTCGAGTTCTTCAATTTCGTCAGGTGACCAGTAATCCAATCGCTGACCGACACCGTCTTCGCGCCGGACGCTGGAACCAAAAAAACGGAATCGTACCGGTTCACCTACGACCAGACCGAATTCGTAGGGGGGAAGTTCTGATTCAGTGCCTTCTTCCATGCCAAACGGTGCTATACAAAGCGCTTGCAGCGGTGGGGGCATTCCGGGTACAGCGGGCATAGCACTTTCTACGCCGACGTAATAGGCGGCTGCCGTACCACCACGAATTCGAACCCCGCTGCCTCGACGCACATAACCGTAGTAGGCAGCACCGCGCGCAACTGACAGATCCAAGTCGGCACCTTGTAGTAGTCGGGCTGGAGGTGCCTGTTCTGCATTGAGCCAGTCATTCAAAATATTCATCAGGCGTTCCGCAAGCGGTGTGGCTTTAAGTACTCCGCCGTTGAATAATACAGCGGAGGGGTGCAGAAAACTGGCGCTTTCGGGTTTGTCGTATCCGCTGAGTTCGTCTGCCGCACCCAATTGGCGGCTCAGAAAGAACGCCAGATGCCGGGTTATCGCAGCATCCTGAGCGTAGGGTAGGCCGATTGTGGTCAATCCCGTGCGCGCCTGGCTGAAGGGCCGTTCGTCAGATTTGACCTCGGGCAGAAAACCTTGCACTAAAACTGTATCCAATTCTGAACGGGTTAGCTCGCTGCGAATGCTGCCACCAACCAGTGACGACCCGCGGCTGGGGACAACCAATGGGAATTCATTGTTATCAGGGTTTTGGAATAGCGATTCTTTGGCGTCCCGGCAGCCATGCATCAGGGCTTGGATTTGCCAGGGTTCCAATCTTTTTCCGTCGGCTTCGAGTTTGGCTTTGACCGTATAAGCCAACGCCAGGTCCATGTTATCTCCACCCAACAGGATATGGTCACCGACCGCGACCCGATTGAGGGAAAGGTTACCGTTTTCTTGTGTTACCGCGATCAGTGAAAGGTCTGTCGTGCCCCCACCAACATCGATCACCAGAATAATATCACCTACGTTAACCTGATCACGCCAATCCGCGCCGCTTTGTTGAATCCAACTGTAAAGCGCCGATTGTGGTTCTTCCAACAATATCGCGTGGCCGATACCCACGGTTCGGGCGGCTTCGGCGGTGAGCTCTCTGGCCGCTGGGTCGAATGAAGCCGGAACCGTCAATGAGATTTCTTGCCGGTCAAGCGGTTCGTCAGGGAATTTGTGATCCCAGGCGTTTCTGAGATGTTCTAGGTAGTGAATCGATGCTTGTAATGGCGAAATTCTTTCGACTTCTTCCGGTGCTTCTATAGGTAAAATTGCCGATCGGCAATCTACACCAGAATGACAAAGCCAACTTTTGGCACTGGAAACCAATCGGATAGGGGTTTTGCTGCCGAGTTGACGGGCCAGTTCGCCTACATTGGCGTCGGGTTTTTCATCCCAGGGCAGTACAATGTCGTTGTCGGCCAGTTCATCTTCGTGTGCTTGATAGAGAAAGGAGGGCAATTGGTTTCTCTCATCCACAGTCCCTGGTGCAGTGAGTTGTGGCACCGCCAGCACATTCTGCACGACATTGTCACCATCGCTGGTGTTCAAATCGACATAGGAGAGTACACAGTGGGTTGTACCTAAGTCGATTCCAACTGAATAGCGGGCGCCTTCGTTTTGGTTGGTATCATTCACAATTCAACCTCCGCCGAGGCAATAATGTTGACGTTATGGTCATCGGCGATTTTGGGTAAACGTATAGATGTCACTTGCCAACCCCGATGCACCAATGTCCCAGAAAATGGTGCTTTGCCGACGATATTTCCGGTTAATCTAATCTCGGCGGGATTGAATCCGGACTTGATGGTGACCCGGCTATTTTCTTGATCTTTGCGGACCGGCGCGAAATCAAAATGACTGTGCAAAACCTTGGAGCAACCTTCGTGAACGATACGGGCTGCCGCGCCGATGTCCGAATCAGAGAATGCTGCTATATCTTCTTCTATAAAGTCAATAAATCTGGCCTCTTGTTGCAGTAAACCGAGTAGTTGTAATGCGGCATCCGGCGTCGCCTCTTTCAGAACTGTGGCGGGTTTCAGAACTGTGGCGGGTTTATCCGGGGCGCTTTTAACAGCTGTTGCACTGGTTTTTTTCGGTTCGCGTGTCTCTGGTTGAGATTGGGTTGGGGTTTTATTTCTTCTGACCAGTCCTATAACTACAATACTAAGTAGGATAATAATCAGAATTGATTCTATGATAGCGATGCTACCTAAGCCAAGGTGCAGTATATCTATGGTATTGGGCACTGATGATAAATCGAATTTCATCGAGATTCCTCGTGGGAGATGATGGCGATAAACCGACGGGTTGTTATTTTATCGGGTTGACGGATTATTATTGTTCTAGTTTCGAAGTTGACTGAAAAAAACACTAATGGATTGTTCTAAGTTCCTAAATTGGGGGTTAATGTGAGTTGATTCAAGTCTAAATTCTGTTCTAGTCAGGGTGTCCTTTGACTTTGGGCAAACATCATGGCCTGTAGCACTTTTCGCACAGCCTGATGTCTTTTCCGCATCAAAAAGCGGTTGACCGTGGCCACTTCGACGTTTTCCGACAGAAAAGTTTCCTTAATGGGTATAAGTTTGTTTTCGCACTTTTTTAAAATGAGCGAGGTCGCGTCCCGTGAATCCAGCTGCGTGTTACGCATTTGGGAAATTTCTCCGCCCAGGCAACGGTGATATTCAACGGTTTCCGATTGAACTTTGTTAATGGTTTCTCTGGATAACGCCGATGCCTGCCATTCTTCTGCAGCGATAGCCTGACCAGCTAATGCATAATTAATGATAACAATCAATCCAATTATAGGGTTGTTCATGTGAGGCTCCGGATTCTATCAGGGCGCCATTTTACGCGAATTAAGCTCAAGAAAGAACACAAGCTTCGAGCGGAGAACGCGGATTTTTCTGATTGAATGTCTTGGCCATTACCTGGTACCTGGAAATTGACCCTACGAAATCATTGCACAATTAAAATACAATTATTGTTTGTAGGGTACAGTCAAGCTAGAATCACTTCCGAGTCAATATAATTGAGATATGAATATGGATTTTCGGGCTAGACTGATCAACGGCGAAACCTTATTGGGGACAATGATCACGTTACCATCACCGGAGATGGTCGAGATCATGATTGATGTCGGTTACGATTGGTTGTTTGTAGATTGTGAGCATGGTGCATTTGATACGGCTACCGCGCAATCGTTGTTACAAGCTGCCGGAAATAGGTGTCCCTGTGTGATTCGAGTACCCAATAGCGATGATGTGTGGATCAAGAAGGCTTTGGATATCGGTGCATCTGGGATTATAGTTCCGCAAGTCAATTCTGCCAGCCAGGCGCGCTCTGTGGTTGCGTCGTGTAAATACCCGCCTGAGGGTACCCGTGGGGTTGGGATTGGTAGGGCGCATGGTTATGGCGCCAACTTCAATGACTATGTTGCCTGCGCTAACGACCAAATTGCGGTTATTGTGCAGGCCGAGCATATCGACGCCGTTAACAGAATTGATGAAATTGTCGAAGTTAAAGGAATCGATGCGGTTTTGATCGGACCATACGATTTGTCTGCGAGTTTGGGCAAGATTGGGAAGTTGGATGATCCGGAGTTGGCGGTTGCCATCGAAAAGGTTCGTTCATGTTGCGCGGCGGCGGGGATAAAACTAGGTTTTTTTGGTGTAAGTGCGGAAGCGGTTAAACCTTTTTTAGCCCAAGGATATACACTGGTGGCAGTTGGTGTGGATGTCTTATTCGCGAGCAAGAGCGCGGCGGAGACCTTGCAATCATTACAATATTCTTGAAATTGCCGGTTTGAATTAGCCTAGCTAAATCATGCCGAACGGACCGGCAGTCAATGGTAAATTTACTTTCCAGAATTCTCTTACCGACTTCGCTGATAGTGGGTGTTGTGCTATTGGCAACGATTTTATTGCTTCGATGGCAGGTGGAGCATTCCATCGCCGAACAGGCTTCGGGTCAAGGCCGCTATATTCAGAGCCTGTTCCAGGCAAAGTTAATCGAGCATTCCAATAAAATGACCGCAATGCTGATTACATTGCAGCGTAATCCAGCGGTGAAGGAAGCTTTAAAGCAACAAGATAGGGCGTCGTTGTTTGAATTGAGCTTGGGCTTATACGAACAGCTGCGTTCCCGCAATTTACTGGCAAGTTTTGCCTATTTAAATTCTGACCGGACAACTTTGTTGCGGGTAGAAAATCCTGATTCGAAAGGGTCCGTTGTTGACAAGACTACGACACTAGCGGCCGCCCAAAGCCAGGAAATAGCGACGGGTTTGGAATATGGAGGCTTAGCGCAATTACATTTATGGATAGTCGCACCTTGGTACGAAAAGGATTTACTTATAGGGTATGTTGAGCTTGGCACCAGCATTGATCAATTATTATTGAGTTTGGCTGATTTACTGGACCCTACGCTCTATATTGCATTAAATAAGAAAAAAATCGATCAAGATGCGTGGCACAATCTGCAGCGATCGACCAATAACACCATGGACTGGAATCGGTTTCCGGAACATGTCGTGGTAGCCGTCGAATCGAACACGATTTCAGCTGAAGTCGCCGATTTCATAAAGACCTCTTTGAACGAGCCTGTTTCAGCATCTGTAGCCCAACTTTCAAGTGGAGAATTTCGATACTGCTTGAATCGTATTCCGGTTGTGGATGCGAATAAAAACCAAGTTGCGGAGATTCTTGCCTTGGTTGATATCACCAAATTGGTAAATCAATCAAACCGAGCTTCAACCGTGGTAATAAGCACTGTCAGCTTGGTGGGTTTCGGCTTGTTAGTGGTCTTGTTTATTTTGGCCAACTTTACCCAGAGACAATGGGTTTTTTCCAAGCAGGCTTTGGTCAGCGCCAAAGACGAGTTGAACGAACGATTTCTAGAAAAAACCGAAAAACTTCGCCGCAGTGAAACGGATTATCGGGAGTTGGTTCAAAACGCGAATAGCATCATTTTACGTTGGACCAGGGAAGGCTGTATTACATTTATTAACCAATTTGCGTTGGACTTTTTTGGTTTTAGTGAAGCGGATGTTATTGGACACAGCCTGATGGAGACAATAATCCCGAAATCACGGAAATTTGAACAAATAGATTTTGAACGGATGGTTGACGAACTCGCGCAATCTCCGGTAACGCATGGCGACAATGAATTTAGGAATGTGAAACGAGACGGAACACAGGTGTGGATTTCATGGACCAATCGAGTGATTAAGGACGATTTGGGTAATGTTGTCGAGATTTTGTCTATCGGACATGATATTAGCGGGAAGAAAAGTGCAGAAAAAGAGCTTAATCTGGCGGCATCGGTATTTGAGAATATTGTCGAAGGTGTCATGATTACCAGCCCTGATGGTGAAATATTGCGTACCAACCGGGCCTATTCTTTGATTACTGGGTTTAGTGAGCTCGAGGCTTTGGGGAAAACACTTGAAGCCTTTTTTGATCCCGCTCATCATGGACCGGGATTTTATCGACAAATGTGGGAAACATTGACTGCAAAGGGTTTGTGGCAAGGTGAGGTCTGGAATAAACGACGAAACGATGAAAGTTACCCGCAATGGTTGAGTATTTGTGTAGTTCAGGGTGCCGATGGTAATGGCTCTCATTATGTGGGTGTATTTACAGATATCACTGAGCAAAAACACAATCAAGAACAGATTTATCGTCTGGCTCATTTCGATTCTTTAACGGGTTTGCCCAACCGAATTTTATTTCAGGACCGTTTAAGCCATGCATTAGCAGAAGCTAAGCGTAATGGAGTCCACTTACCGATACTTTTTTTAGATCTCGATCGATTCAAATCGGTTAATGATTCAATGGGGCACGGCACCGGGGATCTCTTGTTGCAGCAGGTCGCCATACGTTTGGCAAATTGCGTCAGGGCATCAGATACAATCGCTAGAATGGGTGGAGATGAATTTACCATTATCCTGGGACCCTCTGTTTCTGTCGAAGAAGTCATCGTAAGTGTTACCCGCGTTTCGCATAATATTACTGACGAATTCAAAGTACCCTTTGAATTGGAGGATAATGCCGTGGTTATATCTACGAGCATAGGCGTTGCGGTCTATCCGCAAGATGGTGTTTCACTGTCAGATTTGCTTAGAAATGCTGACATGGCGATGTATCATGCCAAGCAGGAATCCTCGGGTTTCTCTTTTTACCAAGCAGAAATGAATGCAGCGACTTTAGAGCGGCTGAATATGGAGCAGGATCTATATAGAGCTCTGGAAAAGGATCAATTCGAAATTTATTACCAACCCTGCGTTCGAATAACCGATGGAATGGTGGAAACCGTTGAAGCACTTATTCGCTGGCATCATCCAACGCGTGGTTTGATGGGGCCTGGCCAATTTATTGGTATTGCTGAAGAAATTGGATTGGTTTCAGCCCTTGGAGAATGGGTCCTTAGTACCGCGGTTAATCAGGCAGTATTTTGGCGCAGTCGGGGCTTGAGGCCAGTTCGAATCGCGGTGAATGTATCACCCTTTCAAATTCGTGATAAAAAGTTGGCGGATATGGTTCAGTCGGTGTTGGATGAATCGGGATTCCCACGTGATCAACTGGTCCTAGAAGTTACCGAAAGCATGTTCCTGGATCCGCTTTCTGACCAGGCAACAGAAACGATCAATAATCTTTGCGGTATTGGGGTTCGATTTGCAATTGATGACTTCGGTATCGGTTATTCTTCATTGACACGCTTAAAGCTATTGCCGATCGATACGTTAAAAGTCGATCGTTCTTTTGTCGCCGGGCTGTTAGACAATGAAAATGATACGGCGATTACCCAAACGGTTATTGACATGGCCCATAGATTCAAACTGAATGTCGTTGCCGAAGGCGTGGAAACAGAGCAGCAATTCAATTTTCTGAAGCTACATGGTTGTGATGCTGTTCAGGGCTATTTTCTGGCGCGGCCTGCGCCTGTCCACGAGACCGAAAAGATTTTGGGGAAATGCTTTGGGCAGCCAAACTTATAGGTCGGATAGATACAATCGAATTATTGGGAATACGCCGGGTTAATGATTCCTCGATGTCTAGTGGTTTAACGATCGATAAAGAAGTTTGATAAGGCCTATTAAGACGCCTTGTGAATGAAACAATTCCTTAATCGATCTAAACTGGCGCCAATTTTCCTATATAATGCCGCTTTTTTCGCTTCGCATTAGCGAGGCGCTATCGAATAATAATATGGATCCAGGCACGATAATAATTCTTCTGGCCGCTGCATTTTGTGTTTTCATGGCATGGGGAATCGGTGCAAATGATGTTGCCAACGCGATGGCTACATCGGTTGGTTCACGAGCGTTAAGCTTAAAACAAGCGGTATTTTTGGCCGCGATCTTTGAATTTCTGGGCGCCTACCTCGCAGGCGGTCAAGTGACCGCGACGATTAGAAAAGGCATCGTCGCGGCAGATTCGTTCAGCGCAACCCCAGATCTTCTGATTTACGGAATGCTGGCCTCGCTTTTGGCCGCGGGATGCTGGCTGGCGATAGCATCCTACAATGGATGGCCGGTATCGACTACGCACAGTATTGTTGGCGCGGTTGTTGGATTTGCGGCGGTAGGCGTCGGACCGGAATCCGTCAATTGGGCGAAGGTCGTTATGATTGCGACCACATGGGTGACTTCGCCACTAATGGCTGGAATTATTTCCTATTTGATCTACCGCAGCATTAATTGGTTGGTATTGGAAAGCGCTGACCCGATCAAAAGTGCAGTACGCTATTGTCCGTTTTATTTATTTCTGGTCGGGTTCGTTCTGGTTCTGGTCACGATCAAAAAGGGCCTAAAACATATAGGCTTGGGTGTTTCGGACGGTCAAGGGATTGTTATGGCGGTATTTATTGGCGTGATAGTCGCGTTGTTGGGTGCGATGTTGTTGCGGCGTGTAAATTTGACTGCTAAAACCGATCAGGCCGAAAGTCTATCGGGTGTCGAAAAGATATTCGCCTTGTCTATGATATTCACTGCATCAGGTATGGCATTTGCCCATGGTTCCAACGATGTTGCCAACGCTGTGGGCCCGATGGCGGCGATCGTTGGTGTGTTGCAATCCGGGCAAGTTGGGCAGACGGCGTCTTTACCGCACTGGGTTTTGTTAATCGGAGCTTTGGGTATAGTGCTTGGATTGGCAACCTATGGTTACAGAGTGATTAGCACGGTGGGCAATAAAGTAATTGATTTATCGCCGAGTCGTGGTTTTTCAGCCGAAATTGCCGCAGCAATCACCGTAGTGTTGGCGTCTTATACCGGCGTACCGATATCAACCACGCATACGCTGGTGGGTGCGATCTTGGGGGTTGGGTTCGCTTGTGCCCAATCGTCTGTTGATTTTTCCGTGGTTAAACAAATTATCGTTTCCTGGCTGGTCACGCTACCGGCCGGAGCCGCGCTGTCAATAACGTTTTTCTTTATTTTCAAGAATACTCTGAGCGGCTTAGGTTAGTGGTTAGATGTTGCTGATGGTCTGAAGCACAACGGAAAATCTTGCTACGGATTCACATCCATTGGATCGGAAGCAATTCTGCGGTATAACCAGGCCATTGAAATTCCGCGAGCAACCATAAATAACATGAAAGCCCCCCAAAGTCCGTGATTACCATAGGGTTGTAGTGCATGCCAGCTTGGAATAAAAATCAATGCTGCGGCGAAGATCATCGAATTCTGCATTTCACGTCCGCGCGTCGCGCCAATAAATATGCCGTCCAGCAAAAAACTTGGTGCGGATATTATTGGGGCAATTACGGCCCATGGCAGATAGGTCTGTGCCGCGTGAGCGACGGCAGATATAGTAGTCATTAGACCGATCAAATTCACGCCGAATGCGGCATAGGCTGAGCAGAACAATAGCGCTATTGCCGTTGACCATTGTGCGCAAGCTTTTACTGAGGCTTTCAATCCAGTGCGGTTGCGCGATCCTATGGTTTTGCCAATTAGGGCTTCAGCGGCATAGGCAATCCCATCCAATCCGTAGGCCATTAGGGTGTAGAAATTGAGCAGTGCAGCATTTGCCGCCAGTATTACATCGCCCTGTTTCGCACTTTGAGCGGTGAAGAAAGCAAACACTAGGATTAGGCACAGCGTGCGCACGAAAATATGCCGATTTATTGTCAGCATATGGGTTATTTTTCCGGGGGCTGCGATGGTGGTCCAACGCCATGAACTGGGATGACGAAATCCAGCCCTATAGATTAGTCCAATACCGATGATTAGACCCAGGTATTCTGCGATAACTGTAGCCAGCGCGATTCCGTGAATATCCATTTCGAACACTAGGACAAATAGTAGATCCAATAGGATGTTACAACCATTCGAAACCAATAAAAGAATCAACGGTATTTTGGTGTTTTGTAGACCTATAAACCAGCCGATAACGACTAGGTTTGCCAATGATGCGGGCGTGCTCCAGATCCTTGTAGAAAAATAGATCGTCGCCAGGCTTTCAACCCGAAGACTACCATCGATCAGTGTGAAACTAACCCAAGCAATCAGATTTTGCAGCGCTAAGATGATTACGGCTAATGCCACGGAAATGAGCAGCGCGCGTATCAACGAAGCGCGTACTTCGTCTATATCGCCTGTGCCAAATGCTTGCGCGGTGATCCCTGTTGTTCCCATGCGCAAGAAGCGCAATCCCCAGAAAATAAAATTGAAGATTAATCCTCCCACCGCGACAGCCCCGACGTATTCAGCCGAAGGAAGGTGACCCATGACAGCAGTGTCAACGATACCTAGTAGAGGGATTGATAGGTTAGATAACACCATCGGGCCCGCGAGGTGGATGACTTGACGGTGAATTGTTGGTAATCGGTACAAGAGCGGATTCGTCAATATGAATTGAATTATATATCAGCGGGAAGAGAATCTGTCGCTTAGGTCTGCTGATTATAAATACTATCCGAGGAAATAGCGCAGACTGTACGAAGGATTGACTGGCTGAGGTTTTATTTCAAGCCAGATTTGTTGGATTAGCTTCCACCAAGAATTGGGGCGATGGATGATTACTGCGGTTGAGCTGAAATTGCCGTTGAAATACGGCTGTAATGTATCGACGGTCGAAATGCTTGTGGTAGGTCAATCTAAGTCGAAAGCCGACATAGATTATGAGTTTGTTTGGATATTTGGGTTTGATGATCAATGATAAACGTTAAACCCTTTGCAACGGGTTTAACGTTTTAACCAGGCAGCCAGTCAGTCAGAGCGGCATTGTAATTAGATCATTACAGTTGAGTGACCTCGTAACCTTTGGTTTTTAATAATTCAACGATACCTTCAGGTCCGGTCATGTGTCCGGAACCTACGATGACAAAAAAGTTGCCGCCGGTTTGAACCAACTGGTCGATTTTTTGTGTCATTGAATGGTTACGTTTGGTGAATAATTCATCATATATTTTTTTGTAGGATGGGTCAGAGTCAACCCCTTGTGTTGTGAGTTGGTGCAGTTTTTCGGTATCTCCGGTTTGCCAAGCAGACAGCATATTGCGAAATATTTGCGGTCCTTGGTCGAAATCCTTTAATGATTGTGCCAGCAATTTGTCCTGATCCAATTCGGAGAAGCTGCGCAGTAAATTTATCTGAAAATCGGCAGATTCAAGCTCCACGATATTCTTTTTGCCTCGGGCGCCGGTAATAAAATAATGGTCAACGCCAAGTTTTGGACTAAAGCCGCTTTCCTGTATCGACAATCCCATCAACATTAGCGTGATTACCCAGGGTTTTTGCAGCTTTAATGCTTCAATATCCATATTTCTACGTTTAAGGGTCTTCGCCAACAATTTCCAGGTATCCGCCGAAATGTGGTCTTGCAAAGTAGTGCCGTCGGTGTATTGGCTGGTTTGCAGCAAATTCGTTGTGGCATCAGTCAGTTGCATTTCACTAATATCAACCTCTACCACTAGGGTATCGGTGGTTTCAAAAGCATTGGTGATAACCGGTGCCAATGGGTACATTTCGGAAGACCCAACATGAACCGACCCTAACAGGTAGATTGTGTTGTCACCGGAAAGTGCTTTCCAAAGAAAATGTTTATCTGAGTCATTCGCAGCTAATCCATTTCTATTGGCGTCACTATCTATGCTGCCTGGTTTTTTCAAGCAAGGGCGATCTTGGAAGGTCGTGTTGCCAGCGGCATTTTTACACTTATAGACGCCGGCATGGCCGGCTACAGTAAAAACACTGAGGAGTAGAAAAATAACTAGGGTTTCGATCTTTATTCTAAGCATGGGACTATTGTTAATCTGGAAGTCGGAGTAAGTCTAATTATACTTTTTGGGTTTACTAACCATTTAGCCTAAACATAGCAGAAAAGCTTTATCTCGGGTGGAATGCTAACAATACAAATGGAGGGATAGGTTCGATAAATTTGTACCGGTCAATAATAACGCTGTGACTTGTATTGATTTATCCGGGCCGGTATTGCGAATTAATAGGTCGATCTGCGCTACAATATCGCGTTTATTCAATTGTTTGGTTAAAGCGCACGTTTATGCAACAGGCCCCTGGCTTATTCTCCTACCGTAAATATTGGGCGAAAAAATTTGGTGTTGCGCCCTTGTTACCTATGTCCCGAGAGGAAATGGATGATTTGGGTTGGGATTCCTGTGATGTTATCTTGGTGACCGGCGATGCTTATGTCGATCATCCAAGTTTCGGTATGGCGTTAATCGGTCGGTTATTGGAGACGCAAGGTTTTCGTGTTGGAATTATCGCGCAGCCACGTTGGCAGACCGCCGAAGATTTTCGGTCGTTGGGAAAACCCAATTTATTTTTTGGGGTCACCGGCGGCAACATGGATTCGATGGTCAACCGTTACACGGCCGACCGAAAAATTCGCTCGGATGACGCTTATACACCCTCCGGTGAAGGTGGCAGGCGCCCCGATCGTTCGATATTGGTTTATTCGCAACGCTGTCGTGAGGCGTATAAAGGTATCCCGATCATCTTGGGAGGCATTGAGGCGAGTTTGCGCCGGATTGCACATTTTGATTATTGGTCGGAGAAGGTCAGGCGATCGGTATTGTTGGATGCAAAAGCCGATATGTTGGTCTACGGAAACGGCGAGCGGCAGGTGGTAGAAATCGCACACCGTCTGGCTGCTGGCGAAGACATTGCAAGTATGACTGAGATCCGTGGTACGGCCGTTCTGAGAAATCAATGCGCGGAAGGATGGATAGAATGGCGATCATCAGAAATCGATGAACCCGGACCGATTGGTAAACAGCATGATCCCTATCAAGCTGAACCCCAAGGTTGTGCTTCGGCGACTTCGGCAGAAGTTAAAGTCGTCAAATTCCGTCGTCAGGTGCGGAATCGAGATCGCTCAAAAACTGTCGTCAGGTTGCCGGATTATGAAGCGGTTAAGAATGATCCTGTACTCTACGCGCATGCGTCCCGAGTTTTACACGCGGAAACCAATCCTGGAAACGCGCTGACCTTGGTGCAGAGGCATGGAAAACGAGAGGTCTGGCTTAACCCCCCGCCAATTCCATTGACTACCGATGAAATGGATCGAATTTACGAATTACCCTATAACCGTTCGCCTCATGGGTCTTACGGTGGAGCCAAGATTCCGGCCTTCGAAATGATCCAACATTCGGTGACTATCATGCGGGGCTGTTTTGGAGGGTGTACGTTTTGCTCTATTACCGAGCATGAAGGCCGAATCATCCAGAATCGATCTGAGGATTCCATTCTAAAAGAGGTAGAACGCATACGCGATACGTCAGAAAATTTTACTGGTGTCATATCGGATCTGGGTGGGCCGACCGCGAATATGTATAGAATCGCGTGTAAGGATCCGAAAATAGAAGCGGCGTGCCGCAGGCCATCCTGTGTTTATCCGGGTATTTGCAGTAATCTGGATACGGATCATAGCGCTTTGATAAGCCTATACAAAAAGGCAAGGTCATTACCTGGCATCAAAAAAATACTGATTGCGTCTGGACTGCGCTATGACTTGGCGGTGAAATCACCTGAATACGTGAAAGAGCTGGTCAGTCATCATGTAGGGGGATACCTTAAAATTGCTCCGGAGCATACCGAGCAAGGTCCCTTATCGAAAATGATGAAACCGGGGATTGGAACTTACGACCGATTCAAACAAATGTTCGACAAATATTCTAAAGCGGCCGGTAAGGAGCAATATCTGATTCCTTATTTTATCGCCGCGCATCCAGGGACACGAACCGAAGATATGATAAATCTGGCCTTGTGGCTGAAGCGTAATGGATTTCGCGCCGATCAGGTACAAGCTTTTCTACCCTCGCCTATGTCGGTGGCTACCGCGATGTATCATTCGGGTAAAGATACGTTGAAGAAAGTAGGCCGGGGCAGCCCGGATATTTCGGTTCCGAAGGGGCTTAAAATCCGCCGGTTGCACAAAGCCTTTCTGCGCTATCATGACGCGAATAATTGGCCTTTGTTGCGCAAAACCTTAAAGGAGATGGGACGAGCGGATTTGATTGGTAACGGCAAGCACCAGCTGATACCAAATTGGCAGCCGAGAAATACCGGTGTTGAGGGAGAAGGACAGCGATCGGCAAATAAAACCGGGCATTTTAAAACGCAGCACGTACGTTCATATTTGGGCGGGCAGGAGCCAAAACGTGGCAAAAATTCGAACAACACAGGTCGTACTCGAAAAACCCTCGTCAATACCCGTAAACGAGCGCTCCGAGGCCGTTCTTAGAGGCCATCGCTTTGTTTCGGATAATTCCGGGTGTTATTTCTGTAAAATCCACAATTGGAAAATTTGTGGTCGTGATGCAATTGGAATCAGCTTATAGGCTCTAGCGACTGGATCGGTTAAACATGCAACATACTTATTTGTTTGAAGAAGGACTTTGGGCCGCGAACGGCATTTATATCAACGAACCGGGTGATCAGGTTGATGTTCAAGGTAGTTCGATAATTACGCATCATGAAGAAAATTGGGTGATTGAATTGATGATGGAGTTGATGCCCCAGGATCATAGCGAGTACCGTAATCTGGAGTTTAAAACCGTTTACGAGGTACAACCGATACAGGCGTTAACCGACGCAACCGAATGGGTGACCCATAATCCGTCAATGGGCCGATTGAATGGATTGATGACCGTCGCACACGATTCAATTTTGTCCACGTATCAAAGTACTAACGGTCACGTTCGCGGAATCGAAACCTTTATCAAGATCAGCGATGGACAATATCAATGCCGCGGGGCACTTTTTGAGGGTGCGCGACGGGGGGCTTCGTGGTTCCTTATCTTTACTCGTGAATAAGTGGCTCAGCAACACAGTTAAGGTTGATTTATCGGAGGGGACTATCGGATTAAAGCTACGATAGCTGTTATATCGTCCGTTCTTGGAGAATGCCCTATAAAATCCAACACGGATTCGCGTAGCTTCGAGCTGATTTCCTGTGCGCTCAAACCAACACTTTTGCGAACGATTCTGTGCAGACGTTCGTCGCCAAAGGTTTCTTTGCTCTCATTATTTTTTTCGATCGCGACCAAGCTGCTTTTGTTGGATTCTTCAAGAATTTGCAGTTTGATCAAAGCTACGCCAACTGCTTCGTAGATATGGCGCATCCGGTCATCTATTGGTTCTGGATCAAGGCTGGTGGGATAGACGACTAACATCACGCCGTATATCTTATCGTTAAAGCTAAGATTACCAACCACGATAGACTTTTCCCCAAGATCGTTTCTCATTTCGATTTCCGCCAATGGAAAATCTCCTTCGAGGGTATTCTTAATGGAAGACAAATCGGTTTGATCGAACCCCTTTTGTTGGGCGATAGTTAAATTGCCGGTGTTTTTGTCGTGGAACATTAAAGCAAACTGTTGACCACAGTTAAGTTCTAATAACAGCTTTTCCAAGCGATCAAAAAGTTCATCGCCGTTTAATGCGGCATGTAGTTGGTTTAACGAGGAATAAAACGACATAAGTCCGGAGTTTTCCAAATAGATGCTTATGTTTGTCCCGGGTTGGCTAATTAATTAAATTAGTGTTGCTCGCCACGAATAGACATTTTTGGATTCCCAAAGATTCATCCTTATGCCTCAATGTAATATTTTCCAGAAATTAGATCGCATCTTCAATTTGATTAAACCTTTAATTTTCGTTGAATCTTTCTACTTAAATATAACCTTTAATCAATTATTTTGTTTTAAATTGGCCTACATTTTGTACTAACGATTAGTTGAGTGATGCAATCGCTTACATTAGATCGATTATTGTCTACTCTTACAAAACATGGAGAGCATATTTCGATGAAAGCGATGATTCTCGCGGCCGGTCAGGGTACTCGTGTTAGGCCTTTGACCTATACCGTCCCCAAACCAATGATTCCATTAATACGCAAACCCGTCATGGAATCATTGATCGAGCATCTAGCTTCATTTGGGGTTGAAGATATTGTCATTAACACCAGTCATTTGAGCTCGGTGATCGAGAATTATTTTAGCGATGGCAAAC
Source organism: uncultured Methylococcaceae bacterium (assembly GCA_964619885.1). GTDB lineage: Bacteria > Pseudomonadota > Gammaproteobacteria > Methylococcales > UBA1147 > CAZUGA01. The sequence continues at coordinate 77,372 of CAZUGA010000019.1, forward strand.
GCTTTGGGGTCAATATCGGCTATTCGTTCGAAGGCGAAATAGTAGATGGTGAGGTTCGAGCTGAAGCTGTGGGTTCTGCTGGCGGTATGAAAAAAATTCAGGAACATTCGGGTTTTTTTGATGATACTTTTGTGGTGCTTTGTGGCGATGCGTTTGTCGATTTGGATCTGGACAAAGTTCTACAGTTTCACAAAAGCCGCAATTCGATGGCGACCATCGTGATGCGGGATGTACCGCGTTCCGAAGTAGCAAAGTACGGCGTTGTTCAGACGGATGAAAGCGGTCGTATTTTAAGATTTCAGGAAAAACCTGACGAACGCGAAGCGGTTTCCACCACTATCAATACCGGTATTTATCTATTCGAACCGGAAATATTCAACCATATTCCCAAGGCGTGTGTCTACGATATCGGGGGCGAGTTATTTCCCAAGTTGGTAGAACAGAATATACCATTCTATGGTGTAACTTCAGAATTTCAATGGTTAGACATTGGCTCGATTCCAGACTATTGGGCCGTAAGTCGCGAAGTTGTAAGTGGCAAACTTGACGGCTATGAACTCCCAGGACGTGAAATCATGCCCGGCGTGCGCGTCGGTATTAACGTAAATGTTCCCTGGGACGAGATTGAGATTACTTGTCCTGTCTACATCGGTGGCAGCAGTCAAATCCAACCGGGTGCGAAGATCATAGGTCCAACAATTATTGGTCAAAGCTGTGTGATTGAAAGTGGCGCGATGGTTAAAGAGTGTATTGTCGATGATTACAAACGAATTCGTCGAAATACTGAAATACGTCAAACAATATTGTTCGGTGACCATTGTATTTCACCATCGGGTTTTGCTGAATTGCTGGTGGAATCTACCTCCAATAACATTGCATGCGATGCGAGGATGCCGGTTGAATGTGATAATCAAGCGATGTCGTTATTGGCAAACGCAAAATCTTATTAATTTTTACTGTGGAGACTAAATATGTTGGTTGATTTCTCAAATGAAGGCGGTATTTCGATTGCAAGAATTCAAGAGGATCGGTTAGATGCTCGTGTTGCGATAGAACTAAAAAATTCGTTAACTCCTGCAGTAACATGTGGAAACAGAAACTTAGTGATCAATTTGGCCAATACAACATTCATTGATAGTAGTGCACTTGGTGTAATCGTTGGGGTCCTCAAAGATATGGGGACGAACGGAAATATTGTAATCTGTAACGCGAATGGGCCTGTTTCATCTGCATTTAAATTGACCCGAATGGATCTTATAATCGGACTGTATGAAAGTGAAGAGGAAGCAAAAGCTGCTTTGATTCCTGCTTAAGTTTCGTTATGCCCAGTATTACACTGATACCTGAATCCGTGACTTCGACATACTGGGAAGCCTATATAGCGAGAAGGCATCG
>CAZUGA010000020.1:0-78543 GCA_964619885.1 uncultured Methylococcaceae bacterium
GGAGAATATCAGTTCACAACTATTTCTATAGATGGTACGGACGGACGCTTACGAAATTCGGTTATCCTAGCTATCACATCCGAGCCTGTTAGTCCAAAGCGGTAATGTCTCCTTTGTCCCAAGCTAAAATGTCTGCTTTTGAATTCAGGAGTAGGCGTGACAAAGGAATATATAACGATGAGTCAACAAGAAGTCGATCAGTTGGAAATCATCCAGGCGACTGTAAGCAAGCAAATCCGCCAGGTTGATGCAAGTTGGCAATTGGGATTGAGTACGAGACAGATCAAGCGGCGGGTGCGGCCGGGTTAGTGTTGACACATCACAATAAGTCGTGGATAAGCCCTGGGGCTCTGTGGACAAGCCGATGGACAACCCAAAAGCGGGTTGTCCACAGCTTGACCCACAGGCCGACCACCGTTTACCCACAACCGGTTATTTTGATACAACAATCATTCTTTAACCTCCCCTCTTCTGTTAACCCAAGGGGACATTTCTGAATTGTAGAAAAGGGGACATTTCTGCTTTGGGTTGACATTAGGGGTCTCTTCCCGTGTTTATCGTGTTATATACGGGGTTTATATAGGGCGCATTTGTAGTGAGGTAAATTGCTTTTGCACTGAATTAAATATAGGGTTTTGCTTTGAAGAAATAAGGGGAGGTAAGTGCATCGGTCGTGATTCGGGCATAATTTCAGATAGATTTACCGCTAAGAATGTAGGCAAAGGCAATAACCTGCGCAACCGCCTTATACAATTCTTGAGGGACCTCATTATTAAGCGGAATCGTCGCCAAGAGTTTTGCCAATTCCGGGTCTGTTTGTAGCGGGATATCATTTTCTGCCGCCGTTTTCATAATTTGCTGGGCAACGTCGCCGCGTCCCTTTGCAGTTACGCGTGGTGCGTTGTTGCCGTCATAATGCAGTGCGATGGCTATGTCCGGAGGGTTAATCAAATCATTCATGCTTTTTCATCCAAGATCCGAGTGGCTAATGTTGGTGAATTTTCATTGTCGAACTGGCCCTGTCTTGATCCCAATTCGCCGGTTTGGAGTCCCATCGACTGAAGTTGTTCGCGCAGTAAGGCTATATTATTTTGAATTAATTGGTTGGTGTCCTCGTGTGTCGCACGAAAATATGCATTGACACCTTGTTCGGTCACCGTAATCTTAGCTTGGATCATTCCAAGTTTTGGTGGTTGTAATTCGATAAACACTGACCATTGCTGTGATTCGGGGTTGTTGTTGTGTCTTTGTTCCCGGTCGATAATTAATTTGACGGATGAGGCTTGTTGATCCTCCATAAAAGGTATTTCAAGATTCCATGATTGTTTGGTTCGCGAGTCTTCGGGTAGTGAAGTCAGTTGATCGAGTACTATCTTGCTTAGCACTCCTTTTACTTGTTCTTCCAGAGTTTTTTGCGGTTGTGGATTTTGAATTGATGATTCGGGTTTAGTAGGGAGTTTACGAGTTTTCGATTTTGCGCTGTTGATCTCTGTCGGTCCCAAACGATCGAGCAATCGAAGAATCTTGGTTTTCATGTCAGCGTTTAGCGACGGATCCGAACCCCCAGCCAGTGCCAACAATTTTGCTTCCAGAAAAATGCCGGAATTTTCTATCGCACGCTTCAATCCGGGTGCGGTTGAGAGATCAGAGGTGTGCGGAAGAGTTTGCAGTACACTATTTGCAAGTTTTCGAACGGGTTCTGATACTGGTGAATCCTGCGGCGTTGTTTTTAAGATTGAAATCAATTTTTCGGATAGATCAATTGGACTTTTTTGTGTTCCTATACTAGCTCGGGCCGCGTTACTTATGGACTCATTCGACAGGTTTACGGTCCGAATCTTGAGCTGCGGAACATCGCCGTCTTTTATAACTTCAAGATTAAGACTTCGTCCCTGAGTTAATGGCATATTTGACTGTGCTAGGACTAATCTACCGGCTATCTGAAGTTGTATTTGCCCAGTCTCAGGGAACATCTTGATTACTGTTCCCTGAATGACTTGCCCAACTTTAAGATTAAGTTGTTGGGCGGCAACAGTCGGCCGGGTAGCAAGATTTGCCGGCGCAATTGACGGTTTGATTTCCAAATTCTGAGATCGCAGGATGTTAGTTGGTTAACATGCGTTGGATTTGCCAGATTTCGTCCTTCGCCGTTTCCAAAATATTCATACTCAAATCAGCGTCTAATCGCCCCGTTACTAATTTATCGTAAGCAGGGATGGTATCCATGCGCGGGTATTTATGAATACTGACTTCGCCGATAAAGCTGTGGAGTTGAGATACGATAACAAGATCTGTGTAATCGGGTTCGTCTTTGTCGTTTCTATGCCAATTTTCGGCATTGAGGATTATGTCCTCAAAATCCGATGGGAAGTTCCACTTGCGAACGATCATCGATCCAAGTTCTCCCCGAAAATCTTTTATTGTTCGGTCAAGGTGCTCCGGATTTGACGCCAACTCCGGATGATTATCGGCCAATGTTAAGATAGGCACGATTCCGATGTCATGGATCAATCCTGCAAGCATTGCTCTGTCCGGGTCGAAGCCAGGTGTTTTGTGGGCGAGTACCGCGCAAATGGATGCGACATAACTGCTGTGCGCCCAGAGTTCATGCATTCTGTTGCGAATAAACTTGGTTTTGGCTTTAAAGACGGTTTTTAGTGAAAAACTGGTAATTAAATCTTGAGCTGCTCGCAGCCCTAATCTCGTAAGTGCCTCGGGACAGCTTTCGATTTTACGTCTCCCGATATACAGCGGACTATTGGAAATATGAATCAATCGGGCGGTTATCGCAGGGTCCATCTGCACGACCTTGGCTATTTTTATGTTGTTCGCGGTATGGTCATTGATTGCTCTGCGAATTTTCATCGCGACGTCGGGAATAGTCGGCAGTTTTAATTTTTCTTTTTGTATGGCTTTTTGGCATTCCCGATAAAGCGGGTTATCCGGCTGAGCGCTATTTTCTTGCAATTCCTTTGCAATTTCCGAGTTTTGACCAAGCATGTTCTAATAATAATTTCTATCGAATTCTCTAAATCACGTATCCGGTCGGTTAGCCGAATTGGCATAGCGGACTGCTTGACAATTTGTTTGAGTCAGCCGAGAAATTTAAGCCATAGAATTAATTTTAGTTTAAAATTATCCAATTCGCTGGTGGATAGAGTCTCTATCGGGGGGAAGACGACAAGCGAGTTATCCGTTCAGAAGGATCCACGCTAGGACTGATAAAACTGGGATTTCAAATAGTGGCTTGAAAGTTATTTTGCCGGGGCCTGATCGTTGTAATAATCCTAGTTCTACCGCCTGTTAGAGCGTATTGAATTTGAATAGAGTAATAATGGCGTATTTTGTTGACTGCTGACTCTACAGAACTTCTGAATCCGTCACGCAAAATTGAGAAGTGAGAAATGTCTGGAAATACGATCGGAAAAATTTTTGCAGTGACTTCATTTGGGGAAAGTCACGGTGAAGCGATTGGGTGTATAGTCGATGGTTGTCCCCCGGGTTTGGAATTGAGCGAAGCTGATATGCAGCTGGATCTAGACCGCAGACGTCCTGGAAAATCGCGACATACCACCCAACGTCGTGAAGCGGATCAGGTAAAAATCTTATCCGGTGTGTTTAACGGAAAAACGACCGGTACGCCAATCGGTTTGATCATTGAAAATACCGACCAACGTTCCAAGGATTACTCGAATATTGCCGATCGATTTCGCCCAGGGCATGCAGACTATACCTATCAACAAAAATATGGGTTTCGAGATTACCGTGGTGGCGGACGGTCTTCGGCCCGCGAAACGGCAATGCGCGTTGCTGCCGGCGCGATCGCAAAAAAATTTTTGCGATCGCTGGAAGGAATTGAAGTACGAGGTTATTTGGCGCAGTTGGGTCCAATACGCCTGCAATTGAAAGATTGGGGCGAGGTCAACGAAAATCCATTTTTCTGCCCGGACCCGTCCAAATTATCTGATTTGGAAGCGTACATGGATGCTTTACGCAAAGAGGGTAATTCTATTGGTGCTCGAATCAATGTGCAGGCCGAAGGTGTACCTCCCGGATTGGGAGAACCCATCTTTGACCGGTTGGATGCGGATCTGGCGCACGCATTGATGAGTATTAATGCGGTAAAGGGTGTCGAGATTGGCGGGGGGTTTTCATGCGTCGAAAGCAAGGGAACGGAATTTAGAGATGAAATGCATCCGGATGGATTTCGCAGTAATCACGCCGGCGGTGTGTTGGGTGGTATTTCGAGCGGTCAAACCGTATTTGCCAGCCTTGCATTGAAACCGACATCCAGCTTGAGATTGTCTGGCGATAGCGTCAACCTGGAAGGAAAACCGGTAGAAGTGATGACCAAGGGGCGTCACGATCCCTGCGTTGGTATTCGCGCAACACCGATTGCTGAAGCGATGATGGCCATTGTGCTGTTTGATCATTATTTACGCAATAGAGCGCAAAACCACGGTGTAGACTTCCCGCTATCACCGATTCCCGCAGGACGAGATTGATAATCGCGAAATTTTAAAAACATCTTCGGCGAATGAGTTGCTAATCATTTGACCATCGTGCTTTGCTAGCCGTACCTGTTCTATAGTTAAGCGAAGCTATTTGCAGGGTCTGTCCGGATTACTCCAAATCTATTTGTATTTTCAATGCAAGAACTAAACTAGCTTGGTCAACACTGTTCCGTACTGGCGATTGTCCGCCTTTTATTTTGTATATTTCGCAGCCCTGGGTAGTTTTTTGCCATATTGGGGGTTGTATTTGGAATCATTGGGTTTTTCCGCGCATCAGATTGGTGTTTTAATGGCGGTACTAGTGGGTACGAAGGTGATTGCTCCGAACCTTTGGGGATGGATCGCGGACCGTAGCGGAAAAACGAATTCAATAATTCGAATCGCATCGTTGGTTGCAGCGGTAACGTTTTGCGGAGTATTGTTGGGAACCGGTTATTCGTGGTTGATTCTCGTTACACTGGTATTTAGCTTTTTTTGGAACGCCGCCCTGCCTCAATTTGAGGTTCTTACGCTGGCTTTTCTCGAGGATGATCCGCATCGATACAGCAGAGTCCGAATGTGGGGTTCTATCGGGTTTATCGTTGCTGTAATGTTGGTTGGCATGATATTGGATTACCAAGAGCTCCTTCTGTTGCCCTGGATAATAATCGCACTATTCTTTGTTATCTGGTTGACTAGTTTGAGCGTTCCGGATATTCGGTCATCGCGGAGTACAGACGAAGTTGCAAGCATCTCGCGAATCGTGTTAAAGCCTGAGGTCTTAGCGTTTTTGGTGGTCGTTTGCCTGGCTCAAGCGGCGCACGGACCGTATTACGTGTTTTATTCTATCTATTTGGAAAATCATGGTTATTCGGGTACGGAGACCGGCATGCTATGGTCGACGGGTGTAATTGCGGAAGTCGCGCTGTTTTTTTATATGCACCGTATTTTGAAAATAATTAGTCTAAGACGTATTTTAATGTTTAGTGTGCTTATGGGTTCGATTCGCTGGATGGTATTGGGTTGTTGTGTGGATAATCCTGGGTTGATTGTGTTCGCACAATTACTGCATGCTGCAACGTTTGGTTCGACCCATGTTGCGGCGATACACTTCGTCCATCGATATTTTTATGGGGTCAATAAGGGGCGGGGACAGGCTTTATACAGTAGCATGAGCTTTGGTTTGGGTGGGATGATTGGTGCCTACGCTAGTGGAGAATTTTGGAGCCGTTACAATGCCGCAACGGTATATTATATGTCCTCCGTTTTGTGTATTTTAGCATTTATCATAGCGTGGCGCTGGTTGAAGAAAGATTTTTATTCTGAAACGGAATCATTTGCGACCGAGATAATCGAAGAGGAATTCTAATCAAACTTCTGAAACCAACACGAATGCAAATGATCGGAGTATCGAAGATACATTCTGCTATCAGATGGTCTAAAATCAAACGGGATTGACAGGACGAAATGAGGGGTAGGTGCTGTGTTTGAATTGATTAAGAGCGGTGGGGTTTTATTATGGCCAATTATAATTTGCTCCGTTCTCGCGATGGGCATTGTTTGTGAGAGATTTTGGTCGTTAAGAACGGGTCGGGTCATTCCTCATCAACTTGTACCGCAAGTCTGGAATCTTTACCGGGAAAAGAAACTGGATAGTACTCGATTACGCGTATTAAGCCGTAGTTCTATGCTCGGCGCAATATTAGCTGCCGGTTTGGTCAATCATAGACACGGTCGCGATGTAATGAAGGATAGTATTGAAGAAGCGGGCCGTCAGGTTGTACATGAGTTGGGACGGTTTTTGAATACCCTGGGAACCATAGCTTCGGTAACACCGTTGTTGGGATTACTCGGTACCGTGGTCGGTATGATCAAAGTTTTTACCGCGATCATGAGTGGTGGTGTAGGTGATCCGACTATTCTTGCAGGGGGGATTTCAGAAGCTTTGATCACAACGGCCGCGGGTCTGTCGGTTGCCATTCCAAGTTTGATGTTCCATCGCTATTTTGAGGGGCGGGTTGTCGAATTGGTGCTCAAAATGGAAGAGGAAGCGCTAAAGTTGGTTGAGATTCTACACGGTGACCGTGAGGATGATCTAACATGAATTTTCGGCGGCAACGACGGGAAAAACTTGAAATCAGCATTACCCCAATGATCGACATAGTATTCCTGTTGTTGATATTTTTTATGGTTACGACGACCTTTAATCGGCAAACTGAATTACAAATACAATTACCTGAAGCGGAAGGACAGGAACAGAAACGCAAGGATGTGATAGAAATAGCAATCGACGCGAAGGGCCAGTATTACGTCAATCAACACCAAGTCGTCAATCAAAAACTTGAGACATTAAAAAAGGCCATACTGCAAGCTGCGGGTAATACGAAAAAACTTCCATTAGTAATTGCGGCAGATGAAAACACACCGCATCAATATGTGATCAGCGTGTTGGACGTTGCCAAACAATTGCAATTTATCCATATCACTTTCGCCACTGAAACGTCCCAGGGATCAGAATAATTAAGCCGTAATTCTTGTTCAAATCGCGATAGCGGTTGGTTTGCTGTTAAGTTTTACAAAACTGGACGATTGGATTTAATTATCTTGAAAATCAGATTTACTGACTGGCTAGTTAGTCACTGGTACAACGAGAAATCGCCGCTTCGTCTGTTAAAACCCTTGGGTTTGCCTTTTCTTTGGATTGGTATGCTTCGCCGGTGGATTTATCTTTGTGGTATTGGAAGTCCGATCAAATTGCAGGTACCTGTAATCGTTGTTGGAAATATAAGCGTCGGCGGTACTGGCAAAACTCCGATGGTTATTTGGCTGATGCAAAAATTGCGCGCCGAAGGATGGAAACCGGGTATAGTCAGCAGAGGCTATGGCGGTACAAAGATAGACCGGCCACAATGGGTGGGAAAGCAAAGTAACCCGAGTGAGGTTGGTGATGAACCCGTACTGATGGCAATTCGGACAGGGTGCCCAATCGCGGTCGGATCGAACCGTGTCCTAGCGGCGCAGATGATTCTGGATAATTCGGACTGTAACCTGATAGTATCCGATGATGGATTGCAGCACTACCGTATGGATCGAGATATTGAAATTGCGGTGATCGATGGACAACGGCGTTTTGGAAATGGTTGTAGTTTACCGATTGGGCCTTTACGCGAGCCAATCGATCGTTTGAAATCGGTTGATTTGATCGTTAGTAATGGCAGCGCGTCGTCGGGCGAATATTCGATGGAATTGCAGGGTAATACGGCGGTAAACTTGTACGAACCGCGCCGCAAAATACCGTTGGAGCAATTTAGTTCAGATGCGTGCCATGCAGTTGCCGGGATTGGGAATCCGCAGCGATTCTTTAAGCATTTGCGGGCGTTTGGTGTGTCATGCGAAGAGCATGAATATCCTGATCATCATGAATTTTGTTTGGATGATTTTGGATTCGCAGGGTCATCGCCGCTACTGATGACCGAGAAAGACGCGGTAAAATGTAAATCGTTTGCCCAAGCTAATTATTGGTACGTTCCGGTGGATGCTCAACTAGACCAACAATTTTGGTATCGTTTAAAAAACTTATTGGTGAAATTTATTGATGGATAGAAAATTATTGGATATTTTGGTTTGTCCTATTTGCAAGAGTAAATTGGTGTATAAAAGGGAAGAACAAGAGCTGATATGCAAAGCGGATCGCCTTGCTTACCCCATTCGTGATGAAATTCCAGTGATGTTAGAGGACGAAGCGCGTCGCTTGTCGCTGGAGGAATACGATGCGCTAACCTAGCCTTGTAGAACCGTAAATGTAGCAATGAAGCCATCGTTCAAGGTGGTTATACCGGCTCGATACGAGTCTAGTCGGTTGCCTGGAAAACCTTTGCGTCTGTTGGCCGGCAAGCCAATGATCCTTCACGTTTGCGATCGGGCGCTTGAGGCGGGCGCTGAAGAGATAATTGTCGCGACAGACGATCACAGAATATTCGATACGGTTGAATCTATTGGTATACAGGCTGTCATGACCGATTCGGATCATAACAACGGTAGCGAACGTATTGCTGAAGTTGCGCGTATCTGCGGGTGGCAAGCAAACGCGATAGTGGTTAATTTGCAAGGTGATGAACCATTGATTCCGGCGTCCGCGATCCAAGATGTGGCAAAGGGCGTTGACTTCGAAACCGGTGTCGAGGTCGCTACCTTGGCAGCTCCGATTTGTGATCCGCACGATGTGTTCAATCCCAACGTTGTAAAAGTGGTTTTAAATTTTCGCGGAATTGCAATGTATTTTAGTCGTGCCGCTATTCCTTGGGATCGGGATCAGTTTGGCGAAGATTCACCGGCGCACGGTTTGCGTGGCGAATACCTGAGGCATATCGGTATGTATGCCTATTCGGTAGGTTTTCTTGAGCGTTATGCAGAATGGAAACCTACACTATTGGAATCGGTCGAATTACTCGAACAATTGCGAATTTTATGGTATGGAGAGCCGCTCAAAGTCAATATAATAGAACAAGCGCCGGAACCAGGTGTCGATATCGAAGATGATCTCAAGCGTGTAGAACGGATTCTAAAGGCACGTCAACAAGGTCACACAAAGGCTTAGAGAAGGAAGTGGTATGGTCAAAGTGTTATTTATCTGTATGGGTAATATCTGTCGTTCACCCATCGCCGAGGGTGTATTCAGGAATAAAGTGCTAAACGCGGGGTTTTCTGACCGGGTTGTGATCGATTCGGCTGGAACGCACGCGTATCATTCCAAAGAGCCTCCCGATATCAGAGCCCAGCGAGTTGCGGCCGAACGAGGAATCGATATTTCTTCGTTGCGGGCGAGAAGCGTGCGGCAAGATGATTTTGCTACGTTTGATCATATTCTGGCGATGGATCAGTTTAACCACAATGAATTGGGGCAGAATTGCCCTTCAGAATTTTTATACAAAATAAAGTATTTGATGGATTATGCGCCGCAGTGGAAAACTCGTGAAGTGCCTGATCCATATTATGGGGGGAGCAACGGCTTTACGCGGGTGATCGATATGGTCGATGATGCCGCAGATGGATTTTTGGATCATTTATGTCGTATGCATCTATAAACGCCGTATAGACTGAAGCTTTGTTAACGTGGGTTGCTAAAATTCTAACATTTACGGTGATGAGGATTTTATTGTCCAGAGTGTTGTTGCTGCTTGGTTTGATGGTGCCTCCTTACGCTAACTGTGCGGAGCAGGGTAAGGGTGTTTCGGGGCAAATTGATCATATTGTTATTGCATGGTTAAAACATACTGGTAATGATTCAGCGCGTCGGCAGTTTGTTGAAGTTACCAAGAGTTTGGCTGATTTGCCAGGTGTGCTGGCCCACGATGTTGGTGTGGTGCTACCCAGTCAGAGGGCGGTAGTCGACAGCAGTTTTGACGTGGCCGCGGTTATCCGGTTTCGGGATAGAGCCTCCTTGATGGCATATTTACGCCATCCAAGGCATAAAAAGGCGGTAGAATATGTATTGAAACCGCTGCTAGATAAGTTGTTGGTGCACGACGTGTATCTAAAATAAAAGGGGACAATAATGGCGATAAACACTCGTCTAATCGACTATACAGATGGTTCGGTAAATCTACAGGGCTATTTCGCTTTTGACGATAGCGTATCCCAACCCTTGCCTATGGTATTGGTCGCGCACGCTTGGGGTGGGCGAGATGAATTCGTTTGCGAAAAAGTTCGGAGACTTGCCGGTATAGGTTACGCGGCGTTCGCCATCGATATGTACGGAAAAGGTGTTTTGGGTGGGGGAGCCGAGGAAAATTCAGCTTTGATGCAGCCCTTTATGGAAAATCGTTCGATGTTGCAGCAACGAATTTTAGCGGGATTACAAGCGGGTAAAGGACTTAGAGAAGTAAATCAGAATAAGATTGTAGCGATGGGGTTTTGTTTTGGAGGATTGTGTGTTCTGGATTTGGCGCGTAGTGGCGCGGACATTGGTGGAGTCGTGAGTTTTCATGGCTTGCTGGTAGCACCGGACATTACACAGGGGGCGGCGATCAAGGCCCGGGTGTTGGTGTTGCATGGGCACGATGATCCAATGGTACCGGCTTCGGATATCACTGCGTTACAGGATGAGTTGAGCCAGGCGGGATGCGATTGGCAATTCCACGTTTACGGAAATACTATGCACGCATTTACAAATCCGGCCGCGAACGATCCAAATTTCGGTACAGTATTTCAGCCCAATGCAGATCGAAGATCTTGGCAGACCTTAGAGAATTTTCTTCATGAAACATTCGCGGTATTTTAGGTTAAACTACGTTTGATCATAGATGTATTATACGATTCTGCTCGGTGGAATACGGCATACAAATAGGATTATAAATTCCTGGAATAATCTTACTGATGCGCTAAGCTGGAGAGATTCAAAGGAAAAATTTAACTTGGAAAATTGCGGTTCACCGCATAGAAACTGACAAATAGATTATAAAGTGACTTACTACGACAATATATTGCACGCGATCAACGGATTGTCAGACCTTAGCTTTTCCGTCCACGGTGGTGGCGACGGTGGTCTGTTGGTGATGTTAGACAACCTGTTAACCTATATTCAAAACGCGAGTTTTTCAGGGGCGGGCGTTAGTCTGTTACCCGGTTTGGCGGACATGGCTAATGTACATCCACTTATCGTGCATTTTCCTATCGCGTTGCTTAGCAGCTTTTTAATATTGGAGATAATCGCGACACTATCAAAAAGTGAGCGAATGCATGTTGCTTCAAGCTGGATGCTTTATGTTGGCACTGTGGGCGCGGCAGCGACTGTAATGGCTGGCTTCATGGCTGCATCGACGGTTCCGCATGGTGGTGCTGCACACGAGATTATCGCCAGTCATAAATCTTTCGGTTTGAGCGTTTTGGTATTGGCGGTAGTATTGACATGTTGGCGGTTATTGTATAAAAAACCGTTATCCGGCATGGCGTCAGTTTTGAATATAATGCTTGCGGTGATTATGGTGGGATTATTGACAAAAGGCGCAGACCTGGGCGGCCAGATGGTCTACAAATACGGGGTTGGCGTAGAGAACATCGAACCACCCGCACAACACGAGCATGCCAAACATGCTCATAGCCATTAAACCAGTGCGTTGTATCGAACCTAAACTGAACTTTAGCTTTGGGGTTATCCTTCGTTGTTTTGCCGATCAAAGAAACCCCATATTTCTTCGATAATATTGATGTCCCTATTATTTGTACCCAAAATTTTGGGCCAGTGAATGTAGGGGTGCGGTAATGTGTGTCCGCCGCCGTGAACCGTAAAAAGGGTGACTTCAGACCGTCCTGGGCTTCTGGCTGTAGTTCGTTCTACCCACGATTTGTCATTTGGGTTAGAGTCCGGATAAGTATAAGTGCTGAGTAAGCCTGAGTGACCCGCAATTTTGCGCCAATACTCAAACGTTTCAACGGTCGATATTACGGTGCCTCTATCGCCGGATCCGAATAAATTTACACGTCCTCCAGCATAGGGGTTGATTGGATCATTTGTTCCATTGACGATCATGACTGAGACCGGCTCGTTACGAGGCGTACAATCCAGATTGTCGTTACCAGGTAGACTGGCAATGGTCGCCGCTATAGCAGTTATCCGGTGGGGTAGTTCCAGCGCGAGTCGGTAACTCATGTGACCCCCATTCGACATCCCCATAGCATAAACACGATGGGGGTTGATTCGGTATTCTTCAGAAAAACGGTTAATCAATGCGTCGATAAATCCGACATCGTCGATGTCTAATTTGTTTGCCGAGTAGGGTCCCGCTCGGCGACAGCCATTCCAATGGTGTTCAAAGCCGTCCGGATAAACTACCAGGAATCCGTTTTGATTGGCCAATTTTTCGAAATTATAACCGGTTGCCCGCCGGGCGCGTTGGCCGTCTCCACCTGAGCCGTGAAATACGATAACCATTGCCGGAGCGATGAAAGTTTTATTGGGTACATAATAGCTATAGCTGCGCCTTAGATTTCCAACTTGAATTACCGCTTTATGTATGCCTGATTCGTTTGACCTATCAGTATTGGCCATAGTTATGGAACTGCCAAGCGTATACAATAAGAAAGCGAAGAACAGGTTGGATTGAAGTTTATCTAGAAACAACACGAGAGATTCCTTTTGGTTTTTGCTGGCGAGCTTGATTCGCTCGAATTACTTAGCGTGCAAAGGAGGGTCTATAAAAAAAGATCATCGATACATTGCATTTGCGAGCTATTTGTAATTAGTATAGAAGAATCTAAGTGAGTGATTTTTCTCAGTGTTATTAGATTATTTTGGGGATCTTTAACTACTACAACTTCAACGCGTGATGTTAGCGGCAGTCTATTGGCGGACTGTAGGTTTGTCTAACGGGCTAAGCTATTTTCCAATACGTTGTGAATTCATTAGTGGATCAAGTTAAAATACCGACCCATTCAGATTTTTGGAATATCCCTATCCCTATGAGGGCATCATTGGATCCAAAAATGTCCAAAACAGAACAGAGCCTTTCCAAAGTTCTATGACAAAATTTATTTTCATCACTGGCGGGGTTGTGTCGTCGTTAGGTAAAGGGATTGCGGCATCGTCATTGGCTGCGATATTGGAAGCCCGTGGGATAAAGGTAACGTTGACCAAATTGGACCCCTATATCAACGTTGACCCCGGAACTATGAGTCCTTTCCAACACGGTGAGGTATTTGTGACCGAGGACGGTGCCGAGACTGATTTGGATTTGGGACACTACGAACGTTTTGTTCATAACACGGTTGCCAAACGCAATAATTGTACGACCGGCCAGATCTATGAGAATGTGTTGCGTAAGGAGCGTCGGGGGGAATATCTAGGCCAAACGATTCAAGTGATCCCGCACATTACAGATGAAATCCAAAAGGTTATCGTCGATAGTGCGGTAGACGCAGAAATTGCATTAATAGAAATTGGCGGTACGGTGGGAGATATTGAGTCGCTGCCGTTTTTAGAAGCCATACGACAAATGAGAATTTCCCTGGGCGAGGATAAATCACTGTTCATCCATTTGACGCTAGTGCCTTATATCCGCAGTGCTAGAGAAATAAAAACAAAACCAACCCAGCATTCGGTGAAGGAGCTACGTACTATAGGTATCCAACCGGATATTCTGATATGCCGGGCGGAGCGACCGATCCCGCAGAGCGAACGTAAAAAAATAGCGATGTTCACGAACGTTAAGGAACATGCGGTTATTTCTGCAGTCGATGCGGATTCTATTTATAGAATCCCAATGTTGTTGCACGAACAAGGTTTGGACGAAATTGTTGTAGAACGACTCAGATTGGATGCGCCACCGGCAGATCTCACCGAATGGCAACAAGTTATTTCAGCGTTTGAAAACCCTCAGCAAGAAGCAACTATAGCTATGGTCGGTAAATACGTTCACCATTCGGACGCGTATAAATCTCTATCTGAGGCACTGGTCCATGCAGGAATACATACCAAAACGAAAGTAACCATACATTATATTGATTCCGAAGTACTGGAAGCTCGTGGGAGCGAAATTCTCGACGATGTTGACGCCATATTGGTACCGGGTGGTTTTGGACAGCGCGGTATCGAAGGCAAAATCGCAGCGGCAAAGTTTGCCCGTGAAAATAAGGTTCCTTACTTGGGTATTTGCCTAGGAATGCAGGTTGCGGTTATCGATTTTGCACGCGATGTGGCCAAAATGGAAGGTGCCCATAGCACAGAGTTTTTGCCCAATACACCGTTCCCCGTTATGGCGCTTATCACTGAGTGGAAAGATCAGAGCGGACAGATCGAACACCGTAGTGAGCGATCCGACAAGGGTGGGACAATGCGATTGGGTGGACAAAAAAGTCGGCTGGTTGCCGACAGTTTAGCGCACAAATTGTACGCTAAGGATGTCGTGACCGAACGGCACCGGCATCGTTATGAATTTAACAACGATTATCTGGACCAGTTGGTTGCGGCTGGATTGCGCATTTCGGGAAAATCGATAGACGGTAGATTGGTTGAAGTTATCGAAATTCCGGATCATCCTTGGTATTTAGCCTGCCAGTTTCACCCAGAGTTTACTTCCACTCCGCGTAATGGACACCCGTTGTTTTCCAGTTTTGTTGGATCGGCGGTTGAATTCCGTTGTCGGCATCAGAAAAGCCAATGAATCTTTGCGGGTTCGATGTCGGTATCAACCGGCCGATTTTTCTAATTGCCGGGCCTTGTGTTATCGAAAGCGAAGAATTGGCTTTGGAGACAGCAAGTCGTTTGAAAGCGATAACCGATAAATTAAGAATCCCTTTCATATATAAGTCCTCCTTCGACAAAGCTAATCGGTCTTCTAGTGAAAGTTTCAGGGGGCCAGGATTGGAAGAAGGCCTGCGAATATTGGAATTGGTTAAACATCAGTGCGGCGTGCCGGTATTGACCGACGTTCATGAAGATACGCCGTTGGACGAAGTCGCAGTCGTGGCCGATGTGATTCAAACCCCTGCGTTTTTATGCAGACAGACCAATTTTATCGAGAAGACTGCGTCTCTTGGACTGCCGGTTAATATTAAGAAAGGACAATTTTTGGCCCCGTGGGATATGCAACAAGTCGTAAATAAAGCGAAAGTTCTGGGGAATGAAAATATAATGGTATGCGAACGTGGGGTGTCTTTTGGATATAATAATTTAGTTTCGGACATGCGGTCATTGGTCGCGATGCGGCAAACCGGCTGCCCGGTTGTTTATGATGCGACCCACTCAGTGCAGTTGCCCGGGGGACAGGGGACCAGTTCTGGTGGACAAAGAGAATATATACCGGCGCTTTCCAGAGCAGCAGTAGCCGCCGGGATTTCAGGATTGTTTATGGAAACCCACCCGACGCCCGATAGCGCGAAAAGTGATGGTCCCAATTCCTGGCCTTTGGCAATGATGGAAAATTTATTACAGACACTAATTGAAATAGATCGGGTCGTTAAATCAAGCGGCTTGATCGAATCGAAAAACTCTTAAATCCTTTAAATTTATACGGTGAGAATATGGCAGAAATTGTAGATGTACGCGCGCGAGAAATTTTAGATTCACGAGGAAATCCGACAGTTGAAGCAGATGTCGTGCTGGCATCCGGCATGGTCGGTAGCGCGATGGTGCCATCGGGTGCATCGACCGGAATAAGAGAGGCGATTGAAATGCGCGACGGTGACCCTGCAAGATACCTGGGAAAAGGTGTTCTCAAAGCGGTCGAAAATGTTTGTGGTGAAATTCGATCAGCAGTGGTGGGTATGGAAGCGGCCAACCAAACTGCGATAGATAACAAGATGCTTGAATTGGATGGGACACCAAACAAAGAGCGGTTGGGTGCGAATGCGATATTGGCCGTATCGATGGCTAATGCGCACGCTGCTGCGAATGAAGGTGATGTTCCGTTGTATACCTATTTGAGCAATGGTGAAGATTTTTTGATGCCGGTTCCGATGATGAATATTATCAACGGTGGTGCGCACGCTGACAATAGTGTTGATTTGCAGGAATTTATGATTCTACCCGTTGGTGCGCCCAATTTCCGCGAGGCGATCCGATATGGTACTGAAGTTTTCCATGCGCTGAAGACAGTGTTATCGAACAGAGGGTTGGCGACCACTGTTGGGGATGAAGGTGGATTTGCGCCGAATCTTCCGTCCAACGAATCGGCTATTGGCGTGATACTCGAAGCTATAGAGAAGGCGGGTTATAGACCTGGAGAGGACGTATACTTGGGGTTGGATGTAGCGAGTTCGGAATTTTGCGAAAACGGTATTTATGATCTTGTTTCAGAAAGCAAAAAATTCAGTTCTGAAGAATTTTGTGACTATTTAACATCTTGGGTTCAGCGCTATCCGATTATTACAATCGAAGATGGCATGGATGAAAGTGATTGGGCGGGCTGGCGTTTGTTGACCGATAGTGTGGGGCAGCGCGTTCAATTGGTCGGTGATGATTTGTTCGTCACTAATCCAGCTATATTGCAAAAAGGTATAGATGAGAATATTGCCAACTCTATCTTGATCAAAGTTAATCAGATTGGCACGCTCAGCGAAACACTACAAGCGATCAGGATGGCACAAGATGCGGGTTACAGTGCAGTGGTTTCACATCGGTCTGGTGAGACTGAAGACGTTACAATTGCAGATCTGTGTGTTGCGACCTGCGCGGGTCAGATAAAGACAGGTTCATTGAGTCGTTCCGATCGTGTGGCCAAATACAACCGCCTGTTGAAGATCGAAGAGCAACTTGGTGATAAAGTCGCGTACGCGGGTCGGTCTGCGTTCAAATATTTGGGGGGATAAATGATTGCCGGTCTGATCTGATTACTGGTTTGGAGAATACCAACCGACTAATACTGGAATTTGATCAATGAAGCTTTTAATCGGAATTTTGGTCGTACTTCTTTGTTTGTTGCAATACCGACTGTGGTACGGTGACGCCAACGTATTCCAAGTTCAGGATTTTGAACGGCAAATTGACGAATTAAAGCAACAGGCCGTGGCGCTTAAGGCCCGCAACGATGTGCTGGAAGCAGAAGTTAAAGATTTAAGAAATGGGATTGAAGCTCTTGAAGAGCGGGCACGGCAAGATTTGGGTATGATCAAAAAGGGTGAAACCTTTTTTCAGATTATCGAGCCACAGGGTGAATAAAGGTTTCATTGGTCCCTAAATAATGAGCGATAGTAATTGTTATTGGGCCGTAGTTCCTGCTGCTGGTGTAGGTAAACGAATGGCCGCGGATCGACCCAAGCAATACCTGAGATTGGGTCAAAAAACGGTGATCGAGCATACGCTTGATCGTTTGATCGAATCGATGGTGTTTAAGCGGGTCATCGTGGCCCTCTCATTGGATGATCCTTACTGGCCGACATTGAGCTATGCCTCAAGCGCAGGCGTAATCAGAGTGCCGGGGGGTAAGGAGCGTGCCGATTCAGTGCTTTCTGCTCTGGATTTCTTGCTGACCATCGCTGGTGAAAATGATTGGGTTTTGGTGCACGATGCGGCGCGTCCGTGTTTGCAGGTCAAGGATATACACGGATTAATTGATTCGGTAAAGCACGATTCCATGGGCGGTATTTTGGCGTTGCCACTGCATGACACGCTTAAAAACGTTAGTGACGAACATATTTCGGACACCGTAGACCGGACAACCATCTGGCGGGCATTAACGCCACAAATGTTTCGATTAAAATCCTTGCGAGATGCGTTAAAAACAGCATTGGTGCAAGGTTTGGTTGTGACTGATGAAGCCAGCGCAATAGAATTGCAGGGTGGGAGACCTCGGATTGTGGAGGCTTGCCCAGACAATATCAAGATTACCCGGCCTGAAGATCTCCCTCTTGCCGGATTTTATTTGGAGCAGCAAAATTGCGAATAGGACAAGGTTATGATGCGCATCGTTTCGCCACCGGCGAGAAGCTTATATTGGGTGGGGTAACGATAGAGTATGAGAAAGGGATGTTGGCCCATTCAGATGGCGATGTTGTGCTACATGCGCTTTGTGATGCTTTATTAGGCGCGGCTGCAATGGGGGATATAGGCAAACATTTCCCAGATTCTGACGCTGAATTTGAAGGGATTGATAGCCGTCTGCTGTTACGCCATGTCATCAAGAAAATTGTCGACAAAGGCTACGAAATAGGCAATATCGATTTAACAATTATCGCGCAAGCGCCACGACTTGCACCCTATATCGAGTCGATGCGGCAAAATATAGCCAAGGATATGAAGGTGGATGTGACCGATGTAAATGTTAAAGCAACGACAACGGAAAAGATGGGGTTTGAAGGGCGGGGTGAGGGAATATCGGTACACGCGATCGCGTTGATCAAAGACTAGTGGCGGTTGAACAGGCCCATTTAACCTATTCCATCCCGACAGTCCAACAGCTACCCTATGCCCATTCGGGTCCGGCCGGTACCGGTAAGCTACGCGTCGAAATCGATGATTTCATTGTTGACGAAGTTTTGGGATTTGATCTTAGCGGTGAGGGTGAGCACGTTTTTCTGCAGATAGAAAAGAGAAATTGCCTGACCGAATCAATTGCGCAAAACCTAGCTAAGTTTGTTGGGGTCCGGAGGCGGGATGTTGGCTTTGCCGGATTGAAGGATAAATTCGCCAAGACAACGCAATGGTTCAGCGTTCCGGTCCCGTTTGATGTTGATCTGGATTGGTCTCGCTTAAATGATGTTACACGTAAGGTTTTACGGGTCGAACGGCACCGACGAAAGTTGAAACGCGGTGCCTTGTCGGGTAATCGGTTTGAAATTCTGCTGCGCAACCTGGAGGCTGATCTCCAGCGGATAGAGAACATATTGAATTCGATTCGGAATGTTGGCGTACCCAATTATTTCGGGCCACAACGATTTGGGCGTTGCGGTCAAAATATATCGGGTGCGGTTGCATTGTTTAAGTCTCGCAAATCAATTGGTGATAGATTTAAACGAGGTATGTACTTGTCGGCTGCTCGATCACATGTATTTAATTTGATCTTGGCAACGCGGGTCGATCGGCAAGATTGGAACTATGCTTGTTGTGGGGACGCGATGATGCTTCATGGGTCTAATTCCTATTTCCGCATTGATGAGCCAACTGATGAAATAAACCAACGAACTATGGCGGGTAAAATCCACCCTACCGGGGCAATGTGGGGAATAGGTCCCAGTGATGTGACTGGAGACATGCTCGGATTGGAAAAGCGAGTAGTCAGTGAGAATCGTTTATTGTGTGATGGTTTGGAATCGAACGGAGTAAAAATGGCCAGACGGTCCCTGCGTTTGATGCCGAATAGCTTGGATTGGCAATTTATTGGTTCTGATTCTTTAAAATTAACATTTTCATTGCAGTCGGGCGGGTACGCAACAAGCGTCTTACGTGAATTGATCGATACCGAAACGATACCAGGTGAATGATAACGCAAACGAAGCGGAAAAGTACGCTAAGCATGAAATTATCTCTGTTGTTTAAGGCGTATTACTTGTATTGATGGGCGGTTATCGCTCTTGGATATTATTGTGGATTATTATCAAGCCTTTTTTCTGGCTTTATTACAAGGCTTAACCGAATTTTTACCGATTTCCAGTTCGGCTCATCTTATTTTGATGCCGGTGGTATTTGGCTGGCCGGATCAAGGCTTAGCCTTTGATGTTGCGGTTCATGTTGGAACACTTAGCGCAGTCGTATTTTATTTTCGCAAGGAAGTGTACGCGATGACCAGAGATTGGTGCGCGTCGTTGTCTACAAAACAGGTGACAATGGATGCACGCCTGGCCTGGTATGTGATAGTAGCGACTGTACCGGTAGGTCTGGTCGGTATTGGCTTGCCCGATTCTGCGGAAAAATTTTTGCGATCACCGATAATTATCGCGGCTGCAACCATCGTATTCGGCGGTTTATTGTGGTTTGCTGCATCAACTGCGACAGAGCGTAAAGACAAATTTAATCTCCGCTTGAAAGATGCGTTAATGATTGGTGCGTTTCAAGCTCTAGCATTAATCCCGGGAACATCGAGGTCGGGCATCACCATAACTGCGGCGCTATTGCTTGGATTTAAGCGAGATTTGGCTGCTCGGTTTTCCTTTCTACTTTCAATGCCGGCGATCGCACTACCCGGATTGCTAAAAACGGTCGAATTGGTCCAATCATCCGGTGCTGTGCAGTGGAATATCATCGGATTTGGTGTATTAATTTCAGCGGTAGTAGCCTATCTGACGATTGATATGTTTTTACGATTACTGGATCGTATTGGGTTAATGCCGTTTGTATTTTATCGTTTTGTATTGGGCCTACTGCTATGGTATCTATTTGCCGGTTGATTCAGCGATGTTTGCTGGTCTCGTTTTGCGCAAATGCGATATCAATCGTAGACGATACTTGTTCCTGGGATAGTATTTATGGGTGCCCGGCATACAGTTCTTGTGTAAAATTGAGCGTTTAACCGTCAAATTAATTTTCGTATGCGTATATTGGTCAGTAATGACGACGGCTATACAGCGGAGGGGTTGATCTGTCTAGCCGAATCCCTGACAAAACTGGCTGATGTATCTGTAGTTGCCCCGGAGCGGAATCGAAGTGGTGCAAGCAACTCCTTAACGTTAGATAGGCCGTTGCGAATCACTCGTATGGATAACGGATTTATAAAAGTGGACGGAACGCCGACCGATTGTGTTCACATGGCTATAACCGGCTTGCTCGATGATGAACCTGATATGGTATTTGCCGGGATCAACCATGGTGCAAATTTGGGTGATGATGTTTTATATTCCGGAACAGTGGCTGCTGCAACTGAAGGTCGATTCTTGGGCTTGCCAGCCGTAGCTATTTCCTTGGCGTCTACGGAAAGCAAGTGCCTGGATACCGCTGCTCATGTGGCTATAGGTTTATTGCATAAGATGAAAAAAGAACCGCTACCCGCGGATACTATTTTGAACGTAAACGTTCCAGATGTTGAACTAGATAAGTTGCGTGGATATCAGTCAACCCGATTGGGACAGCGTCATAAGGCGGAGCCTGTATTCAAAACACTGGATCCAAGAGGTCGGGAAATCTATTGGGTCGGTCCTGCAGGTCCCGAACAGGACGCAGGTCCTGGTACTGATTTTTATGCGGTGCGCTCCAACTATGTATCAGTGACACCATTACAAGTCGATTTGACCCATCACAAGGCGGTAAACACGCTGTCTGACTGGTTGCCCTCGAGAATAGATTGATGACGCCGCACGTATATCATCAAGGGATAGGTATGACCTCGAGGCGAACGCGTGACCGAATGATTCAACGACTCAAACAGCAAGGGATTAGCAAAGTTTCAGTTTTGGAAGTAATGCGCAATACTCCGCGGCATATCTTTATTGAAGAGGCTTTGGCCAGTAGGGCTTATGAAGATACAGCACTTCCCATAGGCCATAATCAAACCATCTCTCAACCGTTTATCGTCGCGCGCATGACAGAATTGCTGGTTGGATCCGGGACACCAAATAAAGTGTTGGAAGTGGGGACCGGTTCGGGATACCAAACTGCAATATTGGCGCAATTGGTACCGCATCTTTATACGGTTGAGCGTATCTATCCATTGTTGCACAGAGCGAAACGTTGTCTGCGGGAGCTTGATCTACACAATATTAGTTTCAAGCATAGTGACGGTGGATGGGGGCGCAAAGAGTATGCGCCTTATGATGGGATATTGGTTACAGCAGCACCGGCTGAAATTCCGACTATGCTTTTAGAACAATTGGCGATCGGCGGCAGGATGATTATCCCAGTTGGACATGGTGACCGGCAAGATTTGCAAAGGGTCATTCGAACTCCGGATGGCTGTGAAGTAGAAACGGTCGATAGCGTCAAGTTTGTTCCAATGGTTTCGGGGAGACCGTAAAAATGTTTTCATATCTTTATAAAAAAGTTTTGGGTTGGGCCCGCCATAAACACGCTCTCGGTTACTTGTCGGCGTTAAGTTTTGCCGAATCCTCTTTTTTTCCAATACCGCCGGATGTTATGTTGGCACCAATGGCGTTGGCGACGCCAAAGAAAGCCTATTGGTATGCGTTGATTACGACCGTCTTTTCGGTATTGGGCGGTATTTTGGGATACGTCATTGGGGCCTATTCTTTTGACGTGATCGCGCCGTGGATTCACGACTTGGGCTATTGGGATAAATATTTATTGGCTCGGGATTGGTTTGATGAATGGGGTTTTTGGGCCATTTTTGTAGCAGGATTCTCACCAATCCCCTATAAGGTGTTTACTATTGCTGCTGGGACTTTAGCTATGCCTATCGCGCCATTTATTCTGGCCTCGTTTATCGGCCGTGGCGCACGGTTTTTCTTAGTGGCAACGCTTTTGGCATGGGGCGGTGAACGCCTAGAAAATATGTTGAACGTCTACATAAATCGATTGGGTTGGGCGACGGTCGTTTTGGTTATGGTTGGCGCTGTCGGTTACAAGTATATGATGTGACCATCACCGATAAACATTTTGTAATTTTTTGACCTCGATCGCCTTTTTAATATTGATCTAGGGGTATTCTTAAATATTCATGTGCCGTAACTGTTATTTGTTTTTCTATGGCGTGAATCGTGCATATATTTATTCAGAAAATCGCGTTGATAACGAGATTTATTATTGAGGTTGCACTTTATGCAATCTCAGAAGTTAGGTTATCCATTTACTGAATTTTTGGTAGTGGAAATTTGGCCACATGGGTCTGAGGATGCAGAATCGTTGTTGTGGTGTAATGTGATCCAAGTAAATGTTTAACGAACCGAATATGATCTATCGGTGATAGACGCATTGACATTGATTAGATGAGTATTTTGATCGTTGATGATGACAGTGGTATCCGGAAAGTACTGGAGCTCCGATTAATTGCCGAAGGTTTTGCTGTTATTGCTGCCGTTGATGCGAAGGATGCGTTTGGTTATCTTGGTATGGGAACAGACGGTGACAAGCCTACTCATCCAATCGATTTGATTTTGATGGATATCCTTATGCCTGATGTGCGAGGGATTGAAGCCTGTAGACAGATCAAGCAATATTCCGAACTTAGAGATATACCGATCATATTGATGACTGCCAGTTCTGATACGCAGCATCTGGAGGAGGCATTTAATGCGGGTGCGATCGATTATATTTCTAAACCGTTCAAGAAAGTTGAACTATTGGCTAGAATTCGTTCCGCTTTACGCCTTAAATCGGAAATCGATAAAAGAAAAATCCATGAACAGGAATTAACCGAAACGACTAAAAAGCTTCAGGAAGCCAATGAGTTACTTACCAAACTTTCTTCAATCGATGCGCTGACTGACGTATATAATCGTCGTTATTTTGATCAAGCTCTAGATCGTGAATTTCAACGTGCGGTAAGAAATAATTATCCATTGTCGCTGATAATGATCGATGTTGATGGGTTCAAGGCGTATAACGACCGGTATGGTCATCAATGTGGGGATCAATGCCTGAAAAGTATTTCATCGGCATTAAAGTCCGCTATCAATAGGTCACATGATTTTGTTGCTAGGTACGGAGGTGAAGAATTTGCCATTATTTTGCCTGATACTTCCGAAAGTGGAGCAACGCGTATGGCGGAATCCTTGATCGACAATGTTCGTGGTTTGGACATTGAACATGAATCAGCCCCGGTGGGTAACAGAGTCACAATTAGCTTAGGAAGCGCGAGTTGCATTCCAAAACTGGGCGCAACGCCGCCTGATCTTATTGCCCGTGCTGATAAAGCGCTGTATCAATCAAAGACGAATGGTCGCAACCGCAATACATCTATTTTTTTCGAATAAGCGGTAGTCCGTCCATCTTTATGTGTTCCCAACCGTAGGTGATGAAGTTACGGATGTTTTTATGGGTTTCCCCGTTAGGATTTTGCAGAACGTCTTTCCAATAGAAATCGCCATACAGCGCCAGGGTTGATGATTCCGAAAGCTGGTAAAGCCGCGCGAAAGCGAATATTTTACACGAGCCTTCGTTTGTCCCGGCTTCGTTAAAAATTCGATCGGTGCCATTGCCGTTGCTAAACGGGGTTGGTTGGTAGTCGAAATATTGATGGATAACAGCCATAGTATCCTCGAAGCGAACTCGCTCGCCCTGGTTAACGCGTCCTAAAAATTCATCAATATCCATATTTAAGTTATCGAATCAGTTTTGATATTTCTTTAAAATGGGGGTGGGACGCATCTCGTAACCATTCGAATAGGATTGATTCGTAATTTGTGATGGTTATGTTGTTTTGGCGCATGCGTTCCAGTGCGAAAAATCGATGTTCCTGTTTACGCGAGCAAATAGAGTCTTCCGCGACAAATATTGAAAGTCCGGCGCTTTTCAGGTCTATAGCGGTTTGCAATACACAGACATGGGCTTCTTGACCGACAATGACAATCTGAGACTTTCCAGAATCTTTTAATGCTTCGATAAATCCCTCTGCTGCGCAACAAGAAAAGCCGGTTTTTTGAAATTTTTTCGCGCTGGCTGGTAGTTTCTCGAGCAAAATATCTTCGGTTGATCCCAGGCCAGTCGGATATTGTTCGGTTATAAATACTGGCACATTTAGAATGCCCGATGTGTCCAATAGTACACCTGTATTATTCAACATTTGTTCACCTTCATCTTCTGACATGGCGGCCGTCAGAGTGGGTTGGATGTCGACGACGAGTAGAGCGCTATCGGCTGCATTACAAAGAGAATTTCGATTGTTCATCGTTTTGTAGTCAATCAGGGTTATAGGGAATGGGGGCAAATAATAAAAGATAAATGATGCTGAATACAATTGCTTTGAATAGATAGATCGAATTATTCTGCTGACTCACAGAGCTAACGGAAAAAATTTGGCTATGCTTCATACTATGGGTTGAGGAGTTCGGGGCTAGAGTCAATCGAATTGCAATGAGTACTAAGATGAGTTGCATAATAGTGGTCACTGCTTAGGTAATAGGCCAGCGCCTGTCTTTAGAACTAAGCGAATTCAACGGTAGTACGATAGATAGGGGTCATATAATGGTTAGTTTGGGATTCGATGCAGGTAAGGTTGAGACACCGTTTTCTAACGGAATTGAAGAGATAATTATTGAGAAGACTAAAGGGGTTGATTTTAGCTTCGATGCAACGATGAGCCAGAGGCGGGTGCATAGCCGTTATACTCGAGACGATATCGGTGTGACTCTGAATAGTAAAAGGGCGTTTTTTAGAAATCACGTCGAAACAGCTAAATTGATCAATATTTCTCATCAAGGTGTGGCGATTACATGTAAAAAATCACTTT
Source organism: uncultured Methylococcaceae bacterium (assembly GCA_964619885.1). Lineage (GTDB taxonomy): Bacteria > Pseudomonadota > Gammaproteobacteria > Methylococcales > UBA1147 > CAZUGA01. Next base: position 25,259 of record CAZUGA010000020.1, read on the forward strand.
GTGAACGAAGCCGTTTGTCTTTGGAATTGAAATTTGATGATGGCAAAATTTTCAATCTCAAAGGCAAAATAGTCTATCGGCGCGTGCACAATGATCAACAAGCGGTCGGAATAAAATTCGAGAGATCTTACCCATTATTCGAAGAGCATTTATTAAAGACCGGATTGAAACTAAAATTACGCAATAATTTCCAGTGATGAATCACTCTTGTCTTATTCAAGTAAAAAGATATCTATTGCGAGAGCAGCGGTTCTAGAGAATTCCAAACCAAATTCAAAATGATCGGTTGCGCTTTCTCGTTTGGATGAATTCCATCATGCTGCATCAGGTCTGAGTTATCTCCAATTCCTTCCAATAAAAACGGTACAAATCCAATATTTGCTTCGTCTGCCAATTGATAGAATACTTGTTCGAAGCGAGACGTGTACGGTTTACCATAATTCGGTGGAATCCGGATTCCCAAAAGAATAACAGCACTTCCGGCGTTCTTCGCACGGTCTATGATAGTATTCAGGTTTTTTTTAAGCGTGTGAGGGGGAAGTCCTCTTAAGCCATCATTGCCACCTAATTCAACAATAACGATATTGGGTTCGAAATCGGCCAGATGCTTGTCTATTCTGGCTACGCCACCTGCGCTGGTATCCCCACTTATGCTGGCATTGGTTAACTTACAGTTAAGATTGTTTCGATTGAGTTTATTCTGTAATAAGGTGACCCATCCCTTGTTTATATCCATCCCATAAGCCGCACTAATACTGTCACCAATAACAAGTATGGAGCAGGCTGCAAAAATTTGGGGAGAGCCAAGTAACGTAACGTACACGACTAGACGGGTGAATGATTTGAACATAAACAGTATCCCAATATTAACGGCAACCAGTGGAAAGGATCCACAATGGATTATACAGGCGAACAAGTTATGTAAATACGTTGATTTATCTGCAATTCGGTTGAATATTCTTTCAGCGATTGATCTTCGTATTGAAACCGGAGAAGCGGTTGCTATTGTTGGCGCCTCCGGTAGCGGAAAATCAACATTGTTGGGTTTGTTGGCAGGATTGGATGTAGCTTCTTCCGGCGATGTTTATTTGGCTGGTGAATGTCTCACGCGGATAGACGAAGATGCTCGGGCGCGACTGCGTGCAAATAATGTTGGATTTGTTTTTCAGTCATTTCAACTTTTGCCTAGTTTGACAGCACTTGAAAATGTGATGCTTCCACTTGAGCTAAAAGGTGACAGTGGGGTACGCCATCGGGCTATGGAATTGCTCGGCCGCGTCGGTTTGTCGCAACGATTAGCGCATTACCCAAATCAACTTTCCGGAGGAGAACAGCAACGGGTTGCGCTAGCCAGAGCGTTTGTCTGCTCCCCGTGTATTTTATTTGCCGATGAACCAACCGGCAATTTGGATAGCGAAACCGGTGCTCAGGTTATTGATTTGTTGTTTGAACTAAACCAAGAGCAAGGTACAACGTTGGTTTTGGTTACCCACGATTCTGCACTCGCTTCTAGGTGTAGCCGAATAATATCCTTAAACGCAGGGCGAATCATTGATGAACAGGGCGGTTCAAATCATGTATAAAGGGTTTGGTTTTGCGGTTCGTTCGTTGTTTCGCGATTGGAAGTCGGGTGAACTGACTATTCTTGCACTAGCATTAATGATCGCTGTTGCCGGCAGTACCACGACTAATCTATTTGCCGATCGACTCAACCGCACAATGGAAATCCAGGCGGCGGCTTTTTTAGGGGCTGATTTGGCAGTAACAAATCATGCGTCGTTACCTGAGCAGTGGATGGTTCGTGCGTCAAAGCTGGGTTTAGCGTCCGCAAGAACTGCGGACTTTGCTAGCGTAGTCATGCATGGGGAAGCGCTATTATTGTGTGGTGTTAAAGCGGTCAGCGAAGATTATCCTCTGAGGGGGAATCTAAAAACATCAACGGGTTTGCCGGGTGACGAGATCCAAACCAAAGATATTCCGTCGCCGGGAGAGGCCTGGGTAGACCGTCGCGTATTGTCCACTTTGGGGCTTGATTTGGGTGATTCTATAGAAGTTGGCGAACGTCGATTGCTTATAGGCAGAATACTTAGTTACGAGCCGGATCGTAAGGGAAATTTTTCAAGTTTGTCACCCCGGGTCATGATAAATGAGATCGATGTTGAGTCGACGGGGATTATTCAACCGGGTAGCCATGTTCACTACTATTTTTTATTTTCCGGTGAGGCAAATAAAATCTCGGAATTCAAGGACTGGTTGAAGCTTGAATTAGTGCCGGGCCAGCGGATTATGGATATTTATGAAGATCGACCGGAGCTGGGAAGTGCGCTTTCCCGTGCTCAACGATATTTGGGTTTGACCAGTATCGTAGTTGTCATTATCGCTGGGGTTGCTATTGCGATGGCTTCTAAGCGATATAGCGAGAGGCACTATAATTTTACCGCATTGTTGCGGTGTTTGGGGGCTCGGCAAAGCCAAATTTTTAGATTTTTTGCGATCCAAATTCTGTCAATAGGTTTTGTTGCAAGTGCGCTAGGCAGCGGTTTGGGTTGGTTGGCTCAAGAGTTTCTGGTTTATTTATTGCGAGGTTTATTACCGCAAAACCTAGCAGATACAGAATTGGGTGGGTTTGCGTTTAGCATGATGATGGGGTTTGCTGTTTTGATAGCATTTTCATTGCCGCCGTTACTTAGACAACGCCTGGTCTCTCCGTTAAGAGTCATACGAAATGACCTTGATCCGGCGCCAGCCAGTAGCTGGCTTGTTTATGGTTTGGCTTTTGTTGTGATTTCGCTTCTTTTGTGGCGATACACAGAAGATGCAAAATTGGTCGTGTATTCTTTTTTTATAGGGCTTGGGGCAGTATTGTTGCTCGCGGGGATTGCGTTTTTATTGCTTAAGATAACCCATAAGCTTTTGCCCTATATTAGTCTGTCGTGGCGTATTGGGGTAACAAACCTAAGTCGACACAGTACGTCGAATATTAGCCAATTACTTGCATTCTCGATCACATTGACAGCAATGGTTGTGATTTTATTGGTGCGAACCGATTTGCTGGAAACTTGGGAAAAGCAATTGCCAAAAAATACACCCAACCAATTTGCACTGAATATATTTCCTTCTGAGTGGAGAGAATTTAAACATCATTTGGATGCTCGCAACATCACACCCCGAGGTTTTTATCCAATTGTTAGAGGTCGACTCATTCAGGTCAACGGGGTGCATGTCAACGAATTGGTTGAAAAGGCATCTAAAGCTGAACGTTTGATTAATCGGGATTTTAGCTTGACCTTTTCCGAGGCGCTTCCCCGCGACAATAAGATTGAACAGGGAGCTTGGTGGGATAAAACTAAGACCGGAATGGTGTCAATCGAACAGGATCTGGCACTAAAATTGGGAATCGAGATTGGCGACTTATTGACAATTAATCTTGGCGGTCTAGAGATTAAGTCGACGGTTTTTAGTATTCGAAGCTTGCGCTGGGATACGATGAATCCAAATTTTTATTTGATCTTTTCTCCCGGAACCTTGGATGATTTTCCAACGACTTACCTGACTAGTTTTTATTTGTCAGAGCAGAATAAATTCGTACTGAACGAGTTGGTCAAGGCGTTCCCGAGTGTGACGCTGCTTGATATTGGATTGATCATTGAACAGTTCAATCTAATTGTCGATCAGGTAACTTTGGCTGTTGAATATGTGTTGTTATTCGCGTTGATGGCGGGATGCACAGTATTATTCGCTTCGGTATATACCAGCATGGATCGGAGGATCTATGAGGTAGGTATGCTTCGAACCTTTGGAGCAAGTACCAAAGTCATTCGTGGGACTCAATTGAGCGAATTTGTTGGGCTTGGTTTGCTAGCGGGTGTAATTGCCGCAATATCAGCAGAGATTATCTTGTGGGTTATGTACAGTAAGGTTTTCGACCTTCCATTCCAGTTAAACTGGCAAGTTTGGTTGCTTACACCCTTATTTGGAACCTTTGTAATAACTATTTTTGGATATTCTTGCGTACGCAACGTCATTAACCAGAGTCCTTTGTTGGCGATAAGTCGCTACTAACAAAGGACTCTGGTGCTGAAATTCGTTGTATTGGGCCTATTCGGAAAGGTTGATTTTTGAGGTCCAGCCCGATTTTCCCTGGCATTCGCCGCTAATCACCGAGACTTTTACAAAATGCAGATAACTAATAATAGTTTGCTCGGTAAATTTTGCCGGAGTACCAGCTTCGACCATACAAACGTTCATTTCGTCCCCAGAATCAGCAGAACCCATCATAGGTTTTGCAAGAAGTAACACGCTGCCACCGTTCGGATTCTTTACGACGTAGGTCTGACCTTTGACCAATGATAAACTCATTTGTGGCGCATCTGCAGGCTCGCCTCCAGTCAGAAGAAACAAAAACAAAAGAAATAAAACAATAATTCCGCCGTAGAATATTTTGGGGTTGTCTTTTTGTAAGCCAACGATATTTGATCCGATGTTCTTGACCATATCGATTTTCGAACTGTTTTCGCTACTCATTCTCTTAAGACCTCACTTATAAATTTCTTGTCGTTATGTGCTTACTCAATGACCGCACGGTACCTATATTGGTAAAACAAATCAAGTCGTTGACAACGCTCCCAGCGTAGCATAACTGAACACGTACCGGTTTGGTATTTTCTTGCTGGTGGCAATTGAACAATGCGCAATATAATTCAGTATTCGTGTGATTGAATTCTTAGGCTTGGTTATCAATTTTGTTTCGGCCTCATATTCGAATTGCCGATCATTGTTGGCACACTTCGCAGAGTTTAACGCGAGAAAATAAACCTACAAGGAATTTATTTGGTTTACATCAGCGGATCAGTTGATACATAGCCGCACCTTAGATTAAAACTAAAAACGTATTATTGAATTGAAATTTGAAACCGTTGCATGCGGTAATTGTCTTTTCGGTATCATGTAATTGGATAATTAGTGGGAGCAAAAATGGTAGATGACAGATTGCCTAGCAAATCAAATCGAAAGGATATTGCTGATTTTCTGAATAAAGTTTCTAGTATGCCTAGCATTCGACCCGATACGAATCGTGGTCGATTGATTTTCGCGATGGATGCAACTGCGAGCCGAGAGCCCTCATGGCGGCAGGCCTGCCATATTCAGGGGCAAATGTTTGATGTAACCCAAACACTGGGTGTTTTGGATATTCAGCTTTGTTATTACCAAGGGTTTAATGTGTTCGAAGTATGCCATTGGTGCGGTGATTCAGATTCGTTACGTCAACAGATGACAGCGGTCCGGTGTTTGTCCGGGCATACTCAAATAAGAAAAATTTTGCAGCATACCTTACATGAAACCAAGCGCAACAAAGTTGATGCTGTCGTGTTTGTAGGCGACTGCATGGAAGAAGATGAAGTGCTTTTATACCGTTTAGCCGGGCAAATTGGCCTATTGAATGTACCAATATTTGTGTTTCATGAGGGCGATGAACCGAGGGCCGCTAAAACATTTAGAAAAATTGCCAGGTTAACCGGCGGTGCGTATTGCTATTTTAATATTGGCAGTGCAGATTTATTGCGGACTCTTCTGCAAGCCGTCGCGGTATATGCGGTTGGTGGACGCATGGCGCTTGAGGATTATAGTAAGAAAAAAAGTGATGCGGTGAAGCAACTGGCAAATCAATTGAAGCGAGGCTAGTTTGATTCGGTTAATTATCTTATTAGGACTAGTTCTGCTAGTTATTGTGGTCGTTCGAGGTATTGTTCGCGGGAAGTCGCAATCCGGGAGTCGTCAAGGTCAATGGAGTTTACTGATTTTCGTTGGCGTATTAATTTTTGTAATGGTCGCGACTGGACGACTGAATTGGTTGCTACCCGTTCTGGGTGCTGTCGTGGCTATGGTCGTGCGGTTGCTCCCGTATCTGGTACGGTACGCCCCATTGTTGCATCGATTTTGGCAACAGCGAAAACCGTTTCAGCCGACCTCAGCAAAAGAAGACTTTTCCACCGTGAATACCGAATATATTCGCATGCGATTAAATCATGAATCGGGTGAAATAGACGGTGAAATTTTAAAAGGACGCTACCAGGGTAAGAAATTGCAGGATCTTGATCAAACTGCAGTGTTGAATTTGTTGCGAGAATGCCGGGCACAGGATCAGGATGCTATTGGTTTGATTGAGTCTTATCTCGACAGAATTTATGGGACGGATTGGCGTAGTCGAGAGTATGAAGGGACTACGAATAAACGAACCAACGATAAAATGGATGAAGATGAAGCTCGAAGAATTTTAGGTTTATCTATCGATGCGTCAAATGATGAAATTATTCAGCAGCATCGAAAACTCATTCAGAAGAACCACCCAGATCGTGGAGGTTCAAGCTACTTGGCGGCTAAAATTAATCAAGCCAAAGACATACTGCTGGGCAATTGCTGACAAAATTATGATTTGCCGCCAAATAAATTTGCGGTGTCTTTATTTTCGTCTCTTTATAATTGGTTGCGCTATTGTGACCATTTTGTCCGTGTTGGGCGGCTGTGCCTCTGATGATTTTCGATATCAAAATTTACGCGTCAATAGTAGGAGCTATACGGTTAAACCCGGTGATACGCTTTATGGTATTGCCAAACGTGCCAATCTTGATTATCGGCGTTTAGCGGAATGGAATAAGATTCGCTACCCCTATAAGATCAAACCCAGACAAATTATTCGTCTTTATGGCGCAGATAAAAACAAATCAATAAGTGCAAGGAGTAACTCAAAATATCCCACTCAAAACAGCAAAATCAAAAAAAATCAAAAAAAACCGAAAAAAAAGCTAAAGCTTAACTGGCAGTGGCCGATAAGGGGTGTAATTGCGAAGAACTTTTCGCAAACGGGAAGGAAGGGTTTAGATATCGTCGGGAAGTATGGGGAACCTGTACGAGCAGCGGCTGGAGGCAAAATAGTCTACAGTGGGCAGGGATTAATCGGATACGGAAATCTAGTTATTGTTAAGCATAGCGGTAATTATTTGAGTGCTTATGGCAATAATAAACGATTACTCGTTCGAGAAGGTGATACCGTCAAACTAGGGCAAAAAATCGCCGAAGTTGGGAAAAGCGCAGCAAAACGCGCTGCTTTACACTTCGAGATTCGGAAAGACGGCAAACCGGTTAATCCAACTCTCTACCTACCGAAACCTTGATCTGGTATGAGCACTAAATTGAGCAGTGGAGAATCGGGATGTCGGAAAATATCGTAGAAGCACACGCCGCAGTTGCGTCAGTAGGTAGTGATGATGTGGGGGCGTTTATTGCTGAGTCTGAAGCAGAAAATTCATTCGGTAGAGAGGCGGTGAGGCAAGTTGAATCAACCGAACATCAAACTGAATCCCAGCTCGATGCAACACGTTTGTATTTAAACGAGTTGGGTTCGTCAAAATTGCTTACTGCGGATGATGAGAAGCACTACGGTCGATTAGCGTTGCAAGGCGATGTGGCAGCGCGTAAGAAGATGATCGAATGCAATCTACGACTCGTCGTAAAAATTTCACGGCGCTATTTGAATAGAGGGTTGCCATTATTAGATCTTATCGAGGAGGGTAATCTCGGTTTGATACGCGCGGTTGAAAAATTCGACCCGGAAAGAGGATTTCGATTTTCGACCTACGCAACTTGGTGGATAAGGCAAACCATCGAGCGCGCGATTATGAATCAAACCAGAACCATCCGGCTACCGATTCATATTGTCAAAGAAATGAATGGTTATCTAAAAGCTAGGCGCCAGCTTGCGCAAAAACTGGATAACGATCCCAGCGCTGAAGATATAGCCCTTCACTTGGATAAACCCGTTAAAACGGTTGAAAAAATGCTCAAACTAAACGAGCGGGTGACATCAGTGGACGTGCCGTACGGCCAGGATTCGGATAAACCGTTGGTGGAAGCCATTTCTGATGAATCCGCTCCTGGACCGACCGATATATTACAGAATGATGGATTGCAGGAGAATCTGGGTGAGTGGCTGGACCAGTTAAATGAAAAACAACGGGAAGTTATTTGTCGACGTTATGGTCTGCGCGGTTATGAAAACTCAACGTTGGAACAGGTCGCAAAGGAACTTGGTGTAACAAGAGAACGAGTCAGGCAGATCCAGATGGACGCATTGAAACGTATGAGGGAAATTCTCGAACAGGGTGGTTTCTCTATAGACACAATCTTTCATTAATTTTAGCATCCGGCGAATTCTATTTGCCGGCTCAAGATTTTAGTTGAAAAATTCACGGATTATGTGAATTAAGCCGTAAATCTGCTATTTTGATGTGCAAAAAGCCCTCTATATAGAGGGCTTTTTGCATTGACAGGAACAATGCTCATTAGTATCCTGAAAAGCTAACTACTTTAGATATTTAGCCTTTTATTGCGTGTCCATTTCGTCGAGGTGGGATTTTGCCTTTCATCGGGTAAAACATCGGATATAGCCGCGGCTTGCATCCAACGTCATCCGTTCAGTATCACTTCGCAATTTATAGCTCAGGCTATTTACCCGATGTATTTGGCTCGGTTGTATCTGGGACATGGTCTATTCGCATCATATTCAAACAAAATAGAGAACGACCCTATATGTCCAGGTAGGTTGTTGAGTGTTTGACAAAAATACTTGTGGCTAGTACAAAATTTTAGATTGAGGAATGGAAGAGTTTCAGCGCATTAGTCGGTTGCCCCCATATGTTTTTAATATCGTAAACGAATTAAAGGCTGAGGCGCGAGCGAGAGGGGAAGACATAATCGATGTCGGAATGGGGAATCCCGACCAACCCACACCGAAGCATATTGTTGATAAGTTGGTCGAAGTTTCGCAGCGTGAAGATACGCATCGGTATTCGGTGTCGAGGGGTATTCCGCGATTACGGCTTGCAATCTGCAACTGGTACCGCAATCGTTACGATGTAGAATTGGATTTCGATACACAAGCCATTGTTACGATCGGTTCTAAAGAGGGCTTGGCGCATTTAGCCTTGGCAACAGTGGGGTCTGGCGATGCAATCCTGGTGCCGAATCCAGCCTATCCTATTCATCCGTATGGGATGGTTATAGCGGGAGCCGATATTCGACACGTACCGTTGGTGCCCGGCGTGGACTTTTTCGATGAATTGGTCAAAGCAATCAAAACCTCCTGGCCAAAGCCAAAAATGTTATTGCTCAATTTTCCGGGTAATCCCACGACGCAATGCATCGAACTGAATTTTTTTGAAAAAGTTATCGACATTGCTAAAGAGCATAAAATATGGGTTGTTCATGATTTTGCTTACGCAGATATTGTGTTCGATGGTTACAAAGCACCATCGATCCTGGAGGTGCCCGGGGCGACAGATGTTGCAGTAGAATTCTTTTCGCTGTCTAAAAGTTACAATATGCCGGGTTGGCGAGTTGGTTTTATGTGCGGGAACGAGCAATTGGTCGCTGCTCTGGGCCGTATGAAATCCTATTTGGATTACGGTATGTTTACCCCAATTCAAGTTGCTGCGATATCGGCACTAGAAGGCCCTCAGGATTGTGTGACCAAAATTTGTGAAACTTATCGCAGACGGCGTGATGTATTGTGTGATGGTTTGAATAGTATTGGTTGGGAGGTCTCCAAGCCGCAGGCGACAATGTTTGTATGGGCACCAATACCAACTCAATTTCGGGCGATGGGTTCGCTGGAATTTTCGAAAAAACTCTTATTGGAAGCTAAGGTTGCGGTCTCCCCCGGTGTGGGCTTTGGACAATTTGGCGACGACCATGTTCGTTTCAGTTTGATCGAGAATGAACACCGCACCCGGCAAGCGCTGCGAGGTATTCGCAATATGCTCCGCGAAGCTAACGCTGTATAATCGCCGAATTTTGTTGCTCGGGAGTATGAGTTTGAAGCCAGTAAAAATAGGTTTGATTGGTCTTGGTACCGTTGGAGGTGGCACAGTAAATGTGCTACAGCGTAATTCTGTAGAGATTGCCCGACGCGCCGGAAGAGAAATAACCGTCGTCAAAGCTTCAACTCGGGATTTATCCAAGCCGCGAATCTGCCAGACCGACGGTATCGAGTTGGTGCAAGATCCAAAGGATATTGTGTCGAACAGTGAGATTGATATTGTTGTTGAATTAATCGGTGGTGACGGCCTGGCTAAAGATTTGGTAATCGACGCGATAGAACAGGGAAAGCATGTGGTAACTGCGAATAAGGCGTTGATAGCATTACACGGCAATGAGATTTTTGCTGCAGCGTCCCGCTGTGGTGTTGTGGTGGCTTTTGAAGCTGCGGTTGCGGGTGGGATACCCATAATTAAGGCAATACGAGAGGGGTTAAGTGGAAACCGGATAGAATGGTTGGCAGGTATCATCAATGGTACCGGCAATTTCATTCTGACCGAAATGCGCGATAAAGGACGGGAGTTTGGGGATGTTCTTGCCGAGGCTCAAGCGTTGGGATATGCGGAAGCGGATCCGACCTTTGATGTGGAAGGAATAGATGCAGCCCACAAATTAACCATATTGGCATCGATTGCTTTCGGTATTCCCCTGCAATTCAATAGAGTGTATACAGAAGGGATTTCGTCAATCTCTCGGGAAGATGTTGCCTATGCCGAGGAGCTGGGATACAGAATCAAGCATTTGGGAGTAGCCAAGCGAGCATTAAAGGGTATCGAATTGCGGGTTCACCCGACTTTAATTCCTGAGCGCCGGCTAATTGCTAATGTTGATGGGGTTAAAAATGCTGTTCTGGTCCATGGCGACGCAGTTGGCCCAACGTTGTATTACGGGGCAGGTGCTGGAGCGGAACCCACCGCATCAGCAGTTGTGGCGGATATTGTTGATGTGGTTCGAGCCTTGACAGGTGATCCCGAAAATAGAGTGCCGCACTTGGCATTTCAACCTGAAGCTTTGCAAGATTTTCCAATTCTTTCGATGGACGACGTGGAAACAGCATACTACATTCGTTTCACCGCAGCGGATAAACCGGGTGTATTGGCAGATGTAACACGCATATTGGCAAGCCATGCAATTAGTATAGAAGCAGTCATACAGAAAGAACCGTTAGATGGTAAAAGCGATCTTCCGGTCATTATGCTGACCCATAGAGTGTTCGAGCGCGACCTGAATGCTGCCGTTTTAGAGATAGAAGCGCTTGACGCGGTTGTCGATAGTGTCAATCGAATACGGGTTGAAAATTTGGGTTAGATGTTGAAAATTGCTGTGGCGAAATTTTGGTTTGAGGCAGAAGTTAAGTCAGTAGACCAATTTCAAATCCACTCAATTCTTGGCAAACTTAAAAATTCGTAACTCATAATTTAGAAAATAAGCAGAGAAATAATTGAATTGCACGGTTCTCCGTGTGGCCATTGATTAATCATCGTATTTAATATTATATGTCAGTGAATAAACGATATACCGGGCTAATTGACCGGTACGGTCAGCGTCTTCCGGTTGAAAAAAATACTCGTCCGATTAGTTTGGGTGAAGGTAATACACCGCTAATCCGTTTGGAAAATATACCCAACTTGGTCGGTAAAGACGTCGATATCTATGTAAAATATGAGGGATTGAATCCAACCGGTTCATTTAAAGACCGGGGTATGACGATGGCGGTGAGCAAAGCCGTACAGAGTGGTAGTAAAGCGATTATTTGTGCTTCGACCGGTAATACTTCAGCGTCTGCCGCAGCATACGCAAAACGTGCTGGAATCACCGCATTTGTGTTGATTCCGGACGGTAAAATCGCGCTTGGCAAATTGGCGCAGACGATGATGTACGGCGCATTGATAATTCAGATCCGAGGAAATTTTGATGATGGAATGAGACTGGTCAAAGAGATTGCCGATCATGCGCCAGTGACGATAGTTAATTCAATCAATCCATTCAGGATTGAAGGCCAGAAAACTGCTGCGTTTGAAATTGTTGACGAATTAGGTAGAGCACCTGATTACCATTGCCTTCCGGTCGGCAATGCAGGCAATATAACCGCGTATTGGAAAGGCTATAAAGAGTATGCGTCTGATATCGATGGACTAGGTAAGATTACAGATTCAACTCCAATTATGGTTGGTTACCAGGCGGCGGGGGCTGCACCCTTCATTAAAGGGGGAATGATTGATGAACCTGAAACAGTTGCGACAGCGATTCGGATTGGTCACCCTCAATCATGGGATTATGCGTGGCAAGCGCAAAAGGAATCTGGTGGCTGGTTTGATAGTTTTGACGATAGCGAAATTTTGAAAGCGCAAAAAATGCTTGCCGAACATGAAGGCATCTTTTGCGAACCTGCATCCGCAACTTCGCTAGCCGGCGCATTGCACGATGTTACTGCCGGGAAGATTCCGCAGGGTAGTACAATCGTTTGCACGCTTACCGGTAACGGTCTGAAAGATCCAGATATAGCGATTAGCCAATCTACATTAAAACCACTTACGGTTGAATCCAACTTGGAGTCTGTCAAAGGCGCAATTTTGGAAAGATTGTAATTCAAGCCTGAAGAACTCTCGACCATTCACCAGCCTACAAAATGCGCTGTGATTTATCGAAGTTAAAACAACATATGGATGATTTTGACAGCGAATAGGTGTTGCCCAATTGAATAAACAGATTGTCGAAAGGTCTGTTAAATTACCGGGTAACGGATATTTAGACGGATTACATCCGATACTTCGGCGTGTATACAAAGCGCGCAATATTGAATCCAAGCAACAACTGGATTACGCATTATCGCAGTTACCCCATCCGAATCTACTTGGTGGTATGGACGTGATGGTTGGAGAGTTGGTTGCGACTCTTCGAAAACAGAGTCGGATCTTGATTGTTGCGGATTTTGATACGGATGGAGCAACTAGCTGTGTAGTTGCGAAATTGGGATTGGAAATGATGGGTGCAAATGCCGTGAGTTATGCGGTGCCGAACCGATTCGAATATGGTTATGGCTTAACCCCGGAGATAGTTGACGTCGCGCTTCAAAAACAACCGGATGTCATTGTTACCGTTGACAACGGTATTTCTAGCCTGGACGGTGTAGCCTATGCTAAAAGCCATGGATTGAGAGTATTGGTGACAGATCACCATCTGCCAGGTGACGTATTACCTGAAGCCAATGCTATTGTAAATCCCAATCTTCCAGGAGACCCGTTTCCGAGTAAATCTTTGGCTGGTGTCGGTGTTATGTTTTACGTGCTTAGTGCCTTGAGAGCTGAGTTGCGGGATAAGGACTGGTTTGCTGAGCGGGGTATTGCTGAACCCAACCTTGCGCAATTGTTAGATCTTGTTGCGTTGGGGACGGTTGCGGATGTGGTGCCTCTAGACCATGTGAATCGTGTTTTTATTCACCATGGCCTGAAGCGTATTAAAGCCGCAAAAACCCATGTGGGGATTCAAGCGATTATTGAAGTTGCGGGTCGTTCTATCACTTCATTGACGGCTGCCGATTTAGGTTTCGTGGTTGGGCCAAGGCTGAATGCAGCCGGCCGTTTAGAGGATATGTCGACGGGTATAGAATGCCTGTTGTCACAGGATTATGCTGATGCGCGCCAGCTCGCAAATCGTTTGGATACATTGAATAGCGAGCGACGAGAAATAGAAGGTCGTATGAAGCTTGAAGCGATGAGTTTTCTAGAGTCAGCCGAACTCAATGAGGGTTCATTAGTCCCTGCGGGCATCTGTCTATACGACGCAAATTGGCATCAAGGTATCGTAGGAATATTGGCTTCAAGGATCAAAGACCGCTTTAATCGTCCGGTGATTGCTTTTGCGCCGGCTGACGAAGGGACGTTGAAAGGTTCGGCCAGGTCCGTTGAGGGTGTGCATATGCGAGATTTATTGAGTGAAATTGCGTCGACGTATCCAGCATTGTTGGATCGATTTGGCGGTCATGCCATGGCCGCCGGATTGAGCTTAGATCTAACTAAGTTCGATGAATTCTCAGCAGTTTTTTCCCAATTTGTAGAAACGAAAATGGGTGCAGAAAATGGTCCTGGGATTTTTTATTCGGATGGTGAATTGACATCCAATCTTATGACATTGGAAATTGCAGACCTTATTCGGCAAAGCGGACCATGGGGACATAAGTTTCCCGAGCCAACGTTTCATGGTGAGTTTGAAGTTGTGCAGCTGAGAATACTAAAAAATCAACATCTTAAGTTTGTACTTAAACAACCAAACTATGAATTGTTGGTCGATGGAATTGCATTTTTTGTGGATGACCCTAATCAATGGTTGGATTGTGAATTTGTAAGATTGGGCTACCGGTTATCGGTGAATGAATTTCGCGATGTCCGTTCATCGCAGATCATCGTCGAACAAATAGAGCGAATAGGTGAAGCAAATTAAATTTGGCGTTGCGATTTATGTCGTCTCTTTCCAAACTAAAGCTTAAGCGCAAATTATTCCGCTAAGCGCCTTAAAAATTTGGTGTATGCAGGAAGCTGCAATCTGTTTTGAGTTAGTTCTAGATGTCCCCAAAACCTCTAGAAAGTATTCAGACTCATAAGTACTCCCTGTCAAATCGCGTAAAAAATTCTTATGTCTAATAACCTAGTATTTTACTTGGTTAATAAACAGTACTAAAATAGTCCGATTAGAAGGTAGGAGATTCGATGCTTCGATTGAGCAAGTTAACAGATTATGCCACGGTGATATTGGGTCGCATGGCGGGCGAAAAAGACAGCGTTCATGCAGCGACTGAAATTTCCAATACGACCGGAATCTCGTTGCCTACGGTGTGTAAGCTTTTAAAAATATTGGCAAAAGCAGAAGTTCTGGTTTCTATACGCGGTGCCAAGGGTGGCTACCGTTTAAGTCGTTCACCGGATCGAATTTCAGTGGCGGATGTAATTTGTGCGTTGGAAGGGCCAATCGCATTGACCGAATGTGGAATATCTGACGATAACTGTCAGCAATCCGCTCAGTGTGAAATTAGAGGGAATTGGAGTGTGATTAATAAAGCGATTAAAAATGCGCTGGAATCTGTTTCTGTCGCGGACTTGATTGTTCCCGCTGGGCATATTCGGAATGAATTTACCGTCCCCGTTGAGAGCATTTACCTTCAGCAAAGACGATAGAGGTTTTGGAGAAAAGAATGTCAGCAAGTAGTGAACAACTGGATAAATTGATTGGGAAGGATTACAAGCAAGGCTTTGTAACTGAATTGCCCACAGACAGTTTGCCCCCGGGTTTGAATGAAGATGTCATTCGAGCCATTTCGGCGAAGAAAAATGAACCTGAATTTATGCTGCAATGGCGTCTTGAAGCCTATCGTCATTGGCTGACATTAAGTCCCCCGGAATGGGCCTTTGTCAATTTCCCGCCGATAGATTATCAAGCGATTAGTTATTATTCTGCGCCCAAAGATAATTCGGATGGACCGAAGAGTCTGGATGAGGTCGATCCTCAATTATTGGAAACTTATAAAAAGTTGGGAATCCCGTTATCCGAACAGGAACGTCTGGCGGGCGTAGCGGTTGATGCCGTGTTTGATTCGGTTTCTGTTGCGACAACCTTTAAGGGTAAATTAGCCGACGCCGGTGTTATCTTCTGTCCGATGTCCGAAGCCGTGCAAAACCATCCTGAGCTTGTGCAGCAATATTTGGGTTCGGTTGTTCCGTATAAAGATAATTATTACGCAGCACTAAATTCGGCTGTTTTTTCAGATGGGTCGTTCGTATTCATTCCCAAAGGCGTTCGCTGTCCTATGGAATTATCCACCTATTTCAGAATAAACGCGGCGAATACCGGTCAATTTGAACGGACGCTTATCATCGCTGAAGAGCGTAGCCATGTTAGTTATCTTGAAGGGTGTACCGCACCAATGCGCGATGAAAACCAATTGCACGCGGCAGTTGTTGAATTGGTGGCTTTGGATAACGCTGAAATTAAATACTCAACCGTACAAAATTGGTATCCAGGAGATGAGGATGGTAAGGGGGGGATATACAATTTTGTGACAAAACGGGGTGATTGCCGAGGGATTAACTCAAAAATTTCGTGGACTCAGGTAGAAACTGGTTCTGCGATTACTTGGAAGTATCCTAGCTGCATATTGACTGGCGACAATTCTATTGGTGAATTTTATTCCGTAGCGCTGACTAACAATAGGCAACAAGCGGATACCGGGACAAAGATGATTCATATCGGCAAAAATACCCGAAGCACTATCATATCCAAAGGAATCTCTGCGGGAAGGGCGCAAAACACCTATAGAGGATTGGTTAAAGTGCTAAAAAGTGCGACCAATGCTCGAAATTATACTCAGTGTGACTCATTGCTGGTTGGAGACCGTTGCGGCGCTCATACCTTTCCCTATATGGAGATCAGGCAGCCTACTGCCCAGGTAGAGCACGAAGCATCTACCTCCAAGATAAGCGAGGACCAGTTGTTTTTCTGCCAGCAGCGGGGTCTATCGGCCGAAGATGCAGTATCCATGATAGTAAACGGATTTTGCAAGGAAGTGTTCAAAGAGCTTCCTATGGAATTTGCCGTGGAAGCCCAGGCATTACTGGGTATAAGTCTGGAAGGCAGTGTAGGCTAAGATTTTGAATAAAAGATTTGGAGAAGTAAATGTTAAGTATTGAAAACCTGCATGTGTCGGTCGGAGATAACGAAATCTTAAAAGGGATTAACCTTCAGGTTAATCCCGGTGAAGTTCATGCGATTATGGGACCGAATGGTTCCGGAAAAAGTACCTTGTCACATGTGCTTGCGGGTCGCAGTGGTTATGATATAAAGGCCGGTTCAATCCTTTATCAAGGCCGAGATTTGTCTGAGATGGAACCGGAAGAACGTGCCCGTGAAGGGATTTTTTTGGCCTTCCAATATCCGGTAGAAATTCCCGGAGTCAGCAATATTTACTTGCTAAAAGCCGCGTTAAACTCTATCCGTAAGCACCAGGGATTGGATGAATTGGATGCGATGGATTTCCTAAGCATGGTTAAAACAAAAACCAAATTAGTAGAAATGGATGAGAAATTTCTTTATCGGGCGGTGAACGAAGGATTTTCCGGCGGTGAAAAGAAGCGTAATGAGATATTGCAAATGGCCGTGTTGGAACCGCGATTGGCTATCCTTGATGAAACTGATTCCGGTTTGGATATCGACGCGCTCAAGATCGTATCTGAAGGTGTTAACGCGCTTCGTTCGGAAAAACGATCATTTGTATTGGTAACGCACTATCAACGTTTGTTGGATTATATTAAACCGGATTTCGTGCACGTTTTGGTGGACGGCAATATCGTTAAGACCGGGGACGCCCAATTGGCCCTTGAATTGGAGGAGAAGGGTTACGGATGGGTAGGGCAAAGCGACGTGGTCGAGGTGTAGAACATGGTGACACAGCCGGTTGAAAATAATGGGTATTATGCGTCGCAGTATGAGGCTTTGGTTGCTTGTCTACCCGGAAGCGACTTGCCTTGGCTGCGACAAAAACGCGATGAGGCTTTGGCTTCATTCTCAGCATCTGGATTTCCATCTCCACGTGAGGAGGAATGGCGCTACACCAATGTATCAGCAATCGAAAGAAGATTGTTTAGTCCGGCACCTGGAAAACCTGGAAAAATAGAGCGCGGTAAATTAGACGCAATAATTTTGCGGGATGCCTATGCATTGGTTTTTGTGGACGGAATCTATAGCGATGAATTTTCATCCACAGGGGGTTTGCCTGATGGCGTTTTGGCCTGTTCGATTAAGCATGCAATGACCGCTGATGGTGAGCGTGTTAAGTCGTGGCTAGGCGCGGGAGTTGAGCATGAACGCAATGGGTTTATATCGTTTAATACCGCGTTCTTTAGTGACGGTGCCTATATCTATATTCCTAGTGATATCGAAGTAGAGCGACCCATTCAGCTAATTTACGTTACAACACAAAACGATAGTTTAGCCTGTACTCGAAATTTGGTAGTGGCCGACAGCGGTGCCCAAGCGGTAATTGTTGAGACCCATCTGGGGTTAGATGAACTGAGCTACTTATCAGCTTCTGTTTCGGAGGTGTTTGTCGGTGAGAATTCCATTGTAAAGTGGAATAAATTGCAGTGTGAATCGGATCGAGGTTTCCATTTTGGCGGTGTTTACGCGTCCCAACAGTCATACGGGCGATTTGAACATAATAACTATTCTTTTGGTGGATTGTTGGTGCGCAATGAAGTGCACGTAGAATTGGCTTATGCCTCAGAATGTAACTTGGATGGTTTGTTTTTGGCTACAGGCCGTCAACATGTAGATAACCATACGCGGGTAAATCACATTAGGCCTAAGGGTATCAGCCGGGAAACTTATAAAGGTATATTGGATAGACGGGCTAAGGGCGTATTTCAAGGTCGAATTGTGGTTGCGGAAGACGCGCAAAAAACAGATTCTGCTATGAAGAATAGAAATTTATTATTATCTTCCGATGCTGAAATCGATACCAAACCGCAATTGGAAATTTATGCGGATGATGTGAAATGCGCACACGGTGTTACCGTCGGCGAATTGGACGAAGACGCCATATTTTTTCTGCAAACTCGGGGAATTGACCCAGTTACAGCAAAAAACATGCTGACTTTTGCATTCGCAAACGAAATGGTCGAACGGATATCGATACCCTGTTTACGATCGCTGGTTCAAACGCATTTGTTGAACAGGTTCCCACAGACCAATATTCGGACGGAATGGCTATGACGGTCGTCACAAACCAGCAGACAGTTTCTTCCCAGGCAGTTCGTGCTACATACGATGTTGCCAGCATTCGTTCGGATTTTCCGATTCTTGAGCAATCTGTGCGGGGTAAGCCTCTAATTTATCTGGATAACGCAGCGACATCGCACAAGCCTCGCGTTGTCATCGATGCCATCAGCCATGTTTATGAACATGATTATTCGAATGTTCACCGGGGTGTACATACGTTAAGTGAACGGGCCACAGCTGCTTACGAAGGTGCGCGGGAGAAAGTACGGCAATTCGTTAACGCGAAAAGTGAGAAAGAAATTGTTTTTCTGCGAGGAACCACAGAAGCGATAAATTTAGTGGCACAGAGCTACGGTGGGGCCAATATAGGATCGGGTGATGAAATTTTGATTACAGCGATGGAGCATCACTCAAATATCGTACCGTGGCAAATGTTGTGTGAACGTTCTGGTGCTCGATTAACGGTCGTTCCGATCAATGAAAGTGGCGAACTAATAGCCGGTCAATTCGAACAGCTTTTGTCGAATAAAACCAAAATTGTTGCATTGTCGCATATGTCTAATGCGCTGGGGACGATCAATCCGGTTGCAGAAATGATCGCTTTGGCGCATCAATACGGGGTACCGGTTTTGTTGGATGGAGCCCAAGCAATGCCGCATATGTCGGTTGATGTGCAAGCTTTAGATTGTGATTTTTATGCATTTTCCGGGCACAAGATGTATGCGCCGGCTGGAATTGGCGTACTGTATGGTAAAGCCCAATTTCTTGAAGCGATGCCGCCGTACCAAGGTGGTGGCGATATGATTCGGCAAGTGACGTTCGAAAAATCGGAATACAATTCAATTCCGTATAAGTTTGAAGCGGGTACACCGAGTATTGCTGACACCGTGGGGCTGGGGGTTGCGCTGGATTATTTGGATTCAGTCGGAATGGATCAAATAGCAGCTCACGAACAGCATCTGCTCCAATACGCGACGGAGCAATCGGAAAAAATCCCTGGATTGAAATTGATTGGTACGGCGGAAAACAAAGGTGCAATTCTATCTTTTGTATTGGAAACGGTTCACCCACACGATATTGGAACGGTGTTGGATCATTTGGGTGTCGCGGTGCGAGCCGGACATCATTGCGCGATGCCCGTTATGGATTTTTTTGAGGTCCCAGCGACTACCCGTGCGTCGTTTGCTATGTATAACACGATAGATGAAGTTGATGTTTTGATGGACGGCCTCAAAGAAGTAATCAAGGTGTTCGGCTAATGATGGGCGATCTGCGAGAACTGTACCAAGAGGTTATTTTTGATCACAATCGGAATCCGCGTAATTTTTATGTTATGGAGGATGCCAATAGAAAAGTTGAGGGGTTCAATCCTCTTTGCGGAGATCGCTTAACCTTATATTTATATGTCCAGGACGGAGTCATCAAAAAAGCCAGTTTTCAAGGTTCCGGTTGTGCTATTTCTACAGCCTCGGTTTCGTTGATGACCGAAATGATATTGGATAAGACTGAAGAACAAACACAGCAGCTATTCGAGACATTTCATAAAATAACAACCGGCAAGGACGATGAGGTTAAACTGGAGGAGTTGGGTAAATTACAGGTTCTTGCAGGGGTTAAAGATTATCCGGCAAGAGTGAAATGTGCCACGTTAGCTTGGCATACGCTCGATGCCGCTATAAAAAATAATGCTGCGACAGTAACAACGGAATAACCGCGTTGGCTGGAATTCGTTTAATTGATGAGCGTTTTGGCCTAGTCGCAACTAATTCCCAATAATTATTTAGAGGAAAGCATGTCAGAATGGGTTGATGTGATCCAACAGCGCGCGTTTGCGCCGAACGAACGTATGGTTGTAGAGGTCGAAGGGAGCGAGGTTGCGGTATTTAATTTGAATGGTGAAATATTCGCCATAGAAGATTTGTGCACACACGATGGCCAGGAATTGGCCAGTGGTGAGTTGTGTGGAGATCAAATTATTTGTCCTCGGCATGGCGCTCGATTTTGTATCAAAACGGGAAAGGCATTAACGCCGCCCGCCTACGAGGATGTTTATAGCTTTCCAGTACGAGTTAAAGACGGCATGATTCAGGTCTGTGATGACCGGTGGGATTGAGCGTTTTTGATTTACGTCATTTAGAGCAATTGTAAGCATTGATTGACAATCAAAGGTAGCGTTGATATTTTTCACCGCCATTTTTCGGTAACATATTTAACAGATGTCCCGCTCTACTCGTGGGTATCTGTAAATCTTAAATTATTTATCGTGCCTAAACGCTCTCTCATGGGTACCGTGAAGCATTTGCGTATTTAGAAAATGCAAGAATTAAACCCAATAATTAACAAGATTTCTGATCTCAAAAGCCGCGGCACAGCGCTTAGGGGGTATCTTTGACTTCGATAATAAGAAAGAACGGTTAACCGAAGTTCTTAGGGAGCTGGAGGATCCGGCGATTTGGAAAAATCAACAGGTTGCTCAAGCCTTGGGCCGTGAGCGGGGTCAGTTGGAAATTGTTGTCAGTACTTTGGAGGAACTGGAGCAATCATTGGACGAAGCTGCTGAGTTATTGAGTATGGCTTCCGACGATGATGATGCAGAAGCGGTTGAAAGTATTGTGCAGGACTTGGACGAGTTTGAATCTAACATTTCCGCGTTGGAATTTAGACGTATGTTTTCAGGTGAAATGGACGCGAATAATGCGTTTTTGGATATCCAATCAGGCTCTGGAGGAACCGAAGCACAAGATTGGGCTGAGATGCTGTTGCGGATGTATCTGCGCTGGGCTGAACGAAAAGGATTTAAAACTGAACTGATTGAGGTGTCCGATGGTGAAGTAGCCGGCATCAAAAGTGCTACGGTAAAGATTGATGGAGACTATGCATTCGGTTGGTTGAAAACTGAAATTGGTGTGCACCGTCTGGTTCGAAAATCGCCATTTGATTCGGGTAATCGTCGACATACATCCTTTGCAGCGATATTTTGTTCCCCGGAAGTTGATGATGATATAGATATCGATATAGACCCCGCGGATTTGCGCATCGATGTATACCGGGCAAGCGGGGCTGGGGGGCAACACGTTAACCGTACTGAATCAGCAGTACGAATTACTCACGAACCTACCAATACCGTAGTGCAATGCCAAAATGATCGGTCGCAACATAAAAATAAAGCGACGGCGATGAAGCAGTTGAAAGCAAAATTATACGAACTTGAAATATTGAAGCGTAGTGCTGAGCAACAACAGTTGGAGCAGTCAAAATCAGATATTGGTTGGGGCAGCCAAATTCGTTCTTATGTATTGGATCAATCGAGGATTAAAGATTTGAGAACCGGCGTAGAAACCGGCAATACCCAAGCTGTTTTGGATGGTGAATTGGACCCGTTTATAGAAGCCAGCCTTAAAAGCGGACTTTAGTCGGCGCTTATAGATAGATACAAGTAGATGTCAGATAAAGACGAACAGGAACAGATCAAACAACGACGTGCCAAACTTGAGAAATCGCGGCAAGACGGTCGGGCTTTTCCGACCGATTTTAGACGTGACGTAATGGCGGGTGAGCTGCGCGCCGAATACGATTCCAAGCATAATGAAACGTTGGAAGCGCAAGCCGTACGCGTCAAAATTGCCGGTCGCATGATGACGCGGCGCGTCATGGGCAAAGCAAGTTTTTGTCATATCCAGGATATGTCCGGAAAAATTCAGCTGTATGTAACCCGTGACGAGTTGGCTGATGGATTCTACAACGAGCAATTCAAAAAGTGGGATATTGGCGATATCGTGGGCGCCGAAGGATATCTTTTCAAAACCAAGACGGGCGAATTGAGTGTCAAAGTTGATGCTATTCGATTGTTGACCAAAGCGTTGCGGCCGTTGCCGGAAAAATTTCATGGTTTGGCAGATCAGGAAATCAAATATCGTCAACGGTATCTTGATCTGATCATGAACGATGAAACGCGAGAAACCTTTTTTTTGCGTTCCAGAATTATATCTTTTATCCGTAATTTTCTTACAAAACTAGAATTTCTAGAGGTTGAAACCCCGATGATGCAGTCCTTACCGGGTGGGGCAACAGCAAGACCATTTGAAACTTTTCATAACGCGCTGGATATGAATTTGTTTTTGCGCATAGCCCCGGAACTTTATCTAAAGCGTCTAGTCGTTGGAGGATTCGAAAAGGTCTTTGAAATAAACCGAAATTTCCGTAACGAGGGTTTGTCCACGCGGCATAATCCCGAATTTACCATGTTGGAGTTCTATCAGGCATACGCAGAGTACACAGACCTTATGGACTTGACTGAGGCAATGTTTCGCGGAATCGCGAATGATGTAGTGGGTCAGTCCAAAATAACTTATCAAGACGAACAATATGATTTTGCGGAACCTTTTCAGCGGTTTACCGTGCTTGAATCTATTCTAAAATTTAATGATGGTTTGAAGGAACGGGATGTTGACGCCATAGAGCCAGCAAGAAAGGTGGCGGAACGGTTGAAAATCCCTCTAAAAGATAGTTACGGTCTGGGTAAAACTCAGATTGAAATTTTTGAAAAAACCGTCGAACATCGTTTAATGGCCCCGACCTTTATCACGGCTTATCCGGTTGAAGTTTCACCGTTAGCACGGCGTAATGACGAAAATCCAAATGTGACTGATCGATTCGAGTTTTTTGTTGGGGGGCGTGAAATAGCCAATGGATTTACCGAATTGAACGATTCGGAAGATCAGGCCGAACGCTTCCGAAAACAAGTTGAAGAAAAAGACGCCGGTGACCTCGAGGCTATGCATTTCGACGAAGATTACATCGTTGCATTGGAGCATGGCATGCCGCCCACCGCCGGTGAAGGGATTGGTATCGACCGTCTGGTGATGCTGTTTTCAGATTCACCGTCTATTCGAGATGTACTATTGTTTCCTCAAATGCGATCTAAGTGATCGCCGATTTTCAGGCCCTCGCCAAGACGCGAGGGAGATTGAAAAGCTATTTCTATAGACGCATACTGCTAAAAATGTGTCTCGATTCTTAACGGATAAAATTTTATTGAACCAGGAATTCGGTGAAAAATATATCCTCCAAGCTGCTATTGCTAGCGTATTTATCCAAGGTTGCCTGGGTTTGTTCCAGCGCTTTTTTGCGAAGATCTTCGCGTTGGCTTGAGGTGCTCAACTGGTCGGCAGCATAGTCGCTGAACAAGAGGATTAACGAATGTCGAATTACCGGTAAATGGGCTTTAATTTTTTCCACGTTATCTGATCCATCGATCATCAATTGAACATCTGCCCGTAGATAGCTTCGGTGACCACCTTGAAGATTGACGACAAAGTTTGGCGACAGCGGTAGATACTCGATAGTGTTGGTTTTTGCGTCTTCTTCGCTGTAAGCAGCGGAACTGATGAGTAAAAGATTGCATAATAAGATTAGGTTTCGCACAAGATTCCTCTTTCAATTAGAATGGATTTAGGCATTTCGCAATGTTCCCAATTTTTTGGCGTTAGTCACTCTACAGCCGTATACGATGCATTTTTGCTTGGGATGCTTAGTTAGCAACAGAACAAAATTGTCTCGCTAAGATTATAGATCAAACTTTTACGTATTGGATGATGTGAATTTAATGGCCAAGAATTTAGAAATGGGCCCGGTAATGTTGGATTTGGAAGGTGTAGACGTGTCTCTTTCTGAGGTGCGAAAGCTGCAACACCCAGGCACCGGCGGCGTTATACTTTTTTCAAGAAATTACACTGAGCCCGAGCAAGTAGAAGAATTGATTAAAGAAATCCGCTCGATTCGACGAGGGAATATATTGATCGCAGTGGATCAAGAGGGTGGTCGGGTGCAGCGTTTTTTGGATGGTTTTACGCGTTTGCCGCCTGCGTGTCGCTATGCGCAAATTGATCCATCGATTTGTACGGATGCGCTGCATTTGGCGGAAGCGTCTGCTTGGCTCATGGCGACGGAATTACGCAGCATAGATGTCGATTTTAGTTTTGCGCCGGTATTGGACGTGGACTGTGGTATTAGTTCGATTATTGGTGACAGATCGTTTTCTTCTGATGCAGAAACAGTAAGCCAATTTGCGACGGCTTTTCGGAACGGTATGAACAGAGCCGGTATGGCTGCTGTCGGAAAACATTTTCCCGGACACGGCGGGGTCGCAGCAGATTCTCATCTTGCTTTGCCTGTCGATGACCGCAAAGCTGCATTAATTTTAAAAAACGATTTGTTGCCATTCAAGCGGTTGATAGAGGACGGTTTGGAAGCGGTTATGCCTGCGCATGTTGTGTATTCGGCGTTGGATGCTTGTCCTGCAGGTTTTTCAGAGTTCTGGATCAAACAGGTATTACGTAAACGATTGGGATTTGAAGGGGCAATATTTAGCGATGATTTGAGTATGGCCGGTGCGGAATACGCTGGTGGTTATCTGGGACGAGCGGAACTCGCTTTAGGGGCTGGCTGCGATATGATTCTGGTTTGTAATCAGCCAGATGAGGCTGAGCAGTTACTTGATCAAATTCGTGGGGATAGGCCGGATTTGATTCAGCGGCGCTTGGTTAATATGCTTGGGCGTTCCCGAATGACAAGAATGGAATTGATCAACGACAATGAACGACTAAAAATTCTATCCCGCTTGCAAGAATTGGAATCTAACTGATGGATGAAATAGATGATATTAAACGGGTAAAGACTGAAGCGGAATTGATTTTCTCAGAGCAGGAAATTGACACCGCGATTGGGCAAATGTCCAAAGCCATCAGTGAATCCATGGCCGAATCGAATCCGCTGTTAATATGTATCGTTAATGGTGGCATTCCATTGGCAGCACAACTGATGTTGCGTTGCGATTTCCCAATGACAAACGATATCGTTTATGCGACGCGTTACCAGGGCAATACCGTAGGCAATGAACTTAGTTGGTTGGTTAAACCCCAGCAGCCAATAAAAGGTAGGACGGTATTGTTAGTCGACGATATATTGGATGAAGGAATCACGCTGCAGGCGATTTGTAATTATTGTAAGGATCAGGGCGCGATCAATGTTTATAGTGCTGTATTGGTGGACAAGAAAATAGGGAGGGCAAAACCGATACAAGCTGATTTTATTGGGTTGGTTGCCGAGAATCGTTATTTGTTTGGTTACGGGATGGATTATAAGGGCTATTTCAGAAATTCTAGAGGGATATATGCCTGTAAAATCGACTAGAGAGTTTGACTCCAATTCTAGTCTACTCGGTGTTATTGGTGGCACCGGCCTGACACATCTGCCGGGGTTGGAAATTGTGGACACAAAGGATGCGACGACAGAATTCGGGGTACCATCGGCGGGCTTGCTGTTTGGGGAATATTATGGGCGGGACGTTGTATTTCTTGCACGACATGGGAGCCAACATAGTATTCCACCGCATGAAATTAACTATAGAGCCAATATCTCGGCGCTGAAAACAGTCGGTGTCAAGGAGGTCATCGCGGTTGCCGCGGTCGGGGGTATTCATGCGGCGGCAAAACCGGGAAGAATAGTGCTTCCAGATCAGCTTATTGATTATACGGGGGGCAGGGAAAGTACTTTTTATGATGGTGGTCAAAATGGGGTTCGGCATATTGATTTTAGCTGGCCGTATAGTAAAGCCCTAAGAACTAGGTTGCTACAAGCCGCATCCACTAGCGGTATAGACGTGTTGGAAGGCGCGGTTTATGGGTGTACCAATGGCCCAAGATTGGAGACTGCTGCAGAGATCATGCGCATGGAGCAAGATGGTTGTGATTTAGTGGGTATGACTGGGATGCCGGAAACCGTGCTGGCTAGGGAGGCGGGGTTCGAATATGCGTGTTGCGCGGTGGTTGCGAATTGGGCGGCGGGAAAATCGAATGGGGAAATTACCATGGAAGACATTGAGAAAAACATGGAACGCGGCTTTGCTGATTTCGAACCTCTTTTACGTGCATTCTTGAATGTAAACAATTAGAACTACTTGCTTTGCTGTGGATCTAGGTTTGTTCCGATCAGTCAGATAGAAAACAACCTGTGGATTGTAAAGAGCCATCTAATATCAAAATGCCATTGCCGTATCGCAATCGTTTTTTAATAATTCCAAAAGTTGACCGACGAACTCTAGTTTTTCTTCGGCCGAATTGGATTCTTTGAAAAATTTTAATTTCTCGGGGCCATCCAGTTTATATTGTTCTGGTTGTTTTTGAATCAAATCAAGTAAATTTTCAGTATTGATTTTGGGTTCCGGGCCGAACAGAATTCGCCCATTAGAAGGCCCCACTTCAATTTTTCTTATTTCCATTTCGCTAGCTTGAATTTTAATCTCAGTAATTGCGAAGAGATTCTTGGTTGCATCCGGAAACAAACCGAAGCGGTCTATCATTTCTACTTTAAGCTGCCAAAGTTCTTCGACATTAATTGAGTTAGCAATTCGTTTGTACAATACCAAGCGCGTATGGACGTCTGGTAGATAATCATCGGGAATCAAAGCAGTTGAATAAAAATCAACTTCTGGTCCGGTATCTAACGGCGATTCCAGATCAGGTTCGGTTCCGGATTTTAGCGCGGAAACCGCACGTTCTAGTAATTCGGTATACAGGGTAAATCCAATTTCTTGAATTTGACCGCTTTGCTCGTCACCCAGTAATTCGCCGGCGCCTCTAATTTCCAGGTCATGCGACGACAGCATAAAGCCGGCACCCAAGCTATCGGATTCTTCTATTGCTGATAAGCGTTTCACTGCGTCGGATGTCATTAGTGGTTTCGGCGGAATGATTAAATAAGCATATGCTCGATGGTGTGAGCGTCCCACGCGGCCACGTAGTTGATGTAATTGAGCGAGCCCTAGTTTATCCGCTCGATTGATTAAAATGGTATTTGCGCTGGGGATGTCGATTCCGCTTTCAATAATTGTTGTGCAGACTAACATATTGAAACGTTGATGATAGAAATCGAGCATAACCTTCTCAAGTTGTCGCTCGGGCATCTGGCCGTGTGCGATTTCTATCCGTGCTTCCGGAACAAGTTGTTCAAGCTCGCGCGCAGCTCTTTCGATGGATTTTACGTTATTGTGCAAATAAAATATCTGTCCTCCGCGGCGAATTTCACGCAGGCATGCCTCTTGGATCAGAGCATCTATTGGCTCGGTAATGAAGGTTTTGATCGCGTGGCGATTGGGTGGCGGTGTGGCGATAATGGAAATATCTCTCAAGCCGGACATTGCCATGTTTAAAGTTCGAGGGATCGGCGTGGCCGTTAGCGTAAGGATATCCAATTCGCTACGAAGTTTTTTGAAATGTTCTTTATGGCGGACTCCAAACCGGTGTTCTTCGTCAATGATTACGAGCCCCAGGTTTTGATATTCAACAGTGTTTTGCAGTAATTTATGTGTTCCGATTAATATGTCGATCTTACCGGATTTGGTTTCTGCGAGAATAGATTCCTGTTGTTTTTTACTGACAAAGCGTGAAAGCGCTTTAACGCGTATTGGCCAATCGGCGAAACGATCACAAAAATTTTGATGATGTTGATGAGCCAGGAGCGTCGTCGGAACCAAAACTGCCACTTGCTTGTCGCTTTGAATGGCGATAAAAGCGGCGCGCATACAAACTTCGGTTTTTCCGAAACCAACATCACCGCATATGACGCGGTCCATAGGCTGTGGCGATGCCATGTCCTTTAAGGTCTGTTTTATTGCGGTGTCCTGATCTGGGGTTTCTTCAAATGGAAACGCCAGCGCGAAATTTTCGTATTCTTCGTTGTTAATCCGATGAGCGAAGCCTTGTTTGGCCGCACGCCTGGAGTTGATGTCCAAAAGTTCGGCCGCAACGTCCCGAACTCTTGCGGCGGCTCTCTTTTTAGCTTTGTTCCATTGGTCGCCACCAAGCTTATGTAGTGGGGCCGTTTCTGCGCTCGCGCCGGTGTACCGGCTGATACAATGCAGCGATGCGACGGGTACATAAAGTTTATCGTTTTTTGCGTATTCCAGAATCAAAAATTCGGTTTCAATTCCCCCGACCTCCAGCTTTTGCAAACCTTGGTAGCGCCCTATTCCGTGGTCTTGATGTACGACTGGAGTTCCAATGGATAATTCGGAAAGGGTGCTTACGATGTTTTCGAGCTCGCGTCCAGATGTTCGTCGACGACGACGTCTTTGCTGCGCGCGCTGCCCCGTCAATTGGCTCTCGGTGATTATCGCGATTTTGGGATCGTCCATTAACAAACCATGATCCATGGGGGCGACTACAAGTGCCCTCACCATATCGCCTGCTAGAAAGTCGACCCAATTGGAAACTACTTCAGGCCGAATCTCATGTTTATTTAGGGTTGCCAACAGGTTTTCGCGGTGCCCCGCGGATTCGGCAATGAACAGAATCCGTCCTTCGAATTGATGGAGAAAAATATCCAGTGCTTCGGCACCCTTTGCCTGCCGTGGCTTTAACGAAATATCGGGTATGGGTTGGGTTGAGAATGAAATCTGATCGTTCGATAAATTAGATAGGGACTCTTCGACGAGGATCTGAATTAATGGGCATGTTTTTTGATGTTCTTCTAATAATGCCGGTGACAAAAACAGTTCCTCCGGAACGAGGAGAGGGCGCTCTATATCATGTCTGCGCTGCTCGTAACGATTGTATGTGTCAGAAAAAAAGTTACTTGCGGCTTTGTCTATTTCTCCCAAATAGATCAATGAGGTATTGTGCGGAATATAATCGAATATCGTATTCGTTGATTCGACAAACATTGGAAGATAATATTCAATCCCACCCGGAGCGATACCTTTACTAACATCTTGGTATATCGTATTTCGTTGGGAAATGTCTGGAAATATAGATCTAAAATTTTTACGAAATCTTTTGATTGAATCTTCGTCAATCGGAAATTCTCTGGCCGGAAACAGATTGACGTTATCATATTTTTTTTGAGATCGTTGGGTTTCAGTATCGAATGTCCGAATGGATTCTATCTCTTCGTCGAATAGCTCAATCCTAAACGGTGTCGTACTACCCATTGGGAACAGGTCCAGTATCGAACCCCTTATCGCAAATTCTCCGTGTTGATAAACTTGAGACACGCACTGATAACCAACTTTTTCAAGTTGCCGTCTAATCCCATCCAACGGTAGGTTTTGACCAATACTCCAATTAAAACTTTTGGATAAAATATGCTCGCGGGGTGCGATTTTATGTAAAGCAGTTGAAATAGATAAAACAACTGCCCCACGAGATATAGTGGGTAGTGTAGAAAGTGTTTTCAGCCGTTGTGATGTGATTTCCGGAAGTGGTGAAAAAACATCGTATGGCAAGGTCTCCCAATCCGGTAAATAAGAAACTGGGAATTCTTTTCTTAAATAAAACCGCAGCTCGTGTTCTACTCGTAAGGCCGATTGAGTGTCGGTGGTTATAACAACGAACGGGTTTTTGTTCTGGCTTATAGCTGACGCCAATGCAAGTGAGTCGCCGCAGCCCTTCAGTCCGGTCCATTGCAGAATATCACCCGGTGCTTTAGATGTCGGTGGTTTAAAAAGGGAAGCTTTGGTTTGAGAATTAGAAATAGGGGGCATTGCTGTAGGTTGAAGAAAATTGGTCTTGGTGAGTGAATTGAATAAAAAACTTTATATTATCCCACACTGGGCTAGGTAAAGTTAAGCCAACTGGCTCAGATTTATCGCGCCTTACTAGAGACGTATTTGAGTTTTCTAACCAATCGCGTCGAGTTGAGAAAGGCAGAGGTTTTGGTTAATGTTGTCAAAAACTGAGAGGGTTTTGCGGGTAAGTTCATTTTTTAGATTCGTTGGCTTTAATTTAATCTAATACAACTCTTACCAATTTAGGAAAGATTATTACGAATACTATTTTATTCAATATAAACTAATAATAGTTTAGCCTTCAGGTGTTTGGTTTTTGATAAACCTTAATGTTATTGCCGTGCTGCACTTGTATTG
Organism: uncultured Methylococcaceae bacterium; assembly: GCA_964619885.1. Classification (GTDB taxonomy): domain Bacteria; phylum Pseudomonadota; class Gammaproteobacteria; order Methylococcales; family UBA1147; genus CAZUGA01. The sequence goes on from CAZUGA010000020.1 coordinate 55,818, forward strand.
AACAAATTGTCCTCCGATTAATTGTATCGATATATCAGAATGATTTTTACTACAAATAAATCGTATATAAATCCTGATGGTATAAAGGGTAAAGTCTTGGTAAATATAATACGCTCTATCTATATGTAAGTTTCGGACGTGTGATATAATTAAATCTCTGTGTTATTGTAAAAGAGGCGAATATTCAATGCGAAGTGATTTTAACAAACTGTCTGAAATTGATTTAGAAAATGTAATAGCAAATGCAGGGAAAGAACTTCGAGCGCGGCAACAAGCTAAACGGAAAGAGGTGATCGCACAAATTAAGGAATTAGCTGCGTCGATAGATATTAGAATCGAAATTAACGACACCAAGACTAAGTCGACTAGGCAAGGTAAAAAGGTGCCAGCAAAGTATCAAAACCCAAATGATCTCACACAACAATGGAGTGGCCGTGGGATGAAACCCAAATGGTTGAAAGCGCTATTGGATAAAGGGCAAAAGCTGGAAAAATTCGAAATAAAACGGAAATAAATATTTGTAAATTCAGAGACGTTAAAGAGGGATGTTTGGCGTCTCTGCTCCTCATTCGTTGGGCTAATTGCTTTTGATACTAACTAGATTAGCCGGCGCTTTTTACTTATCAATTGGATGATGCGGTAGTATCGTCATGGATTTACCGGTTATCAATTAAGTTTTATTTTTTATTGATTGGCCATTTCTAGCATTTCTTGGGCATGGGCCAATGTTTGTTGGGTAATGTTTAGACCGCCAAGCATGCGGGCGATTTCTTGTTTGCGCATTTCGGGCGATAACTGTCGTACCTGCGATTCTGTATTAATGTCGTCGCTGGATTTTTCTACCAGTAAATGGTGATGAGCTTGGGCGGCAACCTGCGGCAGGTGTGTTACGCATAGAACCTGCTGGTTAGATCCAAGAGTGCGTAGTTTCTGACCAACGATTTCGGCGACACCACCCCCAATACCTGAATCAACTTCGTCAAATATCATAGTTGCGGTACTATGCGAATGAAGTGCCGCGACTTGAATGGCCAAACTGATTCTCGATAGCTCTCCACCCGACGCTACTTTATTCAGCGGTCGGGCGGGCATACCCGGATTTGTTGAAACGAGGAATTCGACCTGATCCAATCCACCAGGTTTTGGATCGCCGGTAGGGTCGTTTGTATCTATTTGAATTGTCGATTTACCTTGAGGCATACCGAGTTCTTGGATCGCATTGGAGATTTGGACTTCTAAGAGTTGGGCAGCTTGTTTACGATTTTTGGATAACAGCACCGCTTTGGTATGGTAGCGTTCCCTTACCTTATTCAGGCGGGTTTCAAGTCCGTCTATTTGCTCAATCGCTTGCTCTAAGAATTTTAATTCTTGATTTAATGCGCGTAGTTTCTCCGAAAGTTCGCCTGGTTTTATATAATGTTTGCGAGCAATCGAATGCACCTGGGCTAATCTGTCGTCAAGATAGGCGAGTTGGTTGGGATCGATCTCCAAAGTGTCCAATTGGCGGTGGAGTAAATGACTCGACTCTTGAACCTGAATTTGTGCCTCATTTAGCAGTTGTACTACTGCATCTAATTCTGGAGCGTGTTGACTTATATCGGTTAAAGCCCTTATCGAATTACTTAATCTTGAATTAATGGAATGCTGTTCATCGCCGTACAGCAGGTCGATTTGGGTTCGAGTAGTTAAAGCTATAGTTTCCGCATTGGCATGAAATGTCTGGTCACTAACCAGTTGGTCGTAGTCAAGGTTTTCGACATCAACGGTTTCTAGTTCGTTGATTTGATAACGTAGCAATTCATCGCGTTCGGCCCTGGTGCGCATCGTTTCAGACGTTTTATTTAATTCGGCGCGCGTTGTTTGCCATTTAGCGTACGTAACGTTTACTTGCTCAAGCAGCTCTCGGTTATTAGAAATTTCATCCAGAATACGACGTTGCTCGGTTGTATTGAGCAACGCAAGATGCGCATGTTGGCCATGAATTTCTATTAATCGTTCGGCTAATTCTTGTAAGGATTGCAAAGTAACCGGACGGTTATTTATAAAGGCTTTGGATCGACCGTCCCGGTTGAGTACACGACGAATTAAACAATTGTTGTGGTCATCTAACTCTAAGTCTATAAGCCAAGTCAAAGCCAGTGGCGTATCACTCAAGTCAAATTCCAAGTTGATTTCGGCTTTGTCACAACCTGGACGTATTAGACTGGAATCCGCTCGATCGCCAAGCGCTAATCCCATCGCCGTCAGCAAAATGGATTTGCCCGCCCCAGTTTCTCCCGTTAGCACAGTTAATCCTCGGTGGAAATCCAAATCAAGGGTTTTGACGACGGTAAGATCTCTAATGTTTAGAGAGCATAGCATAGATCTGAATTAGCTACTCCAGTGTAGTTTTGCGCGAAGGATATCAAAAAAATCGTAATTGGTTGGGTGTAGTATCTTAACTAAGTTGGTGTCCTTTTTAATTTGAATTCGATCACTGATTAATACGTCGGGTATAGAAATATCGTCGCAGGTGACTTGCGCGTTGATCGCTTCCTTGTTACTGAATTCTATTTCGATCAGACTGTTGTCGTCCACCACAATGGGGCGATTGGTCAATGTGTGTGGATTAATAGGCACCAATACAATGGCGCCCAGGGTAGGATGCAGAATTGGACCACCGCCGGATAAAGCGTAAGCCGTCGAACCGGTCGGTGTTGATACGATTAATCCGTCCGAGCGTTGGGAATTTAAAAAGATTTTATCAATATGCGTGATAATCTCTATCATACTAGGTGTGATCCATCGGTGAATCACAACCTCGTTTACGGCAATTTGTTCATGGATTACTTGATCGTCTCGAATCAGTTGGGCGTTGAGTAACATTCGTTCTTCGGTTACAAAATTGCCCTGCAGGATATCGTCGAGCTTTATGATGACTTCATCGGGAGAAATGTCGACCAGAAAGCCCAAGCGGCCCAAATTAACACCAATGACCGGAACTTTGTGTGGTGCAAGGTTGCGACCTGCGGAAAGCAATGTGCCGTCGCCACCAACCGTTATGGCGACGTCGCAGTGTTCACCCAGATTGGATATGTCATGGCATTCTACCGATTCAGATGCAAGAAATTTTCGACTTTGTTGTTCAACCAAAACCCGGTAATTGAGTTTGACCAAATGCTCGTACAAAACCGATATGGTTGTCGCAATGATTGGGTTAGGTTTGCCGATCAGGCCAATGGAACTGAATTGACGATGCATGGAGTAAATTGGGAGTTATTTTTCCAAAGGTAGCATGTTGCGCGTTTCCATCCAAGCTTTAAGCCGATCTTGACACAGATCTTCGGGATTGCTAGTTTCACTATTAGCACTCTATATAAAAGAGTGCTAAATAAATAATGGTTTGAGGCTATTGTGGAAAATTCTTCTAGTTTGAACGACAGGGCCCAACATCTCCTGAAGGTGTTAATTGAGCGGTATATTCAAGATGGTCAACCGGTTGGGTCTCGCGCTCTATCGCGAGGTAGTGGGGTTAATTTGAGCCCGGCAACGGTTAGAAATGTAATGGCCGATTTGGAAGAGTACGGTTTAGTCTGCTCGCCGCACACCTCTGCAGGCCGAATTCCGACGGTTACCGGATATCGACTCTTCATAGATTCTTTACTTACCGTCCAACCGGTCGGGAAAAAAGCCGTAGATGATTTTAAAAAGGATTTTGGTAACCAGACTGACGAGCAAAATTTGGTTGAAAGTGCTTCTAATTTATTGTCTAGCATCTCGCAAATGGCGGGAATTGTAACGATGCCGCGTCGCGGTACAGTTGCATTTCGTCACATAGAGTTTTTGCCATTATCTGGTGCGCGAGTATTAGCCATTTTAGTGACCAATGAACAGGAAGTGCATAATCGCATAATCCATCCGTCACGAGAATTTAGTGCCGCCGAATTGCAACAAGCTTCAAATTATTTGAATTCAGTATTCCAAGGTCAGGATCTAACGTCGTTGAGATCGCAATTACTGAACGAGTTGGAGGAAACTCAGCAAAGGGTAAATAAGGAAATGATAAATGCGATCGAAATGGCTAATCTTGCACTACAAAGCGATACATCAACGGAAGATTTTATCTTAACAGGGCAGACGAACCTGATGGAATTTTCTGAGTTATCGGATGTAGAGCGGTTGCGCAAGTTATTCGAAGCATTCAATCGCAAACAGGAAATACTTCACTTATTAGACCAATGTTTACATGCCGAAGGCGTGCAAATTTTTGTAGGTGAAGAGTCGGGTTATCAGGCGTTGGATGATTGCAGCGTGGTTAGCGCGTCGTATTCGCTTGATACGGAAAGGGTCGGTGTCTTGGCGGTAATTGGACCAACTCGAATGGAATATCAAAAAGTTATCCCCCTTGTTGATGTAACCGCAAAATTATTGGGAGCTGCCTTGAATCAGAATATATCGCCCCCATCATAAGGCTATTATTTTCTTCAATATCTTTAGTGTTGATGCCTAAAAAAATTTGGTATCTCGCTGATTGTTTTATTGAAAATGTGCGATTGTTGCATTTGAAAAATTACCGGAAGTCGCGACCTTCAGCAATTCTGGTTACAAGCTTGGCAATATTTATATGAATTTGGAGCAAAACTTATGAGCGATGAGAAGGAGATACCGGAATCTCAAGAGGACGGTATTGAATCTGTGAATACTAAGGATTTACCAGCCGGGGATGATATCGAGCAAAGTGGGAGCGACATCGAGGTTGATACTGAAGTAGACGAAATATCTATAGAAGCTCTCCGCAATGAGCTCCAAGTGGTAACTGAAAAGGCCAATGAAAGCGCGGATAAATTTGTGCGTGCACAGGCGGAAATGGAGAATCTACGGCGGCGTACAGAAAAGGAATTACAGAACGCGCACAAATTTGCATTGGATCAATTTTCCAAAGAATTACTTCCAGTAGTAGATAGTCTGGAACTTGGGATTCAAGCTGCGGCTGGTGATTCTGCGGAAGTAACAAAATTGCGAGAAGGTAACATATTGACGTTGCAATTGATGAAGTCGGCTTTGGAGAAATTTAATATTGTCCCGATAGATCCTGAAGGGGATATTTTCAACCCCGAGTTGCATCAAGCGATGGCAATGGAGGTGGCCGAAGATAAGGAACCGAATACCGTGTTGAAAGTGTTTCAAAAAGGTTATCTGCTCAACGATCGGTTGATTCGTCCCGCGATGGTTGTCGTTGCCCAGATGAACAAGCAAACGAAAGTTGACGAACAAGCTTGAAAAAAATATCGATAACCCCATATCAGAAAGTAGTTAGTTATCAGCGCGAATCAAGCGATTGTTGAATTGATCGGAGAATAAGTAAATGGCAAAAATTATTGGGATTGACTTAGGTACAACAAACTCCTGTTTTGCAGTACTGGAAGGCGGGAGCGCTAAAGTTATCGAAAACAGTGAAGGTGGTCGAACAACACCTTCGGTGGTTGCATTTTCTAATGACGATGAAGTCTTGGTTGGGCAATCGGCCAAACGTCAGGCGGTAACCAATCCTGCTAATACTTTATTTGCGATCAAGCGTTTGATTGGAAGAAAGTACAAGGACGATGTGGTACAGAAGGACATCAAGATGGTGCCGTACAAAATTGTCGAGGCTGAAAATGGAGATGCTTGGGTTGAAGCGAATAGTACTAAAATGGCGCCACCTGAAGTTTCAGCTAGAGTGTTGATGAAAATGAAGAAAGATGCCGAAGCGTTTCTGGGTGAAGAAGTTACCCAGGCGGTGATAACGGTACCTGCTTACTTTAACGACTCCCAGCGTCAGGCAACCAAAGACGCCGGACGCATTGCGGGATTGGAAGTTTCTCGTATTATCAACGAGCCGACCGCTGCATCGTTGGCTTATGGCATGGATAAAAAACACGGAGACTCTAAATTAGCGGTATATGACTTAGGGGGTGGAACCTTCGATGTTTCCATTATTGAAATCGCTGAGGTTGAAGGCGAACACCAGTTTGAAGTACTGGCAACCAATGGAGATACTTTTCTGGGCGGGGAGGATTTTGACCTGCGTATAATCGATTATTTGGCCGATGAATTTAAAAAGAATAATGGGATTGATTTGCACAATGACCCGCTCGCGCTGCAGCGCTTAAAAGAGGCAGCGGAAAAAGCCAAGATAGAGTTGTCATCCGCCCAACAAACAGACGTGAACCTACCGTACATCACTGCGGACTCTAGTGGTCCGAAGCACTTGAATGTCAAATTTACTCGGGCGAAATTGGAATCATTGGTTGACGATTTGATATTCCGAACCAAAGGTCCTTGTGAAATGGCGTTAAAAGACGCGGGCTTATCGGCTTCGGAAATTGATGATGTAATTCTGGTAGGTGGACAGACGCGTATGCCCAAGGTTCAAGAAGTTGTGCAGGATTTTTTTGGCAAAGAACCTCGCAAAGATGTTAATCCGGATGAGGCCGTGGCTGTAGGTGCTGCGATCCAAGCCGGGGTTCTCGCGGGTGACGTAAAAGACGTGTTGTTGCTAGATGTGACGCCACTGTCCTTGGGGATCGAGACATTGGGCGGTGTTATGACGGCGTTGATTAAGAAGAATACCACGATCCCAACCCGCGAGAATCAAGTCTTTTCAACCGCAGAAGACAATCAAGGCGCGGTGACAGTACATGTCCTCCAAGGTGAAAGGGAAATGGCGTCGGGTAATAAATCTCTGGGGCGTTTTGATTTGTCGGATATTCCACCGGCACCGCGGGGGATACCGCAGATTGAGGTCACGTTCGACATAGATGCCAATGGTATACTCAATGTATCTGCTAAGGATAAGGCGACTGGTAAAGCACAGTCGATCGTAATCAAAGCGTCAAGCGGCCTTTCTGATGAAGATGTTGATCGTATGATTAAGGATGCAGAACTGCATGCTGAAGAGGATCGAAAAGCCCGTGAGATGGTCGATATTCGAAATAATGCCGAGTCTATGATTCATGCGACCAATAAATCATTGGATGAATTGGGTGACAAGGTCGAAGCCGACGAGAAGAGTCAGATTGAGTCCGCAATTGAAGAACTGAACGCTGCTTTGCAGAGTGATGACAAAGAATCGATCGAAGCCAAGACCAAAGCGTTGACCGAAGTGTCGGGAAAACTTGCCGAGCGTGTTTATGCGGAGCAAGCTGATGCGGCCGGTGCGTCGGCAGGTGTTCAACCCGATGTAGATGGGGCCAATGCTGAAGGTGAAAAAGCAACGCGGGATGATGATGTTGTGGATGCTGAATTTGAGGAAGTTAAAGATGATAAAAAATAAGATGTATAAAATTTAAACTTTCTTTTTATAGGACTAGATTGGAACCGCCGGCGATTGCCGGCGGTTGCGTGATTTATGGCAAAACAAGATTACTACGAACTATTGGGTGTATCTCGCAATGCGAGCGATGCGGAATTAAAAAAAACTTATCGCCGTATGGCGATGAAGTACCATCCCGATCGAAATAAAGATAATCCCGACGCCGAAGAAAAGTTTAAACAGGCCAAAGAAGCCTATGAGGTTTTGTCCGACCCAAAGAAGCGATCAGCCTATGACCAATTTGGACACGCTGGGGTGGATTCATCGATGGGGGGTGGCTCTGCTGATGGATTTAGCGACATTTTTGGTGATGTTTTTGGTGATATTTTTGGTGGTGGTCGTAAGCGCGGTAACGTGCATAGAGGATCAGACCTTCGCTACGATATGGAGTTGACACTGGAAGAGGCGGTCGTCGGTTCGGACGTTAAGATTCGTGTGCCCGTTTTGACCGCTTGCGGTCAATGTGGTGGCAGCGGTGCAAAAAAAGGCTCCAGCCCAGTTACGTGCGGCACTTGTAACGGTATGGGCAACGTACGTATGCAACAAGGTTTTTTTTCTGTTCAACAAACCTGTCCGACTTGTAGGGGAACCGGGAAGCAGATAAAAGATCCATGCCGAGTGTGTCATGGAAATGGTCGCGTACAGGAAAATAAAACTTTGTCGGTAAAGATACCGCCGGGTGTTGATTCGGGAGATCGAATCCGGCTGGCCGGGGAAGGTGAAGCGGGTGAGCAGGGTGGTCCTCCGGGAGATTTATACGTTCAAATCGGTGTTAAGGAACACCCAATATTTACCCGTGATGGAGCGAACTTGTTTTGCGAAATGCCGATTGGGTTTCCTACAGCTGCATTGGGCGGTGAGCTGCATGTGCCTACCTTGGGGGGCAAAGTAAAATTAAAAATTCCTGCCGAAACTCAAACTGGGAAGTTGTTTCGCTTGCGCGGTAAAGGCGTAAAACCGGTACGTGGTGGTGCGGTTGGCGACTTATTGTGCCGTGTCCAAATTGAGACTCCGGTTAATTTAACCAAAGAACAAAAAAAATTGATTGAAGAAATCGATTCCAGCTTGGTCGGTGGTGGTAGTCGGCATAGCCCTCAAGCTCATTCTTGGGTGGATGGGGTCAAACAGTTTTTTGATAAAATGACGGGTTAAAGCAAGATACTTAAGCTTGGGTCGCCATACTAATTAGATTTAATGATTCTTATCGTTAATTACGTCGACTGTTCGGTCTTTTCCTACAAAACAAACAAAATAGTGACTCGTGGAATATAACCATTGTTTTAGCGAATATCGTTCAAATATGGAGTTTCCACAAGTCCCCAGCAGATTTTGAAGTGTGGGAATTTAGAATTCCTTCGTAATAATTCAGATAGGTATACAACATGCTAAGAATTGCGATTGTCGGTGCTGCCGGTCGTATGGGGCACAATCTAATTGCTGCTTGCGGTCAGGCTGATGGTTTGCGATTAACCGCTGCAATCGAGAGGGCCGACAACCCTATATTGGGCGTGGATGCCGGAGAGCAAGCAGGCCTTGGCCGCATCAATGTACCCGTGATAAGCGATTTGCTTGCAGTGATTGGGGAATTCGATGTGTTAATCGATTTTACGCAACCGGAACCGACTATAAAGCACCTAGAGATATGCAGGGCCAACCATAAAAAAGTCGTGATAGGTACGACTGGATTCACGACTGAACAGAAGGATCAGATATCAAAGGCCGCTGGAGATATCGCAGTGGTACTTGCTCCGAATATGAGTGTCGGCGTAAACCTTTCTCTAAAATTGCTTGAAATTGCCGCCAAGGTGATGGGTGGGTATACCGATATTGAAGTCATAGAAGCCCATCACCGGCATAAAGTGGATGCCCCGTCAGGGACCGCGCTCCGTATGGGCGAGGTTGTTGCCGAGGTGCTGGGCCGTGACCTAAACGATTGTGCCGTTTACGGGAGAGAAGGTTTTACCGGGGAGCGGAATAGAAATACTATAGGTTTTTCTACGATTCGTGCAGGTGACATCGTAGGTGAACATACGGTTATGTTTGCTGATGAAGGAGAACGAGTGGAAATTACCCATAAAGCGTCAAGCAGAATGACTTTTGCCAACGGTGCTATGCGTGCAGCCAGCTGGTTGGAACAAAAACCTAAAGGTTTGTACGATATGCAAGACGTGTTGGGATTCTGATTCCAGCAATCGTCTTATGTTGCTTGAAAGCTAAATATCATAGATACCAGCACTCATTGACCATCACTAGAGTCCGGGTCTTTTTTCTTCATATCGTCAGACTTAGTCGAGCTGAATGCGTTCCAGAATGCTGTTTGCATGGCCTCCATTGATTGCATATGGGCCGGAAGCATAGGCTTCATCAAACTAACTGCGTCAAATCCCGTTGTTCCGCTTGTCATTTCTTGCTGCAGTTTTTCAAGAATTTCAGTTTGCAATGGCTGTACGTTGGGTAAACCAAAAAAGTCGCGAACTTCTTGAGGTGTGGCATCGATTTCTACGGTGATTTTCATAATTTAATACCTATTTGGATTTAGATGGGATATCCGTTCCGAATAATATGCATGCGGTTTAGCCCAACAAAAGTGACCAGGCCTTTGCAACGGTCGTCGAGTTTATTCCAGATTTGCGTGATCGGATAATCGTTTCGTCTGAATAATACTGTTTCGTTTGTTGTGCTGTCAGCAAGTATTTCGTAAAATCTGACTCTTTCTGACGCGCGCTTTGTTCGCCTAGTGCGTGAATACCATCAATCTGAAAATGTAGGTGGGCTCGTCACTAGTATTGTCGGGCAGAAGGTTCGCGTGCGGACGGATTTTTTTGTAGTCCTCTATTGTGGATGAGTGATTTAGCGACTGGGGATTTCTCTGCTCGTAAAATACCTCTGAAATGACTGTGGTCTAACTAGGCGAAATGCAAAGGACGCAAAGCTTAATCGGATAAACAAATTGGGTTGGCGACTTTGAGCAAGGTGTAATAAATTCTATTGGTTTTATTGTGTGACAACGGGAGGCCACTCATGGGTCTTTCCAGGATTCGTGTATTAAGGTGGTAAAAATTGACTAAAAAGGCGGTTCTAGCGCTTGAGAATGGGACGATATTCCGGGGTGTTTCTATTGGCGCCGATGGATGTTCAGATGGTGAGGTTGTATTCAATACCGCGCTTACCGGCTATCAGGAAATATTGACGGATCCCTCATATACCCGTCAGATAGTGACTTTGACTTATCCACATATTGGCAACGTCGGGGTTAATTCTGAGGATGAAGAGTCTGACAAGATATTTGCTAGTGGTTTGGTGATCAAAGATTTGTCGATCCGTCCCAGTAGTTGGCGCGCAGAAGGATCGCTTAGCGATTATTTAGCCCAACGGAATATTGTTGCCATTGCTGATATCGACACCAGGAAACTAACCCGGATATTGCGCGACAAGGGTGCCCAGCGTGGTTGCATTGTTGCGGCTGAAAACCTAGAAATCGGTGTCGCTATCGAAAAGGCAAAAGCGTTTCCTGGTCTTCAGGGAATGGATTTGGCGAGAACCGTTAGTACGCCAAAACCCTATAATTGGATGCAGCGTGGATGGCGGCTTGATGAAGGCTACACGGATTCGCAAGATTCTTCTTATCGAGTGGTGGCCTATGATTTTGGTGTAAAAAGAAATATTCTTCGGCTGTTGGCCGAGCGAGGATGTTCGATAAATGTGGTGCCGGCGGAGACACCGGCCAATGAAGTTTTATCGCAGAAACCCGACGGAGTATTCTTATCCAACGGTCCTGGGGATCCTGAGCCCTGTGGGTACGCCATTACCGCGATTCGTCAAATTTTGGAAACCAAAACCCCAGTTTTTGGGATTTGTCTAGGCCATCAATTGTTGGCATTGGCTTCCGGTGCCAATACATTAAAAATGAAATTTGGTCACCATGGAGCAAATCATCCGGTTCAAGAGTTAGCTAGCGGCCGGGTTATGATCAGTAGTCAAAATCACGGTTTCTCGGTAGACGAGAAATCACTGCCAGATAATCTTATCGCCACACATCGTTCATTGTTTGATGGGAGTTTACAGGGACTTCATCGATCTGATTGTCCGGCAATTGGGTTTCAGGGCCACCCGGAGGCAAGTCCTGGACCGCACGATGTTGAACATTTGTTTGATAGCTTTATCGATATGATGTCGAATAATCGCGCTTGATCACTTTTATTTAAATAATCTCGAAATATGCCTAGAAGAACAGATATTCAATCTATATTGCTGCTTGGTGCTGGTCCTATAGTAATTGGGCAGGCGTGCGAATTTGATTATTCTGGTACCCAGGCTTGTAAAGCGTTACGCGAGGAAGGTTACCGTGTCGTTTTGGTTAATTCCAATCCGGCCACAATCATGACCGATCCCGGTAGTGCTGATGCGATTTATATCGAACCCGTTGATTGGCAAACCGTGGCTCGGGTTATAGAAAAAGAACGTCCGGATGTATTGCTGCCGACGATGGGGGGGCAGACTGCGCTCAATTGCGCGTTAGATCTGGAACGTGAAGGTATTTTGACGCGTTTTGGCGTGGAGCTGATAGGGGCGAGCAAGCAAGCTATCGAAAAAGCAGAAGACAGAGATTTGTTTAGAAAAGCGATGCGGCGTATTGGTCTGGAAGTTCCGCGTTCTGAGATTGCGCATTCGATCGAAGAAGCGTTAAAAGTTCCGGAATCGATAGGTTATCCAAGCATTATTCGGCCTTCATTTACGTTAGGTGGCAGTGGCGGGGGAATTGCCTTTAACCGAGAGGAATTTGTTGAAATTTGTGAGCGAGGTTTGGAGCTTTCACCGACTAAGGAATTATTGATTGAAGAATCGGTGTTGGGGTGGAAGGAATTTGAAATGGAAGTCGTGCGAGATCGCCAAGACAATTGCATCATCGTCTGCTGTATAGAAAATTTCGATCCGATGGGTGTACATACCGGTGATTCAATTACTGTCGCGCCGGCGCAAACGCTCACCGATAAGGAATACCAGATTCTTAGAAACGTATCTATTGCAGTACTCCGGGAAATCGGCGTAGATACAGGTGGATCAAATGTTCAAGTAGCCATCAATCCAGTCGATGGAAGACTAGTCGTGATTGAAATGAACCCTCGTGTCTCTCGATCTTCCGCGCTGGCGTCTAAAGCCACCGGTTTCCCCATTGCCAAAGTTGCAGCAAAACTTGCGATTGGCTATACCCTGGATGAATTACGCAATGAAATCACTGGTGGTGCGACACCTGCGTCGTTTGAACCAACCATAGACTATGTAGTGACTAAGGTGCCGCGTTTTACCTTCGAAAAGTTTCCTCAAGCGGATGATCGATTGACGACACAGATGAAATCTGTCGGCGAGGTCATGGCAATAGGCCGGACCTTTCAAGAATCTCTACAGAAAGCGCTTCGTGGATTGGAAACCGGTGTTGATGGATTGGTGGAAATGTTGCCGCGCGAAACGCAGGATCGTGATGTGATACTGCGTCGGGAAATCCAACATCCAGGTCCTGACCGTTTGTGGTATGTTGCCGATGCTTTTCGAGACGGAATGTCAATCGAACAAATATTTGAATTGTGCAAAATCGATCCATGGTTTTTGGCGCAAATCGAGGATCTCGTAGATTGTGAGAGATCTCTGGCCCAGGTAAAGCTGCCAGAATTGGATCGAGAGACTCTCTTTAACATGAAAAGAAAAGGGTTTTCGGATTCCAGACTGGCTTTCCTAATGGGATCTTCGGAAGCTGATATTCGTGAAAGCCGTCATAAATTTGGTATTCACCCGGTTTATAAACGGATTGATTCATGCGCTGCCGAATTTGCCGCGACGACTGCCTACCTGTATTCGAGCTATGAAGAAGAGTGTGAGGCTGATGTTTCTGATCGACAAAAAATAATTGTCTTGGGTGGTGGCCCAAATCGGATCGGGCAGGGGATTGAGTTTGATTATTGTTGCGTGCACGCATCGCTGGCATTGCGAGACGATGGTTACGAAACCATTATGATTAACTGTAACCCGGAAACTGTTTCCACAGATTTTGATACTTCAGACCGGTTATACTTCGAACCGCTGACCTTGGAAGACGTCCTAGAAATCGTTCGTATAGAAGAGCCGGCGGGAGTCATCGTACAGTATGGTGGGCAAACGCCGCTAAAATTAGCGCGAGCCCTAGAGGCGGCAGGTGTACCAATCATTGGTACACGCCCGGATTCCATTGATTTGGCTGAAGACCGGGAGCGCTTCCAAGGACTGATAAACAGATTGGGTTTGAGGCAACCTCCGAACGCAACTATACGGTCGATTGACGAAGCGATAAATGCATCGCGAGAACTGGGCTATCCGTTGGTTGTTCGACCATCTTACGTGTTGGGTGGTCGGGCGATGGAAATTGTTTTTAACGAAACCGAATTGCGGCGTTACATGATCGAAGCAGTCAGTGTTTCAAATGATTCACCGGTACTATTGGATCGATATCTTGATAACGCTGTAGAGATGGATGTAGATGCAATCAGCGATGGGGAAGATGTTTTAATCGGTGGTTTAATGGAGCACATTGAGCAGGCCGGGATACATTCGGGCGATTCGGCCTGTTCTATTCCGCCTTATAGTCTGGAAGGCGACTTGCAAGAAGCATTGAGGGAACAGGTTTGCAAGATGGCTCTTGCACTGGAAGTAGTCGGATTGATGAACACGCAATTCGCGATTCAAGGTCGTGATATTTATATTTTGGAAGTTAATCCAAGAGCATCGAGAACCGCGCCATTTGTTTCAAAGGCGACCGGTTATCCGCTCGCAAAAATTGCCGCCCGTTGTATGGTCGGTCAGACACTCAAACAGCAGGGTATAATCAAGGAATGCATTCCTAATTTTTATTCGGTCAAAGAAGCCGTATTCCCGTTCATAAAATTTCCGGGCGTAGACCCAGTGTTGGGGCCGGAAATGAAGTCAACCGGCGAGGTCATGGGCGTCGGTGAATCGTTTGGAGAAGCCTTTGCAAAATCGCAAAGAGCGGCAGGAGTTGATTTGATCCGAAACGGTAAAATCCTTCTGAGCGTCAAGGATTCTGATAAATTGAACCTGATTCCTGTGGCTAGGGATCTAGCGGATCAGGGATTTGACTTGGTCGCGACTCAAGGTACCGCGAAAATGCTACACGAGTCAGATATCGCTTGTTCTATCGTGAATAAGGTGCAAGAAGGGCGTCCACATATCGTTGATATGATCAAAAATGATCAGATCAAATTAATTGTGAATACTGCGGAAGGACGTAAAGCCATTGCGGATTCATTTATCATTAGACGCGCAGCGCTGCAGCATCAGGTCACGTATACAACGACATTGGCCGGCGCGAGTGCGACGAGTAATGCATTTGCCAAGGTCGATATTAGTGAAGTGAATAAGCTACAAGATCTTCATCAGAATTTATTGAATGGTTAATTTTTGCATGGAGTTAGTTAATAGATAAGGTTACTTACCGTTAAACTGAAACATTTTTGTAGAAGTGGTACAAAGCTAATTGTTGGAGTCTGTTCATGAACAAAATACCCCTTACTGTCGCAGGTGCCGATGCGTTGCGCAAAGAATTAACCGAATTAAAGTCTGTAACCCGTCCCAAGATTATTGCCGCCATTGCCGAGGCAAGGGAGCATGGCGATTTGAAAGAGAACGCGGAATATCATGCAGCTAGAGAACAGCAAAGTTTTGCCGAAGGCCGCATCGCTGATATTGAAGCCAAGCTTTCAAATGCCCAGGTCATCGACATTACGCAGCTAAATCCTAACGGTAAAATCGTATTTGGAGCAACGGCTGAAATCGAAGACTTGGATACCGAGCAGGTTGTGACTTATCAGATCGTTGGTGAAGACGAAGCGGATATTAAGGCAGGACGAATTTCCATTTCTTCGCCAATTGCCAGAGCGTTAATCGGCAAGGAAGAGGGAGAAGTTATTTCGTTCCAAGCTCCAGCCGGTGTTAAGGAGTATGAAATACTTGCCGTGCGGTATGAATAGAAATTTTCAGTGTTTATCCGGATTCTTGCGATAGAGAACGCTAATTTGTCCTATCGATTGTATTAATATTGCTTCAGTTTTCGTACAAATTTGTGCGGCTTGTAATTTTCGCTGTTCGCGATCTTGCGAACGCAGTCGTACTTTAATTAATTCATGGTGGTTCAGTGCAATTTCTATTTCGGCCAAAACATTAGTGGTTAATCCTGCCTGGCCTGCGGTTACAACAGGTTTTAATCTATGGGCTTTTTCTTTTAGCGCTTTTTTGTCTTTGTTTGTCACATCAATATCTTTGTTGCTTATAGAGCCAAGATTTTACACCAAGAACCACCCATGTAACGTGCAAAATTTCGAGGCGTATGATGAAAGCGTGAGTGCCAAACTGGAGAGGGGCATTGGCGCGTAGTAAATCTAGTGACCGTTGGCTAAAAGAACACTTCAATGATGAATACGTGAAATTGGCGAGACAGCAAGGGTTTCGCTCGCGGGCAGTATTTAAATTGAAGGAAATAGACCAAAGGGATTGTGTCCTAAGTAAGGGAAAGACGGTCATTGATTTGGGTTCGGCACCGGGCGGGTGGTCTCAATATTCGGTCAAAAAAGTAGGCGCAACCGGTCGTGTAATCGCGTTGGATTTATTATCAATGCCAGCAATTCAGGGTGTGGAATTCATCTGTGGTGACTTTCACGAGGATAGAGTATTGCAAGAATTGAGCAATATATTGAACGGGGAAAAGGTGGATGTCGTGCTTTCGGACATGGCCCCGAATACAAGCGGCGTCGAAGCAATAGATCAACCGCGTTCGATAGACTTAGCGGAATTGGCACGGGATACCGCTGAACAGGTATTGGGAGATACCGGGATCTTGGTTCTAAAAATTTTTCAAGGAGAAGGATTTGATAGATTTTTTAGCGAGACTAAGAAAATTTATTCGAAAGTAACCGTTAGAAAACCAAAAGCTTCGAGGCCGCGTAGTCGAGAAGTTTATTTGATTGCTAAAGGCTTTAAAACTTGAACGTGTGCCTCCATATTAATAAATCTGACCTTTTTTGCATATTTGTGGGTCCAATTGTTATCGGGAGCATAATTCCAGATCGATACGGTGAGATTTTAGCCGCGTAATATTTTTCACGATGTCGAGGTACGGAAATTACAACCTTATGAATATCCTGATACAATTAAAAGGCTTTTCAAAAATTCGGAATTGTCCCGGATAGGAGTTCTACTTTGAACGACATGGTAAAAAATATAATTTTATGGGTCATCATTGCGGTCGTGCTGATGTCCGTTTTCAATAACTTTGGTTCTCGCGGTGGCGTCGATTCGTCCATGTCGTATTCGCAATTTATAGATGCGGTTAAATCCGGCCAAGTTCAAAAAGTGTTGATAGACGGTCCGTCTGTCCGTGGTGTAACGCAAACCGGCGAAAAATTTACGACTTATAGTCCAAACGACCCCCATATGGTTGATGATTTGCTTGAGAATGGTGTGGAAATCAAGGCTCGAGAGCCTGAATCACAGTCTCTTTTGATGCAGATTTTCATATCGTGGTTCCCGATGCTTTTATTGATCGCCGTATGGATTTTCTTTATGCGCCAGATGCAAGGTGGTGGCGGTGGGCGTGGCGCGATGTCATTTGGAAAAAGTAAAGCTCGGTTACTGGAAGAAGATCAAGTTAAAGTAACCTTTGCCGATGTTGCCGGGGTTGAAGAAGCCAAGGAAGAAGTTTCGGAAATGGTTGATTTTCTAAAGGATCCGACGAAATTTCAAAAACTTGGCGGACAAATTCCAAGGGGGGCTTTGATGGTTGGTCCTCCAGGCACTGGTAAAACTTTATTGGCCAGAGCGATTGCTGGTGAAGCTAAAGTCCCTTTTTTTACCATTTCAGGTTCTGATTTCGTTGAAATGTTTGTTGGTGTTGGCGCGTCTCGCGTTCGTGACATGTTTGAGCAAGCGAAAAAACACGCCCCATGCATTATCTTTATCGACGAAATTGACGCAGTGGGTCGACATAGAGGCGCCGGTCTCGGCGGTGGGCATGATGAGCGGGAACAAACCTTGAACCAATTGTTAGTGGAAATGGATGGTTTCGAAGGTAACGAAGGTATTATCATTATTGCTGCGACCAACCGGCCCGATGTGTTAGATCCGGCATTGCTACGGCCGGGACGGTTTGACCGACAGGTTACCGTCGGTCTACCAGACATTCTTGGCCGTGAACAAATACTTAAAGTTCATATGAAGAAGGTGCCGGCAGATGATAGCGTCGAGGTTAAGTATATCGCACGAGGGACACCCGGATTTTCTGGGGCAGATTTAGCTAACCTCGTCAATGAGGCAGCTTTATTCGCGGCGCGCCAAAACAAACGATTGGTTGATATGGAAGATTTAGAAAAAGCTAAGGATAAAATTATCATGGGCGCCGAACGGCGTACTATGGTCATGAGCGAAGAAGAGAAAAAGATGACTGCATACCACGAGGCGGGGCACGCGATAGTAGGCCGTTTGGTGCCAGAACACGATCCGGTATATAAGGTGAGTATAATGCCGCGCGGACGAGCATTGGGAATTACGATGTTTCTTCCAGAGTCTGATCAATATAGCGCTAGCAAGCAAAAATTAGAAAGTCAGATTTCCAGTTTGTATGGTGGTCGACTTGCTGAAGAAATAATATACGGTACGGAGAAGGTGACTACGGGTGCGTCCAACGATATTGAACGTGCAACTGGTTTGGCCAGAAATATGGTTACCAAATGGGGGCTTTCAGAGAGATTGGGGCCTTTGGCATATAGCGAAGAAGAAGGCGAGGTTTTTCTCGGGCGCTCTGTAACGCAACATAAATCTGTTTCTGAAGAAACGGCCCACTTGATCGATGAAGAAATTCGTTCGTTGATCGATCGAAACTATGAACGTGCGGAAAGATTGCTCAATGAAAATATGAGCGTGCTACACGCAATGGCAGATGCACTAGTGAAATATGAAACCATAGATCGTCATCAGATCGATGATCTAATGGCGGGTAAAGAGCCTCGCCCCCCGAAAGATTGGGAATCTAATACGACGACGCCACCTTCTGGAAGCGGTGCAGACTCCTCTGCGGAGAACAATAAGGATGGTGGTAATGTAGATGTTGAAGGCGAGCAACCATTGGGTGGCGCGGCTTCAAAACAACATTAGGTGTCAATAATTATCAACGGTTAGTTACTGGAAACTGGATCCTAGGGGTATTTTGTGTTCGGGTATAGATTTTCCCATATTTGGCCGGGAAATTTGGTAGCAATTTTATATTTTGTTGGTCGACCGACGCAGTGTTTTTATTTGGATCTTAAATAGATTCCAGTTTTACCAATTCCAGTCATATTTGAGAATTCTGGCACTTGTTTAGTGGGTGTAGAGGGATTTTATTTGCGTTGGTATTAGCTCGCTGACTCGGCAAAAATAGATTATAGAGGGGCTATGAGCAAAAAATTTTTTGGTACGGACGGTATTCGTGGAACAGTTGGTGACCATCCGATTACCCCTGACTTTATGCTGAAACTTGGCTGGGCGACCGGGCGAGTGTTTGCCGGCGATGGTAATGGAAAAATCTTGATAGGGAAAGATACCCGTATTTCCGGTTATATGTTTGAATCAGCTCTGGAAGCCGGGTTATCAGCGGCTGGCATCAACACGCAGATGCTAGGGCCAATGCCAACACCAGGTATCGCGTACTTAACCCGAACATTCAGGGCGCAGGCTGGTATAGTCATTAGTGCTTCGCACAATCCTTATTACGATAATGGTATCAAGTTTTTTTCGTCAAAGGGGACGAAATTGCCAGATGAGGTCGAATTTGAAATCGAGAAGTGGTTGGAAGAACCCATGACAACTGTTCGTTCAGCCGATTTGGGAAAAGCAACTCGGCTCGATGATGCAGCAGCACGCTATATAGAGTTTTGTAAGGGTACCATTCCTTCCATCATGGATTTCAGTGGCACCACGATAGTGGTCGATTGCGCTCATGGTTCTACATACCATATTGCTCCCTATGTATTCCAGGAGATTGGTGCCAAGATTATTCGAATTGGCTGCGAACCAAATGGTTTGAATATTAATGACGATTGCGGTGCTACGCAATTGGATCGTTTGCAACACGCGGTGACCGACAATAACGCGGACTTGGGAATTGCCCTGGATGGTGACGGCGATCGCGTTATGATGGTTGATCATTTGGGCGAGGTTGTTGATGGTGACGAACTACTTTTTATTATTGCTAAGTCACGTCTTGAAGCGGGTCAATTAAAGGGCCCGGTAATAGGAACATTGATGACAAACTTGGGATTGGAGCATGCATTTTCTGAATTAGGACTCGTCTTAAAACGTGCTGCAGTGGGCGATCGATATGTGATGGAGATGTTAACGCAGTACAACGCTATATTGGGGGGTGAGAGTTCGGGTCATATCATTTGTAAAGACAGGACGTCGACAGGCGACGGAATTGTTTCGGCACTTCAAGTAATGGCCGAAATATGGCGCAGTGGGCACGGTTTACATGAACTAAAGGGCGGTATGAAAAAGTATCCGCAGACGTTGGTGAATGTTAAAATCAAAGAAAAAACTAATATAGAACAAAATGATACGATTCAGAATGCGAAGCTTGCCATGGAACAAAAACTTAAAGATAACGGCCGTGTTTTACTGCGGGCTTCCGGGACGGAACCGCTGATAAGGGTCATGGTTGAGGGGCGTGATTCTGCGGTCGTAGAAGAACTGGCCAATGAATTAGCCGAAGTGGTTCGTGAATCATTGGGCGTTTAATTCGTAAATTTTCAGACTTACGCTAAGTAATCATTGATTCGCCTATTATGACACGATAAAATTATTAGTTTTTTCGTAGAGATGAAATCTGGTGCCTAAGCCGCTAATCGTTGGCAATTGGAAGATGAATGGTGACCGTAGGTCTTCGCAAGATCTTCTAGGTGGATTGTTATTGGGTATTGAATCCGTAAAAACAGCGGATGTCGGGGTTTGTATCCCATTTATTTTTATACCGGATGCTGCCGATAAACTGGCTGGATGTAAGATTTTATTGGGCTCGCAGAATATTGCGGACCAGGAATCAGGGGCTTTTACTGGTGAAGTCTCGGGTGCAATGTTGGCCGAATTTGATTGTAAGTTAGCAATTGTTGGGCATTCTGAACGTCGTGCGTTGTATGCTGAATCTAATCAGCTGGTTGCGAAAAGATATAGTCAATCGATATTGTGTGGCATTACGCCTATCCTATGCGTAGGTGAAAGTTTAGAGCAGCGTGAACAGGGTAGTACATTTGATGTTATAGATGAACAAATATCTGCAGTTTTTGATCTAGCAGGCGTTGATTCGTTAAGTCAAGCGGTTGTCGCGTATGAGCCGGTATGGGCAATAGGTACCGGGAAAACGGCGACCACAGAACAAGCTCAGGATGTGCACCGGTTTATACGGCATAGAGTGGCTAAATTGGATCAGTCTGTAGCGGAAAATTTAAGGATTCTCTACGGTGGGAGCGTCAAACCGGACAATGCGGCAGATTTATTCGCAATGCCGGACATTGATGGTGGGTTAATTGGTGGCGCTTCCTTAGAGGCAGGTGCTTTTTTGTCAATTTGTAAGTCTGTCTAGAATACTGGGTTAGATATGTATCAGGCGTTAATTATATTTCATGTTTTAGTGGCGGTCGGCATTATTTCGTTGGTATTGCTGCAACAAGGTCGTGGTGCCGATGCTGGCGCGGCGTTTGGTAGCGGGGCGTCGGGTACGGTGTTCGGAGCACGAGGTGCGGCGTCATTTTTGACGCGGTGTACTGCGGTTCTTGCTGGGTTATTTTTTGCGACAAGCCTAGGTCTTGCAATGTTGGGCGATACCCGGGTAAAAGATGAGGGTTTTATGGATGAAGCCGTGGTAGAACAAAGTATTCCAGACATGCCTCCGGGTGGATTGCCCTCGATTGATGGGACAATTTCTGATTTACCAGAACCGGCCATTGAAACAATACCTATTGAAAGCGGCGAACAAGACTCAAGTAGTATTGAGTTAGATGTGCCGGTGATGTCAGAAGATACAGCATCGGATACTACGGTCGATCAAGCGGAAACGTCAGAGCCTGTTCAATAGCGGGCAAGATATTAGCATTGCACATGCAATATTGCCGATGTGGTGGAATTGGTAGACACGCTATCTTGAGGGGGTAGTGACGTAAGTCGTGCCGGTTCAAGTCCGGCCATCGGCACCACATAATACCGGTTATTTCCGGACCTTTATAAAAGCCCTGGATCTGTCAAGATCCAGGGCTTTTTTGTTATATGGTTATGAACAGAATGCGGGTTGCACTACCGATGGATGTTACTTTTCTGTTTTAGATGGTGATTTTTGTTTGTTTTCCCGAAACACCTGGATGCCGGGTAATAGTTGGGATTCTTGTTTTAAATTCGAGCTATACTCAATTTATCGTTTTTAATTCAACCCTAGTCATGCAATTCATTCGTATTAATCCAAATGATATTAAAATTGGTCAGCCGCTACCATGGTCGGTCTATTGCGCGGAACAAGCGATGTTACTGCAAAAAGGGACGCTGATATCTTCAAAACAGCAGATTGGCACTTTCGTTGAACGAGGGCTTTTTCGTCGATTAAGCCCAGAAGAAGTTGCAAAATCAGAATTGAAGCTCACGCCAAACGAAAAACGCTTAAATCCTTTCGCGGCTAAAGAAGAATGGAGTAGCGAATTGGCGAAACTGTTACCTGTAATAGTCGCAGGTGAAGCCGTAAATGTTTGTAGTCGTATCGAATCTATGACGGCAAACTTACAGAAGATTTGTGATTATGATGCAGATACTCTACTGGCGGCAATTCATCTGTCGCGTGGTTTTGCTTATACCGTTGTCCATCCGGTCCACACAGCAATTTTGTGCGAATTGCTCGGCAAGCGGTTGAAACTGGAGGCGGAGGAGCGTCGAAGTATTTTGGCTGCAGCCCTAACTATGAACCTGGGTATGTTAGAGCTGCAAGACGTACTGTTCGCTCAGCAAACGCCACTAACCGACACACAAAAAAAAGAAATTTTCTCGCATCCATCCCAAAGCATGAAGATGCTCAAACAAGTTGGCGTGACGGATGAGCTTTGGCTCGAAGCGGTTGGATCCCACCATGAGAAAGTGGATGGTAGCGGGTACCCGAAACGTTTGCTAGAAGATCAGATATGCCAAGCGGCAAGAATTATCGCATTGGCGGATATGTATTCGGCGTTGATTACACCGAGGATGCACCGAAGTTCGCTTATGCCCAAGGAGGCATTGAAATCTGTTTTTGAAAGTAAGCGTCCGTCCGTACCATCTATAGAAATAGTTGTGAACTGATATTCTCCG
>CAZUGA010000021.1:0-73473 GCA_964619885.1 uncultured Methylococcaceae bacterium
TACATCAATCAGATCAACCATAATAAAATCTAGGTGGTTGCGCTGGACGCTTACCTTCCTTCTAATTTTTCGAGGATTACATAACTTATTGTTTTTATGTAAAAAAAATTGATTGTCTATGGCATGCTTTCTGCCCATTCATATTTGAATGATATGGACGGGAGTGGAGTAGTGAAAAATATACATGTTGTGGAGTGGGCAAGTGAGAATGGGTTAGAGGTGGTGATCATTATATACGGGTCGTTTGATGTAAGGCGGCAATTCGAATTCAGTGAAGCGTTTAGACTGATCCCCGAGAAGGCCGATCGAATTATCGTCGATCTGGAGAAGACGACCTACATCGATTATGCCGCTGTAGGAATGTTGTTAGGGCTTAGGACCTATTCGATCATAAATGGAATAGAGCTGAGACTAAGGAATTGCAATAATGTGGTTCGGCCGCTGATACAAAGAGACTGCATTGATACGGTTTTCAATTTTGATGAATACGATTGATCTATGAGTACAAATAACAGCGGGAGAACCAGCCATGCCTATATGGATTGACCGATTTGGATGTGCCGCCAAGATGGCCCCAACAAAAATAGAACTCATCTATACTTATTGGGATACTGTGATAGACAGGGCTTATCGGTTGGTATGGTACCCATGCAAGAACGAAGAAAATATGCGAGAAAACGAACTTCTAAATTACTGGAGGTCGTCGACGTCAATACAAATGAACTGCTAGGTAGCGTTGTTGATATTTCGCTTGGTGGTGTGATGCTAATATGTAACCGTGAAATTGAAGATAATGCAGTGTTTCAGGTGGCTTTGACTATTCCCAAAGACTACGACGGAGCGAGTCAAATCGAGTTTGGTGCCGAAGTGCTCTGGGCAGAGATAAGCGGCCATGCCAACCAATTTTGGGTGGGCATGCATATCATCGATATTTCATCTGAAGCCGAGTCTCAGTATGAAGCCTTCGTCGAAAATTATCTGTAAATAACTTACCGCCTGACCTGGAAAGTGTTTTTATCTCGAAGCCGTCGTATCATCGCTATCGGCGCAGATAAATAGTTCACGTAGTCTCCCACGCCAATCAGGCTATGGAAAAGGTTTGTCTAACCAATTGGCGAATAAATTAATGGCTATGCCTTTTCAATGATTTCCGACGCCAGTTAGTGCGGTGAAATCTATTTTAAGCAGCATCAGGGTGACCATTAACCAGATCAATGCGGCACTTGGTAGATTCACTTTGGCCAATTCGATGCGGCTCAATAATTCAAATTTCAGCGGTAACTCATGTCCAAGAGCGATACCAGAGATAATGCAGCAAAAAAACCACAAGCTCAGGTATCGTTGAAACAAATTCATTTCAATGTAGATTTGAGTGATTCGAAAAAGGTTTTGGTGAGGAGACGAATTTCGTCTCGAGTGATGCGGAAAAAATTCGTGATATCTTTTCAGAACCGGTGGCTCTGGCGGGGTCTTACAGCGGCCAATGAAATTTTTTAACACCTTCGGGTAGCGTTGGGCAATGTTGGTCTGCGTGACCACAGGCCGTGATGACAATGTCCGCCCAATCCAGCAATTCTGACGTAAGTTCGTTGGATTCCTGGTTAGAGATGTCAATTCCCACTTCCTGCATTATTGCAATTGCTCTGGGATTTTTACCGTGAGCCTCTAGGCCAGCCGATCGGCATTCAAACTTATTGCCAGAGTAGGTTTTGCCGAAGCCTTCGGCCATTTGCGACCGACAGGAGTTACCCGTACACAAAAACAGGATATTTCGAATGTGTATATTGATCAACTATGCCACATTAATGTTACAGGATTATCATGCAGGTACTGAATCTTCTGGGGTCGAGATATTTCGGCATTGGATAACCGGAATGAATTAGATTGGTATAGAGTCTATTTGACAGGGCTTAATAACCCTGTCTGTCTCAGGCTGATTCTTTGTTTAATAGCCCGTGTATAGACTTCAACGCTCGATCGACAAATGGCGTTTTTTCTTCATCGATAATTTTAGCTTGTCCGGATTCCAATTCGTCGGCCAGGTTATATAAGGATTTTACGCCTATTTGCCGACCGCCTTCGTTAACGAACATATAATTTGATGTTGTCGTATTCACCCACGCCAATTTACCGCGCTGGCTGATGTCTTTTTCTTGGTCTATAAACTCAAACCAGGTACCAAATTCCAGTTTTCTAAGCGAATCGAGCAACGATTGACGCTCGGGTGAAGCGTTGGATGCGGCTTCTATTTCTCGCTCTTCGTCGGCCAATGTCTCGCGCCATTCTTCGGGGACGATTTCTTTCAGTTTTCCCAATCGTTTTTCTACTGATTCGACGGTTTCCACCGCGGCCAATGGATCCGGTTCCGTTTCGGGTTGGGCCGATACGCTGGGCGCTGCGGCTTTCGGCTCAGCTAATGCGGCTTTGTGGCATGCTTCCAGCTCTTTGAGTATGATATTTTCTTTCAGGTCCGGGTCGCCCGCCAAATCCAAGCCCGCGCGGACTGCGTCCACTATTTTGGGTAATTTCAAACGTAGCAATTGTCGGTCGTCCTCGGTTTTCTTGCGTTCTACGCTCCAGATCAAGTCATCTGTGGTTT
Organism: uncultured Methylococcaceae bacterium; assembly: GCA_964619885.1. Classification (GTDB taxonomy): domain Bacteria; phylum Pseudomonadota; class Gammaproteobacteria; order Methylococcales; family UBA1147; genus CAZUGA01. The sequence continues at coordinate 2,600 of CAZUGA010000021.1, forward strand.
CTAGAGAGGATATCCATTCCGGACTGTTTGCTCCAGATCGCAATAATGTGATGACCAAATAATTTGCCCATGGCCCCATCAATAGCGATTCGACCACTTTGGGTATGCCGTGGTCTACCATCCTATTGACGACTTCGTGCGAGACCGTTCGGCGTGCGGTTTGTAATTTTTCTCGGCCTTTGGCTGCTTGAACCGAGCGTTTTTCCGTCATCATGGTTCGGCGATTAAAAGACGTCATGAAGGCGGTAAATTCTTCCAGTAATTCAGTGAATATTTCCGTGTTGTCGTCGAATTCCTCTAGAATTTTATTCACGATTTCGCGCATTTTCGCGATGATGCCCAAACTGGCTCCATCTCCGCTGTCACACAAACTGCCGGCGCGACTTAGTGCGTTTAGTAAACGCCTAGCCGGGTGTTGGTTGCGAACGAAAAACTTTTTATCAAGAACGGCTATTTTTAGGAACGGTGTATGCAAATGACTAAGAAGTGCTTTTACCGCATCCGGTAAATGTTCATCATCCAAGATAACTTCGAAGATCATGCCAACTAGATCGATAATATCGGCGTCCGCACTCTCGACCTGTTGCCGACCCATTATTTCGCTCAATTTTCCTATCTGTTCCGAAAATACGTCCTTGATACTACTTATCGATTGGTCGATCGGAGCTTGTACTACATAGGGTACGCTGGTTTGCTGTAACCGGTTCAGTTCCAGCACCAAGTCGGTCAAATTGGTAGTTGTGGTCGACGGGTTGCTTTGCACACCTATCGCGCCCGGTCGTACCTGGCCGCCTTGTACGGGCTGGCCATGGCGTCGTCTGGAAAGAATTTCGCTGATGCCTTGAAACAACGCCTGTTTGAGTTCTTCTTCTTCGTGGTTGATCGTGCTTTGCGTGCTGTAACCGGTCAAATCCGCTTCGTATTGCGGATCCGTCATCTGATCTGCGTGACCTTGTGGCACGGGCTCCGGTGATGCTGCGTTTTGATCCACTCCAGGAGGTGTTCGGGCCGTCTGAGGATTCGAGTAACCCTGGGCAGCTCCCAAACTCAGGTTGGCCAATACGCCCGATCTGATAAGACTGGCATTGAATTCGTTATAGGGCCCTCCGGCATTTTGGATGACGTACTTATTGAAACTATTTAATAGGCAAACCATCGTTTCAACATTCATCTCTATCGATCTCATTGCGGTCAAGAACGCATCGCAAAGGTGTTTCGGACCGGTGGGGAGAGCCGCGCTGTGTTCCCCCAATTTGGTTCCGCCGTTTATTACCGCCAGACGCTGGTTGAGGGCATACAATTCCTCTGAAAATCGGTCCAGACCATTGGTGGATATGTTGGTTACAATGACGGTGATCTCAAAATCGTCTTTGTCGACCAGAGATAATTTATCCAATTTCTTGTTATTTTGTGCAGGTTTGTTCGGTTCTATTTTCCCTTGGTCGAACTTGATAAAACCTTCGGCGACTTCTCGAAAAAAATCTTGTTCGATAGTCAGCCGCCGTAGTTGAATCTCTTGAATAACCTCAAAGGTTTGATTGCGCGCTGCATCACTATCGCTACGGTCGGCAAATTTGATCAGAATTTCATCGACATCGTCCAACATTTGCTTGAACAGTGCGGCGAAACTTTTTGCGGTTCTTTCACGGCATCCCTGCATTAAATCACGAAAACGCGGAAGCGTGCCTCTGTGTGACGTTCGTCTTGTTGTTTCTTCGCTCATCTTGGATTTTTGAAGCTAGGTACGGCTGACCATTGTCCGCGTATATTCTTTTAGCAAGTTTATTCGTCCATATTAAGTCTATATAGTATATACGTAAACCAGGATTTCCGCAGAGGCAGGCCGGTATTTTTACACTTGTTTAGATTTCTAAATATTGTTTGCACACTTGTGATGGCTACTCCCGTATGAAAACACAGCGCCGTCTTGTACGTGACAAGTTTCCGAATACGGCAACGGTCTTTCTGCGAAAACTTGAATACACTGGTCGATGGGCATTGGATCGCTGGGTTCTAGAAAATGTGGCGTTGATCGAACCTACTGCCGAACATCCGCGGCAAAGCGACAGAGAAACTGAATCGCTTTATGTTTGGTCAGGATTGGATCTAGTCGTCGAATCGAATCGGTGTGAAGGCTATTACCAAAACCTGTTATCCGAACAGCACAAGCTGTTCGTGATCTGCAGAATGGATGAGCGTAGAATATTACAACCCTTATTGATCAGTTTGGACTGCGACGAAGCGGCGGTTCACATGGAAGCAGATGATACTGTTTTCCCGCACCCACTGCCGGAATCCGTTATTGGCTGGTTGGAAAAGTTTGTGCTTGAATATTATCGTCCCGAGCCACGCCAAAAGCGCAAACGCGAAGACTGGAAAGATTAGGAAAACCTGTGATAGAAAAACCTAACAAGTCCAAACCTACTAATACAAATGGCGAGTTTCTGCGTCGTTGGTCGCAGCGGAAATCGAAAAATCGTGTTGTGAGAAATTCGAGTGACGAACAACAGATTGGAAGTTGTGATGACATCTCAGATAGTATTGGTGATAAAGTTTTGCCGGCGCAACACTGTTCGGACGCGAGGGCTGATGGACAGCAGACGTTCGTAGATACGTTAAGTTCCCTAGCATTGAGACAGCTTTTTCGGAAGCCCGAGGTTTCTGCTTTGGATGGGTTAAACGAATACGACGACGATTTTAGCTATTTTGTTCCGCGTGGTGACCTTATCACCCAAGAAATGAAGACTAAATTAGACGCATTGTCGAATCAGCTTCTAGATCATGACAAGATGTCAGAAGATAATGATTCGATTGCGAATTCTGAATGCTGTGATAGCTATGAGTCGCAGGAGGATGCGGAGTCCAACGGTGAGTCCTAACCGTAAAAACAAGATCTCTTCCCCGGCGACTGTTGATATGGCGATGCCATTTCAAGCTGCGCAGGTTGCCTACAATCAGTATCCGGTCCAACCTGCTGCGTCGGTAGGCTACAGATCGGAAGGCGCCTTGTTGATTCTTGCTGATTCGGCGCAACTCGAGGTGATTGTATTTGACTTACCGAGCACTCTGTCGTGTTTCGCACTGGTGACGGATTGTTGTTCAGCGACTCTTGCGCAAAGTTTGGTCCAACGGGGTATTACGTTTCTGAATCAAATCTCGGATATTAAAATTGATGGCCATTTGGGTGAATTTCATGTCTTCGCAACCAATCATGGCGTGGAAATTTCAGCCAATCAGGAATTGGGACTTCAAGACAAAGGATTCGACCTGATTCTAAATCTGATCCGGGATTTGACAAGGATGCCTACCATCCCACCGGTCGGATGTCTGATGCCTGAATTAGATCCGACAAATATATCCACGGCAGTGGCTCAGCTTCCCGATTGGGTTGGAGAATTCGAGAAGCCAAAGTATTTTGAATTGAATAGAGAGATTTGTGCGCATTCTGCAGTATCTATTACCGGGTGCAGCAATTGTATAAGTGCCTGCGCGACCGGTGCGATAAGTTCTGTAGATAATCAGATAAGAATAGATCCCTATTTGTGCCAGGGATGTGGGGATTGCACAACAGTGTGTCCGTCGGGTGCGGTACGTTTTGCCTATCCATGTCCGGAGGATACGTTAAATCGATTAAGGCAAATGTTAAGCGTCTATGCCTCAGCTGGCGGAAAAGTGCCGGTCATTTTGTTTCACGATGGTGCGGAGGGTCGTCGGTGGTTAGCCGAAAATGCCGGTTTGCTGCCGATTAATATACTCTGCTACGAAGTTGAGAGTTTGGGCTCGGTCGGTATTGAAATTTGGCTGGCGGCGTTGGCCTACGGCGCCGCTGGCGTATTGTTCCTGGCGGCCGGTGATATTACGCATGAATCGTTGGATTCAATTGATCACCAATTAAATATAGCGGCTGAAATTCTCAATGGAATGGAAAAGTTGCGTTCGACGCTCAAGCTTGTCAGGACAGTGGATGATATTGTCAACAATACTCAAATTAGGTCACGTGGTGCACCTAAAGCTTCGGCTAAATTTGCTGGGTTGAACGATAAGCGAACGGTAGTTCGTTTGGCCATCGATTTTTTACTGGAATCCTATCGGCCGATTGAGCCCGACAAAAATTTACCCGTTGGCGCACCTTTCGGCGAAATTGTTGTCAATACTGATCGTTGTACATTATGCATGTCTTGCGTTTCGGTATGCCCCGAACGGGCATTAGCCGATGACCCAAACGAACCCAAGTTAGGATTCATAGAATCGAATTGCGTTCAATGTGGTATTTGTGGAACCGCGTGTCCTGAAGATGCAATAACGCTGAATCCGCGTTATTTGTACGATAGCGTCAGCGCTCGTAAAAAGCGAACGCTTTACCAGGAAACCCCGTTTTGCTGCATAGAATGCGGTAAGCCTTTTGCGACTCAAAAAATGATCAAGGTTATATCCGAAAAACTGGCCGCGCACCCGATGTTTCAGGATGAAGACAATCGTCGTTTAAAGATGTGTGAAGATTGTCGGGTGAAAAATCAATTCAATCAACCTGCCGGTGGGTCGGTCAGATTGAAACCATGACAGAAAGCAAATTGCCGATCGATCAGCAATGGCGTGTTGATACGTACAGATTATTGGCGAATTTACTCGCAAAACCGCCGTCAAAGAATTTGTTATCGCAGTTGTGTGGATTAACCCTGGATCAATGTGATGGGATGACCGAACCATTGCCCGCCGTTTGGGCCGCATTGTCTGATTCAGCGCGCCAATCATCCGTCGAAACATTAAAGGATGAATACAATCTTTTGTTTGTAGGAATGACTCGAGGCGAAGTATTACCTTATGCTTCTTGGTATTTGACCGGATTTTTGATGGAGAAACCGTTGGCGGCGTTACGTGATGATTTGCGTCGTTTAGGCATTGAACGGCAACCGGATTCCTGTGAGCCAGAAGATCATGCCGCAGCCTTGCTTGAAGTTATGAGTATTTTGATAGAAACAGGCGGTGATAGTCAGCGAACCTTTTTTGAATTACACATCAATCCGTGGATGAATAAGCTTTTTGTTGATTTGGGCAAAGCAGATTCGGCCATATTTTATCGGTCAGTTGCACAATTAGGGTGCGATTTTCTGCGCGGAGAGCAAACATCATTGTTGGAATTGGTGCAATAAGCCCTGCTCAGTTTTTATCGGTTGTAATCCCCGCTAAGAATAAGATAAAGTTTAGCCAAATACGCCGATTTTTTTGCGTAAACAGGTATCTATACGAGGAGCAAGACGGTGAAAAAATCAATGATTAAAGGTCTAGACCGAAGACGATTTATCAAGCAGATGGCGACCGCGATTCCCAGTGCGATCGCGATTTCTAACGTCGTGCGAGCTGACCCGAATATTACCGAGAATGAATCGACCAATTCAGAAGCGAAAAAGGGTCAGGGTTATAGGGAAAGCGACCATATCAAAAAATACTATGACAAGGCTCGATTCTAATGTCAGTCGTCGCGGTTCGATAAATTATTTGGCTTAGAAGGCATATCCATGAAGCTTTTCCGACGCAATCTTCCAGATTCCTGCTCCGAGTATGGAGAGGATGGTGCATTCGATACAGTGCAACGCCAGGGTGTAGGCGTGGATCGTCGAAGTTTTCTGAAAAATTCCAGTTTGGCTGCCAGTGCTGCTGCGCTTGGTGGCGCTTTGCCGTTGACTATGATGCAGAAGGTCGAAGCGAATTCCGAAAGTATCGACGAAGCGGCGCCGGTGACAGAAATTCGCAGTGTGTGCAGTCATTGTTCGGTAGGTTGTGGGATCGTTGCGGAAGTTCAGAACGGTGTATGGATTGGACAGGAACCGGCGTTTGACCATCCTTTTAATCTGGGTGCTCATTGTGCTAAGGGCGCATCGGTGCGCGAACACGGTCACGGCGAAAAACGCTTGAAATACCCTATGAAGCAAGTCAATGGGAAGTGGCAAAAAATAACTTGGGAACAGGCGATTAATGAGATTGGCGATAAGCTATCGGTCATCCGTGAGCAGTCGGGCCCCGATTCTGTTTATTGGCTAGGATCGTCAAAGCATAATAACGAACAGGCTTATTTGTTTAGAAAATTCGCCGCGTTGTGGGGATCCAACAATATCGATCACCAAGCCAGGATTTGCCATTCGACTACGGTTGCGGGCGTTGCGAACACTTGGGGCTATGGCGCGATGACCAATTCCTATAACGATATCCATAATGCCAAAGCGATATTGATTATAGGCGGCAATCCGGCCGAAGCTCACCCGGTTTCAATGCAACATCTATTTAGAGCGAAGGAGAAGGGTGCACCGCTGATCGTGATTGACCCACGATTCACCCGAACCGCTGCGCACGCCGATCAACATATCCGCCTACGTCCGGGAACCGACGTGCCGCTAATTTGGGGAATGCTTTGGCACATTTTTGGCAATGGGTGGGAAGACAAAGAGTTTATCGATCAACGTGTTTATGGCATGGACGAGGTGCGAAAAGAAGTTGCCAAATGGACACCGGAGGAAGTGGAGAAGGTGACTGGCGTTGCCGAAGCTGAATTGTTAAAAGCTACCAAGACGATGGTGGATAATCGGCCAGGAACCTTTATTTGGTGCATGGGTGGCACCCAGCACACGATCGGCAACAACAACACTCGTGCCTATTGTATATTCCAGCTGGCGTTGGGCAATATGGGCGTGTCCGGAGGTGGAACCAATATATTCAGAGGGCATGATAACGTGCAAGGCGCTACTGATCTTGGCCCCAATACGCATACGCTACCCGCTTATTACGGTTTGTCCGAGAATGCCTGGAAGCACTGGGCCAAGGTTTGGGACATCGATTTCGATTGGTTAAGCGGCCGTTTTGAATCGGGTGAATACGACGACGGTACCGGTAAAAACAGCAAACCTATGTACATGAATGGAATTCCGGTTTCGCGTTGGATCGACGGTGTACTTGAAGATAAAGCGAATATTTCCCAGCGAGACAGCCTCAAAGGTATGGTTTTTTGGGGTCATGCGCCTAACAGCCAGGTCCGTTCGCCAGAAATGAAGCAGGCGATGGAGAAGTTAGACGTATTGGTCGTGATCGATCCATATCCGACCAATGCCGCGGTATTGCACGAGCGCAAAGAAAATACCTATTTGCTTCCTGCGGCTACGCAATTTGAAACGCACGGCTCATTGACCTCTTCAAACCGGTCACTGCAATGGCGCGATAAGATTATCGACCCACTGTTTGAGTCCAAGCCCGATCATACTATTTTATATTTATTCGCCAAAAAGTTTGGTTTCGCCGATCAATTGACGAAAAATATACAAATCGAAAATGAAGAACCCAAGATCGAAGATATTACGCGTGAATATAACAAAGGGGCTTGGACGATCGGTTATACCGGACAAACCCCGGAGCGGTTGAAGTTACACCAGCAGAATTGGCATACATTTGATACCACCACTTTACAAGCCAAAGGTGGCCCTTGCGATGGGGAATATTTTGGGTTGCCATGGCCATGCTGGGGTGCTTCGGAAATCAAACATCCCGGTACGCCGTTACTGTATGATTTGAATAAACCGGTCGCCAAAGGCGGGTTGCCATTCCGAGCACGTTTTGGCGTAGAACGTGAAGGTGTCAGTCTTTTGGCCGAAAATTCTTGGGTCGAAGGTTCCGATATTAAAGAAGGTTACCCTGAATTTAGCGCCGAATTACTTAAACAGTTGGGCTGGTGGGATGAGCTAACGGATTTGGAGAAAGTCCAAGCTGACGGTAAGAACTGGAAGACTGATCTTTCGGGCGGAATTCAACGGGTAGCGATTAATCACGGGTGTGCGCCTTTCGGCAACGCCAAAGCGCGTTGCGTCGTCTGGCAGTTTCCAGATCCTGTTCCGGTTCATAGGGAACCTCTGTATACCAATCGGCGCGACTTAGTTGAAAAATTTCCGACTTACGAAGATCGACGACGCTTCTATCGTTTGCCAACCCGTTACGCATCGATTCAAAAAACAGATTTTAGCCAGGAATACCCGTTGACAATGACCAGTGGGCGACTCGTGGAATATGAAGGTGGCGGCGATGAAACCCGTTCCAATCCTTGGTTGGCAGAGTTGCAACAGGAGATGTTTGCAGAAATTAACCCGGTCGATGCAAATAATGCAGGGGTTAAGCATAAAAGCAGGGTCTGGGTGGAAGGGCCTGAAGGTGGCAAGATTAATGTGATGGCTTTTGTCACCGAGCGGGTGGCACCAGGAGTAGTGTTTATGCCGTTTCATTTTGCCGGTCACTTTCAAGGTGAGGATCTGCAATCTAAATACCCGGAAGGTACGTCACCTTACGTATTAGGTGAGTCCTGCAATACGGTATTCACCTATGGCTACGACTCCGTAACAGCGATGCAGGAAACCAAGGTTTCTTTGTGTAGATTGAGGAAGGCTTGATAGAGGATTAATTATGGCCCGTATGAAGTTTCTCTGTGACGAAGAACGTTGCATTGAGTGCAATGCTTGTGTGACCGCTTGCAAAAATGAACACGAAGTCCCGTGGGGTGTTAACCGCAGGCGTGTTGTTACCATTGATGACGGAGAACCCGGCGAGCAAACTATATCGGTCGCGTGCATGCATTGCTCGGACGCTCCCTGCGCTGCGGTGTGCCCGGTTGATTGTTTTTATACGACGGATGACGGCGTGGTATTGCACGATAAGGATTTGTGTATCGGTTGTGGGTATTGCTTTTATGCTTGCCCGTTTGGTGCCCCTCAATACCCTCAGGAGGGGGCATTTGGTGCTCGTGGAAAAATGGATAAATGTACGTTTTGTGCGGGCGGACCTGAGGTAGATAATTCGACCGAAGAATTCGAAAAATATGGCCGTAACAGGTTGGCTGAAGGTAAATTGCCGCTGTGTGCTGAAATGTGTTCGACCAAGGCATTATTGGCTGGGGACGGAGATATTGTGGCCGATTTATTTCGCGAGCGGGTGGTTCGGCGTGCCGCAAACAATCAAGGTGATACATCAAAGACGTCGGGGGCTTGGGGTTGGGGCACTGCGTACAAAGAATAAGCCGGATGAAATCTTACTTTGTCATTGTAATTCTATTGAGTCTGTTAATGGGCCTCAGTGGTTGTTACGAAGATCTAAACATTACGTTGCATAAATCCCATGCTTATAAAGGCGGTTTGGATCCGCATAGTGATGATTCCAAAACACGCGAACGGAAACTAAGCAGACGATTTGAGCTTGTTCAAACTGATCGGTGATGTCGGTAATTCCTAGCCAATGAACATCCAAATAAAATTTCGTCGGCGCCTCGGCCATTTTTCAGTTTGTTTTGTTGTGGCCGCATTACTATCGATTGGTTTGGCATGGTTGACGGGTTTCGAGATTGCGGTTGCGGCGGAACCGTCAAATCCAATCGCGGACTATTGGCGCAAGGTTCGGGAGGGTGTATCGGGATATACTGCCGTTAGCGGCCAGGAAACCAACGTTTTGATTCAGGGCGCGGGTCAGAATTGGCGTCAGCTCCGAAACGGTCCGGTTGCGACATTAACCGCATGGTTGGTTGCGGCCACGGTTTTTGCATTAGGCGTTTTTTTTCTGTGGCGCGGTAAGGTCAAATTGAGCGCACCTAGAACAGGAGAAATGGTGCCAAGATGGTCTATCGGCGAGAGATTGTTGCATTGGTACACGGCGTTGTTATTTATTGGCTTGGCGGTGACGGGATTGAGTCTGATGTTTGGGCGCGCCGTTCTAATCCCATTGGTCGGTCACGAAAATTTTGCGGCGTATGCTGAGTTCGGAAAATTGATCCATAACTATGCCGGGCCGCTGTTTATTGTTGGATTGCTGCTGATGATCGTTATGTGGCTGCAGGACAATATTCCAAATAAGATCGATATTCAGTGGTTCAAAGCCTTTGGTGGATTGGTGGGTTCGGAACATCCCTCGGCAGAGCGTATGAACGGTGGTGAAAAGGCCTGGTTTTGGTTGCTAAGCGTTGCCGGAATTGGAGTTTCAGTTTCTGGTTTAGCGCTGGATTTTCCAAACTTGGGTACGGATCGGGTATTTCTTCAGTTATCCCACCTGGTTCACACAATTACAGCAGCCTTGCTAATTGTCGGTGCGCTGGGCCATATCTATATTGGCACTATAGGAACCGAAGGTGCATTCGAAGGGATGATTTCTGGAGAAGTCGATTCTACCTGGGCCGAACAGCATCATGATCTATGGCTTGAGGGGGTTAAAGTTCAAAAGACGCAAGTCATCGCAGAACCGGTTGTAGATAATGAGACCAGTCCTGAGACCAGCTAGGCAGCATGGTCGTTGGTGGTCATGCCCCATTCATTGCGCTGAAACCTCATTTTAACGGAATAGAATTGCTTGAATTAGCGGTGTAGGGAAGCGCGAGTTATAAGCGGTGTCATTGTTTTGAATGACAAGCCATTTCCTAAGATTCTATATAGTATTGGCCGTTTTTGACTGAGTATTGTTTTGGTCAAGACGCAGACCCAATCCAGTGTCGACCCAGACCCTGCATTAATACTTACTCCCGGGTAGCGATTGTTGAAAGCAAACTATAGCAGGTGCTAACACGGCAAGCCTTATAGTCAGTCAGAGACGTGATCGAGAGACACGGCTGGAGATGAATCGGTGGATGCAAAAAACCCAAGTTTGATGGCGACTCAATTCGAAGACAGAAACTACGATATTGGACTATTTGGAGGCACACTATCCGCCAGAACGACAATTCTATTTACCCAAAATCTACCACCAAATCCTTCGCGGTTAGCAGTGGAATAATGTTTCGTTTATCTAGTGAAATACCATGGTCAACACCCTCCAGATAGGGTTGGTGATTACATCTGTCAAATAGTCTCCCCAGAATACCGAGGAAATTGGTATATCCAGCGAAGGTCCGGCGGCCGTTTGAAGGTTACACCTTTTATAGGTTGATCGGTAATTCTATTGCGTTCCTGGACAGCGAAAATAAGCGTGAGCGATTTGGTTTGACCGAAAAGCATTGATAAGTCGCATTTATATTCATTTTTGGAGAATTTCAACGGTGTATGTTGGAGTTTGTAATTGATGTGACGCCATCTAGTGTACCGTTGAATTAATAAGAGTTTTCAATGTTATCGGTCGCCTTGTATCTATCAGTACGGACTAACCCCCACTTATTTGTTGATAAATGTACAAAAAATTATGGTCGATCAGGTTTACTTATATGCTCTCGTTCTACGCTATAAAATCGCAAGCCACTACTGAAATCGGTAGGTTTTGTTGTACTTTGAAGGTGAGCGCAAAATTATAGCTTGTGATACGCAAAAAGCAGGCCTACAATGCTCTTTGTCTCGGTACGAGGCAGGGCTACACGCTGCTAGATTGGCGATTATCAGAACACTCTGACTGCACGACTCTCCTGCAACATAGTTTACCTTCCCCTACCCAGCTCTATTTGGATCTACCGGCTCTAACGAGTCATTGCATGAAGAGGTTATATATGTCTGAGCAATTAACAGGCACCGTCAAGTGGTTTAATGACGATAAAGGATTTGGTTTTATACAACAAAGTAACGGCCCCGATGTATTCGTACATTTCAGCGCAATCAATGGCGATGGTCGCCGTTCTTTGCAGGAAGGTCAGCAGGTAACATTTGAAGTATCGCAAGGCCAAAAAGGCCCGCAAGCTAACAATGTAACTCTTGTTTAGATTGCTGAATCCGATGTACTAGTTAACAAACGGGAGCTTTTAGCTCCCGTTTGTTTTTGGTTAATTGGTATGCGCGTTTTGTCCTGGGATGTAGCGTGCTTGATTCACTATGGCTTCCTGGTGGGTCTAAAACTAGTCCGTTGTGTTGAGCTGAGGGCTTGGCGTGGAAGCGGAAGAAAGTAACCGGAGTTTTTTTATTCCGTTTCTAAGATTTCGAATGCTTAAGGGCTATTAGCCGTCAATCCGGGGATAGTGGAATTGTCCCCAATTATTTTAACCAGACAGGTTCTTATTAATATCTCTAGATTGTTCAACAGTACTTGTGGTTGCTAATAAGTGATGGTTTTCATGATTGCATCGATACCTAAATCGATTCGAGCCGTCGCGTTAACATGTTAGTGGTAGTGTTCGCTAGGACCTTCGTTCTACTCAGAGCGTAGATGTAATTGCCGTTTGGTGGGCAAAATCCTGTCAAATTGCAATACGATGAAAAATTCCAAGCAACGAATTTAAAGTTCGACGCACAAGTTGTTTATGGTTTACAAGATCATGGGATCCAGCGTATTTTGGCCGCAGCAATATGGGTATCATAATGGATAAGAAAACGACAAGGGGGTGCCATGAGTAATTCTTCTCAATCGATCAGCGAAAAAGAGTTTACGGCCAGGACGCTAGAAGCAGTGATTCGGGTGGGATTGGTTCTTATCCTATTGACTTGGTGCTTCAAGATTGTATTACCCTTCGCAGTACCGGTAATTTGGGGAATTATTATCGCGGTAGCGATATTCCCGATTTATAACCGATTACAAACCTTGCTCGGGGGGCGGGGGAAAACGGCCGCCACACTTTATACTATTTTGGCGCTTACGCTGCTGATCACACCGACCGTCATGGTTTCCGGTTCTTTTATCGATACCTCGCAATACATACTCAAGGAATTGGAGCAGGGCAGTTTGTCCGTTCCGCCACCGAATAGTAGCGTTAAGCAATGGCCGTTGGTTGGCGATAAAGTCTACGGATTATGGACCCAAGCTTCGGTTAATCTTGAAGGGACTCTAAAACAATATTCAGTTCAAATAAAAAAGCTGGTCGGAATTCTACTCTCGGCAGCTGCTGGCGCGGGTGGTGGAATATTACAGTTTGTCATTTCGGTGATTATTTCGGGGGTATTACTAACCAAAGCTGCGGGGTCTAAAGAGTTTAGCCTTAAATTTTTTCAACGGTTGGGCGGAGAAAAAAATGGTCTGATGTTTACTAACTTGACCCGTTCGACAATACGCAGCGTGGCGCAGGGTGTGTTGGGCGTTGCCATAATTCAATCCGTTCTTGCGGCCATAGGTCTTTATTTGATGGGTATTCCGGGCTGGGGGTTTTGGACGGTCCTGATTTTGATTTTTGCAGTGGCCCAGCTTCCTCCATTGTTGATTCTCGGGCCCATAATCGCATACGTGTTTTCGGTTTCAGAATCGACCCCGGCGATTATATTCGCAATTTGGAGTGTCCTAGTCAGTATGAGCGATAGTTTCCTGAAACCTCTGTTCTTGGGGCGCGGCATGGATACACCTACATTGGTCATTTTGCTTGGTGCGATCGGTGGCATGATGCTATCGGGTATTCTGGGCCTGTTTGTTGGCGCGATCATTCTGGCCCTAGGTTACGAGCTTTTCATGGCTTGGCTCAACAAGGAAACAAAAGTAGTTAATTAGTGAATGAAACGCTATTTGGCAAATTGTTCTTAATAGATTAGGACTGAATACACTAGTTTAATGTTTTATATGCTGTTTTTTCGGCAGAGGATTGATTGATACAGCGAAACCGACCAGTGTGCTGAATGCCTACCACAACTGATTTTTTGGTTATCGGGGCTGGTGTCATCGGATTGAATGTTGCCCGGGATTTGAATCGTCGGTTCAAGGATTCATCGGTTACTCTTATCGATAAAGAAACGACTTTCGGTCTGCACGCCAGTGGGCGAAATAGCGGTGTCCTGCACGCTGGGTTTTATTACACACCGGATAGTTTGAAAGCGCGCTTAACTAAGACGGGCAATCGCGAGTTGACCGTATATTGCGAATCTAAACGGTTGTCAATCAATCGCTGCGGGAAATTGGTCGTGGCGCGCGATAGTCAGGACCTGGTTTCGATGGGTGAGCTGTTGGCGCGGGGTCGCGCCAATGGAATTGCACTCGAGGAAATTACTGCTGACCAGGCATTGCAGATTGAACCAAGGGTTAAAACCTATGAGCGCGCTTTGTTTTCTCCAACGACCTCGACGGTTGATCCCAATCGGGTTTTGGCGTCGATGTTTGAGGATGCAAAAAATGAAGGTGTGATTTTAAAATTCGATGTTGCTTATCGTCATAGATTAAAGACTAGCGTCGTAACTTCCGCGGGTAATTATGATGCGGGTTACGTCGTTAATGCTGCGGGTCTTTATGCTGATGTTGTTGCCAGAGACTTTGGTTTTTCGCAGCGCTATCGAATCCTTCCTTTCAAGGGTTTGTATCTTTATTCGGACGAACCGGAAGGCGCTTTCAACACCAATATTTATCCGGTTCCTAATTTGCAGAACCCATTTCTGGGGGTGCACTTGACCGTCGACGTGTATGGGCGGTCTAAAATTGGACCGACCGCAATTCCGGCGTTTTGGCGTGAGCAATATGGTGGGTTTTCCAACTTTAGTGGGTCTGAGTTGGCTGATTTGATTGCCCGGCAAATTAGTTTATTCGGGGGTGCCGGTTTTGATTTTAAGCGCTTGGCCCTTCAGGAAATAAAAAAATATTCACGATCGCACCTGGTGAAACTAGCAACCAATTTGGTCAATGGCTTGGACAGTGAGAAGTTTCGCCGATGGGGGCGGTCTGGAATTCGCGCCCAACTGGTGGATATTCAACAGAAAAAACTGGAGATGGACTTTGTTGTGGAGGGTAACAAAAATTCAATGCACATATTGAATGCCGTTTCCCCCGGGTTTACCTGCGCGATTCCTTTTTCAGAATACGTTGGCGGGAAAATCGCGCAGGTATTGGGATAAATCTCGAAATTGTTTCTGTTGCAATACGGTTAGCCGTTTAACAGCAAATGCATATAAATACTCGCGGCATAGCCCAATGCAATTGCCGGAGTCCATTTAAGATGACTGAAAAATGTGTATTTTCCCCGAGCCTGGCCCATCAACGCAACACCAGCGGCAGAGCCGATTGACAATAAGCTGCCGCCAACGCCAGCTGTTAGCGTGACTAATAACCATTGGGTCTCGGGCATATCCGGATTCATCGTGAGTACAGCGAACATGACCGGAATGTTGTCGACGATCGCTGACATTATTCCGACCAATACGTTTGCTGTCGTTGCGCCAAGTTCGCCGTAGATAAATTCTGAGGCCAAGCCCAAATAGCCGATAAAGCCAAGTCCCCCGACCGCCATAATAACCCCGTAGAAGAAGAACAATGTGTCCCATTCTGCGCCGGCGATATGCTTGAATACATCGAATGTGCCGCGGTGGCTGTCGGAGCCTGGGGTTGCGTCAAACTCTTCATCATCCTCTTGTTCTTCTTCAGGGTGAGTTCTGTGTAGAAAGTAAGCATAGAGTTTTAAGTACGCAAGGCCTGTCAACATACCCGCTACCGGCGGGAGGTGTAGAAAGTTATGGAAGCTAACCGCGGTAATAATCGTAAGGATGAAAAAAACGACAATGAGGATACCACCGCGATGAATGTTTGCGGCTTGTCCATCGGCCGGGCTCGGTGGTTTGCCGGGCGGGATAAATGAATGCATGATCGCAGCCGGTACCGCAAAATTGACGACTGAAGGTATAAAAAGTTTGAAGAATGTGCCGAATTCTATAATGCCTTTTTGCCACACCATGAGCGTTGTGATATCACCGAACGGACTAAATGCCCCGCCTGCATTTGCTGCGACCACGATATTGATACATGCAAGTGCGACAAATTTGGGGTTATTCGATCCTACGGTCAGCACAACGGTGCACATAATCAGTGCGGTTGTGAGGTTGTCGGCAATTGGTGAGATGAAAAAAGCGAGTATGCCGGTCAGCCAGAACAGCTTTCGAAAGCTAAATCCTTTGGCGACGAGCCAGTGGCGTAATGCATCAAATACACCCCGCTCGATCATCGCGTTGATATAGGTCATCGCGACCAGTAGAAAAAAGAACAGCTCCGCAAATTCCAAAAAATTGTGCCGTAGTGCGACTTCCACCGTTTCGTCATAACCGTGGGATTTATACACCACCGCGATGGTTATCCAAATTAGGCCCGCTGCGAGAAGAACCGGTTTGGATTTGTGTAAATGGAGCTGTTCTTCAAAAATAACCAGTAGGTAGGCCAATGCAAATATGATCAAGGCGATGATCCCGGCGGGATGATCGCTGAGATTCAATTTTGCGCCGCTAGATTCAGACCCGAATGCGACCAGTGGTGCGAACAGAACGATGAGGCCCAAAACTATGTGACTATGGTTTTTCATACACAGGTCCTTAAGCATTTAGGAAATAAAACCAAACATTATACTGCATTGCAGCAAAATATTTGAGGTACAAATTGCAACGCTGTTGTAGTGATTGGTTTTGGCTTTGAATGTAGACCCTTAAGGTTGGGGGAATGCGCAAGCTAAAAATGCACCAATATTGTGCTGAATTGCGGGCGCTACGGTCTAGTTTGGTGCAAATATATTGATGTTTATTCGAGGAATGCTGCTAAAACCTTTGTTTAAAAGCATTTTTAGAATAGGTATGAATATTGCCTTAGCAATAATGTGTTGCGCAAAATGAACAATATTCTAACGTGGTCGTTTAAAAACTACTTTTGAGCTGTGTGATTCATCATATTTTTACAAAAGATTATATAAAACGGGTGTTTATGAAGTTAGTATTTTTGTTGTATAGATGCTACATTCTATTTATGTCGACGGATTCGTTAGGGCGACGTGACATATTCAATTGGTTTAATGCTTCAGAAAAGGGGGGCGCATGTTAATTAATCAAATATTTCGGACTAAGCTGCTGGTCTTGATCGGCGGTTTATTCTTTGCAATATCGGCATTGGCCGAAGATGAACCCAAAGGGATTGTCGAAGATCTTTCCGGATACAATTTAAATAAAACGGATTTTATGGAGAGTCTGGGTATCCGGTTGGATGGTTGGATCGAAGGCGGTATCGGTGGAAACCCTCGGGGTTCGGCAGACGGTTTTAATGGTCCGGTGACCTTTGATGACCGTACTAATCGTGTCACCATGAACGAACTTTGGTTGTATGCTGAACGAGCGGTAAACGAAGACGGCGACGCGTGGGATGTAGGATTCCGAGCTGATTTTCTATACGGTACGGATTCGCGTTTTACCCAAGCTAAAAATTGGTTGGACGAGAATGCGCTCAACGCGCCATTTTATAAATTGGCGGTTCCCCAGGCTTACATTGATGTGTTTGCGCCAATTGGTAATGGCTTAAAGTTAAGAGTCGGTCATTTTTATACGATCATAGGTTATGAAGTGGTCACCGCACCTGACAACTTCTTTTTCTCGCATGCCTATACCATGCAATATGGCGAGCCGTTTACCCATACCGGGGCATTGCTGACCTATACGATCAACGATAACGTGAGTGTTACCGGTGGTGTTACATCTGGATGGGATGCATTTTTCCAGGATCCTCCAAATTTTCTCGGTGGCGTGAATGTCTCGTCCGACGACGGTGGTACTTGGTTAGCGATTTCATTGAGTTCGGGTGATGCATCTCAAGCCAATCGGCATAACCGAACCCTTTACAGCATTGTGTTAGGACATGATTTTACAGAGAATCTGCACTGGGTATTTCAGCACGATTTTGGAATTGAGAACAATGCTGTTGGTGGAACTCAACAAGCCAAATGGTATGGACTTAACAACTATTTGACTTATGATATCAACGATACCTTGGGTGTTGGTGGACGTATCGAATGGTTTCGTGATGAAGACGGTGTTCGGGTCGGATTTGGCAGCAACAGCTATTTTGCTTTTACCGGTGGGGTAAATTGGTCGCCGCTTCCCTGGCTTAAGATTCGTCCAGAAGTGCGATACGATTTTTCTACCGCGGCGCCCGCGTTTGACGGTGGCGGACGGAAAAATCAGATTTTGATTTCCACGGATGCAATTGTTCAGTTTTAGGAAGGTTTTATCAGCACAAAAAAGGCGGCTTTAGACCGCCTTTTTTGTGCATACGGGCAGTCCGCGATTTAGCTAATAGTGTCGTTGGTTTTACTTGGACTGGCTTCGGCGCCTGGAAG
Organism: uncultured Methylococcaceae bacterium; assembly: GCA_964619885.1. GTDB lineage: Bacteria > Pseudomonadota > Gammaproteobacteria > Methylococcales > UBA1147 > CAZUGA01. The sequence goes on from CAZUGA010000021.1 coordinate 20,571, forward strand.
CGATAAGCGAACCACTGACTACGATGACCAATGCAGCCAACGAAATCTCCAATAGCAAAAACGCCCCTATTTTGACGTAGGCGAATGCCGGGTCGACAAACCGTACCAACCATCCAGCGGCTTCATTGGTAAGCGCGCTCAAGTAGGTCAAGCCACTCAGCCAAATCTTAAGTTGGACCGGCAAATCGGTCATCAACATTAAATGGGTAAGCGTCAAAACCAATATCCCTATTGCAAACAAATGAAAGTGCGCGGTTTCCAGAAGGCTTTGGTAGCTTTTGGGTTGACTGAAATCCTGCTCAGATCCCAGATAATAAGCCACGACAGAGGCGGGTGTTAATCCCATTTTGTGGAAATATAACATGCCGTTTGTGAGCCAGAGTAACGTAATATAGCCCAAGAACATCAATATTAGCGCATTCATCAGCAGTTGTCGGTTCTGTTCACCGGTAACAAAGAATCTCATTGGCTAAGCTTAATCGTTCTGAATAATTTCTCGGTTGTTTGGGTCTTGCGATTGGGGATGATTCAATCGATGTTGGGTTGGTTCCCCTACTCGGTATTGAACATTTCACACCGATATACCATATAGAGTATTGCGCGGTTTGGGTGCATAGAGCATTTACCTTTTTACCAAATCAGGGTGTTTCTCGCGATTTGCCAGATTCATGCGGTGTACTGCGATGACTTTGCGCAGGCTGCCCAATGCGCCTTGCGTACTTAGCGTTGCGCCGGTAATCCCTTGAACACCAGTATTGAAATCCAGCTCTTCCAAAACCCGATGGTATAGTTGCGCGAACCATTCGCTTGGTGGTTGATATTCGGGGGGTTCATGGAATGCCAAAACATGAATATCCCTGGGTTCACCTTCTGGCGTTAAAACGATAAGCAGTGTTTCAGGCTTGGTTCTAACCGTGTGGGTTTCTATTGCTGCATAGCCGATGATTTCTTCTTCCCGTTTACCAACGTAAAAAGTAAACAACGCTGAATCCAATTTAACCCGCGCCAATCCCTCTGTTTTGCGCATTTGTTCGTCGGTAAAAAATAGCGGTAACATTTCGACTGTCGCGTCTTTACCGAAAGCAAGTTCCATTGCCTCGCTTTTGCTGTAATAGATTTTGCCTATCGTGTTTCCGGCAGCCAGCATCAATGCCAGGAGGCTAAATGTACAAAGTTTTAATTTGATAGTTTTCACAGTCACCCTAGACGTCTTTAGATATAGTCGGTTCAAACGGAAGTCCGCCAATGGTTAATAATTATATTGGCTAAGTGTATCTTTAGAACACATAGCCGATACCCAGGTTAAATTCATCCGGAACCGAGCCTTGCTTCGCACTAAAATTGCGGTAATCCGCTTTTATCACGATATTTGGAATAGGTTTATATTCCAGACCAAACTGAAAAATCTCACGATCCAAATTGGGTACGTCCGCAAATCCGTTCGGTACACTCGCGACCGGGTCTAATTGTTCATAGCGGAAAAAAGGTGCCAGGTAATGCGTGGTTTCCGGTAAAAACAGCGGGAGTATATTATAGCCAATTTCGGTATACCAGCCGTAGTTAGATTTACCGATGGTTTGGCCTGCGGCTGCGCTAAGCGTTCCGGCATCATCTATGTGTCCCCAGGCACCCAACGTACGGAATTTCCAACCTCTATATTTCCATTGGATATGTGCTTCGTAAAGTTGCGTGAATGCATCGACTTTTCTACCGGCGAAAACCTGATTTTGTCCGGAATTACCCAAATAGGCCGAGCCGCCGACAAGTAGGCTTGGATGGTTTGGCGGGGTATAGTCCATGCGGGCAACCCAGGCGAGATCTTCGGCGATGACCTGGCTACCGCTTTGGCGCCCGCCACGGATACCCGAAGACCTGAATCCTGTGGCGTCCAGTCCATTGACGCCATAGGTTGTATAGGTTAAGCCGGGTAGCAATTCGCCAAATAGCCCGACACCAATTTCGCGCCACGTGGTGGGGATGATGCGTCTCTCAACTTCGGGTCTAAGATTGCCATAAAAAAATGGTGGTTCGTGAATTAAGTTGATGAAACCCATTGGCAACAAAACCAGACCAGCACGGGCATTTGCGAGTGGATCCATCAGGAAATCCAATGTGGCGAATTCTACTGAAACTGATCCGTTTTTACCGGTCGACGCGTGTTCGAATTCCAGTTCGGTATTCAATATGATGTTATCGTTAAATTTGTAGCCGAAATAAAACACCGCGCGTAAAAAATCAGCATTATCCTGCGTTGTACCCTTGTCGCTGACGATGTTTTGGTAATACGCTTCGCCGTAACCTCCAATCGATAAACCTTGATCAACCTGATAAACCTTTGAAGCGGCCGGTCCGAGACCGTACGCGCTCTTGAGCTCTTTTTCTTCAGGGATTACCAAAGCAGTGCGGAGCTTTTCGACTTCCTCGCTGAGTATATCTGTCTTGCGCGAAACCTCTTTGACTTCGTCGTTTGCGGTCGCGGTGGGCTGCGTTTCTCCCTGATCGGATGTTTTTTCTTTGGCGGCTAGCTTGTCATTCAATCGGTCAATTTGCTGCTGTTGGCTTTGAATGATCTTCCACAGGTCCTCGACGGTTTTGGGTTGCTCGGCGGCATTGTTGGCAGTTGCCCAAATAATGCTTGTCGCAATCGCGGCCCATTTCAAAAATTGCATTATACCTTCCTCTTGGTTTCAGGTTGGGATGTTATTTTAATTTTAATGATGTTGTGGAGAATATTATTACACACATGAGACGTAATGCAAATGATTCTTATTTGCATATATTTGAGGAGAGGTTATACAAGGGCTCGTCGTTATACCGACGGGCCTCCGAATATGATCCTGGGATTGGTTGAGTCTACTGATGGCGCGTTCGACAGGTTTGTCACACAAATGTCATATTACTGTCATGTTATTGTCATACAGCTAATACAAAATCCCCTAACTTTTGATTGTTAGACAATTTCTTAAGGGGGAATTCGTAGATGCAAAGTAAAATCTTTGAGCGAGGCGTCATATTTGCGTCGATGCTGGTTTTTGTTTTTTCCAGCCTACCGTCTGTGTCGATGGCGGCAACACTGGAAGAATTACTAATAGAAAAAGGCGTAATCACCAGGGAAGAATTACAGCAAATCAAGGCAGAAGAAGCGGTGAATAGCGCAAAAGAAGAACAACGTATACAGGCCGAGGTTGAGCAAGAAGTAGATGCCAAGGTCGCAGAAAAATTAGAATCAGATTTCCCGGTCAAAGCCAGTTGGGGAAAAAAAGGGTTCCGCCTGGAAACCCGCGACGGAAATTGGGCAACCAATCTGCAATGGCGTGCACAAATGCGTTATAGCTATCCGTTTAACGGCGATCCACGAACGATTTCGCAATTTAATGCAAATGAGTCAAGTAACTTCGAGTTACGACGAGTGCGTATGAAAATCGGGGGGCACGGATATAGACCTTGGATCAAATACTATTTTGAGGTGGATCTTCAACCGAGCCGTGATGTTGATGATAGTTCAACCGCGTCGAGTTCACGTTTGATCGATTGGAGGATTACGCTAGACAAGTATAAATGGGCCGCACTGCGGGTTGGACAATGGAAGATCAATTATAACCGTGAACGTGTCGATTCATCGGGTAGACAACAATTTGTTGAGCGTTCGATCGTTAATCGTCAATTTACGGTAGACCGTCAAGTCGGCGCGTTGCTGATGGGTCGCGTATTGCCGGGGACCTACGCGGATTTCAGATATTATGCAGGTGTCTTCAATGGTAAAGGTCGAAGTGTAAACAACCCCACGGACGATATGATGTGGATGGGTCGTTTTCAGTGGAACTTCCTCGGTCGTGATCTGAAATGGAAGCAATCGGATACCAAATACCATGAAAAACCGGCGGGCAGCCTGTCTTTCGCGGCGGCCAGTGTGATAGGGCCTTGTACCCGTTGGTCATCCAGCGGATGCGGCAATTTGAGTGGTTTCGCTAGCCCAGCGACGGCGGGTAACCGCCAGTTTAAAGTCGAGCAAATGCAGCAGGGTGCCGCATTTAAGTGGCGCGGGTTTTCGCTGCAAGAGGAATTTCATTGGAAGACGATTGTTGACCGCGTGAACAATACCAGAACGCATATGACTGGTTCGTACGCGCAAGCCGGTTATTTTTTCCACAATCTGGTCTCGATTGTTCCTGCGCCGTTGGAACTTGCGTTTAGGTACGCGTTTGTGGACGAGCCAAATGGTAACGATATTTCTGTGACCAATACACGTCAGGAGTTTACCACGGCCCTGAATTGGTTCTTCGCCGGTCATAATAACAAGTTAACTCTAGACTTTTCTTACCTGACTTTAAAAGATCGCTTGGTCAATCAACGGGTCAGTGATGAAAGGGTTAGATTTCAATGGGACGTTTCCTTCTAAGCACGAGCGCACACTTGGAGCTGGGTAGCTTAGGATAGCAACTTGGTAAAGGATCCCAATTTGGTCAACGGTTCCGCTGGTTCAGTAGCGGGACCGTTGTAAATTCGGTTCGAGGTTTTGCGATACCAAATTCGCCGAACGGGATGTCATTCGGAAATTTATCGAATTCGTACTTTAGGTTGATCGGTGCCGTGTCGGTTGCACTCAGGAATGGGGTCGTCACTGTTTGAATGATTTAACGGTTGCATAACGTTCACTTTGAGAATTCCTATATAATATATCGCCTATAAATGCATGGGACTTTGCCCGTGGCATAGGTGGTTTTGAATTAATTCTGGATTAACATTGAATCTATCTTCTCGCTTAAATTGGTTAATGCTGGCCACAATAATGTGCATGTCGGCAATATTGACAGCTTGTAGCACGGGCCCGGTTTTAACCGCAAAAATACACGAAAATAAAGAATGGACGATCCGCCTGCAAATAGTGCCCGACGCCAACGCTGGTAAAGGTTATTCGCATCCTTCGGATATCACACAAGAGCAGTTGGTAGGCGTATTGGAAGGTTTGTATATTGAAGACGGGAATTTACCGGAATTTTTATCTAAGGATCAGACGTCGGGCAAATCTAACCGCCGGCGAGTTTTTAATAATGTTGACGCAGAATTGTTGGGAATTTTCTTGGCGGATGGGTTGAGCCAAGCTAAAATCCAGGAAATTGTTACATTTATTAAAACGAAGGATGTTTCATCGCAGGTCGAGCAGATTAGTTCAGGCGGAGTTTATGTCGATGGTGACGAATTACACATTGTGCTGAGCAATTTTAGGGTTAGACAGATGATTTGGCAGGATCTTGATTCTTACGAGGCACCCGCCAAGCTACGGCCAATGAACCCTATATCGACTCAACCGGGATGGTTTGGTTTTGATCAACCGCAGTTGGCCCGTGAAGTCACGGCGTCCGAATCCGACTTCAAGGGCGTGTGGTCCGGGGTTTCCTGGCATTTGGCGGTGCAATTTAAACAACTTTAGGGACACACTGAATAAGTCGGTCGCTGACTAGTCGCGGCATGCAGCGCGCAAAGCGCGGTTGGCGTGATTCTTACAAAATTAATCGCTTACAGCGATCGATTTTGGCGGCACTTCCTTAGTTTATGCTGGTGTCTCGCTGGTAATAATTAGCGCGGTGGTTTTTATCGCTCAACCACGCCCAAACCTTTGGTCTGACTCGCATAGAAAGCGGCGATATCCGCAATGTCCTGTTCGCTAAGTGCGCCAACCATACTGTTCATCATAGGGTTGCTTCGCTTCACCGATTTATAGTCTTGCAGGACTTTAATCAGATAGCTTTCGTATTGACCCGCTAACTTTGGGTAATTTGCATCGGAACTATTGCCGCCTTCGCCGTGGCAACCGACGCAGCTTGCTGCTTTGTTTTCTCCGGCGCCGATATTACCTGTGACTTCGACCTGATTGTCGGTTAATTCAAAGGTTGCCAAATAAGCAGCAATATCGTCCATATCTTCGGCGCTAAGTCCCGCTGCATTGCCTTGCATGCCTGGATGGGCTCGATCGCTGCCTGCGTAGGCTTTCAATGCGGAAACAGTATAGCCAGCGTGCTGGCCAGCCAGTTTGGGAACATTGTATCTTGGGTAAACGTTTGAATAACCCGGACGTGAATGGCATCCCGAGCAGGTTTCGAATTTTGTTTGGCCGGCTTTCTGGTTGCCTGCCGCGACTGCCGGAGCGTTAAACAACACTGTAAGAAAGATCGTCACACCGTAAATTTTTATTTGTGAAAGATTCATGAGCCTTGCTCTGATTATTTAGATTGAAGTCAGTTTGGTCGGTACAAGCTGATTTGGTTTGCCGTGCTTGTATAATAGGTCTAAATATATTTCGAAGTACAGAACATTTCCACGGTTAAGTTTCAATTGATGGTTCGTTAGATTGAGCACAATCCAATCCCAGCTTTTCCGGCTGAATTTCCAGCAATTGGCACAAATTTTCGATTTCTAATCTTTCGGTTGGGCTAATTGAACCATTGCTTTGACTGACTAGCAGGCAAAACTGGGCTAGCATCGTTGCGGTCTCTTTATTTTTAGCGACCGCTTTTACCGCTTTCAGCGCTTCACTGTGCCCCGAATCCCAATCGGTTCTAATTTTTTCGACAAATTGATTGAACAACTCGACGCCTTCGTGTGCGTCAAACACCTTTAATTTGTCGAATGTTTCCAGGATTTGATCGACACGAACCCGTTGGCACAGCCTGACTTTTTCGGTTGATGCGGCCGCGAGCGCACAGGATGCCATCGCAGCTTTCAACAGGGGGAGATTTTTGTGTCGATCAATCTGTTCGAATAACAAATCGTGTAATTCGTTGAGAATTCCCGTCATGTCTTTTCCTTCGTCTTACCAATAATTATCATCAAAGTATAGACTGAGCTAATGCGCAAGGTTTTATGCGTATAGCTCGTGAATCGGCGATTGGGCGCATTCGTACCAATTTGATAAAATTTCATCCTTAATTTTTTTATCTATGCAATCTTTGCGTGTTTCTGCCAGCAACAGTTGTCGGCGCTTAAATTTGCTAACAATTTTGTTTGGCGGATCGATTAGTCTTCTTTCGTATAATCACCATCTATAGTATTGCCGCTGGTGCTATCGTTTTTATTCCGTTGCATTCCCACGTTCATTCCCGCAGTAATTAAATGCTTCTCAAGCAAATAGGAAACAAACCATTTTCGGGTCTGCGGTATAAGGCAAAAAAACCCCAGTGCATCAGTGACAAAACCCGGCGTGAGTAGCAATGCACCGCCTACCAGCAATAATGGTCCTTCGATCATTTCCATCGCAGGGATCTCTCCCTTCGATAGAGCATTTTGCAGTCGTTGCATAGTCGAAAATCCTTGGCTACGCAGCATCGATGCGCCTAGGACTGCTGTTCCGACTACCAATACTACGGTTGGAAAGATACCGATGATGCCGCCAATTTTCAGAAGAAGATAAATTTCAAGTATTGGGATGGATAGGAAAAAGATAAATAATATTTGAAATATAGACATAATATACCCTTGTAATTTGTTTCTTGTGCTGGATAATCCAGTGATGAATGGACTCAAAGATTAAACTTTCGCAACGATCTCCCGCATAAAATTTCGGAGTCATTTGGTTTATTTAATAGGCGCCGAGCGTAAGTGGATTCGTGACTGGTCATTATTGTCGGATTTTTCAGCGTGAATCTCCATTTTGTGTTCAACGCAGCTTTTCCAATCCAGAGCCTATAGGGTGTCATAATTATTGCTGTCCGGCTCGCGAAATGCCGCCGGGTTATACAACGTGAAAAAATGGCCGAAAAATTTTCTCTTATTCTTTGTTCCTGTCCAGACAATAATGTCGCCAATTCGCTTGCGAAAGGTCTAGTGTCCAGCCATTTGGCCGCCTGCGTCAACATAATACCGCAGATCACTTCGATTTATCCTTGGGCGGGTAATATAGAAACCGCTCAAGAATGCCTGTTGTTGATTAAATCAAGTACTACAGTTTATTCGTCTTTGGAGCGATACATCACGGACAATCACCCCTATGAACTTCCCGAAATAATCGCTGTCCCTATACGACACGGAGAACCGGGGTATCTAGATTGGATCAATCAATGGTTAGGCTTACGAAATTAATTCTTTTTTTAGCAATAGTTTTTTTCGGCTGCGCTGTAGCAACTGCGCAGGACGATGTTGAGCTATTGCCGCCTGATCAGGCTTTTAGGCTTTCATCCGAAGGAATAACCGATAACGCAATTAAATTATCTTGGGACATTGCTGACGGTTACTATCTTTACCGCGATAAATTTAAATTTAGTACTACGACGCAGGATCTGAGTTTGGCTGAGCCAGCCATTCCACCCGGCAAAATTAAACATGACGATTATTTTGGCGACGTAGAGATATTGCGAGGAAAGATAAGCGTCAGTATACCTTTTCATTGGGTTAGCCGTGCAGCAACCCAAGTAGCACTTAGCGTCGCGTATCAGGGTTGTGCGGATATTGGTGTTTGTTATCCTCCGGAAAAGAAAGAATTGATAGTGCAGTTGCCGTCTGTGAGTTCTGTTCTGGCTACCGAACCCCTATCTTTCAATAAAAATAGTTCCGGCTCAATAGGGGGGTTGGGTTTAAATTTGTTTGGTGATGAATTGTTGCCCGCGGATGAAGCATTTAGGTTCATTGCGGATGTGAAGGATGGAAATACAGTTCATCTCGCTTGGCAAATTGCGGATGGTTATTATTTATACCGGCAAAAGTTCGGATTTTCTTTATTGGACGGTGCTGGAGTCCAGCTAGGGACACCCAATATTCCTCGGGGAAAGTCAACCCACGACGAAGCTTTCGGCAATGTTGAAATATTTTACACTGAGGTAGACTTTGATTTGCCATTGCTACGCAGCGATCCGGGTCCGATGCGGGTAACGTTGCAGGTCAATTATCAGGGTTGCGCTGAACGCGGTGTGTGTTATCCACCGATAACCAAATCAGTGGAATTGGATCTCCCTAACAGTGTGATAAAAAAGCAGTTGGCTTCCACTAAAGCCAAACCCATATCCGAACAAAGTATGATTGCGTTGGGATTGCAGCATGATGCTCTATGGTTGACGGTAATTAGCTTTTTCGGTTTTGGCTTGATTTTGGCTTTTACCCCCTGTGTCTTGCCTATGATTCCGATATTGTCTGGATTAATTATCGGGCAGGGAAGCAATATCAATACGCGTCGAGCATTTTTACTGTCATTGAGTTATGTATTGGCCGCCGCGCTAACCTATACCGTGTTTGGTATCCTTGCGGGTCTATTTGGCAGTAATCTACAAGTTCTGTTTCAGTCACCCTGGATCATCGTTACATTTAGTTTGGTGTTTGTATTATTGGCATTGTCGATGTTTGATTTTTACACCTTGCAAATGCCGACGTCGATTCAAAGCAGACTCGCCGCGTTGGAAAACCGACAGGAAGGCGGGACCTTGATAGGCGCATTCATTATGGGGGTTTTGTCTGCGTTGATAGTGGGGCCCTGTGTTGCTGCTCCGTTGATCGGCGTGTTGATCTATATAGGCCAATCTGGTGATGCAGTACTGGGCGGATTAGCCTTATTTGCGATGGGCCTAGGCATGGGTTTTCCGTTGCTGATCATAGGCGCTTCGGCGGGTAGATTATTGCCAAAAGCAGGTTCGTGGATGAACGCGACCAAAGCGGTTTTTGGAGTGTTATTGCTCGGGGTCGCCGTATGGTTCTTAGAACGCATACTTCCTGCGGCTGTAACGATGTTGTTGTGGGCAGGATTGTTGATCATTCCAGCGATATACCTCCACGCATTGGATCCGTTGCCGAGTGGTGCATCCGGTTGGCAACGACTATGGAAAGGTTGCGCTATTTTCATGTTGGTTTACGGCGTAATTTTAGTTGTCGGAGTCGCGTCGGGCGGTAAAGATCCATTGCAGCCCTTAACGCAGTTAGTGGGGCGGGACGGCATGGAACGCGCGCACGGTTTGACGTTTGAGCCGGTTAAATCGAGTTCGGAATTGGATGTTTATCTGGATAGGGCTAGCCAAAATGGACAATGGGTCATGCTGGATTATTACGCAGACTGGTGTATCTCCTGTAAAGAGATGGAGCGTTATACTTTTTCCGATAAGCGCGTTCAGCAAGCTTTGCGTAATGTGGTGCTATTGCAGGCTGATGTCACCGAGGATAATCAACAAGACAAAAAATTATTGGCACGTTTTGGTCTAATTGGCCCGCCGGCTACATTGTTTTTTGGTCCCGACAAACTAGAGCGCGAAGCTTACCGTGTTGTAGGATATAAAGACGCAGATGATTTTGTGTTACATCTTATGCATATTATTCCGGCGGATAAAAGCGCGGTATTTTAGCTGTGTGGTTGTTTGTGTCGCTGTATTTTAGATGAAATGAATCAAAGCGAATAATTACGTCAAATGTTTAAAAAATTTCTATTTGTTCTGGTCTGTTTTACGGCTGCGGGTGTAGGGGTTTACGCTTACCAACTGGATCAGTTGCCGCCGCCCGATGAAAGGCGTACGGCGCCGCGATTTTCACTGCCCGATAGTGAGGGTGTGGAGAGAACTCTAGATACCTGGAAAGACCAAGTGTTGGTGATAAATTTTTGGGCAACATGGTGTCCTCCGTGCCGGGAAGAAATTCCTGCTTTCACAAAAATTCAAGATGAGCTGGGCTCCAAGGGTTTGCAGTTTATCGGTATTGCAATCGAAGAAGCGGAACCTGTTCGCGAGTTTATGCAACAATTTCCAGTTAACTACCCGATGCTCATTGCCCCGGATAATGGCATGTCATTGATGGCAGAATTTGGTAATACGATGGGTGTTGTGCCCTTTTCTGTGGTTCTTGACCGTTCTGGCAGAATTGTACATATGCAGCCGGGTGTATTCGAGCCAGATCAAGTTAAGAAATGGGTAGCACCGTTACTTTGAATTATTCTAAGCAGTTTGAATTGATGGGTTGTAAATATCGCTAAACCTTATAGCTGGCATGTATCATGCCGCGAACGTTTACGATCTAATAACAATATGGACAAAATTTCGGTGATCAGGGAGAATGGTGCAACTTTCAACAAGCTTCGACAACCGAGTTGGGCGTTTGATCGGCATTATCCGAATGGCAAGTATAGTTGTGTTAAATGGGCCAAACCTGAATTTATTGGGTGTTCGCGAACCAGCAATATACGGAGATCAAAAACTTGCTGATATTCAACAGAACTTGGAATCCGTAGCGGAAGCGGCGGGACATCAAATCCAATTTTCCCAGCACAATGCTGAACATGAAATTATCGAGCGGATCCACCAGGCATTTTCACTGGCGGTTGATTTTATTTTGATCAATCCCGCAGCGTTTACCCATACAAGTATCGCCATCCGCGATGCTTTTCTTGCGACTAAAATCCCTTTTATTGAAGTACATTTATCCAACGTACATTCCAGAGAAGCATTTCGTCAACATTCCTATCTATCGGATATTGCGCAGGGCGTTATCTGTGGATTTGGCGCACTGAGCTACGAATTAGCGTTGCGAGCTGCGTTTAAGCAGTTGGATGAGAATAATTAGTTATGGACATTCGAAAAATAAAAAAACTTATAGAGATTATCGAAGAATCTGATATTGCCGAGTTGGAAATCCACGAAGGCGATGACTCGGTACGAATCAATCGATATGCTGCCGCCCCACCACCGGTTATGACCAGCGTTGCTGCGGCGGTGCCAGCGGTTGACGCGACGAATTCTTTTGTTGCGGCTTCGCCAGTGGTCGAAGAGGATGCTGATATTGGTGGCGGTCATGTTATAAATTCTCCGATGGTCGGTACGTTCTATTTGGGACCATCTCCCGGCTCCAAAGATTTTGTCTCGGTGGGGCAGCAAGTTAGCGTCGGCGATACGCTTTGTATTATCGAAGCGATGAAGATTCTCAACCAGATTGAATCTGATCAGTCAGGAGTAGTGGCCAAGATTCTGGTTGAAAATGCGCAACCGGTAGAATACAACCAGCCGTTGTTCGTCATCGAATAACACCACCGTTGTATTTTTGCTAACAAGTTTTCAGTTACCCCAATTCTCTTTTAGTTATGCTTGATAAGATCGTAATTGCCAATCGAGGGGAGATTGCTCTTCGTATACTTCGGGCCTGCCGTGAACTAGGAATACAAGCGGTTGCCGTACATTCAGACGCGGACCGCGAACTCAAACATGTGTTGTTGGCAGATGAGTCAGTATGCATTGGACCAGCGCCTTCGCAAGACAGCTACTTGAATATGCCGGCAATAATCAGCGCGGCCGAAGTAACAGATTCCGAGGCAATACATCCAGGCTATGGCTTTCTGTCAGAAAACGCGGATTTTGCAGAAAAAGTTCACCAGAGTGGGTTTGTGTTTATTGGGCCGCGGGCTGAAACGATCCGTTTGATGGGGGATAAAATTTCCGCCAAGAAAGCCATGCAGGAAGCGGGTATCCCGTGCGTTCCCGGGAGCGGGGAGCCGTTGGACGAAGATAAAGCTAAAACTTTGAAACTCGCAAGGGAAATTGGATATCCGGTTATTATCAAAGCGGCCGGCGGTGGTGGTGGTCGGGGAATGAGAACCGTGCATACTGAAGCAGCGATGCTGAACGCCGTGACCTTGACCAAATCGGAAGCCCTATCCGCGTTTGGTAACGGAACAGTATACATGGAGAAATTTTTAGAGAATCCCCGCCACGTTGAGTTTCAAGTGTTGGCAGATGCGCACGGAAACGCAATTCATTTGGGTGAGCGAGATTGCTCCACGCAACGTAGGCATCAAAAGGTTATCGAGGAGGCGCCAGCTCCGGGTATTAACGAAGAACAACGTAATAGAATTGGAAAGCGCTGTGTGGATGCCTGTTTATCAATCGGATATTTGGGGGCAGGGACCTTCGAATTTCTGTATGAAAATGAGGAATTTTATTTTATTGAGATGAATACTCGGGTTCAGGTCGAACATCCAGTTACCGAAATGGTGTGCAGTTTTGACATTGTCAAAGAGCAGATTCGTATCGCAGCGGGAGAGCCCTTGTCGGTGAGCCAAAGCGAAATAAAATTGAATGGACATGCTGTTGAGTGTCGACTTAATGCCGAAGATCCAGACAACTTTATGCCATCCCCTGGTGTTATCGAACAATTCCACATGCCCGGAGGTCCGGGAATAAGAGTGGAAACACACGTTTACAATGGCTATACCGTGCCGCCATATTATGATTCAATGATCGGGAAATTAATTGCACATGGGGACACGCGGGATAGTGCATTGGCAAGGTTGCGAACCGCACTGAATGAAATGGTGATCGCGGGGATTAAAACGAATATTCCGTTGCACAAGGATATCCTCAACGATGGGGCGTTCATCAGTGGTGGTCAGAATATCCATTATCTTGAGAAAAAATTGGGTATATAAAACCCTTAACAGCGGCTGTTATTGCGTAGTCGAGATTTAGTTGTGGCCGGATACGATAATGCTGAGTCTCCGAAACAACAAAGCTGGCAGCAGATCTCTGTTGTTACAGACGAGCTTTCTTCGCATTTTTTATCCCAATTATTATTCGACTTGGGAGCACTTTCGGTTACTTTTAGCGATGCTGCAAATGAAGATCTGTACGAGCCACCCCCTGGTACCACTCCGCTCTGGTCGCATACCAAAGTTATCGCCTTGTTTGATGCCGATACGAACCTTCATGCGATAAAGCGATCGGTATCCGAGCACGTGCCCCGAGCCAATTTGACTAGGTGGCAATCCGAGATACTGGCGGATAAGGTTTGGGAAAGAGTCTGGCTGGAACATTTTCATCCCATGCAGTTTGGTGAGCGGCTTTGGGTCAGTCCTACCGGGCAAGCGCCACCCGACGATGCTGATACTTGTCTGATTTTGGATCCAGGATTAGCGTTCGGTACCGGAACACACCCAACTACTGCATTGTGTTTGGATTGGTTGGCGCAATCTGATTTAACTGGATTGCAGATTATCGATTATGGTTGTGGCTCGGGCATATTGGCCATTGCTGCAGCACTGCTCGGTGCAGACGAGGTTTTCGCGGTAGATATTGAAGACCAGGCGCTGATTGCGACGCAATCCAACGCGCAAAAAAATGGTGTTGATGGGCGGGTGCATATCTGTGCCGCAGATGAATTGCCGGCTATTGAGGTCGATATTGTAGTTGCTAATATTTTGGCGCAGCCTTTGTGCGATTTGGCACAGAACATTAAGTTATTGATTAGACCTAATGGGCATCTAGTCCTTTCCGGGATATTAGAAGATCAAATCGATAGTGTTGTTAGTGCCTATGTTGATGATATTGCTTTTGAAAGTCAAAATTGCAGGGATAGTTGGGCTAGACTGAGTGGTGTAAAAAGATCGCCATCTTGAATCGACCGGAAAAATGATACATCGCCAAGCTACGAAAATTATTTACTAGCCTGAGGCCCAAACCGATTAAAAAATAATGTATACGCAATGTACGATTTGTAAAACAGCTTACCGAATCACCACAGATGAAGTTCGCGTGGGTCAAGGAAAGGTCTTATGCTCTCATTGCAATAGCGTATTTGATGCGATCAGTTCGTTAGCCGATGTGGCATTTGAGTACCACCTGTCAGATTTGCGCCGAATTCCAACGCTGACGGTTGAAAAATCTGTGTCACCACCGTCCGAGACGGATGCATTAGCCAATTTTGATGGGTCGGAATCCGCGGAACCTTTAAAGCCACGGTTAATCTGGGGTTTTGCTGCTGTTTCCATGTTGTCTTTGCTATTAGGGCAGGTGGTATTTTTCCAATCTCCGAAATGGGCGCAGAATGAGGAATATCGACCATCGTTGGAGAAAATTTGTCACGTGGTGGGTTGTCAACTGCCTAAATATAGACATCCCGAGGACATCGAGGTGATCGAGCGTGCACTAGAACCGGCAGGTCGGGGAGCTTTGCAGTTGCGGGTGCTAATCATCAACAATGGATCGCGTCCTGTCGCATTGCCGGGAATGGCTCTAAAATTGATCCAATTCAATGGGGAACCCTTGGCGCAACGGGTATTCAGTCCACAGGAATACCTTAATGATCTGAATAAGGTCAAACAATTGCCGGTGGGCCGCCCTATTCAGATAAATCTAAAGATTGCCAATCCCGATAACGAGATTGCCGGTTATAGTTTCAAATTTATTTAGAAGCTCGATGTATGAGCGTAATTTTGCACTGTTTTGGTGAAATTGACCCTCTGTATGGCACTAGTCTGTAAGACTCTTGGATAAGGGTTTTGAGCAATCAAAAGAAACCGGGGCTTTCAATCATAATTCCGGTGTTGAACGAAGTTGTGGCCTTGGTCAAGGCAGTCGATGGCATAGATCTTTTGCGTCGATCCGGTGCTGAAGTAATTGTCGTTGATGGGGGAAGTCAAGACGGGACTGTTGCATTGGCGACCGAATTAGCGGATCGCGTGTTATCGACAGCGACAGGCCGCGCAATGCAGATGAATTGCGGCGCCAAAATCGCGGCAGGTGACTACCTGCTGTTTTTGCATGCAGATACGGTAATGTCGGACGATGCCCAGTCGCGGTTATTAGTAACAATACAAAAACATCCGGTGTGGGGCAGGTTTGATGTGCGTCTGTCGGGCCACTATTCTATATTTCGCGTGGTGGAATATTTCATGAATCTGCGTTCCCGTGTAACCGGCATCGCAACCGGCGATCAGGCAATTTTTGTCAATCGCGACGTTTTTCACAAACTTGGTGGATACCCTGAAATTCCGCTGATGGAAGATATCGTATTGAGCACCCAATTGAGGCGTTGGGATTCGCCGCTGTGTATCGCTTCTAAAATTATTAGCGACAGCCGTCGGTGGGAGTCTAATGGCGTAATAAGAACAATCGTGCTTATGTGGGTATTGCGATTCCTTTTCTTTGTCGGTGTAGATGCGGATAAGTTGGCGAGTATTTATTATCGATAGCTAAGAAGCTGTCTGGGGTTTAGACTCTAATTTGTTATGATTTTTGACTAACTTGATTTGTGATGGATACTGGATTATTTGTCCGTTTTGGGATTTTTCTTGGGGTATTGCTGCTGATGCTAGCATGGGAATGGAGGCATCCGTTTAGGCATTTTCTACAAACCAAATCGGAGCGTATTGCGATCAATCTGGGTTTAATGGGGGCCAATTTTGTAGCGCTGCGTCTGTTCAGCGGGGGGGGTGCATTTTTTTGCGCAGAATACGCGTTAACCCATGATTTGGGCTTATTCAACCAGGTATCGGTGCCTAAATGGTGTAGCGCATTGATTTGTTTGGTCGTGCTGGATGTTGCGATCTATTTGCAGCACATCATTTTTCATAGAGTACCGATGCTATGGCGTTTGCACAAAGTTCATCATTGCGACTTGGGTTTTGACTCGACCACAGCCGTAAGATTTCATGCGGTAGAAATATTATTGTCTATGTACTTTAAAATGATATTGGTCCTGTTACTGGGAGCGGCGCCGGTTGTTGTGCTGATTTTTGAGGCTGTGTTAAATGCCTGCGCGATTTTTAATCACGGTAATGTCAGGATTCCCCAGCCCTGGGAAAGTCGCGTGCGGATGATTTTGATAACGCCGGATATGCATAGAATTCATCATTCATTGAATCCGGTCGAAACCACCAGTAATTATGGTTTCTCGGTGAGCTGGTGGGATAGAATCTTTGCTACTTATCAGCCGGTGCCACGTTTGGGGCACGATGAAATGGAAATCGGAATAAAACAAGAGCGCTCAGTGGAAAACCTGGGTTTTGCAAGATTGTTGGCATTGCCCTTTTTGTCCGCAAATCGATAGTGATGGATTGGTCAACATCGCTATTTCAAAACGAAATATTTTGGCTTTGAGATTGTAACGATATTCATTGCGCTAGTGATATAAATAATCAAAGAGATATGAAAATTGGCCCCTACAATTTAACCAATAACCTGGTGCTTGCTCCGATGGCTGGCGTGACCGATCGCCCGTTTCGGCAGTTATGCAAGGAGTTTGGGGCCGGCTTGGCCGTGTCGGAAATGGTGTCGGCCAATCCAATGCTGCGCAAAAACAAGAGAACCCTATTAAAAGCGGACCATGTTGGCGAAACCGAACCCAGAACTATACAGATTTTGGGGGCAGAACCAGGTCAAATGGCTGAAGCGGCCAAATACAATGCCGAAAAAGGTGCCCAGATTATCGACATCAATATGGGTTGTCCGGCTAAAAAGGTTTGTAAAACTGCAGCCGGGTCAGCGCTGTTGCGAGATGAGCGTCTAGTACAGAACATATTGGAAGCGGTCGTGAGCGCAGTCGATCTTCCGGTTACATTAAAAATCCGCACGGGTTGGGATAAGGATCATCGAAATGCGTTGCGTATCGCCAAAATTGCCGAAAATTCAGGAATTCAAGCGTTAACCATACATGGACGTACTCGAGCTTGTGGGTTTTCCGGAGAAGCCGAATTTGGCACGATAGCGCAGGTAAAACAAAGCGTTCAAATTCCAGTTATTGCAAACGGCGATATTGATTCGCCTGAAAAAGCAAAATTAGTGCTTCAAATCACCGGCGCAGATGCTATCATGATAGGCCGGGCTGCACAGGGGAGACCGTGGATATTTCAAGAAATTTTGCATTATTTGGAATGCAATCAAACGCTTGCGCCAATCAATTCGCTGGGTTTCTTGAATATTGTTAAGACTCATCTACGAAGTTTGTACGAGTTCTACGGATCGGATACCGGCGTTCGAATAGCCAGAAAACATATTGGTTGGTATCTGAAAAAAAACTGCGATGTAGCCCCCGAGGTTTTGAAATCTATAAACCAGAAGGAATTGCCAGAAGAACAATTAGATTTTGTCGAATCTGTGTTAGATAAAACAAAAATGGGCCTAGCAGCATGAACCTCGAATCAACAACATCAAGCACCAATAGCATAAAGATGCCGGAAATCAAAGACCCCGATTGCTTGCTTTCCGAGCACGTGCGTCATGCTGTAGAGCAGTATTTCAGTCAGATTAACGGACATCCAGCCTCGGGTCTTTATGCAATGTTTATCAGTGAAGTTGAGAAACCACTGATAGAAACAGTTTTGAAACAAGTAGGCTTTAACCAGACTAAAGCATCCAAAGCTTTGGGTATCAGCCGTTCAACCTTACACAAGAAGATGAACTTATACGGTTTGGAATAAGCCCTATGGCGCGCAACTATGATTTTAAACCGGCTTCACTGATTGTGATATACCTTCGTCTTTTCGCTGTTTGATTCCTTATGAACTCAAAAATAACCCGGGCGCTGGTCAGCGTTTCCGATAAAACCGGTATTGTCGATTTTTGTAAAAAGCTGAATGCGTTGGGTGTAGAGCTTTTATCGACCGGTGGGACCGCAAAACGATTGCTAGATAGTGGCATCCCGGTGATTGAAGTTTCTGATTATACTGGTTTTCCGGAGATGATGAGCGGGCGGGTCAAAACTCTGCATCCGAAAATTCATGGGGGAATACTAGGGCGTCGTGGCGTGGATGAGGCGGTGATGACAGAGCACAGCATTTCGCCGATAGATCTGGTGGTGGTTAATTTGTACCCGTTTCGGGAAACTGTTGCCAATCCTGAGTGTGACCTGACAACCGCGATTGAAAATATAGATATCGGTGGGCCGACAATGATCCGGGCTGCTGCGAAAAACCATGAATCGGTTGCTGTTGTCGTCGATCCTTCGGATTACCTGGGATTGCTGGCGGAGCTTGATAGCAATCAGGGCGGATTGTGCTCGGATACCCGCTTTAATCTTGCGGTAAAATGCTTCGATCATACCGCCCAATACGATACAGCGATCGCTGGATATCTGGGCCGGGTTAAATCTGATCAATTCCCACCTGCTCTAAATCTTCAATTTGAGCATAGCCAATCAATGCGCTATGGTGAGAACCCCCATCAGCAGGCTGCTTTTTACGTAGACCCCAGCGCGTCAGTAGGCAGCATATCGACCGCCAAGCAGATTCAAGGCAAAGCGTTATCCTACAATAATATTGCCGATACCGATGCTGCGTTGGAGTGTGTAAAGTCATTCGATGGTGCAGTTGCGTGTGTGATCGTCAAGCACGCGAATCCATGCGGTGTAGCGTTGGCCGATAGCCTTTTGGAGGCTTATGATAGCGCTTATGCAACTGATCCAACCTCGGCATTTGGCGGTATTATTGCGTTCAATCGGCCGTTGGATGAAAAAACCGCAACGGCAATCATCGACCGTCAGTTTGTCGAGGTCATTATCGCGCCGTCGGTTGATGCGACGGCCAAACAAATTCTGTTGGACAAGCAAAATGTGCGGGTACTGGAGTGTGGCCAATGGCCACAAAATGCCGCTTCGGCATGGGATTTTAAGCGCGTTGCCGGCGGATTATTGGTCCAAGACAATGATTCCGCAATTGTTACTGAGAGTGATATCAAAATTGTATCGCAGCGAACGCCCAGCGAGCATGAGATACGTGACCTGCTGTTTGCTTGGAAGGTGGTGAAATTTGTCAAATCTAACGCGATTGTCTATTGCAAAGATCTTCAAACGATTGGCATTGGCGCGGGACAGATGAGTCGCGTATATTCAGCCAGAATAGCAGGTATCAAAGCTTCAGATGAAGGTTTGGAAGTGGCGGGATCGGTGATGGCGTCGGATGCTTTTTTCCCGTTTAGGGATGCGATCGATTCGGCGGCTGAGGCGGGGATAACCGCGGTCATTCAGCCAGGCGGTTCAATGCGAGATGATGAAATTATCGCCGCTGCGGATTCGAACGATATGGCGATGATTTTTACCGGAATCAGACATTTTCGCCATTAGAATCATCCGATGAAAGTATTGATCGTTGGTGGCGGTGGGCGAGAGCATGCGTTGGCCTGGAAGGTGGCTCAATCAAGTCAGGTTGACCAGGTGTTTGTCGCACCAGGAAACGCTGGTACCTCGACCGAGAACAAAACTCAGAACGTTTCCATCGGAGCGGAAGATATCCCGGCTTTGTTGGACTTTGCTGAAAATAAAGCAATAGATCTTACTATTGTTGGACCCGAAGTCCCGTTGGTTCAGGGCATTGTAGATATTTTTTGGGACCAAGGGTTGGCCTGTTTCGGACCCAGCCGCAAAGCGGCGCAATTGGAAGGTTCAAAAACCTTTTGTAAGGACTTCTTAACGCGCCATGCGATACCCACCGCGCAATTTGGAACTTTTACTGATGCGGACCAAGCGTGCGAATATGTACGCGAAAAAGGTGCGCCTATTGTGATCAAGGCCGATGGGTTGGCCGCCGGAAAAGGCGTGGTGATTGCTCAAACGGTAGATGAAGCATGCTTGTGTATTCAAGACATGCTTTCCGGTAATAGCTTTGGAGAAGCGGGTTGTAGAGTCGTAGTTGAGGAATATCTGCAGGGTGAGGAAGCCAGCTTCATTGTGATTGCCGACGGAAATACCGCAATCCCGATGGCGACCTCACAAGATCATAAGCCTAGAGACAACGGCGACAACGGACCCAACACCGGTGGTATGGGGGCTTATTCGCCGGCTCCCGTTGTAACACCGGAAATCAATCAGCGTATTATGGATGAAGTCGTAGGACCGACTTTGGCGGGAATGAAAAAGGAAGGTATTCCGTATACTGGTTTTTTGTACGCTGGATTGATGATTGCTGCTGACGGTAGTGCCAAGGTCTTGGAGTACAATTGCAGATTAGGAGATCCCGAGACGCAGCCGATAATGATGCGGCTGAATAGCGACTTGGTTGATTTATGCCTAAGTGCAATGGAGCAGCGCTTAGCGGGCATGCAAACTGTTTGGGACTCAAGATCTGCGTTGGGTGTAGTGCTGGCGTCAGGCGGATATCCCGGCAGTTACAGCTCGGGCGAGACCATTAGCGGGTTAGAGGATGATTTGTCAGCCGATACTAAGATATTTCATGCTGGCACTAAATTAGTCGAGGGGCGAACGATTACCGCCGGTGGTCGTGTTTTGTGTGCTTGTGCGTTGGGTGAATCCGTCAGCCAAGCTCAACAGGCTGCGTATCGATTGACGCAGCGAATCCATTGGGATTCAGCCTATTATCGTACCGACATCGGATATAAGGCGGTCGCACGGAAAAATAAGACTTAGCACAAGGATAGGTGTATGGGTAGTTGCAATTGAATGACTTGCTCTATACCAAATAACCAAAGTAATATCAGGCCTAGTCCGACTCAATCGATTATTAAACCGTATGTATACCCCCGGTGTGTACTAACAAAAATTCAACTGAATAAATGAATGTCTAGTTTTACATGGCAAAATCAGCGCTAATTACCGGTATTACCGGTCAAGACGGGGCCTATTTGGCCGAGTTTTTATTGGAAAAAGGCTATGACGTCCATGGAATAAAACGGCGCGCCTCGTCCTTCAACACAGATCGAATAGACCATCTTTACCAGGATCCGCATATCACGGATCGTGATTTTATTTTGCATTATGGAGACCTGACCGATTCTAGTAATTTAATCAGAATTATTCAGCAAGTTCAGCCTCAGGAAATTTATAATTTAGCGGCGCAAAGCCACGTTGCGGTCTCGTTCGAAGCACCTGAATATACGGCGGATACGGATGCGTTGGGTACACTCAGAATATTGGAAGCGATTCGTATATTGGATTTGGAAAATAATACCCGGTTTTATCAAGCGTCGACATCAGAGTTATATGGTATGGTTCAAGAGATTCCGCAAACCGAAACAACGCCATTTTATCCGCGTTCTCCGTACGCGGTAGCAAAACTTTACGCCTATTGGATTACGGTTAATTATCGCGAAGCTTACGGCCTCTACGGGTGTAACGGAATTTTGTTCAACCACGAATCACCCAAGCGTGGCGAAACTTTTGTCACGCGTAAAATCACCCGAGCGATCGCTAGAATAAAATTAGACCTGCAGGAATGTTTATATTTGGGCAATCTAGATGCCAAGCGCGACTGGGGACATGCTAAAGATTATGTGGAAATGCAGTGGTTGATGCTCCAACAAGATGAGCCTGATGATTATGTCATTGCCACCGGCGAGCAATATTCGGTTCGTGATTTTGTAACGGCCGCTGCCAAAGAACTTGACATAGAAATGCGTTGGGAAGGTCAAGGAATAGAAGAAATGGGCTACGACCAATCGGGTCGTTGCATCGTCCGGGTTGATCCCAATTATTTTAGGCCCACTGAGGTGGAAACCTTACTCGGCGATCCAAGCAAGGCCAAACGGCAGCTTGGTTGGTCGCCAAAGATTACGTTTCAGCAATTAGTGTCAGAGATGGTTCGGGAAGATGTGGATTTGGCTGAAAGAGATGCTTTATGCCGCCGGGAAGGTTTTAAAACCTTCGATTATCACGAATAGGCGTTGAGTTTCGATTGTGTCTGAGAATTTGACAATCGACTCTAAAATATTCGTCGCTGGCCACCGGGGATTGGTCGGTTCGGCAATTTCGCGTCGTCTTCGCCAGAAAGGCTATACAAATTTGCTCGAGCTGGATCGTCAGGAATTGGATCTTGGCGACTATCATGCGGTGCGCCAGGTATTCGAGACAGAACGTCCACACTGTGTCATTGATGCGGCTGCAAAAGTTGGTGGGATTTTGGCCAACAGCAAATATCCTGCTGATTTTATCCGCGATAATTTGCAGATACAAAATAACCTTATCGATTGCGCATATAATGCGGGGTGTTCGAAATTTGTATTTTTGGGCTCTTCCTGTATTTATCCCAAATTGGCGCCGCAACCCATGAAAGAGGATTACCTGCTGAGTGGTTCCCTGGAGCCGTCGAACGAATGGTACGCGGTGGCGAAAATCGCTGGGATTAAGATGTGCCAGGCTTACCGTATTCAATACGATTTTGACGCAATAGCGTTGATGCCGACCAATTTGTATGGCCCGGGCGATAATTTTAATCTAGAGAATTCGCATGTTCTGCCAGCATTGATCCGAAAATTCCATGAAGCCAAGCTATGCGATGAAGCGTCAGTCAGCATTTGGGGGACCGGCACGCCGCGGCGTGAATTTTTGCATGTTGATGATATGGCGGACGCTACGGTATTTCTGACCGAGAATTATTCCGGTGATGAGATCGTGAACGTAGGGGTAGGGCGGGATGTGAGTATCAGAGAACTGGCTGAGATGACCCGTGACATCATAGGGTTTCAGGGGCAGTTGCAGTTTGATACGTCCAAGCCGGATGGAACGCCACGGAAACTACTGGATGTATCGAGGCTTTCAACACTAGGCTGGAAGCCCTCGATAGATTTGCATAGCGGGATAACGACGACATACGGTTGGTTTCTTGAGCATGTTGGCGAAATTCGTAAATAATTTACCCGAATAAACCGCCGATATCTTTTTGTCAAGGAAAACTTCTCAGCGGGTTCAGAATCGCTGTCGGTTAATTTGTCTGCCTGTTTATTTATAATGACTAAGGTTTGTGGCTTGCAACAGAGTTTTGCTAGCAAATAGGCCGCAGAGTTAGGATTAATTATAGTTCTAATATATACTGGCTAGTTATCCAAATTTATAGTATCCATAAAGTAACCATGCTGGATCGGGCACTTGATGGTTTTGGAATTCACCGGGCGATGCGGATTAGCGTTAGGTCTACTGAGCTTCAATGCCCTGTAAAGCACGACATAGTTATCGGCAAAAGGAATCAAAAGTGAGTCAAAATTTTATTTTTACCTCCGAATCAGTTTCTGAGGGGCATCCCGACAAAGTTTGTGATCAAGTTTCTGACGCGGTATTAGACGCATTGCTGGAGCAAGATCCTAATTCCCGCGTGGCTTGTGAAACGATGGTAAAAACCGGAATGGTTATTCTGGCAGGCGAAATAACTACGGATGCTTGGGTCGATACCGAACACCTGGTGCGTAATGTTGTCAAGGATATTGGCTATGATGACCCTTCTATAGGTTTTGATTGGCAAAGCTGCGCAGTGATGAACGCGATTGGCAAGCAATCTCCGGATATTGCGATGGGTGTAGACGACAGCGAAGACCATGAACAAGGTGCGGGTGACCAAGGGTTGATGTTTGGCTACGCGAGCAACGAAACCGATGTATTGATGCCCGCGCCTATTACCTACTCGCATCGATTGGTGCAACGTCAAGCCGAAGTCCGAAAAAGCAAGATTTTGCCTTGGTTGCGTCCCGATGCCAAAAGCCAGGTAACCTTTAGGTACGAAGATGATCGGCCAGTCGCGGTTGACGCAATTGTGCTATCAACCCAGCACGCGCCGGACATTGGCAAAAAGGAGTTACGTGAGGCGGTGATCGATGAAATTATTCTCCCGGTAATGCCGAGCGAATGGATTCACAGTGACACTCAGTTTCTAATCAATCCAACAGGACAATTTATTATTGGTGGCCCGGTCGGTGACTGTGGCTTGACAGGGCGTAAGATCATTGTAGATACGTATGGGGGGATGGCACGGCATGGGGGTGGTGCTTTTAGTGGAAAGGATCCTTCAAAAGTCGATAGATCTGCCGCATACATGGCCCGCTATGTGGCCAAAAATATTGTTGCGGCGGGCTTAGCCGAACGTTGCGAACTACAGGTTTCCTACGCGATCGGAGTGGCCGAACCGACCTCTATCAGTATCGAAACCTTCGGTTCCGGTAAGCTCGACGAGGATCGATTGATTGCAATCGTTCGAGAACATTTCGATATGCGTCCCAAAGGTTTGATCGCTATGTTGGATTTATTGAAACCGATATACCAGACAACCGCATCGTACGGCCATTTCGGGCGTACCGAAGACACATTTTCTTGGGAGAAAACCGATAAAGCCGAGCAGCTAAAGGATGCGGCTGGGCTTTCATCCTAAAACCCATCGACTGACTTTTTATTAATTCAAAACCCGAGGATCGCACCATGAGTAGCCAACCCGTTACCAATCTAACTCCGGATTACAAAATTGCTGATATTTCGCTGGCCGAATGGGGCCGCAAAGAAATAAAGGTTGCAGAAACTGAAATGCCCGGATTGATGGCGCTTCGTAGCGAATATAAAGCGGAACAACCGCTGAAAGGCGCGCGTATTGCGGGTTGTCTTCATATGACCATTCAGACTGCGGTTTTGATTGAAACCCTGGTCGAATTGGGCGCAGAAGTTCGTTGGTCGTCGTGCAATATTTTCTCTACGCAGGATCACGCCGCAGCGGCAATGGCCGCGGTTGGAGTCCCGGTATTTGCTTGGAAGGGTGAAACCGAAGAAGAGGCCTGGTGGTGTATAGATCAGACTATATTTGGGCCGGACGGATGGCGGCCGAATATGATTCTGGACGATGGCGGTGACCTGACTATCGTCATGCACGAAAAATATCCGGATTTAATGAATGATGTAAGGGGCTTGTCCGAAGAAACTACGACCGGCGTACTGAGACTCTATGAGATGGTCAAAAAGGGAACACTCAAGGCGCCAGCATTCAACGTCAATGATTCGGTTACCAAATCTAAGTTTGATAATTTATACGGTTGCCGCGAATCTCTATTGGACGGAATCAAGCGCGCCACCGATGTCATGATTGCCGGTAAAATAGCCATCGTTTGCGGATACGGGGACGTTGGCAAAGGGTGTGCGCAATCGTTACGGGGTCAGGGTGCAACGGTATGGATTACCGAAATCGATCCGATTTGTGCGTTGCAAGCGGCGATGGAAGGATACCGTATCGTCACTTTGGATCAAGCTGCCCCGGAAGCGGATATCTTTGTTTCCGCCACCGGTAATTATCACATCATTGGCCATGATCATATGAAGGCCATGAAGGATCAGGCTATCGTCTGTAATATTGGTCATTTCGATTCGGAAATCGATATTGCATCCTTACGTCAGTATGAATGGGAGAACATTAAACCGCAGGTGGACCATGTGATCTTCCCAGATGGCAAAAGGATAATTGTTTTGGCCGAAGGGCGTTTGGTTAATTTGGGTTGCGCAACAGGCCACCCTAGTTTCGTCATGTCTAATTCTTTTACCAATCAGGTGCTTGCACAGATCGAATTGTGGAATAATGCCGGAAATTACAACAAAGATGTTTATGTGCTTCCGAAAAAATTGGATGAAAAAGTCGCTTCATTGCATTTGCAAAAGCTGGGGGTACAGCTTACCCGACTGACTCAAGAGCAAGCCGATTATATCGGGGTGAGTGTTGATGGCCCCTACAAGGCGGATCATTACCGTTACTAATCCCATATACTTTGGCCGGGGAAACTTTTGGGTTTCCCCGGCATGAGCACGCACGTCGTGCCGGGCGTTGATCCGGTACAGGTGATGGTTTAAAACCCGCGATTTTTTATCTATTGCGGGGATTGAGAATCGTTATTCAAAATTTCTCATCATTCGACCCGTAAAGATGGATTCGCACAACAAACCCAACCGGGAATACAGCTTCGAGTTTTTCCCACCCAAGACCAAAGAATCTGATCAATTGTTGCGTGCTACCGCCGAAAACCTGGGCGCGTTGAAACCGTTGTTTTTCTCAGTAACTTTTGGAGCGGGCGGGTCGACTCGGCAAAAGACGGAAGAAACAGTCGTAGATATTCAAAGGCTGACCGGCGTGGATACGGCCCCACACTTGTCGTGCATAGGCTCAACTCGCGAAAGTGTCCGAGAAATTATTCTGAATTACCGTCAGCATGGAATTCGCAGAATTGTTGCATTGCGTGGAGACTTGCCATCGGGCATGGTTGAAGCGGGCGAATTTCGCTACGCGAACGAACTGGTCGAGTTTATTCGTCAGGAAACCGGTAGCTATTTTAATATCGAAGTAGCGGCCTACCCGGAGGTTCACCCTCAGGCCTCGCACGCGGAAGCTGATCTGAACAATTTCAAAAGAAAGGTCGATGCGGGTGCCAACGGCGCGCTGACGCAGTATTTTTATAACGCCGATGCTTACTTTAGATTTGTCGATGCCTGTGAGAAAAAGGGTTTGGATATCCCGATCGTTCCGGGCATTATGCCTATTTCCAATTTCTTCCAAATCTCGCGTTTTTCCGAAGGCTGTGGTGCGGAGATTCCGCGTTGGATGCGCAAGCGTTTTGAGTATTTTGCCGATGATACGAAATCAGTGCAGAACTTCGCCTTGGATGTGGTCACGGAATTATGTCAACGACTACTAGACGCTGGGGTGCCAGGGTTACATTTTTATACGATGAATAAATCGAAATTGGTTTTGAAAATCTGGCAGAACCTCAGACTTGATTAGGCAGGCACAGGCGTCCTACTGAGCAGTACTGTCAAGGATTTTACGATTATAAATTTATAGCGTTTTTCCCTCTAAACCGGCGATTTTGCCATTCTAATCTAGTGGGCGTGTCTAATTTGTGCGGATATCTCGACTCTATGTTGCCGAAGAACTAAATTCCGGGGTTAATTTGGAATTGGACGAGGCCAGTGCGCACTATGTGCGTAGTGTATTGCGTCTGTCCAAGGGTAGTAAGTTGATTTTATTCAACGGAAACGGTATTGATTATTCTACGGTATTGTCTTTAGTCAGCCGTAAGTCTGTTTGTGCTCAAATACAAGACGGGCACGCGAGAAATTGTGAATCTCCGCTTAAAATTAGTCTGGCACTGGGTATTTCCCGCGGCGAACGGATGGATCTGGCGATTCAAAAATCGGTAGAACTCGGGGTTAATCAGATTATTCCGCTGATAACCGAACGCTGCGTGGTCAAGTTCAGCAGCGAAGATCGTAGCGAGCAAAAACGTCTACATTGGCAAAAAATTGCCCAACATGCATGCGAACAGAGCGGACGAAGTACATTGCCAAGTCTAGTCCAACCCCAGTCCATATCAGATTGGTTGAGCGATTCCACCGGTTTCAAACTCTTTTTGGATCCCGATGCAGAGACCTCGTTGAAACAGTTGACCCCAGATGATCCTCAGATATGCATTTTATCCGGCCCAGAAGGCGGGTTTAGCCCTGCCGAACGGGAATTGGCGGTGCAGGCTGGTTTTTCGGCAGTTAGGATGGGCCCGCGAATTCTAAGAACCGAAACGGCGGCGCTAACGGCGGTTGGTGTTGTGCAGGCTTTGTGGGGGGATTTGGTTTAATCGCGCTATGGCAGAAGTAAATGGTTTAGCGCAGAAATATAATACTATAAGTAAAGACTTGACCAATTAGTTTATCACCGAAGTGGCACACTCTGGGAAGGGAGGTATCGCTCTTGTATTGCTGAAGAAGACAATTACCTATTGGATTGCCAGCGGTATATAGAACTTAATCCCGTTCGAGCGGGAATGGTTGAGCATCCTGCAGATTATGGGTGGTCGAGCTATCGAGCGAATACGCAAGGAGACAGAAATGAGTTGGTCAACCCTCATTTTATCTATCGGGAATTGGCATTAATGGAAACGGCGCGGCAGCTAAGTTATCGTGAATTATTTCGATACAATCTGGAGCCGGGCTTGGCTGACGAAATCTCCGACTTCCTCAGAATTCCATTGGAGAATGCTAGAAAATAGCCAGTATGCCACGTAACAAATTGCTCAACCTGGCCGTTGACAACCGCCTCCTTTTGCTACCGCTCCAGTCGTTGCCGTCAACGGCAAGTTTGCAAAACGTTATGGGTACATTTCAAGGTGGAGAACGGACTGAGGGGAATCAAGTATAAGGATAGTTAGTTTCAAAATATGCCCATTTTTTCAACGTGTAACAGCTTTGCTTGAAGCAAAAGGAAAGACATCAGACTTTGTTGGAGGCTTCCAGAGAGTCAAGTCACTTCAAGAAAACATTTTCGCTACTGGTTTGTCAGAAAAATCTGTATCTTCAGACTTCGATGAAAAATTCGGGGCATTTTACCTGTCAGAAAATACCTACTTAGGTCAATGCACCAAAGCCAAAAAGGGACAGGCTTGTTGTGGTAATTCAGAGTGAACTGACCCAGATTTTGAGTGTTGTTCTTGAATGCCCATACAAGGCACTCCAGTTGATTCACAAAAGCGGCGTTCCTATCTATGCGGCAACGAACGAGTTCGGCTCTATAAGGCTAAAAAATGTTAAAGGCTTCGAGCCTTACTTTCTGGCTCAGGCCAACGTTGGGACAATTGAGCTAGGGAGAAAACGAGGATGTTTCAAACAATCAGGTTTGAGACGGAAAGTACCGATACCGAGGGTGCCGCATGGTCACATCGAATGCGGAATTGACTCGAGCAGCTTGAGCCGATAAAGCCATTGTCGGATATAGCCAAATTAGTTCGCTAGAAAAAGTGGATTGTTGATTTAGATTTCCGGCCACGTTTTTACTCAATAACAAATCGGTTAATATCAATACCATCGAACATTTGGTACGGCTAATGCTCGATCATCATATTGGCCATTTCTTTGGGCGAAATCGGACCTTTTACAATGACGTAGCCCTTACCGGTTAACGATGGTGCATCTATCAGCCAGAAATCCCGATCGGGGAAGGCTTGCAGAAGCTGGGCACGGGTTTCCGGGTTCTTGTCCCACGCATAAATTGGGTCGTCGGGCTGCGGGACGAGGCCGTTATAAACGGCTGCCGACATATACCCTGGGTCACGCTCACCTCGAATGAGTATCAAGCCGGAATCGAAGTTGTGTTGGGCGGCAAGGCGGCGAATATCGCTACGCATATCGCGGTAGTTATGGTACTTGTCGATCGCTCGCCATGGAATATAGTTGATTGATGCCATTGTGCTAAGGACGACAACAAAACTGACCAATCGAGTCTGGCTTTTTGCCAGTGCCAGTGATTTTGGCCCTAGAATCAATAGTCCCCGCACGCTAAGTACCACCCATGGCAGTACCGTCAGATACCAATAGCGCGCGCCAAAATCGGGACCGCCGCTAAACCAATACAAACAATGCAGGCCAATGATCATTGCCAATACGGATAGCATCCAATAGTCCTGTCTGCGCATCCGGCCCGATAAAATCAACGCAACGACTAAAAACAGCGATCCCGTAGCCCAGCCAAACAATTCTATATTGACCGAGAATAAATTTAGATTATTGTTGATCAGAACGTCTAGCAAGCCGTGGCCGGGGAATGGGTCAAACGCGCCCCAGCCCAGGCCTTTTTCGGGGCCGAATCCCAATGAATTTGAGCCTTCGCCATAATATTTGTCGGTGTACGCCATGATCGGGAAATAGGTCGATTTCCCGGTTAGTAATTTGTTGTACGGCAACATTAGTGCGCCAAAGATCATCGACATTAAAACAAACGGAGAAACCAGTTTAAATCGTGCCGGCCAACCTTTGATACCAAAACACCACAGACCTAGTAATAAAGCAACGGCGAGTCCTTCCAACGGACGGATCCAACTGGTGACGCCGAGCGCAATCCCACCGATCAGTGCCCAGGCGAAACTTTGGCAGCGTCGCATACGCGCGACGGCGAGCGCGGCGAGCAATGAGGTGACTAATGATGCGGTATGCGTGAGGAAGCTCATCGCCAGAAAAATTTGCCACGGCGACAACGCAAACAACAGCAAAATCAAGCGGGACAAGCCCTTGTTAAATATTTCCCGCAAAACCATATAGGCGAGCATGACCGATATGCCTGCCAGCAATGGGTTGACCAGCCAGGGCACGCCAAAGTAGCTCCCAATTGCCAACAGGGCCGGCCAGCCGGGTACAACCGGACAATACCAGCGATCGTCCTGGTACATCATCAAATCCATGTTGAATGCTTCCAACACGGGTGGCAATGGCAAGGTTAATAATCCTTGGGCAAAATATTTAGCGTGGAATAAATAAACCACCTCATCGGCGATGTGAGGGTGATTTTCGTAGGCCAAAAGATTTAGAGTCGCAGCGAGTAAGGTTACGAAGATGGATAGAGCCAGAGCATAACGGTCAATGTTTCCAGGTTCTGCAGGTGCTGAAGAATCGATATTACCGAAGCATTGGGTAAACTCTTGTTTTAATTTTTGAATCGTCGTAGTCGGCAGCGAATGAACAACCAGAACAACATTAACCAGGTTTAAAATCTGGATGAATCCCGCTATCAGTAGTTCTTTAAGGTACGCAGGTATTGTCGGTGACAGTGTCGAGCTGAATACGAGCAAGGCAATACTTATGCCCACGATTTGCCACCAGGCAAAACTTGATCTAATGCGCTTTATAAATTGTTGTCTATAGTGAATTGACGCGGCAACGACAAATATCGTCTGAATCGCTATAAACCCAAGAAACAGCATATTAGCGGCGGAAAAAAGGTCGGCTGTTTTTAGGTGTTGGTAGTGTAGTCGGGGCCCGGCATCTATGAGTTGCAACGTAGCCGCTTGTCCGGCGATCGCCAGGGCCATCCATGCACCGCTGATACGCCAAGATTTGGAGGCCGACCATGCCAATACAGCACAAGCAAACGCGATGGAAACGGGAAACATAAAAACACCGTCCAGAAAACCTTCGACATCGCGAAATCGTTGATCAACAAATGCCCAAATAATCAGCAGCGAGGCTGCTACGGTCGCAGTCCACGATTGCAGTACTTTGGATTCTTTCATTGAGCCCATTCTAAGCCCATCGAATGCGCTGTCTCCGAATAATGGTGTATTTGCTGCATACTCATATCGTACATGGTCTTATCGGAAACGACTGGTCCGGCGACAGCCGTTTGGTAATGCTTGAACCACGATACTGTTTGCTCCAATGCCTGCTCCCAACTATAAACCGGTATCCAATTCAGGCATTTTGCAGCTTTGTCCCAATTGATAGTGAATTGTGCTGTTTCGACCTTTGCTGTCGGGTCTTGCTGGTGGCTCCAATCGCCCGTTCCCCAAATATCAATGACTTTTTCGACGATAGATTGGGTCGACACTCCGTGTCGTTCCGGTGGACCGAAATTCCACGCTCCGGAAAATTCGTCACCATTGGCGGCGAGCATTTTCACGGCTAACCAAAGATATCCACTCAATGGCTCCAGGACGTGTTGCCATGGGCGTACGCTATTGGGATTGCGCACGATAATGGATTCTTCGCGCATCAATGCGGCCATGCAATCTGGAATTAATCTAAAATCGGCGAAGTCACCACCGCCTATCACGTTGCCCGCACGGGTACTGGACAGCTGAGTCGGGTTATTCCCATCGGTTGCTTCGGCAAAGAACGATTGACGATACGAAGCGATTGCAATCTCCGCCATAGCTTTGCTGGCGCTGTAGGGGTCGCGACCTCCAAGTGTATCGTTTTCCCGGTAGCCCCAAGGCCATTTCTGGTTTTCGTAGACTTTGTCCGTTGTTATGCTGATTATGGCTTTTGCGCAACGGCATTTTCTTAGCGCTTCCAGCACATTAACTGTTCCTGCAGCGTTACTATCAAAAGTTTCTTTGGGCGCCTGGTACGAGGTCAATACGATCGGTTGGGCAGCCAGATGAAAAACAATTTCGGGTTGGTGTGTTTCTATAGTGTCGTAAACATTTTGGTAGTCACGTATATCGCCACGAATATCGATCAGGTGTTTATCTAAGCCGATGACATCGAAGCAGTTTGGAACGGTTGGCGGTTGCGGCAGGCTCAAACCTATAACCTCAGCGCCTAATTGCTTTAGCCAGAGAGCCAGCCATGAGCCTTTGAATCCAGTGTGTCCTGTTATTAGAACGCGGCGGTTTTTGAATGTCTTCGCCAATTGATTCACGTGAAGTCCCTCGAGTTATTTAGATGAGAAGCTTGAGTGCATTTTGACTTTCATGAGTATTCAAGCAGGTATGGTTTAATGGAAGTGTGCCGCAATGGTCGAGCGTTGGCCCTCTACCAGGTTTTCCAGGGTGCGGTTCCGCTTTGCCACAAAGATTCGAGCATTTGTTTTTCCCTCAACGTATCCATCGGTTGCCAAAATCCATCGTGCCGGAAGGCGCATAGTTGCTCGTGTTTCACTAAGGTTTCCAGTGGGTCGCGTTCCAGTACAGAATCGTCGTCGCTTAGGTAATTTAGAAAATCGGCCGCGAAAACGAAAAATCCACCGTTGATCCATCCCTCGCCAGTTTGTGGTTTTTCGGCGAAATCGGTGACTAATTGGTCGTTCATCGATAACCCGCCAAATCTTGCCGGAGGGCGAACCGCTGTGACGGTTGCGAGTTTGTCGTGTGATTCGTGAAATGCGACCAAGGCTTTGATGTCTACGTTGCCGATACCGTCGCCATAGGTCACCATAAACGGTTGATCATCTATCCAGTCTTTTAATCGAAGTATGCGACCGCCGGTCATGGTATTCAAACCGGTATCCACTACCGCGATTTTCCAATCTATATCGCTGGTATTCATGATCCTCATGGACCCATCCTTGAGATCAATGGTGTAATCGTTGGCGTGTATAAAGAAATTCTGAAAATATTCTTTGATGTATTCGCCTTTATAGCCGCAAGCCACGATGAATTCATTGAATCCGTGCGCCGCGTAGATATTCATAATATGCCATAGAATCGGCTTCCCACCGATCTCTACCATTGGTTTGGGCCGGAGTGAAGTTTCTTCAGCTAAGCGGGTGCCCAGTCCCCCTGCCAGAATGACAACCTTCATAGACTTAAACGATTTTGGGGTGCGGGATTGGAATGATGAATTTTCCGCCGCGCCGCTTGTATTCTTGTTGCTGTTGCATTATTTCTTCGGCGAAATTCCAAGCCAAAATCATTACATAATCGGGTTGATCCTCCAATAATTTTGACGCAGGTAGTACCGGGATATGCATCCCCGGCGTATATAGCCCGACTTTCATTTGATTTTTGTCGACCGTATATTTCAACAAGTCGGTACCTATATTACAGTAATTTAATAATGTATTACCCTTGGCCGGCGCGCCGTAGCCAACCACTGTATGGCCTTTATCGCGAAGTTCACGAAGTAACGAAACGATAGCCTCGCGATTGGCTTTAACTTTTTCGTTAAACGCAACATAACTGGGCAGGTCCACCATACCCTGAGATTTTTCTTTTTCGGCTAACGCGGTAACGTCTGGCGCATGATCTGGGAAACTAGATTGCTTGCCTCCATAGACTCTAATAGAGCCGCCGTGAACGCTGACGTGGTCGACACGAATAATTCTTAAATTGGCAATTTCGAACAATCGCATCAATGCGCTGATTGAAAAATAGCATAAGTGCTCATGATAAACCGTATCGTATTCAAATCGATCCAACAGTTCGCCCAAATAGGGAACCTCGACGATCAGCATTCCGTCATCGGTCAGAAGATGTTGCGCGCCAGAAAGAAAATCTTGCGTTTCGTCGACGTGGGCTAAAACGTTGTTGCCGATAATCGCTTTGGCAGCGCCGTGGCTGCGCCGGACATCTGTTGCCAGTTTCAAGTTAAAAAATTCAGCGATCGATTCGATACCCCTGGCACGCGCTTTTTTGACAATATTAATTGCCGGATCGATGCCCAAAGTTTTTACGCCGTGGGTTTTAAAGCAGCTCAATAAACTACCGTCGTTGGATGCAACTTCAATCACAAGGTCTCTGGATTTGAGGTCTAAGAATTTGACTACGGTTTCGGCGTAGCTCTTATTGTGAATGGCGATGGTATCCGAGGTTCCCGTGACATAAATGTAATCTCTAAAAAGTAACTCTGGATCGATTACATCGAGTACTTGAACCAAGTAACAGGATTCGCAAAAGTAGACATCCAGCGGAAAGGATAATTCGGTTGAGAAATCGTTTTCAGATTTCAAAAATGAATTTGCCAATGGTGTAGGTCCCAACGGCAGAAACATTTTAAGTTGGTTGTTGCCGCAACCTCTGCATGTTTTTCTAAGTACGTGTGTTGGCGGGGGCGATGGATTTTCCATTATTAACCTATTCAGTCTTCAACGGTTGAGCGAAGTTTTTGCAATTGAAATACCGCAATGAATTTGGTTTCCGGGGCGGGCTTGGCGACTACGAAGCGTTATCCACCCGGTCACGTGAAAGGTGGTCGGCGAAGACGATATTTTTCCAGCGGTTCATCGATGGAGAAAACCTGAATATGAGCAAGTGCCTAAAAAATTCCCAACAGGTTGCCGCTCGCACGTGGGATAAACCATTACCACGCATTCTGGCGAATACGTTAAATTCCAATACGTGAACCCCCATATAATGTGCTTTTATCATGAGTTCCATATCCAATAACCAATTTTTCGATTGTAATTCCATCAACTCAAATAACTTAGCCGGTAACATTTTGGGTGAGCCGTTTACGTCGATAGATTCGAGTTGTGGCCATAGTAGCCGTACAAACAAATTGAACCCGGAAGAAACAAATTTTCTAACCAATCCGTCCATGCGAAATCTCCGTCGCACCTTTCCGACAATGTTTCCATCGGTGGATAATACGGCTTCGTAAAGACGAACGACATCTTCGGCATCAACTTGCCCGTCGGCGGGGATGATGCCGATCCATGGACCGGTAGCCACCTTAGCACCGCTCAAAACCCCTTTTCCATAACCTTCATTTAAATCGACCCGATGGTGAACAATAGCAGGATATTTCTCTGCAAATTCTTGGATGATTGTTCCGGTCCTGTCGCTCGACCCATTGTCGACGACAATAAGCTCTAACGGGTGGTTGGATTTTGTAAATTCATCTACCAACTTAGGAATGGTATAACCTAAGATGTCTTCCTCGTTGTAACAAGGCATGATCATCGATAAAGTCGGCGACTTATCAGGTCCCGGCGCCATGTTTCCCTCCATTAAAAATTCTTATATTTATTGAAGTTGTGTGACAACTTTTCTTCTTAAATCTTGCGCGAACATGGTCCTGGTAAATTTACCCAGGCCCGAAGGATGTTCGCCAAAGGTTTCGATTCGGGTCGCGATCAGACTTTTAGTATTCGAATCCAGGGTTGTTTCAAAGGTTTGTGGCGCGGTGTAAACGAATTCCTGCAAGGGTTTTTTGTAATGTTCTTCGCGCCATGCATCCAGGTCATAGTAGGTTGTCCAGTACGGTGTTTCCTCTATTGTTTCGATAAATGGAACATGCAGCATGACACTTCTGAAATAATCGATAATAGTGGTTAGCATATTTTGCTTCCGACCTTTTTCCACCGAGTCGATTAGATCGCTGATCGAATTTTGGAGGAAATCCAATGCTTCCTGCAATACATAAAAACGACCGATCATGGAATACTTGCTGAGCAGGTTTCCGCCGACAGAGCCGTCCACTAATCCATCGTAATTATCGATAGCCCAGGCTTCACAGGATTTGTGGTCGTCAAATAATTCTTCTTGGCTCTCGCGCACAAAATCGTCGATCATTTTTACGAATTCTTGGGGTGCTTTGTCCAAGTTTTGCTGCATTCTGGATATCAGGGCGAAGGGTGTAACGCCTTCCTGGCGGGCAAATTCGAAGGCTTCTTCGAAATTGCCTTCGTAAAAATAGATAGTCAATAATAAATGAAATACCCGGCATTCCAAATATTCCTGAAAGCTGAAAGTTGGCGTTTCGACAACCATTTCTTCGGTTTCCAATACGGCCCTGCCAGTGTAATTGCCGATATTCCTCGCAACGACGCGGAATTTGGTTTTGAAACCGAATTTTTGGCGGCTGTCCGGATTACTCAGCGGTGCGCCGTGCAATAGCATTAATTGGTGTGCCGATACGCGTTTTACCCCGGTTTCGATTAGATCGTCTACCGCCTTCATAAACGATTCTTTGGTTTCGCCAGGCATACATAAAATTAACTCACCGTAGGCTTGCATTCCTTGATTTTGTACTTCCTGTTGGATCTGTTCGAATGTTTCCAAACTGATGTTCGCGCGTTGTATATTTTTTAAAACTTCCGGGTTAAGCGACTGAACCGCCGATGTCATAGGAAGTGCGCCCCGGACTTTGCGCATCACACGAATAATGCGTTCAGCCTGATTTTTTCCGGTGGTTGTGCGGATATATCGAGGCCATCCCGTTTTATCCATCAACTCGCCGATATAATCGGCGATGGGTTCGTCTTGCCGGTACATCCCGAAGTTATCGTCGGCAAAGCACAAAGGCTGATCCGGATTGATGCGTTCGACTAGATAGTCCAAGTCGGCTTTGATGTTCTCGTAGGAATGTCTGAATATCTTGTTATTATCTTTGACCGCAGAATTACAATATTGGCAGGTGAATGGACAACCTCGGGCAATTTGCATCATCGCGAAATAACCGGTATTTATAAATTTATCCATATATCCAGCGAGATAGGGCGAGGGGATCTCGTCCAGATCAACAATGCGTTGAATGACGCCGCCTTGCACGAATTCGTCGGTTTTTTTATCAATCCAAAAATTACCTGGTACTGCTTCTTCCATCATTCCTTCGATGGACTGATTGACATCAAGATAGCGTTGGATGATATTTAAAAATGCGCGTTCTCCTTCGTAGGTGGGGCCACGCACAGCGATATCGATATTGGGCATTTCCCGCATCCAGCTTTCTTGCTCTACCGCAGTCAACGGGAAATTGGGTCCCCCCATCAATGTTAAAAGCTGAGGATTTTTTGCTTTGGCATAGCGCGCAAATTCCAGTGCTAAATAGTGGTTCCATGCATAGCTGCTCAATGCGAGGACATCGGGTGCTTGCCGATCGATCGCTATTCTCAGTTCGTCCGGTTCGCGATAGATGGTGAAATTTAATTTTTCTTTGGATTTAATGAAAGCATCGGTATAGGTTGCCAAATTAGCAACGCCGAGAGGATAAACATCCGATGTCGCCGTTACTTGATTATGACCAAGATCTGCGAGGTAGATGAGCATAATTTTGTCCTTTCCGATGAAATAATTAAAATTAGAGCAACTGCATCTTATTATAGGTTCAACAACGTATCAAAGTAAGCATCCGCGGCATCGCGTTAATGATTGCGTTAATTATGGAGCTTCTTTCTCTTATGATCAGTTGTACAAGTCAATATTTAATTGTAGTTGGCTGTGAAAAATCTGTTCGGCCGTCTAACAAAAGATATAAAAAATCGCCCGTTATTAAATAACGGCAATTAATCTAGTTGCCAACGTTAGGCGGCATCGCTGGTCCCATACCTTTTTGTCTATGTAGCATTTCCTTTATACGCTATGCACAATTATAGTGGCAGCTTTTTCATTATTATTGCCGGAATATTCTTTATTATCAGCATAATAAAAAACCAGATCCATGGAACATAAACGACATCTTTATTTTTCTCAAATGCCAGCACGATTTTCTTGGCGACGTAATCAGGGCTTACCCATAAGAAACCTTTTTTAAAATCCTTGGTCATGGGCGTGTCTACGAATCCAGGTTTTATCGTAATTACTCGGACACCATCGCTATCCAGTCTTGCTCTCAGTCCTTCAAGATAGGTGTCGATAAACGCTTTGGCCGACCCGTAAACGTAATTGCTTTTTCTGCCCCGGTCTGCGGCGACAGATGTGACGACCCCAAGTTTTCCGTGGCCTTGGTTTAGCATGAGTTTCGCGATGATGTTACAGATCTTAATAGTGCTCAAACCGTTAACGTACAATTCTTTTTCAATTTTTTCATTGTTGAATTCGCAGGAGTTTTGATCGGGTAGGCTACCGTACGACACAAGAGCGTCATCGATCCCTCCGGGTCGTTGGAATATTTCGTTGAGATCGGATTCTAGTTTTGCAAGCTGGTAAATATCTAACCCGCGGATATCTACGTTGCACCCGGTTCGAATTTCCAGGTCCGATTTATTTTTCTCCAGGTTTTGCAGATTTTGTGCGAATAGGTATAAGTTATCTTTATTTTCCGCGTATAACTTTGCCGTCGATTTGGCTATCGCTGAATTTGCCCCGATTATAAGTACATTTTTCATTTAAATACCCAGCCTCCTCGACTGTACTGAATTAAAATATAAGTTCGATTTGTATTGTTCCCGAATTTCAGCAAGTGCTTCCCAGTTTGGGTAGTACTTTCGAAATGATTCGGCTGACATCCTCGCATCTTTTGCGAGATAAACTCGACCGCCGCATTCACCGACTATTTGATCAAGCCTATCCATCAACTTACGCGAATCCGAGTTCGCTTTAAAATCGACCGCGAGGGTTAATCCTTCCATAGGGAACGACAAATAATTGTTATTGCTTGGACCAAAATATTTTAAAACAGCCAAAAATGAGCTTTGGCCGGAGCTGGCGATGTCGCTTAACATATTGACCAGCGGTTCTGAGCCTACGCGCTTGGGAATGGCGAACTGGTACTGATAAAATCCCGGTTTGCCGTACATCAAATTCCAATTGCGAATACTGTCGAGTGGGTAAAAAAATGGATCGATGTTGGTTGTCGACTGGATGTGGAGTTGCTTTACTTTTTGAAAATAAAATTCATTGAATACACTGACTGTAATTTGATTGAGTGCAAAACTCGGTAGCCCGAATGGCACTGCGATTGGTTTACGTTCTGTATAGGCTAAGTCCGATTTATCGCTTTCGCGGCCCAGCATGAGCAAGCCGCGGCCGAGCTGATTCCCACGTTTCAAACAATCTATCCAGGCGACTGAATATTGGACCGACGCGTGTTTTTCAAAAAGTTGAATCAGTTCCCCTAAATTTTGTGCTTTTATAATTGTTTGGTCGATTAAAGCACTTTTAACCGGGATTAGTTTGATCGTAGCATCAGTGATGATGCCAGTAAGCCCCATGCCTCCGCATGTGGCATTGAATAGTTCGGGTGTTTCGGTTTTGCTGCAAGTTCTGAGTTCGCCATCTCCGGTAACCAAGCGAAAGCCTAGTAGGTGTTCACTAAACGAACCCGCTATGTGGTGGTTTTTGCCGTGTACATCGCTTGCAATCGCACCGCCAACTGAAACATACTTGGTTCCCGGTGCGACTGGTAGAAACCAACCTTGGGGTAAGAAAACCTGGATAATTTCTGCCAAACTGCATCCCGCTTCACAGTGCAATATGCCGTTCAATGGGTCGAAGTTCAGCATCCTGTTGTAATTTGTCGTCAGGACCACCCTGTCAGCTAACGAGCTGTCACCGTAGCTTCGTCCCAGGCCACGCACAATAAATGTGTCGTGGCGTTTTGTCGTCTCTCTGAGAGACCGCAAATCAAAGTTTTCCAATAACTCTGTTTCCGCAACAATTTTCTTTGATTTACCCCAACCGCTTATTTCCATGTTTATTGGTACAGTTTGACCTGGTTATTGTTTGGATTCTGCGCTGAATAGTGTATCGAATCCAATAGGGCGTGCTTGCAGCCTAATTTATCAATTTTAACAGCCGGTTAGTTTTTGATGCTAACGAATGATTTATCGGGTCATCGATTTATTACCCATAAAGCAACTATTGAATGCACATTTCATTTCAAGAAAACTTTTTTTGCTAATCGATTTTATGATACCAATCAGTACTTCGACAATTGGCTGGAACGCGAATTAAATGTTATTTTTAAAGTTGATTAAGCAATTTGATACGGAATATTGCTTGCTGGACTAAAATTCAATGTAAGCTGAAAAAAACTATCAGGGTAGTCTTGTCGAACACAAAAGTCGTCGGAATTTTTTAGATTTTTATCTCTAGACTGAACAGTTTAATAAATTTGCCCAAAAACAGTGTTGCCGCTAGAGTAGTTATAGCTCATTGAGCGCATAAGCGAACGGTAATTCGGCAAAAAATACTTTCTGCACAGCGAAAACAGAGCGGCTGAAAATTTAATAGAAATGGTGCTTTTCTCAACGTGTACAAAGACTGAATGGACATAGTGCTAGGGGAAATGTTTGCTGGGCAACATAAGAGGATGCTGTTTGCCTTGTATCTACCGTGGGTTTTATGAGCAAGCTCGCAAAGTCTAATCCGATAGTGGCGTCTGTTCTTCTGATGCGGACACATCAGTGGATCAAGAATATTTTTGTATTTGCCCCTTTGGTTTTTACCGGCAAGTTTTTAGATGTTGACGCGGTGTTTAATACCGTCATCACCTTTTTGCTATTTTCTCTTACCGCGTCCAGTGTATACATCGTAAATGACATAAACGATATTGAGGCGGATAGAGCCCATCCATCAAAGAGCAAAACCAGACCGCTGGCCGCTGGATGGATAACGTCACGCCATGCGCAAATTCAATTGGTTCTAGTTTATCTTGTCCTCGTCGTTGGCCTTTCATTTGAAACAGAGCTCATCAGTGTTCTAGCTCTATATTTGGTGATCAATCTCCTTTATACCTTCAGATTAAAGTATTTGCCGGTTATCGATATTTTTTGTATTGCGTCCGGGTTTGTGTTGCGCGTTTATGCGGGTGCTGCCGTATTGGATGTACCCGTATCGGGGTGGATGTTTATCACAACGCTATGTTTAGCGTTGTTTTTGGCGTCGATAAAGCGTAAGCAAGAATTAATCTATGGTAAAAAGGGTTCTCGAAAAGTTCTGGACTACTATACGACAGAATTAGTCGAAAAATATGCGGAAATGTCGGCTACGGCGGCATTGCTGTTTTATAGTCTTTTTGTGATGACAGAAAACCCTGCGTTGGTTTACTCGGTTCCGTTTGTCATATATGGGATATTTCGTTATTGGTATGTTGTGGATGCCGATGGGGCGGGCGAATCGCCCACTAATGTTTTGTTAACAGACTTACATCTAATAGCCACTATAGTTTTGTGGACCGGCGTTAACTTGTGGGTGCTTTGGCCACAGTCTGCGGGATGAATATCGATTATATTATTTTACCGTTTTTATCCTGGTTTGTTGCGGGGTGCTTGAAATTCGTAATCAATTTTGTACGGTTTGGCAAGAACGCGCTAAAAAAAGTGGGCTACGGTGGATTACCAAGCAACCATACTACAATTGTTTTTTCCATGCCGGCATATATAGGGTTTGAAAACGGAATCGGCGAACCGGCTTTTGGGGCGTGCCTGACCTTGGCGTTCATTGTCATTATGGACGCGATGGATTTGCGCAGGAAAGTCGGTAAACATGCTGCGGGGCTTAATGCGTTAAACGAAAAATTAAATCCTTCAAATGCGCCAACACCGTTGCGCGAACGCGTTGGACACTCGCCAATCGAAGTATGCGCGGGGATTGTGCTCGGGGTAAGCTTGGGATACTTGGTGTCCGTAGCGAATCTTTAGATGATCTAACGTGCGGTTGCAAGTCTGTTGAGACCAAATTGATGGGTAGCGTCTAAAGCAAGTTGATAGTCGATTCGGCCTAAACCGCGGTCGTTCGTCGCACCGCCTATCGCGAGTCGGTTAAATGGGGCTAAGAACGGGCTTTTTTAAGGCAGTTTAGGCGCAATGGATAATTCGATATCGGCGATATGTCTGACTAACTTTTCGTGGTGCTTTGAATCTTTTCGAACGTAAATGTAATGGGTGAATCCATTGTCACCTACGGGATATGGCATTTCGCGTATCAATTTCCAGTTGTCGCGTAATTCTCTCATGCGGTAATGCAAGGCTTCGGACCGTTCCTGTTTACTTAGGTTTCCGTAACTTCTCTTGTAGGGGCCGCTGGTAATCGGTCCGAGCAAAATTGTTTTCGCATATTGACTGTCCAATCTAGGGTCGTTCTGGTAGCTGCTGCTGTTGTCGGTTGCCGGGGGCGTTGGTCCTATGTAAACGTCGGCCTGCTGGCTCCAAAGGTATTCTTCCCTTTGCATTGCTGTTAGTTTCTCTCTGCCACTCAAGTAGTTGTCGGTTAA
Source organism: uncultured Methylococcaceae bacterium (assembly GCA_964619885.1). GTDB lineage: Bacteria > Pseudomonadota > Gammaproteobacteria > Methylococcales > UBA1147 > CAZUGA01. The sequence continues at coordinate 63,111 of CAZUGA010000021.1, forward strand.
GCCAACCGGGTCAATATGACGAAATTCAGAAAAGAAAGAAACCACGCCCGCAGAGTCAAAAATGAGTGTCGCGTCATTCTTCAGGCCAGTTTCTCGCAGTGCGAATCCCATCGGCATATAGTGCTGTTCGTTCATGATCTTGGACCAAGGGAAGAACATTGCGGTGGTCCTGGTCTCGATTGCAAACACTACGATTATCATCGCGCAAAAAAGGCCCTTTGCGATCTTTGCCGGAATAAAAGAAACTCTGTGTTCCAATATCTCGGCAGAAAACCCAGCGGATAGAATCATAGAAACAAACAGCAACAGCCCGAAATATGCTGGATATTCAAAACGGTTGGCGTAACAAACTTCATGTATCGTTGTCGCGAAATAAGCCAAAAATACTAATGATGGAAGTAAGGCGATAGCGAGTATCAGTCTATTTTCGAGCTTTGAAAGCCAGATTTTTAATTTCTCAAAGTCGGTCGCGTACAAAAATAGTAAAATGGGTATGCCGGTGTATTTAAAAAATAGTCTAAAAAATTCAACTATATCATGTAAGCCTGCAAGTCCGAGATCGCCGGATTTTATATAAAAAGTGTTGGGTAAGATGTATCCGTAATATTGGTATTTCCACGCGAAATAGACCAATCCAATGGCTAGCAAAACAGCGTAGGCAAGAACGGTATTGATAAGCTGAATGGTATCGCCCCGGCGATATTGCAGCAAAGCTACAACGAATAATATGCCGCACTCGGCGATTAGAAAGAAAAACGCATCGGGTCTTGCCCACAGGGACAGCAGACCAATTACCGCCCAAGATATCGCTGTTTTTTTTGATGGAGAGACGATTAAAAGGCATGTGGCTAGTTGTGATAGTGCGACCAAGGCCATAAATACAACGGTTTCCATGCCCGCGGTGATATGAATTGCAGTTCTACCGTCAAGCAGAAAAATTCCTAACAGGACAAGTGCTGGTGCCGGTAATTGCCCCAAGAATCGTTTGTGAAACCAAATAAAACAAATCACAACCACAACTAGGCCTAGGATGCTCAACAACACAGCATTTGTGGATAACGGAATACCTAGAAGTTTTCCCAGTGAAAGTAAAATGATGTGCAATAAAGACGTAAAACCTTCAGCGGGAGGCTCACCAATGTTCCAGGTCAATCCATCGCCATTGGTTAAATGTTGTGCATAGCGGAAAGTTATGAATGTGTCTTCAACGAAATGGCCACCAATAGCGAAGCTACGGCGTATCAGATAATAAAGACCGATTGTTAGGGTTGCCAGACCTGCGATTTCGTACCAGCTTAGGTTTTTTAGCTTATTCATAGTATTGGAGGTTAGAGGGAGTGCTTAACCATTTAACGGTTTGTTTCAGACCATCCGCGAGAGTCATTTTGGGTCGCCAATTGGTTGCATTGATGAGTTGATTAGGTTGGCCAACCCACTTGTTGGTGTCCCATTTTCTTTTTTCCATGGAACCCCATTCTGGTTCTTGGCCGATCGACAATAGTTTTCGGGTAATGTCGACAATATCCTTAAGCTTAGTTTCTATACCCGTGCATACGTTATATACCGCATCGTATGGTAATCCTTGGGTCGTCGCAACGCTTAGAAATGCATCTTCGACATCTTGGGTATGGATATAATCTCGGGCCGTTTCAGGATTGACTAAAGGTGGCAATTTGCCGTCCATACCCTTTCTGATAAGCGTTGGCACGAGTCGGGTTGGTTCTTCCCAAGGCCCGTAAACCGAATAGAGTCTGAGTGTGTGAATTCTTTGTGAATTCGATCGTGCGGCTAACCCACACCAGAGTGCTGCTGACAATTTTGACCACGAGTAGGCGCTATTGGGAAGCGGAAGTTCGTCCTCGGTCGGTGCATGATCTTGAAATCCGTACTCGGATGAGGATCCTGCGTTAAGGAAAACTTCAAAACCGGTTTTGAGGCAAGCTTCAAGTAGATTATAAGTCCCAAAAATATTAGTGTTTGCTATCTCGTGGAAATTTTCCTGATAAGAATAGGCGCCATAAGCAGCCAAATGGAAAACATAATCCGGCCGAGCCAGACGGACTATCGATTCCAATTTATCTATGTCGCTTAGGTCGACCCGGTGGATTGTAAGGTCGTTTGAAATATCCTCTATGCGCCAGGGCTTGTGTTCGGGTCTAAGTATACTATGTACTTCATAACCATCGTTCAACAAGCGCCTGGCCAGATTCGCCCCGACAAAGCCGGAGGCACCGGTCAGCAAAGCGCGTTTCATTTGTGATTGTTACAGAAAACTTTTGTAATCCAACGCATCTAGATACGGAGCTGCCCACTGACGAATTTCTGCTTTTTCAGCATCGTTCAATTCGTTGGCGGTATCTCGGTTTGCCTCTGGCGTAGGGATTCGAATGGTACCCCAAGGGAATACTTCTTTTAGTGGTTCGCTATTCCACGAAATTTGGCCCAATGTCGGTGAACGATCCAATCCAATCTTATCGCAAAAATCACCCAACACACGTTCCGGGTTGGCCATGGTATCTTCTGTACGAATGATATGGAATCTATCCGGATACTTTTGTTTGAATGTGAGCGCGTAATATTGATTCAACGTCCAACCCAACATGTAGCCAGCCAGCGGCATGGGAACGGGTCTTTTTTTAGTATCCGCATAGGCTGACCAAGGATTCCGTACGATGTGTAGAACATGGGCATTGGGAAGGTCGTCCAATATCTTGTCACCGTCGATTCCGATAATCGGACTGTAGCCAACGTAATGTGATTGTTCGTCGGTGCGGTTAAAATTTTTCCAAGCTTCGAATGTAGCTTTGTAAAACGCGGCAACATTGTTGGCTCTGCTACGACCAGACTCTTGGATCATTGCTTGATAAATGTCGCAACGTTCGTCATCCGAAAGATCAAATTCCCAATGACGGAATTTACTCACATTAGGGGTTCTGGAACGGACCTTACCCTCTTCGTCGATAATTGCCTTGTAGTCTTGGTATGGGGTTGCGTCCAGCGCGAAAACCGGCCAACGATATTTTACCGGAAACGTGGAGCTCAGATAGTCGTTTACAAGTCGGGTGCCGGGTTGCGATTCAAATGGATAAACCCGCATTTGTGGATGCCCATCGAGAAAACGATGCGTAGTATTTCCGCCATTTTCATACATGGCGCCTATCATAATAAAGTTAAAATTATCGGCCATTTTTAGTTCCGTTGGTTAGGGTTGAACGCATAGAAAAACTCCTTTATTTGCCTAGAGTTGGCAAGTCGGTGATTATAGGGGTAAGGTAAACCGCCCACAAGATTGGAAGGAATTGCTTCGATCGCAAAAATCTGATTTCCGTTTGGCCAACGTAAGGCACCTTCAATCTGTCCGTTATTAAGATTTACCAAATGAATCCCACAAACACTTTTTTCCACTTCGAGTCCCGGCGCGTATTGGCTAAATCGTGGAATTACACGTGAGGTTCCGACTATTGCAATATTGCCGCTGAAGCACAGACCTCGGGTCCACCCGGGAAGATTACAGGCTGTAAACAGCTTGCCATTGCTGACCCCGCAGAGTTCACCCATGCCGCTGTTGTCCACGTACAAGACCTTGTTGTGCATTCTTGCTGAGTGTGGCCGAGTCAATCCCCCGACCATCGGTTCCCGTGTTTTGGCGGAAAAGAGTACACCGCGTTCTTTAACCGGGAAATTTTTGTGCCCTGGTCTGCGGTGCCCAATTTTTTCTGCCGAAGCCGAAAAGAAACAAGAATTTAAACTAGATCCACCGGAAATCGAGTTAAGCTGTAAGTAGTTTAGTGCAAAATCGGGACCGACGGGGGTATCGATGCATTTCGGCCACCAAATCCTTTTGAAGCCTCCACCAGGCGGCAATTCAACGATCGCGTTGTGCCCAACAGCGTTCGCATACAATTTATTCTTGATTATTGCCAAGTCGTGAATATACAGGCTGCCTGGAAGTATACTCGTTCGCATCGGACTCAGGATATTTGCGTGGCGTTGCTTCGACGCAATATCCTTTCTATCGATATAGTCGTCGCAGCAACCAAACTCGACGATTTGATTAGGATTGCGTGTAGACGCGACGAACATCTTCTTGGTTGAAGGACTCCAAGCGATGCCGGATGGGTGAGGCATCGGCAAATAGGATATGTTTAATTTATCGCCGTCGGAAGCCACCGCCATCAGGATATGTTCGTATTCGCGCGTAAGGATCAACGTGACGCCGAGCTCACCCAATAATCGAATGAAATTACCCTCTACACTGTGAGAAAGTAATTTTTCGATTTCGGGTTTATAGGCAGGAATAGAAAAAAGTGCTTCTGCCGGGTCTCGCATTTCCTGGCTATGCTGTTCCCAAAGTTCGGATGCTTCCATCCTAGGGTTTTCCGTCTCCGTGGAATTTGCTGATCCAATTTCGCCGCATGTTCGCTGCACCCCAATACATTTTGTATGCCGATTTCCAGTTGGTTGTCGATTTTCCGCCGTGCCGGACGGCTGAGAAAATTGGGAGTTCTAGAATCGTATAGCCAAATTTTCTACAAACCACGTTGAATTCCAGATCGATCATATCGTCGTCTGATTTTAATTCGAGTAGGGTCGAGCAATGACGGGGAAAGATTTTTGGTGTTCCGTTGATATCCCAATATGACAAGTCGAACAACGCCCGGCATTGCAGATTGTATATTAGTGATCCAAGACGTCTGACGAAGCTCTCGCGAATTTTGCGGTTGGCTTTGATAATGGTGTCTGGGTTTGCCACCGAATAAAGTACCGATAATTGCAATTCTTGGGGGGTGGTTCTCGCCGAGTTCGTATAGCAGATTGACTTGCCTCGCGCCTCGGCAATACCGTTACGAACGGCACGCCCCCAACCTGGTGGCGACGAGGTGGACCATCGAACTTCCGGATAATCTTCGGTTAGATTTTGACAGACCGTTTCAGAATTGTCTTTGTTTCCGTTGACCAGTAAATCTATTTCAAAAGTAATAGGAATCTTGCGTAGTACTTCGATATACGATTTTACGATAGATTCGATGTGATCGGCTTGGTTGTATACCGGGAGAATAATTGATATATCGGGTGTGCTCATTTGTGCTGGCTCAACCATGAGTGTATTTGTTTGCAAAGAGAATCGCTGTCTAAACCTGAACGATTAATCATATACCCGTAACCCCCGGTGCTTTCTGTGCCCATGTCCTGGATACCGAAGCGTTTAAGGACGCAAGCTAAAGAAGATTCAGATAGGACTTCTGCGACCGCAGAGCCGAGGCCTCCGGTCACCAGGTGACCTTCGACAGTACATACCAAGGAAAACTTCTTCAATTCATTGAGTAACGCATCTATTGGAAGAGGATTGATTTGGCTGACTATCGATACTTGAGCGTTAATACCCATTTCGGTCAGTTTGATCGCTGTATCTACGGTTTCTGTCGATATACTGCCCATGCTCAATAACAAAACATCGGACCCTTCGGTTACTGTATTGATCTTTCCCAATTCGAATTTCCCGTCCAAGCCAGGTACTTCGAAATTTTCAAATTTTCCGACACGATAGTATGCCGGGCCAGGTCGATCCCAGCACTGACTTAGTGTTGACCTCAATTGTTTGGCATCGGCTGGAGTATATATTTCCATATTCGGATAGTGCCGGAATACCGCGACGTCTTCCAATCCATGGTGTGTCGGTCCCGCCGGTCCGTATTCCAAGCCCCCGCCAACACCTACAATTCTTACCGGTAGGTTGTGTAATATGGGTCCATTGCGTATAAATTCGTAAGGTCGTAGCGTTGCAAAAGTTACGATCGAGTATACAAAAGGAATATAGCCCGCTTCTGCCAATCCGGTCGCTATTCCAACCATATTCTGCTCGGCAACGCCGATGTTATAGAAGCGGTCGGGATATTGTTCTTGAAAAGGTTCAATAACCGTATAACCCAGATCCCCAGTGAGTAAAACTACCCTCGGGTCCTGTTTCGCAAGGCTGAGCAATGTTTCTACCAGAGCCTTTCTCATGTCAGATCACCCAATTTCATTGATTGCTTTTTGATATTCTTCATCGGACATTGGCCAATAGTGCCATTTCAATTGGTTTTCCATATAAGATACGCCCTTACCAAAAGTTGTATTGGCCAGAATCAGCGAGGGTTTACCAACGCTTTCGGCCATCAAATTCTGTAAAAGTAACGATTCGTCATGCCCATCTATTTCACAACAATTCCAGCCGAAGTTTTGCCATCGGTCGACCATATGATCATTGTTGATTATTTCTTCCGTATTGCCCATCGCTTGTTGACCATTCCAATCAACAATCGCGACCAGGTTATCCAAGCCATGGTGTGCAGCGAACATGGATGCTTCCCAAACGGAACCTTCATTCAGTTCGGCGTCGCTTAACAGCACATAGGTTCGACGATCAGATTTTTGCATTTTCGCTGCCAATGCCGCGCCGGTACCCATAGAAAGACCCTGCCCCAGCGATCCCGTAGAAAAATCTATATATTTCAGGCTGGTTTCTGGATGGACTCCCAACAACGAATTGTCAGCGCAATAGGTGTCGAGTTGATCCGATGTAATCCAGCCCTTCAGATAAAATGCGCAATACAAGGTCAGCGCTGCGTGACCTTTGGATAAAACGAACCTATCGCGCTCATTAATTAGGTTATGGTTTGTGCGCAGTACCTGAGAGTAAAGTACCGCAATAATATCGGCAATTGATAGCGATGAACCAATATGACCTACATTGGCCCGTTTTGATTGATCGATGATCAATCGCCGGATCGCACTACCGTTTACCGGGGGTAAATTTTCCGCGGAATATGTCACTTAGGAGCCCTCAATGTAATGCTCGTTGTTGTTTATCGGTTCGAGTACAACATACTGCCCGAATTGCGCGATTTTTCGATGGGATGTTTTTAGTTTCACGCCGACTGTACGGATCCATCGCTTTTCCTTTTCAATATTTTCGATTGGTGCGGCAACGTAATGAACTGTCGACGTTAATCGTAATATTTGCTTCATTAGCGTGCTGTTATTCCTTCGGTCGAAGTAAGCGGAAGCTTCCAGTTTCGACATACTGTCCGGCAGCGTTGCGTTTTGGTAAATAGCATCAAATAGTGGTTGGTCCAGCACGACTAATGGTTTGGCGGGTCCTGCCACATACTTACCCAGTTCTATACCCGCGGATTCGGAAAGCAAAAAGTCGTCCGTAGGGTAGGTTTCTGGCACGACACCTATAGCTTTGTCTAAACCCCAGAGTCGACTGTATAGAAATACCGGTCGTACACGTAATTCGGGTCGATTAATATATTCTGCCAGTTGGGTTTGAGCTGGTTCTGGGTCGCTATTTTCAGCCAATATTGATGGAATCCGTGTATTTGACGAAAAAGAAGGTGTTCGACCCGAAAGTACGTCTTTTGCGCCGTTATAAAGACCTGTCAGGTAATGCTGACCGGTTGGTGCCAGAGCGATTAAGTAGGTTGTGGACATCACTGCGATAATTCCTACCATGGCCGTTCTAATCGGTTTAGGCGCGGAAAACCGGTATTTGTCCAATGGAAGTATCCACCACAAAACCAGTCCGAACGTGGGGGGAACCAAATGCCACATATCGCAACGGTTCATACCGCTTTTCAGAGCAATAATCGTATACACGAACGCGGATATCAGGAATAAATCTGCTGTCGAGAAATGTTGTTTTCGTAGGCTACCTTGTCCAATCAGCAGCGCGCTTCCGATAATTATTGAGAATACTGCCAGTGAATTCAATGTCCAGTAGAATTGAAAACCGCCTTCCTGGCTATACCTGCTCATTGAATAGATACTGTGCTCGAAGTAGCGGACCGTGTCTGTGCCCAGAATACTCCACGTCGTTAGAATCCAGACGGCAAGTGATACAATGCCAATCATGGCCAATCTGAACAAGATCGGCAGCGATCGCATATTTGCGTACGCTGCCAAATAGGCTCCAGCCAAACCAATCGCACAAGCCGCGCCATAATCATGGGAATAAGCCATCATCAACCCGAGTAACAAACCGCTGATTAAAGACTTATTCGTCGATTGGGTAGCTTGCGATGCGTACAGCAGTATCAATACCGGAAATAGTCGGCGTAAGCCATTCCAAGTGGGAGAAAGCAAGGTATTGAAAACCATTCCTGAAATCAAGAGTATTGCCCAAAACCTATGCTTTGCATTGGGAATGTAAATTTGCAGCAGGACGACAATGAGTAAATATTGAACCGATTCCAGTAGACAGATATAGGCGTAATATCCGACCATTGAATGTCCCACTAGTTGGGACCAATAATACGGAAGATATACCAGCAAAGGACTGTATAAGGTTTCGAAGTCGGCGTACGGGACTTGTCCGTTGTGCATCCGGTTGAGTAGAGACAAGAAGTAGCTGTCTTCTACGAAGGGTCCATAACGAGCTAGAAAAATTGGACAATAGATGATCCACGGAAGGATGATAGCCAAGCTTCTTTCCAACCATATTATGCGGGATTGACCAGGCTTTTGAGATGCATTTGATTTAGTCGATTCATTGGAAAAACCGTCGAGTGTTCGGTTATTGAGATTCGTTAGCCGGCCGACAATAATGCACCCAATGATGAATAAAACGATGAAAATATAGGCGTGCTTTGTACTGTATCCGACCGCGGCAGAAGCGATGACGACGTTGTTGGGGACTGGAAACCAGAATGGTACCCACTGTAGTACAGGTATGAGTAGAATCATGGCAAATGGCCACAATTTCCATATATGAACCGGTTTGCTCATAAATGCTTTAGCTTATCCTTGCTGTAGTATTTAATCTTCGACAGTATGCGTTTCAAATATTTTGCGCGCATCACGCCATTTTTGGCTGTTTATTGAACCGTCGTCGTTCAGGCATCGGGCAGCTGCTTGAGCCATATATATGGCATGATGGGTATTGTCATGTGCATAAAGGCCCTGGCGGCCGAAGGTCAAAACGCCGTCTAGTGTTTCTAACCACTCGTCTATTCGTTTGAAATGTTGCTCATAGCCAATATGGTAAAGCGGGTACGCGTGTGGGATCCTCCGGACCTCAACCTGACTGATTTCTGATTTTACTGGAAGTCCTGCCTTAGCCAATCCTCCGGTCACTAAGTCTCGGAGTTCTTCATTGGATGCAGTCCATACTGCATCGGTTTGGGCGCACGGCAATTCGGCGCACAAAACGGTTCGACCTACTGGATCGGTCGTCGCAGAATAATTCTTGGGTTCCGACAATCGGGTGAATGGATATTCCAATTCTGGAAAATAATGGGCGTCGAATTCGGTGAATTGATCTTGTTCGAGTACCAAATATATTAACATCATGGCCCTGAATTCCAGACTTTTTCCGGCATCTGCTACGGCTGTAGGTGCAGGCGGCGAAATTATTCGGCTTAAGGTCGTAATTGGAATTGTCGAATATACCTGATCCGCTTGGAGCAATACCTGTTTGCCATTTTCCTCGTATTCGATGTTAGGTTTGGTGCCACTCAAATCAACTTGTTTGATGGTCACGTTGAGCCGGATATCTGCTCCGGCCTGTTTGGCCGCCTCGCATAGTGCACTGGAGATTTGGCCAAAACCACGACGCGGATAATAGAAGATGCCCTTCGTATTTGCCGCGCCTGTAGCTCTGCGGCGCGGGAGTAAGCGTAGAATCATTTTACCAATCGAGTTGGCCGAAACCCGCTTTTTTGCCTGGATGGGTGATATTTTTTTGGGTTCCAATCCCCAAATTTTTCTCGCGTACGGAAAATAGAATTCAGTACAGATAGTTCGTCCCAGGCCGTGTTCCAGAATTTCGGCGAAGGTTGCGTCGCCATTGGAATTGGATCCTGGTATTAGTTTTTTTGCGAGGTCTAGCCCTACACCTATCGCAAATCGCGGGTGTAGCCTGAATAATAAATCCAGCGGTCTCAACGGGAAATGAATCCAACGCCCCAGTAAGCGTATTCTGCCGTGTCGCGGACGGTCCAATAAGTCCTCTGCCAATAGACCTTTTAAGCGCGACAATACGTCTGGGTCGGAAGCCGGATGCAGTCGATGACTGCCATAATCGACTTGCACGTCAGCGAGTTCAAAACTCCCTGCATTACCGCCTACGTATCCTTGTTTTTCCAATAGAGTCACTTGAACGTCCTGTTCGGCGAGTTCGAGTGCGGCAGCTAGTCCGGCCGGGCCGGCACCAAATATTACGACTTGGGTCATTTTTCAACCTTGGGGTTATTGACGCAATGTTCTAAAAGCGTCGGCTAATTAATTCGCTCGTGCAAACACGCCTGATATTGCTTTGTAACAAAGAGCCACTTGCAAAACTCATCAAAGCGAGTGGACTTAGTAGCTTGAATAGCTA
>CAZUGA010000022.1:0-69302 GCA_964619885.1 uncultured Methylococcaceae bacterium
ACGGAGAATATCAGTTCACAACTATTTCTATAGATGGTACGGACGGACGCTTACCTTAAACCCATCGTGAGAGTAGGAAAAATACTTATTTTCACATACTCCATATCACCTACCAGTGTGTATACAAACTAAGGTTGATTTAAATCGGACGACATTCTTGGGAGCAGTAAATAACTCCCGATTAAAATGGATCGCCACCAAACTATGCAGTTAACAACGACTTGCTTTCGAGTACGAAAATCGATTCCCGTCCTGAATTTGTGCTAACCTAGACCCATAGAATAGTAGGGTAACCATGTATTTTAAATCTCAAGTGAATTCACTACACTTAATCTTACAATTCGAATATGCCCATTCATCCGAAAATTCCCAAAAAAAACAGGTGTTGATTTATAGCAATGGATAAAAAATGCACTATATGTATTGGCGATAACCACGCTATATTTAGGGAAGGCATCAAAGTCTTGCTATCGTCCCGTCCGCAGTTTGAAGTTGTTTCTGAAGGCGAAGATGGGCTACAAGTTATCAATGCTGTAAAACGCAATCCGCCCGACTTAGTTCTATTAGACTTGACAATGCCGAAAATGAACGGTCTGGACGCAATAAAATCCTTAAAATCGAGATTTCCGGAAATCAAAATAATCGTTCTTACACTTCATAATACCGAAGAACACATTCACGCGGCCTTAGAAGCCGGTGCGGACGGCTATGTCCTAAAGGAAGCCAACTATTCAGAGCTAGAATTGGCAATAAATGCTGTGTTAAAGAACCAAGTTTTTCTCAGTCCTGCAGTTTCCGACAAAATCGTCAAGCGCTATCTTAACGGCAAAAAACCGGACGATAAAACACAATCATGGGACATACTGACTAAACGAGAGCGCGAACACCTGAAGCTAATCGCAGAAGCAAACAGCAATAAAAAAATTGCTGAATACCTATGCATTAGCGTGAAGACCGTTGAGAAACATCGCGCGAATTTAATGAAAAAGCTAGGAATGCACAGTGCCGTAGAATTAACAACATTCGCAATCGAGAATGGCTTAATCGAAAAATAATCAAGCGCAACATCAACTAATTTCTCTGATGGCGGTCAGCAGATCACCCTTATTGAATGGTTTGGTCAACGTAATATCGGCACCGGCTGAATTGGCAGCCGCCAAATAGACCGTAGTCGCAATGGCTTCCGGTTTATAACTTCCAGGATTCAATTTTCCGCCACCTGAAATGGCTACTATTTTCGCGTTAATCGATTCGTCTCGAATCTCTTTAATAACACCAACTCCGTCTTTCTCCGGCATTACAATATCGACCACGACAATGTCGGGTTTGTACTCCCGGAATATCGTGATCGCTTCTACTCCGTCAGCTGCAACCTTTACAGCGTAACCTTCTCGTTCGAGCAATTCTTTTAACACGTCCCGAATATCGTTCTCATCATCAACAACTAAAATATTAATCATTCTTTCTCTCCATTAATTTGCATTGCTAGACTGAGCGCATTTAGTCACCTTGTTGCAATCGATTTTGGTTATTCTCCGGTTGCCAAATTGGCAAATAGACTTCGACAATAGTGCCAGAGCCCACCTCGCTGGTCACTTTGATATCGCCATCATGGGTGGTTACGATACCGTGCACGACAGCCAATCCCAATCCGCTACCCTGCCCAACTTCCGCTGTCGTGTAGAAGGGTTCAAATATACGTTCCAGCGTATCGGAATCGATTCCCCGCCCAGTATCCGCCACGGTTAATTTTACAGACGCCGACGGCAAACGATCGCCAGCATTGTCAGATTCAACTATTTGAATTCGATTTTCGACCAAACTTAGCGCAATCTTGCCCGTTCCATCACCTATAGCTTTGGCAGCATTGTTGCATAAATTGACGATCAATTGTTGAATTTGAGCAGCATCACCTAGGATCAATCCACAGAAATCAAAATGGGTCGATATCTCTATCGTTCTAGGTAAAACAGCGCGCAACATATCTAATGATTCGTTGATAACTGACTTCAAATCCATAGGGTCCAGCTTCTTTTCCGTGCGATATCTGCTAAAGGTTAAAATCTGTCCAATCAAATCTTTAGCGCGATCAGCCGAACGCAAAACCCTGCTCAGTTGCTCAGCTGTTTTACTGTCCTCAGGTAACGTTTCTTTGGCGAGCTCTGTGTATAAAACGATCGGTACCAATATGTTATTAAACTCATGCGCCATTCCACCGGCAAGCGTTCCGATCATCTCCAATTTTTGAGATTGGAGAAGTTGCTTTTCTAATAATTTCCGGCGCATCTCCAAATCCATTCGATGCTCAATCTCCGCCTGCAGGCGTTCGGTTTTCCCTACAAGCTCCCGCCGCATAATCTCCAGGTCCTTAGCCATCTCATCGATTTCGACAATTTTGCTATCTGAATCCAGGCGCTTATCAAACTGTCCAGAAGCAATCTCTCGAGAGGCAAACTGCAGTGCCCGTAACGGCCGGGTTAGGCGAATACTTAACCAAATAACCAATACGAACGAAATCAGGACGTACAACGAAAAAATATAGAATGCCCGTTGATAAGCGAGCTGAATTTGATCTAACGTCGATTGTTCGTCGAAACCCAATTTAAGCGTAATATTCCGATTCGGCACCATAACTGGAATAGCAAGATAATAAACGTTATCATCGTTGCCGTTAAAGTCGAAGTCTTCGTTATAAACTAGGTTACCGGATGTTAAATCGGATTGATAAAGTCGCTCTTGTCCCTCCCAGAGTTCCGCATAAACACAATTGCTCGACAAGGTCGCACTATCCAGTAATTCAACAGCGCGGTCGCGAGAAACCAGCTCCCCGTCATATTTAAAATTATCGGCTAGAAAACGGCTAAATTCCCGGACATGATCGATGAACATTCCCGTTTGGCTCTGCTCAACAATATTAAGCACGCCCCTAAAGACCATCGGCAGTAAAACGGCTTGTCCCACGACTACAACGATTATCAGTCGGGCTGCAAGCGTATTTAATCGCTTTGCCATAGTAAATCCAATACCTTCAAATCCCCCGTATGCGGAACATCTTCTAACCACATATAGGTTAAGCTGCAAGACCTCTTTTTCGCCTGCTCGGTGAATTCTAGCGGGAGATAAAACTCTAAAAGCTTTGGATTCCCATAATTAAGCCGGAGCCAAAGCGATCTCCGCATGTAGGATTTTTTAGACATCGCAACGATGGATTGTAGAAATATCTGTTCAAGCTGATCGTCGCCACGATTTATAATTCCTCTTAAAACCCTGTTATCCTGTTCTACCCTAAAGCCGAAATAAATCTTGCGCAAATCCAGTGAACTAAGTTGTGTAAGCGGGCAATTCCGGTCCGTCACCAAGACCACTTTGTGCTTAGCGTAAACATTACCGCATGTGCCGATAAGGGCACTAAATAGGAGCGCCGTAACGCACCGCAAAATCATGGAAATACGGCGCTCCATTGAAAGCGTATCTGGCCGAACTTAGAATCCACAGCCTCTACGTTGGCCAATTCCAAGGTCAGCGCCTGACGATCCCAAAAATCAAATCTTGCACCGATCAATTGGCGCGATTTCACAAAACTGGGTATCAGTTGAAGATACTTGGAATCACCGGCCGACAAGCTTCCTTCTAAGCGACCATAAAATGTCCAACTATCGTTGAGATCGTGTTCAATCTGGACAAACCCACTGGTAAAAGAATCATCCTCGGCGAAATTCTGTACTTTCAAACGCGATATGACGTGCGAAACCACAGAAAATACGTGCCATTTTTCAACTCGCCAGTCGAAGAAGGCTCCAACATTTATCAGCTCAATACCCGAAACCGGAAGTCCCTGGCTAAACGCATTTTCTGCGTCCACATCGGCATACAGCGCGACCAACCCAAACTGATTATCCTTAAAATAATCGGGTAAGTATGAAAATTTAAAATGAACCGCTAGATTATGGTCCGATGAAGGATCGAGGACATCGAACGATTCCAAAAAGTTGTTATCCAGAACTGAGGCTGTCCCCACGGAAAACGCCGACCTTACTCCCGATCCACTATCAAATACATACGAACCATCCAGCAATAAACCAGTCGAATGGGTCGGTAAAACCCCGCCAAAGTCCTCAAACTCTAAGATACCCGGGTTAGAAATGCTGATTTGCAGGTATTTTCCGTGGTGGAACGCGTTTGTCCAATAATTGCTGGGTACGTGAAATCGTCCCAACCAGATGTGGCTCGCATCGTGAACCTGGAGGCCAATCTGTAACCTCTCCATTTCGGCCTCTTTGTTTGACAGCAGGTACTCTGCAAGAAAACGAAACCGGTTCCAAGACAAACTGTAAACGATATCAGCTTCGAGTATACCGTCGGGACTCCGAACATCATCATTTGGGCCGAGTAACTTATTCATACCCTGAGCATCCAAAAACAACAACGCTTCTTGCTCGAATTCAGCGAACGCGGCATTTGAAAACGTCAGCCACAGAATCCAAAACAGAGTTAATACACAAACTTTTTTCACCATTTGATTTCCCAATTGTGCTAGATGGTCCTAGTGAACCCACAACCGCTCCAAAACACGTTGCTATCGGCAAAACATCAAATCACCGCCAACAATACAAATATCATCCGTCGACCTAAACCATTGAGGAAACTCTGTGTAAGCCGCGGATGAATACAATATCAGCAATTCCAACCAACGCGGCTCATATCATCACATCGAATCGATCCCAGACAGCAATAAACCGCACGGTTATTGCTTTATATCCGAATATCCGAATCGTTGAATTTAACAGAGATTACTTAACAATTTTTAGTCCATGCTAAAAAGACCATCGACCAAAAAACAATATTTTGCAAGCATCGTCAAAATTATTTAACGATAATATTGAGCAGTAATTCAGACAATCCGATATAACGAAAGAATCGCCATTCGAATGAAGGGAAAACACACATGAACGTCTGAAACCCCTGAAACGGAAGTCTGAAAAACGGTGAGCGTCGAATTGCAACAGACAAATGCGTTGCGAGCGCAACGCATCCACTATGTAAGAAAATCGATAATCTGTGTTACTGCTCAAGCATCGGTGGCCATCTCCAGATTGTTCCAAATAGCCGAGATTATCGTACCCGATCCAGATTCAGAAGAGATGGAAAAACAACCACCAGACAATTCGACTCGCTCCTTCATTACGTACAAACCCAAGCCGCTGCTGCTGGTGCTCCGTGTCCTCCCATAATACTCAGCTAAGGAAAATCCTTTGCCATTGTCTTTTATCGAAAGCTGGAGACTCCCCTCGCGTTGCTCCAATAGGATAACGGTTCCCTCTGCCTGCGCGTGTTTTGCTATATTGTTCAACGATTCCTGAACCAGCCGGTATATAATCGTACTCAGTTGATCGTTCATCCAATGCTCATCGATATCAAATTTGCTTTCAACTTGAATCGCATACATCGACTCAAATTCGTGCGCGACATTCTTCAATGTTGCCACCAGCCCCAGATCATCCAACAACGGCGGACGCAATGCCATGATGCATCGCCGCATTTGTTCGATCGCGCTCTGAATAATCGGGACCATTTCAGCCAGGCGATCGCTCGAACGATCATGACTGGTGGAATCATCAATAAGCCGTTCTAGTTGAAACTTTAGCGCCGTCAGGTAGGGACCCACACCATCGTGCAGATCATTGGAAATCCGTTTTCGTTCAATTTCGTGCGATGAATCCAGTTTATCCAACAAGCTAATTTGTTTAAATTGAGCTTCGCGTGCGCGGTGCTGCAGTTGCCGGTGCGAAGTCACGTCTACAATATTCCCCAAACACGCAGTCTTCCCGGCATAATCGATTTGGCTATACGATAACTGAACCCAACCATCTTTCCCGTCCTTCTTAGTCAACCGCAAGGGTTCGTTAAGTCCATTTGTTTTTGCCATTAACTGAGCCAATAATATCGCATTGCCCTGACCCTCCGTATCTGAACCTAATATTTCAGCGATCGGTCCGTTTGACGCGATAATTTTACCACCCTGCTCGATAAAACTTGCCTGCAAACAACTCTGTTTCATAGTATCGCTCTCAGACGGGGAGTTCAGTAAATGTTCGTGCTCAAATTGGTCACCAGAATATCTAACGACAAAAAAGATGACCTCGGACGACTGGATAGATTCGATAAGAACTGGTGATACCCGCGATGCAACCTTATCACCCTCTTTACCATTCCAATTGAGATCAATTTTGAAACAGTCCGGCGTTAAGGCTTTATCGATTTGCTTCGCTAGCAAGGGCTTGCTAGCGATGTCCAATAGATCGGCAACTGGTCTACCTTGAATTTCATCTAAAGAATAGCCAATGCCTTGGCAGAACCTGGCGTTCGCATAAACAATGCAATGATTGCAGTCCGATACGACTAGACCGTCAACCAATGCTTGGCCCAGCGTGTCATATAGACTGCCAATCTTACGACAGGCATGCCCAAACCGCACACCTGCAGCAGCGCGGTTCCTTAAATAAGGTTTGGGACCAACCTCCAACTCGGACGACATGTTTTTTGACACTATCTACCTCATCTGTTCGTTGAGGGATGTATTATTTCTCTCAATACATCCAAATAAATTGAATGCTTAACCAATATTGAGATTTAAACGACACTTAAATGACAAACGGATCAAGCTTATCCCATCGTCCGCAATTTGTTATTAATATAACGATATCGGTCAAATTCATGCGGCAAAAACATCGAGCGGAAATATCATTTCAACGTCTATACCAAACTCGAATGAACCACATCCTGAACCAAATCCCCTTATCGGTGCCACGGGTAATGCAGTATTTATGCCTTTCCAATATTTAATAAGATAAACAGTCACCAACGAAAGAAATAAGGCGGCACAACATTAGAATGTAAAATTTCGTGACACTGAATATCATCACGTTTTTGAATTCTTGTTTAGTTTATATTTTCGCGATTAAAAATATCGCCACATTTAGCCCCGTCTCTCACGTCATCTATACCACAGGGCTTCAACTCGATGATCCGTAATATTCGCATTTGCAACTGTAAAATTTTCTGACACTTGGCCGATAAAGCGAGATTTGCCGGTACATAAATTTTCCAACACCCTCAACCCATAAGTAGGGTTTGCACCCATATTTTTAACTTGCCTGGTCTTGTAGTCTAGCTGTGGGTAGATTATGGCTGTAACCGTACATGCAATTCGTTGTTGGCCTAGGGGCGGCATCCACATGAACAATCGAATCACTTTAACCGATGTGGCTCAACAATGTGGGCCACCGCTCTATTAAACCGGATGTAGCTCAACAATGTGAGCCACCTCTCTATAAAACCAGAGTTGTCACCCAGAACCCATATTATTCGCTGAATGGATTAGCGCTTATTGCGAATGGCTCTATTACAAAGAGCCGAATTTATTGCGTAATTTGGATTTAATGCGCAATTTGATTTCTGAACCGCCCGACAATGTACCGAGAGGATTCCCAAATAATATCCATTTGGGGGATAAAAATGAAAACCAGATTACTTGTTCTAAATATCTTTGTCTGCTTAATCGCTCTGATCGTCTTAAGTTTAATCAACCGATCGCACGCTGCTGGATTTACACCGCGGTCTCCTAACGACTGGAACGGAACTGCAGTCCGCCGCATACTTCATACATCTGCATACGGAGGATTCGCCAGCGACAGCCAAATACTGATATGGGCTGGAATGCCGCCGAATACAGCTATTGCGGAAATGCTGACATTCGACTCAATCAATAACAAATTATCGCCCCCCCAAGACACAACTGTCCAGCAAGGCACCGATCTTGGGTCTCTGCAAGCATACTTGGTCGTCAAATCAGGCAACTAATCTAGTCTGTCCGGATAAACGCCAAAACTACCAACGCACAATCGTGCGTAATGATGGGCAAACGGTTCTGTATAACGCGGGACTACAAAACACCTGGATTTCAGCGGTCAACACGCGCGGATTGAATCCATTTGCGAACAATGTAGGATTTTGGCTGGCCAACTACCACATGGCCGTTAATCTTAATGATACCGAACCACCGTTAATCATCGATCTTTACACCCAGGCTCTAGATGATCTAGCGACGCATCAACCGTTTTATTATGTGCTTGCAAATGGTGCGAGCTCTGCCGCCGTCGCGCGAGAATATGGACACCGCCGGAATAAGTACCGCAACAATACCGGTGTATTTATTGGTAACGATGATTTCGCACGGGAATTTCATCAATTGTTCTTTCGTATCAATGGTGCCATTGAAGACCCGCTTTACCATAAAAATGCTACGATCGAGCATACCGCGTGGTTATTATCCGGGACCCAGATCGACAAGGTTTCCAACGCCTATGGAACTACCCTCGCCTCAGGTTGGTGGGTTGCACCTATCGATTTCTCCGACCACATCGATAATTCAGGGAGAAATATTAGAAATATAACGTGGCATCCAGCGTTTGATCTCGAAATCTATCATACGCTAATTTCAGGTGCGACAGCTCAAGCAAAATTACATGCGCTTTCGTCGATCGCAGGACAGCACCCGGAAAGCCGCGACAATCTGCCCGTAGCAATCATCAACTATTTCGCCGACGACAACCTGTCGCCGGGTAAAATAAACCAGATTCATACCGAATGGAATACCATCGAAGGTCAACCTGATGACTTCCTCCGCCTGTTGCAAGATTATGCCATTTCAACTGCATTCCACAGCGCAGATACGTTTAAATACCGCACCGCCTTTCACACCGCAATATAACCATAGACAACCTGAATACCGTTGATAACGAGGAACACTACGGAAATACTAGCGGTCCCCGGTTTGTTATGGCGAACCCAAGTGCTGATGTATTCAAGCCCAAACATGATGTGTTTGGCGGACAAACGTCACTTAACGCGGCTAATAATCCCGATTTGTTTAAGGAAGCGTACAACGCTGCTGTCAATTCCCCATTCTGGCTTATCAAAACTCGCGAAGTCTGCAACGACAACAATGGAGCGCAGTTGTCAGTCTGGTTAAAAGATTGGACGCGCTTAATTCCACCAGACTCAAATGGAAATTACCAAGCTGGACAAGTCGGAGAATGGCTATGGAAACGCTTTATCGGGGACGGTTTAAGAAACTACGCTACGCTTGAACGAGCGCAGGTGACAGCATTACTGGCAACCGGCTTTGATCTGTCATACTTAGCTGACCCAAACAATCCAAATAGGATCTATTCTGCCAATGATATAAATTCAAGCCTGGCTCCGCTCGTTCTCCAGAATGAACAAACTCTAATTGACTTGAATAACCCAACCACTGCTGTTCGACGCGAGGCAAACCGCCGTATAGGCATGGCGGTTAGTTTTATTTCAATGACACCATTCAGCTTCGCAATGGAAGGCGATCTTGCGCCGACTATTGATCCTGCCGCCCAAGAACTCGAACATAAAGGTACGATACAGCTTGTTACCGGTAAACGACTGACGATAGATGGATTCCAGGTGTGGATCAGTTCAGAAACTGTAGTCAATTTCGACAATAATACTTCTGGAGTATTTGAAGTAGGCCAGGACGTCGAGTTTAAAGCGCAACCGAATACCGACGGCAGCCTGACCGCTGTCAAAATTTCTGTTGCAGCGGGCAATACAACAACTCCGCCGACCAACGCTGCGCCAACCGCCAGCGCGAACGGCCCCTACGCGGGTCAAGTGGGCACCGCAATCGCGTTTAGCAACGCCGGATCATTCGATCCCGACAACGACCCATTGACCTACAACTGGGATTTTGGTGATGGGACCGCCAGTACGCTGCCTAATCCAAGCCACAGTTATGCAACCGCAGGGCTATTCAGCGTCAGCCTCAGTGTCGATGATGGCAATGGCGGTACTGATATCGACATCACCAGCGCAGATATTAGCGCACCCCCACCGCCGCCGACTAATAGCAACCCGTCTGCAATTGCAAACGGCCCCTACGCGGGTCAAGTGGGCGCCGCAATCGCGATTAGCAGCGCCGGATCATTCGATCCCGACAACGACCCGTTGACCTACAACTGGGATTTTGGTGATGGGACCGCCAGTACGCTGCCTAATCCAAGCCACAGTTATGCAACCGCAGGGCTATTCAGCGTCAGCCTCAGTGTCGATGATGGCAATGGCGGTACTGATATCGACATCACCAGCGCAGATATTAGCGCACCCCCACCGCCGCCGACTAATAGCAACCCGTCTGCAATTGCAAACGGCCCCTACGCGGGTCAAGTGGGCGCCGCAATCGCGATTAGCAGCGCCGGATCATTCGATCCCGACAACGACCCGTTGACCTACAACTGGGATTTTGGTGATGGGACCGCCAGTACGCTGCCTAATCCAAGCCACAGTTATGCAACCGCAGGGCTATTCAGCGTCAGCCTCAGTGTCGATGATGGCAATGGCGGTACTGATATCGACATCACCAGCGCAGATATTAGCGCACCCCCACCGCCGCCGACTAATAGCAACCCGTCTGCAATTGCAAACGGCCCCTACGCGGGTCAAGTGGGCGCCGCAATCGCGATTAGCAGCGCCGGATCATTCGATCCCGACAACGACCCGTTGACCTACAACTGGGATTTTGGTGATGGGACCGCCAGTACGCT
The DNA here is from genome assembly GCA_964619885.1 of uncultured Methylococcaceae bacterium. Lineage (GTDB taxonomy): Bacteria > Pseudomonadota > Gammaproteobacteria > Methylococcales > UBA1147 > CAZUGA01. The sequence goes on from CAZUGA010000022.1 coordinate 10,635, forward strand.
GCCTAATCCAAGCCACAGTTATGCAACCGCAGGGCTATTCAGCGTCAGCCTCAGTGTCGATGATGGCAATGGCGGTACTGATATCGACATCACCAGCGCAGATATTAGCGCACCGTCACCGCCCGCGCCTACCGGGCAGCGGATAGAGCTAAAGGGTGTGATCTCGAACGTATCGGGAAATCAGTTCACTGTTTCCGGAATCACAGTACATGTTATCGCGTCAACAACAATCAAATTTGAAGACACCGCAGGGCCAAAAATTGCTAACGGTCAAACCGTTGAGCTAAACGGGACCCAGAACAGCGACGGCAGCGCGACTGCTGAAAAAATGTCCATCAAATAACTAGGAGGCACCGATGAAAAGAAGACAATTCCTAAAAAACTCGGTCTACGCTTCAACCGCTCTGGGTCTTTCTAGCGGATTAACGCCCGGACTATCCAACGCGGCTATCGGCGGCGGTTTACCCTTTAACCGAACATTGATTAATCTGATGTTATTGGGCGGTGCCGATTTGCGCTTTTTGTTCGCGCCGGATCCCAGTACGGTCTACGCAACTAAATATTGGGAGGCCCGTAAAGGTATTTACCAGAACAATACCGCAAACACCACATTATTTCCGACCTACAACGCTGTTTGGACAAACCTCTATCTGCCGGTCAACATCAACGGTGTTTCATTTGGAATCCATAAAAATGCGGGCTGGCTTAAAGACCAATTGATCGCAGGAAATGCATCCATTGTGGCTAACGTAGTGGGTTCGAACAACCGGCGCCACGATCATTCTCAACTGATCGTCAATACCGGAGACCCGGCCACAAGCCAGTTCGTCTTTGACCGGGATGGTTGGGGTGGCCGACTTGCTCAAGCAATTGGCGGAGCGAACGTTGTAGCGGTTACCGATGATATTTCAGTTTTTTGTAACGGAATAGATACTGTAAATCGCAACGCAAAAGTCATACATGCCAAGGATACGCGGAAATTTGGACTGTCCAATGGAAACAGTATTGCTTCTTCTGAAAAAACCGTATTGGCACGGGCATTGGAAGGATACTATGCGGAACGACGTCTAGATGTAGCTAAGCAACCCACTAACTGGCCGTTTCGGAAATTTTTCCAGCACGAAGCCTCTTTGCGTCAATTTGGTTCGTCGTTCAACCTACGTTTGGCAACCGATATGCCCACACAATTGCCTGCATTAGCAGCATTGTATACGGCGCAATCGACCAATCCGTTATTCAGCAGTAAATTTGGCCGACAGATGGGTAATATCTACGACTGTTTTGTCGGAGCAGACCTGTTTAACATGCGGGTGTTATCGGCTGAATATACGGGCTGGGACACGCATAATGATGAGAAAACCAGGTTCGAATCAAGAATTGAAGACATTTTTGGAACCGGCAAGGGGTTAGACACGTTGACCCAGGCGTTGAAATCCATCAACGCCAACGATTCTGTCGTTTATTCGATCAATACAGATTTTGGACGCCAACTGCGGGAAAACGGTACCAACGGGACCGATCATGGTGTCGGTAATTATTCTATATTGATCGGCCGTGGTCTAAGCGGCGGAGTATACGGTGAAATGTTTCCGACCAGTGAAATTACCGGTGCTGCGGGCAGCACACGTTATGATCAACAAGGTACCGATATCGAAGGCCGCACTTCGTTGGAACGGGTTCTAGCCGAAGTATGTGATTGGGTCGAACCCGGCACGTCTGGTATTGTATTTCCAAACACATTGTCCAACACATTGCCAATTGAAGCAGGGGTAAATTTAAGCTCTTTGTTTGTATAACCGCAATTAGAGGAACCGCGCTAGCAGCGCGCTCGCTCCACGTGCCCTATGGCGTTCGGCATCAGTAGAAAAATATTTTCTGTACCCAGCTATTTTGCGTGAAACACCCAAAATTGGGTTCAACCTATCGGCCTCCACATATATTTTGGGTGCGATCGGTTGCGAAATGATTGGAGGCGAATACTTGGAAACGCTTATATTGTCAAATCGAAAGATAGATCTAACCTATCACCTGATCACTACAATGGAAGAATCACTCGAAATTGTCGGCTTGATCATACTAACCTATACATTAATCTCCATGATTGAAAACATATGCGGGGAATTTTATATTAGAATAGGTTGCTGCCATAAAGTGAAATCGTTAAATCTTCACCATTAGATAGTCAATATTACAAATATTCCGCCCGTAACGGTTATTTCTCGCTGTTGCACGGAATTACAGCCTCGCCCTGAGGTTCCACTTTGGCCTCAACCATGTTAGCACGATCAAATCCGTTTAATCCTTCAATCACATGCTTTGCTATCTTAAAATAGTGTTCCGAATTCGATGACTTTAACACGTAATCTTCCTGATCGGCGATTTTAGAAATGTTAACATTGACTCTCTCCACCCTTCATCACTAAACTGTAGGCCAATTCAGGTTCAGCTTGCTTGTACTCTGCTTTCTCGACATGTGTAACCCATAAGTAGGGTTAGCACCCATATTCTTTATATGTCAAATATAGTAGTCTGAAACTATGTAGATTAAGACTTTAACCATCAATGCGATGTTGATTTCTGAGCACCATCAAAGTGAACACATGATTCGCTGCTAAGCCGTTTATAAGCCACTGATTTAAAGTTATCAATCAGCCAAATCCAAATTAGCCAATCGGAGTAATAGTATTTCGTGCAGACTGTATAAAAACGGAAAACAGCTTAGCACCATTACACAAATTACTAATTAAACGTCCAACACTGTATCGTCCGGATTCCCAAAAGTTATCGTTTGGGGGATAAAAATGAAAACCAAATTACTTATTCTAAACCTCATCGTCTGCTTAGTGGCCCTTATTGTCTTAAGTTTTATCAATCGATCGCACGTCACCGAGATTACGCCCATTGAGTACAAAAAAAGAAACGAAACACCGACACATTCTCTATATAAGCCGTATCGCTCCATAAACCCCAACAATGGCAATAACGTCACCATCAATCAAGAAGTAATCGAGGAAATTCTAGTGGAGGTATGCGATTGATTAGAGATGGGGCTCTCAAGTGTGATATTTAAAAATATAGCATCCAAAATACACTACTAATTAAAATTGGGAAAATCGAGTTACTAATATAGAAATGCATTCGCGAATCGCGGCTCATCCGCTAAGGACGTTTATTCGCTATTCACCGAAAAGTAATTGCTTTACGTAGTAGCTTTGAGAGGATCACAAAGAAGGATTTTTAGGCATGAAAAATGTATCAAGCATTACATTATCTAGCGAAACTACTATTAGATATTTGGTCGTAATAGCAATTTTGCTGCTCGCAGCCAATATCCTGGCTATATTCATGAGGCATTTCACGAATCACGATCATGTGTTCGGACTGGTCGCTTATTTTAATTTTGATAGTGAAATGAACCCCTCAACGCTCTTCTCTACCTGCCTGTTCCTGATAAACTCGGCGCTCTTCCAGGTAGTTTATGCGGTACAATGCAAAGATTCTAATCCTCAACGTATTTGGATATTCCTATCATGCTTATTTTGCTTTCTCGCATTAGATGAATTCTCTAGTTTGCATGAGCGGCTTATATTCCCCGTGCAAAATGCATTAAACACGAGCGGATACTTGTATTTTGCATGGGTTATCCCGTATGGCATCGCGACCTTTGCATTGGCAATATTCTTTGTCCCTGTATTTAATCAATTAAATAGACGCAACAAAATAGGGTTTAGCCTATCGGCTATTACTTATATTTCAGGTGCGATTGGATTCGAAATGATTGGAGGTAAATATTTGGAAACAATTTCTCAAACAACTAAAAAGATAGATCTAACCTATGACCTCATCACTACAATGGAAGAATCACTCGAAATAGTTGGCTTGATACTATTGGTCTATACATTAATCTCCATGGTTGAAATCAGCTGCGGAGGATTTAATATTAGAATTGGCCGCCCCCGTAAAGTGAAAGGATAAACCTTCACTAACGACCGCCAATTTTGCAAAAATTTAGCCACTATCCAAACTTTCAGAATTGAGCGCGGGCGGTAACCCACAAACCAACACAGTACATAAAAATACGATACGCCCCAAAAAAATGGCCAATCATTATTTATGGCTGTTCTTTGTCATTTGGCGCTGGAACCTTATCCTGCGTTTCCGCTTTAGCCTCAACCAAACTGGCACGATCGAATCCGTCCAATCCTTCAACTACATGCTTGGCCACCTTGAAATAATATTCCGAATTCGATGGCTTTAACACATAGTCATCCTGATCGTTAAATTTGGATATCGTAACGCCGATCTTATCGCCACCTTTTAACAAAACGCTATACTGCAATTCCGGTTCGTTCTGTTTGTACACGGGTTTGTCGGATTTCCCCAAAACCTCAAGAAAAGACAGATTTGCTAATTTTGAGTGCAAACTTGAAGTTTTGGACGCGTTGGTCTGCTCATTATCTTTCAGGCTCTTAACCTGAAAGATTTCTCCATCCCGTGTTAGCGCCACGTCGCCCATTTCGATTTCGGTAATTTCTTCGCCTTCGATTTTTAGATACGCCTGATCGGCCCAGTCATTGGGTTTGGTCGCAAGTTCGTAGGCACCAAAATTGATACCGTAAATATTGTCGTCCCCATCCAACTTCGCATGGATCTTCTTAAACCCCGGAGACGTTCCTAAATATAGCGTCTTCGTGGTTCCGTTTGAGTCTGAAATAACCACCTTTTTCTCAAAATCGTCAGGGGCTACCTTAAACCTTTTTGCGGCAGATTGAGTGGTCGCCACCGGCCATCCGACAGTTGCATCTAACAGTTTGTCCATAATATTGTCTATCTTGTCACTTGAAACAGGAAAATCAAAATATTCTGGAAGCGACCAAACGCCATCGCCTTTACTCATTAACAACGGAGGATTGCCTTTTTCTTCTATGGTGATTTTTTCAAGCTCATCTAGCTTAACCCCCAATAATTGCTGTTCGGATACGAAAGCGCCGCTATCGGTGCCAGTGACCATCAAGCCAACGGCGAGACAAACCTGAAGTACCAGCACTCCAATCAAAATATTTGTTTGCTTAACCATTTTAAACCTCCCCACCCTGCAAGACATTCATATGGCGCCGTTCCGATCGGCCGCAGAATATCCGGTATACGAAGTAAACCAGTAGCAAGCCAATCAGCGCCAATGCGTAATTCATATACTCCCAAAAAGATTGGCTTTGCCCGGCCATAGGATCCAATGTCCTGGAAAAATGACCTCGACTTCTAATTGATAACAAACCCTGGTCCTCCAAAGACCAATCGATCGCATTTTCGGCTAATTCCAAGGAACTCAGATACATGCCACCACCCGCGCTCGCCACAAGTTGTATCGTTTCATCAGTCAGGAATTCATTCGATGAAAACAGTATAATTCGCGCCGATTTGGGTGATTTATCAATTGTGCTGGCATAAACTGGACCTTTGTCGTCTTTATCCTGGCTTGGTGCTTCTGCATTACTTTCGGGTATTTCTGGCGCTTTTTTATCTTGCAAAAGCGGCGAATCCTTTCCCTTGAAGAAAGATTCAAAACGTCCTTCTACAGCAACTCCCAGCGTGTAAGCTTGTCGCTCGTCCGCCGGACGGAATCCCAGAGGTCCATTCAACTGAAAATTGGGTAGAACATCGGTTGAGGATGAAACCCAGGATTCATCCGAACTCTTTAGAAACCGAGTGAGCTTACGGCCGTCATTCTTAGTCTCGTCCAGATTGATTGGTGAACCCCAATTCAACGTCAGCTGCTGCAGTCCTGACACCAGACTGACATCCTGACTGAAACCAGCCCCACGAATATCGACAAAATATGGGTACTCCACCATGCGCATCTCGCGCACGGTAAATCCTCCGAGATTTCGGTTAATCGGGATCGGAAGCATGGAATTTTGCGGATCCAGAACCATTGATTCATCCAAATTAATTCCATGATGCTTGAGCCAATCCTTCAGTCCCGAGTCGTGCTTGGAAACGCGAATGTCTCCGCCAGCTAAAGAGGATTGATACGGCGCGGTAGCCAATATGACAGTGCCGCCCTTCATCAAGAATTGATCGACCGCAAAAACTTGTTTGGCATCCAATGCCGCCGGTGCAGCCAAAAACAAGATATCTGCATCCTCCGGCACAAATCCGGAATTCAGTTTGACGGTCGACAATTTGTGATTCTCACGAAGCATTTCTTGTAAAAACTGGAAGCTTTTACCCGGCGCCTGTTGCTGGAATTGCTGCATATAAGGGTTGGGGGGTGCAGGCGGGGGTGGCGTGTAGAGCGCTATGGTTTTCATGAAACCACTAGAATATCGTTTTACTGCAGCTTCTAGACTTCTGCGCAGGGCTTCTTTCTCCAAATCCTCCGGCAATGGAACCTGCACAACCTGGTCACCACTGCGCAACGTCATGTAATAGTAAAATTCATTAGGATCGAACAATCCGGCGCGCATGGGGCGGAAACCATACAGTTCCGCAATTTCTTTGGCGGTATTACCACCGTCTGCAGCGGGATCTATAAATTTGAAATCAAACTTCGATGACGAGGATTTTTTTAATTCTTCCAATAATCCCCGCATCTTAGATTTAAATTCCACCAGGGGTGGCGGTAGCGTTTTGTCGTCGGAAAAATAGCCGGTAAAAGTGATTGGCTTCTGAACATTGTTGAACAAATCCCCGGTACTTTGGTATTCGTAGAGCACCTTCTTGATACTGCGCGTTATCTCATACTCCGGATTTTTTAACTCGACATCCAAATCACGCTCAGTTTGGGATTTAACTTCAATCAAATCGCGAAATCCCAATACTTCGTATTGATCACCATATTGAATCAACACGTCGAAATAGGAATTGACCAGCGCTGCCTGATATTTATCGGCCACTTGGAACGGCACCGGCTTTATTCCGTATTTTTGCCCTGCCTCCTCTTCTAATTCCGGATGCTCCAACGGATCGATAAATTCTGCTCGGATCCGGCCATCACTGGCAATCTGGTACTCCAGAATCAAATCCCTCAGTTGCGGCACCAATGGCGCCAACAATGGGTGAGTTTTAGCACTGAAATAACCCCTAATCAGCAAAGGTTCCTGCAGTTGGTCCAAATAATTGTGGGTTGAATCCGAAATCGAATAGATCTGGCCTTGCGTAAAATCCGCCCGTGCCCAGCTGATCTGCTGTAACCAAAGGTTCGCGGTCGCAAAATTCGCCACAAACAGAAATGTGACCAAGCGCCAGTGCCAATGATTCGAACTGGGGGATTCTTTTGCCCAGCGTCCCGATTCCAGGAAATACACATTTAAACAAATGAAAATTCCGACGATACTTAGGTAGTAATAAAGGTCGCGTAAATCGATAACCCCTCGGGTAATCGAGGTAAAACGCGAACCCGACCCCAACAACTTAAAGATTTCGCTCAATTTATTTCCCAGCAAACCGGTTAATGTGTCGGAACCCAGTAGATAGAACAACGAACACACTAAGACTGTAACGATCAGGCTAACAATCTGATTATCGGTTTTAGCACTGACCGTCAAACCGATAGCAATATATGCTGCTGCTAGAAATAATGTAGCAATATATGCTGCAAACACGGGGCCCCAATCCAGATTTCCGAGCATCGATACCGTGATAGGAACCGGAAAAGTTAGCAATAACGCGATACCAACCAGCGCCATACACGCCAAAAATTTTCCCAATACATAATCTAGTGGCTTCACCGGTTCCGTGAGTAAAAATTCCAGCGTTCCCATGCGCTTTTCTTCGCTCCACATGCGCATCGTGAGCGCGGCTACCAAAAAGATCAGTAATACAGGCATCCATTCGAATAACGGTCTAACGTCGGCAATATTTCGGGCGAAAAAAGTTTCGACCCAAAAAAAGACAAATAAATTGACCACTAAAAACGAACCAAAGAAGATAAATGCGACCGGAGAAGAAAAAAACCGGCCAATTTCTTTTTTCGCGATCAGGAATAATTTATGCTGCATTGACCTGCCCTCCATTCAAGTCACCATCACTGCTATTGATCTCGCGGAATACGGTGTCCAAATCGCGTTTTTCCGGATATAACGCATAAATTCTAAAATCCATGTCTATTAACGCTTTAGCGACAGGCGCCGCAGCTTCATCCAATGGCGTATCGGAATCCTCCATTTCCAACCCGTATTGATACCGGGCACCGTCATTGGTCAATGGACTAATAGACCGAATGCCATCGATACGGCTGATTTTTCGATTTGCAGAATCTGGATTTTGATCGCTGGTCAATAACAATCGCCGACCTTTTTGCAAATCGGCTAACGTCGAATCCAGGGCCGACCGACCGTCTTTTATGATGAGTACCCGGTCACACACCGCGTGCACTTCCTGCATGATGTGGGTCGATAATATAATCGTGGATTCTCGCCCCAGTTCAATGATCATTTCTCGCATTTGCTGGATCTGTGTAGGATCAAGACCATTGGTGGGTTCGTCCAAGATTAATATTTCGGGCTTATTCAATATGGCTTGCGCAACGCCAACCCGCTGGCGATAACCTCTGGACAACGTATTGATCGTTTGCATGGCTTTGTCAGCCAATTTTGTTTTCTCGATCGCGTAGCGTATTGCAGGACTGCTTTGGGACTCGGACAACCCCCGCAACTCCGCTGCGTATTCTAAATAGCCAATCACCGACATATCTGGATAAACTGGGCAATTTTCAGCCAGATAACCGATTTTTGCCTGCACATCGATACGCTGTTCAGCAATATCGAGATCATCTATAGTCACTGAACCAGAGCTGGGTTCCAGATAACCGGTTAACATTTTCATGATCGTCGTTTTTCCGGCTCCGTTGTGCCCCAGCAGTCCAACAATCTCCCCCGATCCAATCTCAAAAGAGACGTTGTCGACCGCGGTTAAATCACCATATTTTTTGGTTAGATCGTGTGTTTTGATCATCTTTATGTTCCTTTCGCTCCTTTCGTTCTACAGATTCACTATAACAACAATTCTACGGCTATCGGCGAATTAGACCAGTCGCTACAAGCCTGGATTTTATAAGTCTCAGAACTATCAATCCCAAAATTATTGAGATTGCAAAAATCACCGCCGGTTTCCAAGTCCAATTGATTGGATAACGATCCGGTGTAACTTCCGCAGTCAAACCTGGAATACTGGGCAAATCGCCATCGCCTTCACCGACCTTGATTTGGGCCTTCATACCGTTCTCCATATGTTGGGTCAGCTCGCAATGTACCAAATATGTTTTTTGCTCGGCCGGCAAAATAAATGTCGCAGTCTTCTCGCCCGGCCCAGTCAATTCAATGTGAAACATTCCGGACGGTGGGTAAAGGTATCTCGGTAAACCGTGGATCATAAATTGGTGGCGAATTGGATCGTCATTGATAAACCTGACAGTGACCCGACTACATGGCTGCATATTCCATTGCTGTTGATCATAGGCAAAGGTTTTACCATTAAATTTTTCCGCAAACTTTCGACCTGCGCTTACGGTAATATCAATGTCGCCTGAGATTTTGTCGCAACCTTCCGGTAACACATCCTTATTCTCATTCATAACCATTCCATGCACATCCATCGAATGGCGCATCCGTACCTTGCTCTCACCCTGCAGCGGCGAAATGGAGAATCGTTCAATCTCTTGTTCCCCAAACACTATCCCACTTAGCAACCACATTAAAATTACTATCGACGACTTTTCTAAATTCATCGTACCAACCTTTTTCTAGCCCTATGCATCCAATACACAAGGCCTAGGATCAAGCCGATCATCAAACCCAACGCGACGATCGCCACTAAATTCGGCCGAACCAAACTGGGTTCGCCCAGCGAACGAGCTTCGCTAGAACGTCCCCAGACAGAAACGTCACCTGCGTAATATCGCGGATCCAGGAAACGCGAAACGTCCGCACCTTGTAGCTTAGGCATCCCATCCGGCTGCAGAAATGAGCGGTAAACAATCATACTAATATCACCGCCCGGCCCACGACCGCCGGTGGTAATGCCCTTTTCAGCATGGTTATGGAACAGCCAGACACCAGGACCATAACTGTGTAATCCATCGTCGGTAGTCGACAAACTCAAGTCTGCTCGCTGTGCTGGAGCCAGGTCATAAACATCGCGGGTTAGCTGTGTCGCCTCGGGCATCTTTATACCATCGTTGTGGGTCACAGTGGCTTTATGGCCGTGGGTATGCACCGCAACAATGTCGCTCTGACCATTGACGATTCTCAGTTTGATACGCCCGTTCGGGTCCGCCACGATTAGTGAATCTCGCAGAGTATACGGAAATGAATGTCCATTCAGCAGAAAATAATCCGGACTGGCTTGAGTGATATCGTATTCGCGGTTCATTTTTTTTGCGATCAGGCGCGGATCGTTGGTCGACTGAATAATTTCATTCAATTCTTTGTCGATATTCTGATAGTGCAAATCGTATTCGTGATCGTACGATTCATTCACCGCGACCGACGAATGCCTGACATGGCCAGCACCAATATTGAGTGTCTGCAGCCAATTATTCGGTCGGTTTTCCTCGACCACAAACATACCCTGCAAACCCATCATCAAATGTTTATCGGTCTGTACATGGCAGTGGTAAAACATAGTTCCCGTCTGGCGTGGCTTTAACGAATAGGTTTTACTTTCCCCAGGCATGACCGGCGGCTCATCGGTTACCGGTACTCCGTCATTACCTCGACCTTGCTGGTTAATATAGGGATGGTCTACACCATGCAAATGGATAGTATGCGGAAGATAATGCGTATTCTCGAGGGTAATTTTTACGCTGTCTCCCCGTTCCACTCGAATCACCGGAGACGGTGCCCTCAATTCGGGAATCGCCTCGTATGAAAACAGATTGATCGCGGCCATACCCCGAGTCTTGGGCGCGAACACCCACAAACCTGGCTGAATCCCCGGCGCAATATCGTAAGTGGGAAGAAAAAAATCGCCGTCCGGGGAACTACCGTTCAGTTCCGCAACTTCTAGCTTGATATGGATCTCATCCGGGTCACCGTCACCATCCAAATCATTTTGCTTGATTACCGCATCGCTGGCCAATCGTGTATTCATCAATGCCATCATCGAGATATTATTGGTGCCCTTCACGACAGCCGCCACTTCCCAGGGGTTGTCCGGCAAACAACGCCTCGATTCAGCCACCACCACGCCATCCACCTCACGCTCTACGCGCCATTTGTCGCTTTTGACCCCGCACAGTTTCTCCATCGAGGACTCATTCCCCTCAAGCTCTGCAGTAGGCGGTATTGCTACGCCAGATTGCCCATTGACCCAGGGAAATATAGAAACCGCACCCCACAACAATATGACAAGGCTGAGTACAACTATCAGCACCCCAGTTTTATTCATTTTTCTCCGATGAAACTATTTCGATTGGCCATCAATTCAAACGCAGCGACTGGAGCTATTACCTCCGCCTAGCATTTTTCTATGCTATGAAACTTTAATGTTCACGATCTTGAGTGCAAGACATTGGGTTTTCCGTTACGCTCTATTTGCCAATTCTTGAGCATTATAATGATCAGTCAAATTTACAATCTGTGATTCACAACAGGCCAAATTTATGCATCACTTTAGTTCAAATTTTATCAGCAAAGTTCCCACTATGTTGCGTTGCAACCAGAAATCAACCGAGCATTATATTTGACATTTCGGTAAGAGCAAATAAGTTTGTGCATGGTCCCCCTTCAATGTTTGCCTTTTAACACGTTACCCTGACATGCAACTTTATCAATTCCCGATATCACATTACTGTGAAAAAGCGAGATGGGCATTGGAATATAAGAACCTGTCCTACCAGCAAATCAATCTAGTACCCGGTTTACACGGGTTTGTCGTCAAGCGCAAAGCAGCCGAATCTTCGGTCCCGGTGTTATTGATCGATAACCAGGCCATCCAAGGATCAAGCAAGATTATCGACTATGTAGAGAAGATCGCACCCCATCCAACATTGGGATTTAATGAGGTGTCTCAAAGGCTCGAAGCGGTTGAATTAGAATTTTTTTTGGATGAACAAATTGGTCCTTTATTGCGATCCATCGCTTACAATATTTTGTTCAAACACCGCAAAGAACTAATTACATTGTGGTCCCATTTAGGCCCCGCATACGGTACCGTGTGGCTGAGGCTCAGTTTGCCATTCTTAATCCCGTATTTGGAACGATCTTACAATACGACTGACGCTTCGGCGCAAAAACAACGGGATCGATTCGACAGCGCTCTGGACAGACTGGATACCTTGTACGAGCGCACACCATTTCTGGTAGGCGATCGATTCAGCCGCGTAGACCTAACCGCCGCAGCTTTACTCGGGCCAATGGTCATGCCCGAACAACACCCTTTACCGCCGGCGGTACCGTTACCGGACGAATTTGAAAACTATCGGTTACAACTAATAGACCGACCTGTTTTGCAACGTGTTACCTCACTTTACAAAGAGTACCGACACACAAATACCGCCTCTGCCAGGTAAGCCTTATGGCGGTCAAATATCCGGTCAATTCAATATGAATTTATCTTTTTCGTAGGCTCAGCACTAAAACGTTTCATCACTAACGTGTTCTAACAAAATCGACTGTATTAAAATTATAGGTATACTGATTGATCAATCAAAATTGGCCTATAATGATTTAGGTCAAATTTAACAATTCCGGAATGCACGAAAATTAGCTGCAACAAACTCATCACAATCTAGAAAATGGTCATGAGCAAGAAAAAAGTAATCCTATTGGAGTTAAACGAACTCTGTCCCCATTTACTCGAAAGATTCATCGGGCAGGGACATCTGCCAAATTTCAAGAAACTCTACGATAACGCTAAATGCTATACGACTGATGCAAATTGCGATATCGAATACTTAGAGCCATGGACCCAATGGGTTACATTGCACACAGGGTTGCCCTTTGAAAAACATAAAGTATTTCGCTTGGGACAGGCACAAAACCTCGACCAAGATTCTATCTGGGATATACTTTCTAGAAACAAGCTAAGTAGCTGGATCTGTGGCAGTATGAATGCCAAATGGGACCCTCAAGATAACAACATTAAAGTTTTGCCGGATCCCTGGAGCATTGATGTTAAAGCCTCGCCTGAATCACTGGAAACCTTCAACCAATTTGTTCGTGCAAATGTTCAGGAACACAGCAATGAAAATTTCAAATTATCGATTACGGAATATGTCAAGTTCCTCATATTTATGCTTAGACATGGTTTGCAACTCAAAACCATAAAAAAAATAGGGTACGCTTTATTTAAACAATTGATTAAAGCTCCAGACCGTTGGAAAAAAGTAATGATTCTCGATTGGCTCCAATTCGACTTGTTTGCTAGCGAATACAAAAATGATTCGCCCGCATTCGCAACATTTTTTTCTAATAGCACCGCTCACTTCCAGCACAAATTTTGGCGCTATATGGAACCCGACAAGTTTCTGTTGAAACCATCGGAGTCCGAAATTGAACAATTAGGCGGTGCTATTTTATACGCTTACAAAAATCATGACGAATTGATCGGTGAAGTATTCAAAATTTCGGATAACGACACAACCATCATTCTTTCAACTGCATTAAGCCAACAACCCTATGTTGAAAAGGACTCGATCGGCGGGAAACGATTCTATCGACCCATAGATATGCAAGTAATTCCAGGCATTTTCAATCTAAAAGGTGTTGAGCAAATAAGCCCTGTAATGTCGCACCAATTTCATCTTATGTGCGAAACTGAAGAAAATGCAAAAGAAGTATACGAGCAATTGAACACAGCATCGGCAGGATCCGAACCATTATTCTCTCTAAGGTTAGAAGCTAAAGACGTATTCGGCGGATGCCAAATCATTAAGCAGGTACCGGATGACTTTCGGTTCGAATATGGAGGAAAGCATTTTAATTTTCTAGACATATTTTATTTGGCTGACAACCTAAAAAGCGGGATGCACCATCCTCACGGTGTTTTCTGGGTTTACTCGCCAGAAGGAGAACATTCCGTACAAACTGACATCCTGCCTTTGGAACAGGCCATGGTTAAAATTCTGTCAGAATTTGACCTACCGGTTGCGGCATAATTGAATAAATTGTCAGCGATCTTGATTTTCCGATAACGAGAACCATCCAGGCCTTCACACTGTAATAGCGTTTAACGTTATAGTTACTTGCTTATTCCGGTTTATAGCCACCAATTCTGATTGCAATTAATAAACCTCATACTTATACCGCTAAAACCCTTTATGCTTTCTTAATCCAAGAAAAGAATAAATGGAAAAATGATACAAGCTTCGCCATACATTAAGGTTTAGGGCATTCCTATAGATCTTCCACTGAAAACTGGCTGCTTTAAATTTATTGTTAGAAATGGAACCACTCCTAACACGATAATAGGCTAATACATTAGGCATACCATGAGCAGTATACCCATCTTTTAATATTCTGAGCCAATAGACATAGTCTTCATGTCCTACGTCTTCCATAAAATATTTACCTATGCGTTCAACATTATAAATGGTAGTTAAACACGGAATGACATTTGAATTAAGTAAACGATCGTAGTCGACAGATCGTGGTCCAAAAATGGGATCGCCGATTGCTTCCCCCTGTTCATCGATTTTTCGATAAGACGAATAACACAAATCGAATCCAGCTTTTTGCATAAACTGAATTTGCAATTGAAGTTTTTCTGGAACCCATAAATCATCGCTATCCAAAAATGCAATGTACTTTCCACTTGCTGCTCGAATCGCCCGATTCCGACAACCCGCTGGCCCGGTATTTTCTCTACTTTCTAAGATTTTGATTCGATCATCATTTTCCTGAAACGATTTTGCGATTGACATCGAATCATCCGTGGAACAATCATCAGACAAGAGAAGCTCCCAATTCTGATATCTCTGCGCTAGCACAGATTCAATCGTTTGAGCAATATATCTAGACGCATTAAAGATGGGGGTAACTATAGAAACTAATTCACTCATGAAAAATCAATAATATATTATTCAGAAGCAAGATTATTAGGTCGAGATAATAAATAATCTCGAAAGTCGTTCGGATTCCCCGATTTACCCGCCTCGGCAGCTTTTGCTATATTATACATTTCTCTCGCGGACACATAATGCAACACATAGTTGGTCCCATCGTTGTATTTCTTTTCCAGATGATTAAACATATCGTCTGATTCTTTACCTAACAATACTGGCATATCTATTTCTTGAGTTCCATGAGTATGAATTTTAACGAAAACCCATTCCGGTCTTCCTTTAACGTGTATTCCACAATTTACCCATAGGTCAACTCGGTGTGCAGTGGGTGGCATACTTCGCCGAAGATCGCCATTCTCGATCCGTGGTATTAGGCCCCATTTCCTACTATGACAATTGAAAGTCAACGGTCCTTGAATCAACATTAAATCGCCAGATGATTCCACACCTACTTCGACTTCAACACCAGTATCATGAGACTTCGGTAATTTCGGGTCATCTGCTGCGTAATAAATGCTGTTAATCTGTTTTGTTTGTGTTTCGCTGGGTGCCGAAGGCAATGTAAAATCCGCGTAACAACCCATTTCATGCAATACTATTAATTCATTGTTTACACCGCACATCCGTCCATCACGCCTAGAATTATCCAGTGCCCAATCCCCATGTATAAATGCGAAACTTGGTAAACCCGTCGCTGGATCTACACTCAATGCACCATGGTCATTGTGTAATATATCAATAAAAGATTTTAATTTTTCTCGAAAACCCTCGTCCGTATCATTATCGTGATGCAGGTGAATCTCAATTTCACCTAGACCTTTTTGACAAAGTAACGAAAGCTTATCCAGGTGTTCTTTACGATATTCCTCTTCTGGATAAAAAAACGAATGAATCGGATGTCGTCCATCAGCATCCCAATGCTTTTCGACCAGCCTAGGGTACTCCGAACACCATCGATCAACCCGTTGATCCTCTTGCGCTCTTTCTGGTCTCCCCCATTGCGGCTCATAATGATCTACATAACAAAACAGAACATGAATAGGTTTAACACCTGATACTGAACTATTTCCCTTAAACCAACTTTCCAACCAAATATCTACATTCTTACGCCTAATTTCGCGATATATTACAAGTAATACCCCGACAATTGCTGCCGAAAGTAAAATAATAATTAACATTTTATTTTCCAATAGTTTATCTCAAAGTGTCAGTAAAATAATCGGTGAGTAAATATTCATTTATTAGTAGCATTCTAAGTCCAAACGAACATACATAGTAAGTAAACATCGCTACTAACCAAGACATATTTTTTAAATATTTAACTACCTTGGATTAAATATTGATTGCCTATTACGACCACAATTTCTTCGATTACTTTATTTACTATCATACGAGAACACTCTCGTAATACCCGTCAATCCTATAAATACTCCGCCTAATGTCTCATTTGACACTTTTAAGCAAGGCACCTTCTAACTTCGATAAATTCGAGTCCCAAGAAAACCCCTTAATACCCTTAATGATCCGGCCCTTGTCCCATTTTTTATCCAATACGGTTCGCAAGGCTACAATCAACGCATCGGGATTCTGTTTCTCTACGAGTATTCCACTTTCTCCTGAAACAACTTCTGGTATGCCTCCAACTCGAGTTGCGACAACCGGTAAACCACAAGCCATTGCTTCAAGTAATACATTCGGCACACCTTCGTTATAGCTAGGCAGACAAATCAAGTCTACAGCGTTATACCAATGCACCAGATCCTTATGTTGCGCTTCACCCTTAAAATGAACCTTATCTAAACACCCAAGTTTTTCCGCCTGAGTCTTAAGCTCTTTTTCCGCACGCCCTCTTCCGACATAATACAGTTGAACCTCCAAGCCGCCCTCTAATAAGTCAGCAAACGCAGTCAACAATTCTTTGCAGCCTTTAGTCAATTCAAGATTCCCGACAAACAAAATCTTTTTCTGATTATCTATCAATCCCAACGACTCGTTTGCTTTTTGTTTTGTCTCAGGACGAAAAACATCAAGATCAACGCCGTTATATAATAATTTTATCCTGTTATCCCCAACGCCTAATTCCGACAAACGTCGACAGAGCGCTTTACTAACCGAAACAACGATATCTGCGTTACGTAAGGCCCACTCTATTTGCTTTCTATGTCCTGGGTTTTTTGACTTAACATTAATATCGCTCCCATGTACCTTTACTACCAACGGGATATTCAATATACGACACCAGGCAGCGGATGCGACTGCATCCGGAAAAGCCCAGCTAGCAAGCAAAACGTCCGGTTTGTATTTAAATATATAGGGTATCTGCGGAAGCATTGACAAAAACATGTAAAACGAATGCAAATAAACTGCAATTTTTGGGATATAAAAATACGGAAAATATCGGATGTTCAACTTACCCATTTTTTCGTTGCGATAACTCCCAATGTTTTTCACCCACTCTAGCCACGCAATCGCAACAAGAACCGTAACATCATGTGTTTCTGAAAGACGAAGAAATTGTTGCCGATTATAAGCAGCTCGATTTAAACGCAAAGGCGACGGAAATAAATTCGTCACAACCAAGACCTTCATTCTATTCATTTAGTCTTAGCTCATTCAAACTGATATATATCCGAATAACGTTCTGCCATAACATCAACAGAAGCATTTTTTTCAACCCATCGCCTTCCCGAAAGTCCCAAGGCTTCCCGCTTCCTTGAATCATCACAAAGTGAAAAAATACCATCTGCTAGCGCAACCGGATTTTTAGGGGGAACAAGATACCCGTTAACATCAGGTTTAACTATTTCATTGTTACCCCCGACATCTGTAGCCACTATTGGAAGCGCTGCCGCACAGGCTTCAAGTAACGCTATCGAATGCCCTTCTGAAACGGACGAAACTGCATAGATATCAAATGCTGCTAATAATTCGTAAACATCCGATCTGTCACCCAACATTATTACTTTTTCATCAATCCCTTTATTTTTTATATTTGTCTTTATTTCATTTTCCAATTCCCCACCGCCAACTATCACGAGCAGGGCATTGTTTTTGCGCTTGAGTACCTCATAAAACGCTTGAATTAAAGTTACATGATCTTTAACCTTACTAAGTCTGCCAACCGTCCCTATAACCATTACGTCTTTATCAATAGCGATATCTTTCAGAAACTTATCTTTAGATTGTTTGTTTCGTTGTTTAACCAGGTCAAACATTATTCCATTGGATATAACTTTCGTTTTGGATTTATTAATATTGCTATTTTTAATATGTCGTTCCCGTGCAGCTTCACAAACCAATACCCAGGCGTCAGAAAATAACATCGCAACCCTAAATAGGTATTCTTGTTTCCTTGAATACCTGTAATCTCCCATATTATGAGATGTATTAAGTCGTTTTTTTATATTCAATGAAATAGAAGATATTACTCCATAATAATGCGGCATTATATTATGCGTGTGTAACACTTCTGTACGGAAATCCTTTATATATTTTCGAGCTTTTAACATCGCCATGAAATCGAATCCATCTTTCTTATCACAGGATCTTACCTCGACACCCAAAGACAATAATTGTTCCGCCATAATGCCGATTCTTAAAAGACAGACCACCTGACATGAATGGCCAAGATCAATTTGCTTCCGAATTAGATCAATAACTACCCTTTCTAAACCGCCTCTATTCAGGTCTTCAACTAAGTGTGTAATCAGCATGATTTTTCAATGTTTATTTACATAGGAAAGTGTAACCCTCAATTTACCTGTATTTGTCCTTGGTATGCTATCTGTATATTCATAATAAACCTCTACCTCTTGCCCGAGAGCTTTTTGTACGTTTTCCTTAAGAAATATTTTTTCTTTTTCTGATAAACCTTTCTTAGAAACTATTAATATCTTTATAATTTCTAATTCTTGTTGAATCACCTGAAACTCATCAACCGATGCTACTTCTTTCATCAAATGCGGAAAAAACTCTCCGGGTATAGAACGGCCATCAGGAGTGTTAATAATATCCAGTTCTCTACCATTGACCGACGCCATCATCGGCAGGCCCCTACCACAACAACATTTTTTATCATTTATTTCCGCTATATCTCCATTTAAGTATCTAATAAAAGGCATACCGTAATTATGTAAATCTGTTATCACTACTCGCCCAGGTCGTTCTGTTATATTGACACCATTTTCATCAATCGTTTCAACCAAAAGATGATCCGAATTAATATGCAATCCTTTTCTTTTCTCACATTCTCCCGCAATTAGCATAAATTCCCTACACCCATAAGTATTATATATAGGACAGTCAAATACTTTTTCCAAATATTCTCTTTGAAATTCGTGCAAGGTCTCAGCGGCCGAGATAATACTTAATGGTTTATGGACACTACAATTTTGATTATCGATGTATTTCGCAACTAACATCAAAGACGCAACATAACCAACGATATTGAGCGGTTGATATCGGTTAATCTCATCTATCATTTTTTTGGTAGTTTTATCCGACAACACAAAACTATCCACTATTTTTCTTCTTAAAAATAGATTATAATATTTATTCTTTAAATTTCTAAATATGCCTCTTTCATCTAAAACACCTCCCCACAAGTATAGCGATCTACGCCCCAATTCTATACCTGCCCATCTGTATCCGCGCCACATTACAGCATTTCTTCGTTGATCGCTTTCTGGATCGAATTCGAATCGCATAGGCACACCAGTAGAACCGCCAGTAGTTTTCGTCCTGGTGAGTTGTCTGTAATTTGCAGCTATAAGATCTTGATAATTTTCCTTTATGTCCTCTTTCGTAAGAATGGGTAATAAAACGTAGTCGGATTTGTTTTTTACATCTCTAGGTTCAATCCCTTGTGTCTCCATTCTTTCTCTATAGAACGGGACATTTTCATAACAATGCGCTAACAATTTTTTCAACTTCCTCCATTGAATTTCTTCAATTTCTTTGGTTGTTCTCCACTGATTTTTTTCATATTCTAAATTATAACTAAATGTTTTTCTTTTACGTATCGACGTCTCATATAACGGGTATAAGAAGGTTTTAAATATCTTTTCATAATCTGGTAGATCCATTTTTACGTACCCAGACTCTTGTCTTTTCGTTTAACGTCGACCAAAGAATGAGCCATAATTTGCCTTTTTCTTAATCTTTTAGTTCTCTATCTAACGTTATTATTTTTCCTGGCACGCCAACAACCGTAGATCCATCAGGCACATTTTTAGTTATAACAGCGTTTGCCCCTATTATTGTGTCATTCCCTATCGATATACCTCCTAGCAATTTCGCACCAGCACCAATAAAGACATTATTGCCTAATACAGGCACTTCAACCGGAAAGCCATTATTTGCCGCGCCAATCACTACACCACTTTCAATCACAATTTCTCGGCCTCCTATAACACCACCGTTAATTACAACTCCAATAGGATGCATAAGGACAAAACCTCCTTCAAATTTCGCATTACGCCCTATAACACAACCATTCAAGAGTTTATTAAACGAACCTATCAAATTACTTAATATACCCATTCGTATATGATTCAATAATTCTCCTAATCGAAATAATATTATTGCACTCGCGCCATCATTTATAGAAACCTTAATCAGCTCTTTTTTGCCAACCCGTCCATAGTAACATTCGCATTTGTAAATCAAGTCTTCATACAGTTTCATTTTTTTAATTTAACCATTTTTCCTTCAATATCTTCAAAAATATTACGATATTCATGACATATTTTATTCCATTGCCTATTTTCCCTTACATACCTGAGTGCATTTTTTTGTATATCTTTTCTCTTATCGAGGTCTTTTAATATTTTTATACAAGTCTTCGAAAGCTCATTCTTATCCCCCGATTTAAACAATAAACCAGTTTTATTATCTGTAATCAATTCCTTCAAACCACCTACGTCACTCGCTACTACGCATTTTTCTAAGGCCATTGCTTCTAGCGGTTTCAATGGCGTAACCAATTCCGTAATTCTCTTTGAAATTCTTGGATAAACTACAATATCGAGGACCGAATAATATTTGCTAATTTCTTCATGCGCGACGCGACCAGTGAAAATAACATTTTTTTGAAGTTTTTTGCGATCCACCATCTCTTTAAGAGCGTTTTCAGTCTTTCCACCTCCTACAAGCAGAATCTTAATATTTGGTATTTCATCTAGCAAAAGCGGGACCGATTCTAATAACAATTTCAATCCCTCAAACTCAAAAAATGTGCCAATAAACCCTACTACATAGTCCTCCTTTTCTAACCCTAATTTTTCCACAAGTTTGGAGTCTTTTTCGATAGGTTGAAAATTTTTGATATCTACCCCATTTTTTATGACGTATATTTTTTTGGCTTCTATTCCTCGTTCTATTAGATCATTCTTTAACCCTTCGCAAATAACCGTGACACAATCCGCATTTTTTACAACAAATGTCTCTATTCCTCGTGTTATTTTATACCGATAACTGCCTTCCTTTGTTTTTCCGAGATCAACCGCTGCATCTTCCCAGAAAGCTCTTATTTCGTATATCAACGGAATTTTTTTGATTTTCTTCAAAATCACGCCAGACACCCCATTCAATACAGATGAATGAGCATCTATGATTTGTACTTCCCGGTCCCATTCTTTAAATAAGACGTACACATTAACACTTACTACTATGAGTTCTCTAATCAGCGGTATTTGTTTTGAAATGGAATAGATCCACGACTTAATATGCCTATATTTGACCCCGTTATAGTATTCAATAGAATTATTATAAGAATAGGTTGGTGAACTGTATACAATTGTTTCGTAACCCATTGTATTCAGTTCATCTGTTATATATTTACTACGCATACTGTATCCACTAACTTGAGGATAGGTTGCATCGAACAATTGTAATAATTTCATCTCCGCCACTATATATTAATCTGAACCTGTGATAATAATACGGGATTTATTCTATACTATTAATTACTGGGTACTATAATTTCATATATCTCGAAATCACTATTATGATATACCATCCTTTTACTTTTATTAGGTTTTTTAACCCAATTCACATAATTTACCATTTCCGCGTTACCCCACACTCCATTACTAACAACTAGATGAGTCGCTTTAATTTCATTTAAGTGATCAAGAAACTTAAGAGATTCGAAATCACCACCTGTTTCATAGAAATAGGTAGTCGATTTTCTTTCACCAAATAGTGCCATAAGCCTTGGTTTTTGGAAAATAACCATACTTTGTTTAGGAGTATGATTCTTTATAAAAGAAAACATATCTTGCGTTTCTTTTTCTCCTACCCCATAAGTAAAAGGACCAAATTCTATTTTGGAATAAGCCGAAATGTAAATCAGTATAATCGCAGATGTAAGTATAACTCTTATTGGTTGGATAGCTTTCACATCCGAGTTTATGGCCTTATAATCAAATATTTTGAACATATATAGCGCATACATCGGAAATATTGGTATTAGATATCTAAACCCTTGAAAAAAAGGACTTATAATTAGGATGATTATATAGATTAAAAAATTTATTTCCCCTGTCGATTTATTGTTCCTAAATATTTTTATATACCCTATAATTGATAGTATAACCGTCGTTACAGTCATTAAAATACTGATAAAAGACGACGCCCCCGTTTGCCAATACCATTTCATTACTTTCGTATATTCAATCGTATTTAAGTAGGCATTATGAAAAATGGAACTTATCATAGCAAATATTTCAATAATATATATTTCGATTCCGCCATCACTCTCCTGTCCGTTATTCGTCGACATTGTCATTATGTAGGAAGTATCAGAATGGAGAAATACATTTTGTGCTATGAATAAAATTATAAAAATACCTAATGAAACAAACAGAGTATAAGGTAATGTTTTATTTCTGACTATTTGATTAATACAGTAAGATATAATTATAAATATTCCAACACTTCTAGTCCCATAAGCCAAGTAACTTAGCAAACCAAAAACAATTGAATACAATATCTTTTGTTTTCTTCCGTTCTCTAGTTGATCTATTTTATCGGATACAATTAAAGATAAAAACAGGAACATTGTATATGGGATATCAGATATAACGCTATTCTTTGTCTCCCAATAATAAGGCGAGAAAGCAACTGTAATCAATATTGCTAGTACAATTTTTTTATTATCAATCCTCGAAAGACAATATCTATCTAATGCCCACAACATAGCCGCAAAACATATGACTATCATTACCCTCATTGAATATAAGTCTAATCCGAAGAACCTATATACGAAAGATAACAATAAAGGAAATATAGGTGGGTACGTTACCGGACCGTACCAGTGACTATATGGATTATAAATATAACCTGTATCGCGGTAGGGAAGACCCAACGCGATATTTTTCGCATGTGAAATATAAAGGGCAAAATCACCACCCCAATTATGCCCTTGCTTAATACTGAATAAAAAGAATATGGTTGAGGAAAGTATTATAAATCCTCTCAACATACCATATTCGCTTTTTTCTATTCTTGTATTTAAGGTTTTCATTTTTTTTATAATTACTTTTTATTTATATATTATTACCTTATTTGAATATTTCATCAGATATAATTTATTTATAGAAATCTTACCATTGCATAAAACAATATAATCTGTCCGACTACAGCACCAATAATATATTTCAATTTAACACCTGAAATAAATCGCACAAAGCGATCATGTTCTTTAATCCTTAAATAACTAATCGTTAAAACACTATATAAATACGGTTGTAAAATATAAGGTCTTGAGATAAATATTATGGTAAAACATAATGCCCCTAAAGACGAAGTAGTGGCTGCTAAATCAGAACGCTCGGCATCATTATCTATTTCGTAAATAATTCTGAAAGCGCTATAAAGTGGTATCCCCATAACTATGGTGAATAATGAAAGGCCAATAAAGCCAGTTTCTGCCAGTAAAAGGACGTAAGTATTATGTGCGGTTAAATTATGATAATCATTAAAAGTATCGGTACCTACCCCAAAAAATGGATTGGCTTTAAATAATTGAAAACCGACATACCATGCCTCTAATCTTGATTGAGTTGACGAATCGCCAGTACCAATATCATTTACACGACTGGGACCTAGTATTAGTATTAAAGCTCCGATAATACCTGCCACAATTAATCCTTTTAAACTTCTTTTTCTCAATACATAAAAAAGTCCTATGGCTACTATGGTACCAAGAATAGTACCACGTGAATTTGTGAAATAAATTGCTGCTAATGTTACAACAAGTGGTGGAATGTAGAGAATCTTATTTTGGTGAATCTTATTAAACATAAAGGGTAACACCGCAGTTAATGCCATACCCAGATCATTTGGGTCTCTAAGTATCCCCCACCATTTAGCCTGTGGCAGCAAAATTCTGTACCCATCTTCATTAATTCCCGCCCTAAACCCTGGTTTTAACCCGCCTATAGCAGTACCTGTCTCTATTTGTATGCACGCTTGTAAAGCGATGAACGAAGTTAATAAAATCAATAAAAAAACAATGTTGTTCCATCTTGATATAGTCGTACAGGTTATAGACACCATATAGAACCCTACAATTGTTGGCAGCATACGGTAGAAAACTGCAAAGCTGCCTCCCAACCAGCCAGTTAACACCTTGGAGAATATTAACACTATAATAAACGATAAAAACATTAAATTGAAATTGTCTGTTTTCTCTTTGCTATCAATTTTTTTTACCGTTAAATAGTGAAAAATAATGACTATAAAAGCTATGGATCCCAAATAAAATTGTAAGCGGTACTCGAGGAGTGGCGTAACCCAATTTTGTGGGCGCAAATAGTAGACGGTAAGATATAGCCCTAATATCAATATCTTAAACAAAATTTTCTACCTTTTATAAACATAAGAATATTTATACTGGCCCATAAACTCAGGTATCCACTATATCGGAAGTATTCGTTTAATGATCTTGTTGATTTCAAAGCGTTCGTTGTCGTCAAGGAGACCTATAATAAAAATAAAAAATACCATTAAAAATAGATAAAAGAAAAAACATAAAGCGGGTTTTAGAATAATGTTATCTATTTCTACATATGAAACGAGTGTAATTGATATGGCGCTAATAACAATTAGTTTTATATTAAAATACAAATCGATAACCGTGATAAATTTTTTACCATTTGAGAGAATATAATAAACGTACATGCTGATGATACCGATTACATACGCATATGCAGCTCCTTGCAACGAATACAGAGAGATCATAATGTAATCGATAACTAATGTTAATATAGACGAAATGATAGTTATGTGCATAAGGGACTTTTCTCGGTTAACCGTGATCATATAGCTATTGAATACAGCTATACTAGAAAAGAAATATAATGAAATAATGATTACCTTGAAAACGCTAGAAGATTCGTTATATTTAATGCCGTAGATAAGAGTTATAATTTCATCACCATAACCAATTATATATGCACTAATTGGTATCGTAAGGAATGAAACATACCTTAATGATTTCATCATTAGATAAGATTTTTGGGAATCTAAATTGGGACCTTTTTGTTTTGAGAATTTTGGTAGTAGTACATTAATAAGAATACCAGGTATTAAAGTCGATAAAGCAGAATATAAATTAAATGGTACAGAAAATAAAGCGACGGTTTCATTAGCTGCTAAAGCTTTCAAAAAAAACACTTCAGATTGTTTCATGATAAAAAATGAACACAAACTGATTATTGCTAATGGTTTAACGATGGACAACTCCTGATTCACAGAAACATTTTCTCGCTCATCAAGAATACCGTTTTTAATAATATATTTTCTGGTATAATAGGAACTTATAAGATAAAACAAAAATGAAATAATTAAATAGATCAGAAAAAACAGTTCAAGAGGTTGCTGATACCAAACACCTATTGCAATCAACAAAAAATTTAATGTCCCAAGAATTAGGATGGTTTTCGCTACTAAATCAAATCTTTCAGCGCCCTTTTGAACGGAATAAAGAAAAATATATTGGGCCTTAAAAAATGAACCCGCCATAAAACATAATACTATTTTAACGGGGATATCCGCACCACGATAAAAAAATAGAAAATATAGTATTGTTGCTAATGTTAAAATGAAATTCCGAATATTTAATTTATTTCGCAACATTCTTATAGTATGACTTATGTTTTCTAGATCACCTTCATATTTAGACACTAGCCTTATTGCGGACAAAGAAATACCACTATTAACTATTATTACGACTAATGTCGTTACCGAATTAACAAATGTATAAATTCCGTATTCACTTGTAGAAAAATACCGTGACAATAAAATTGAAATCATAAAACCAATCAAAAATTCCGCATAAACGCCAACTGTAGAATGGATAATAGTTAGATATTTACGTTGCATTTTGATAGGTAAATAGAATAATATATTAAGAATATGTTAATTTTAAATTATAAAATCTGGCGATACAGTTAAAAATTGACGTCAGCAAAAGGAATTACGCACTAAAAACACGCTAATACGTTATGGATAAATTAAATACGGATGATTTGTCGGTCGATTCTTGTGCTAAGAATGCACTAAATTAAGATAACTCAAATCAATATGTAAAAATAAAAAATCTATCCTGTGTTAGAGAAAATAATTGGTATGCTTATTATAGTGAATTAAAAAATGATTCATCCATGTACATATACTGAGTGGCTCATTAAATAATAGACGCGTCCCTTTATTCGTTAAACCCCACAAAATACGCGTAGATAATAGTAATTGATACTTTAATAAAAAAATTGATTAAATCTGATTCGAAATGCAATATGGTAGTATCGATTCAATAATCCAAAAAACTTTTCGATTTCATTCTTCACATAAACCAGGAACGGTCGTCAGATCATTATAAACAATTGCAATCTTATTATAAAAAACACGCTATAGTCTCAAAAATAGAGATATTTAACTGAATACGCCACTTAAATATTCCGCTAAATCAAATTGCTGTATTTGAGCCAAAATTAGGCAAACATAAAAAGCTAGCAACATTGCACATGCCGCGCTGTAGGCACCGACATCTCGCCAATTCTTAAGTGGCTGAATTGACGAAGTAAGTGTAGAAGATACTATTCCTAATATCGGATATGGCGCAATTTCGGATAACTCCTTTACGTTTGAAATTGGCGCATTCAGTACGGCTAGAACGACTGCTCCTCCTATTCCGGCGGCCAGGGCAACTATCAAGCTAACACAAAAAAGTATTAAACGACTGGGTCCGCTGGGCAAAACCGGGAGAACAGGTGGCTCGACTATTTCAAAACGGACGTTAGCAGTTGAACTTTTAACTTCGTCAGTTAACTCGGCAGATTCTCGTCTCTGTACAAGGCCGAGATAGGTATTTTTTATAATCGTATAATCTCTATTAACCTTCGAAAATTCCGCTTCGACTGAAGTCATTCGGTCTATTCCCACACGCAAGTCAGTTATTAATTGATTATAGCTGTCCACCCGCTCAGATAATCCTGCGACGTCGGCTTCGGCCTTTCCCAATTCTAAAACCATATCCCTATAAGCCTCGCCGCCATCGGCCGTAGTTAAATTACTGCCGTTTGGGATTTCATCATCAACGTTTCTTCGTTTCTTTAGCACCTTTAGCTTGTCTCGAAGAACCACAACATGGGGGTGCCGATCGGTAAACCTAGTTGTTAGATCTATTAGCTGTGTCTCTATTTGATTTATCTCGTCCGCTTCCCCAATTAATCGCGCTTGTTCAGATGCGGAAACCGGCGCACCCGATTTTTCAAGTTGCATCTGTAACGCATCACGACGCTTCTGAGCTTCTCTGAGCTCGAGTCTCGCGGTTTTCAATTCCTTTCTAGCGGTATTCATTTGAGCGAAAACCGATTCCCCTTCGGCGGGAATAGCACTAAAATTCTCGCGCTTAAAATCTTTTAACTTTGCCTCAGCGGCCTCCAGCTTTCCTTCGTACTCTTTGATTCGAAGATCTAGGAATCGTTTCGACATCATAGAATCTTCCGATGTTGCTCCGACTGACTTTTCAATAAATATCTTCATTAAAACGTCTACAACTTCTTTTACCTGCCTCGCGCTCCCGCCCTTGTACTGGATAGTATAGAGCTTCCCCTGATTTGTAGTTTTAACAATTACTTTTTTTGCTAGCATTTCGAGTAGTCTTTGTTCATCAATTTTATTTTTTGCCTCGAAATTTAAATCTGTTTCCCGAATGACCCGTTCAAGATTTGGACGGGCAACTAATGATCGGCGCATTAACTGGGCCATTTCCTCGGTCATACTGTCTTGAGTGATCATACCGCCCATCAATGGTTCCAACATTGATTCACTACTCAGCTTTAATGTGGCTTTCGCTTCGTATAAATCGGGCTTGAATAATACAACGCTACAGGCAAGCAAACTTACCACAGCCATAATCCCCAACATTGGCCATCTATAACGCCTGACCGCCTCTAGACAAAATGTCAGCCGAGTAATTAATTCGTCCACAATCCCATTCTCCGATGAAATATAGGGCTGTTAACCCATTCATAAATATGCAGTTGATTGAATATCGTCATTTTCTAGATATCCGCCGTCAAAATCCGTATAACCCGATAATTAGCAAAACAATGGCGGGCGGGCATTTTACCGCTAGATACCCCGCGCCTATTATTGAGGCGCTTCTCCGTAACCATAGTTATACCCGTAATTTTGCAGCAATCCAGCTCCGCGCTTCCCTTTGTTGATCACAAAGCCAATTACATCACACGTATCGATCATGGAAAGCGCCTGTTTGAGACCGTGCTGAGGGGTGCGCCCCGCTTCTACGACCATAACCACCTGACCCACCTGGTTTGCAAGCACTGCCGCCTGACTGGCATTAAGAAGAGGGGGGGAATCGAAAATAACTAATCTATCTGAGTATCGACTGGAAAGCTCCATAGCTAATCGCGCCATCGCATCACTTGCCAATATTTCCGTTGAATATCTATGTTTTTTTCCGGCGCTAATTATCGATAAATTTGGGACATCAGTTTTGTATAAAACATCCGCAAAGGTCACGGCGTTGTCTTCCAACAAATCAATTAGCCCAAGATCAGGTTCATGTCCAATGAATTCCGGAATAGACGGTTTAGCGACGTCCGCATCAACCAATAATACGGTTCTTTCTCGCTCGGCGGCCACGCTAATCGCAAGATTCATTGCAGTGAATGATTTTCCCTCACCCGGCAAACAACTTGTTATCATTACCAAATTCGGATTTTTAATACCCGACTTCGCCTCTCCAAAAGCATTTTGCAATAAGGGTCGTTTGATTCGTCTATATTCTTCCGCTAATTGGGTATCGAAATCATCCGGTAGCAACATTCCACTATTGCTCATGCGCGCCCTATTGAACGTAATACGCAACTTGGATGACACGGCACTATCCGATTTATCAAAATGAGGAAATTTCTGCTCTACAAGTTTGTCCTTACTCCAGATTTCCGCAACTTTCTCGACATCGACTCGCGTAGGCGGTGCTTTGGAACTCCCCGTTTTTTCCATTACTTTTTCAATGATGCTCACAGAAATTTCCCCTACAGAGATTCGTCAAATTCAAACTTTGAATCATTCAAACTTTTAATAATTCGTTGGTTATTTATTAATTCAACCATACATTTTTGTATATAAGTTTCTGAGACTTGGCCAAATAAAGTTTAGCAGAAATTCAATAGGGCTAGGGCTTATCTATGGTCAAGAAAACGCGCCCATTGCGTATTTGTTGAATCGACTAACAAAGAATATGACTTTTGAGACATTTTCAGCCCCTCAAGTTCCATTTACACCGGTCCTTTAGCTTAGACGAAACCACCTACCTTGGCCATTTATATACAAACATCAATGAAGTATCGATTAGAATCTAAACCCCTCGCATTCGTAAAAATTACATGCTATACGATAACCCACCGAATTTAAGCAAGCTGCCCAACCTAGGCGATAGTTCATATTAGCCAGCAATATACCGGCGATTAATAATACTGACGATTCTACCTGCGGCCTTCCCATCCCACAATTCGGGAATATTGCCCGCCTTCCCCCCCGAAACGAGGATATCTTCTACACAAGCCGCAATTTTATCCGGATCGTTACCTACAATGGTATTAGTCCCTTGGTCCACGGTAACCGGGCGTTCTGTGTTTTGCCGTAATGTCACGCAAGGAACCCCTAGAGCAGTGGTCTCTTCCTGTAACCCACCAGAATCTGTCAACACCAACTTCGCTGAGTCCATCAACCCTAACATCTCTAGATACGGAATCGGTGGCAGCAAATATAAATTTTTCGCCCCGTTCGTTTCTAGTAATCTCGATTGTTCTATCATTTTATTCGTACGCGGATGTATCGAAAATATGACTGGAATTTTTTCACTAATAGATCGCAAAACGTTAATAATTTTTTCCAAAACTATCGGATCATCCACGTTCGATGGACGATGCAGCGTCGCTACCGCATATCCTTGCTTTTCAATCCCACCCGGCATCAATTCCAACCTCTCCCGCAATACTTGGTGAAAAGGCACCGCTCGCCGCAAATTGGCCAACAACGAATCAATCATCACATTACCAACAAAGTGAATTTTGGATTCGGTGATACCCTCACTGAGCAAATTATTCTTGGCGGAAGCCTCGGTCGTAAACAGCAAATCGGACAATTGATCTGTCAAAATCCGGTTAATCTCCTCGGGCATGTTACGATCGCGACTACGCAGTCCTGCCTCTACGTGAATCACCGGAATATGCTTTTTTACCGAAACCAAACTACAGGCGATAGTAGAATTCACGTCACCAACAACCAGTACGCAACAAGGATTAATTTCGTCCAAAACAGGTTCAAATTTGAGCATCACCTGAGCCGTTTGGACAGCATGGCTCCCCGATCCAACTTCTAAATCAACATTAGGCTCAGGAATACCCAATTGATGAAAAAAGGAATCTTTCATTGCTTCGTCATAATGCTGACCGGTATGCACCAAATAAGGCTGCATCACGTTGTGATAGTCCGCAAATGCCGCATAGATAGGCGCGATCTTCATAAAATTCGGTCGCGCTCCTACGACGCACAACACCGTCGGACATGATAAACCAGCAGTCATTTGACTTGTTCTTTACTATTTAGAGTTTCGTCATAGACATCATCCATATCGAGCTGAATCAATATAGCTTTTCTCAATAAAGTGCGTTCTTTTTGAACGGTAAGATTCAGGTCATCGACTACTTTTTCCAATCGCAGCACTCGTTCGTCCAGATCACCATCCCCGGTGGTCAATGATGAGCCGCTACCGTTTATCAATGAAATATTACTACTTCTATCTGATCGTTGCTGCTTCGGTGAATCCTCCTCAATTTCCGCTATAACAGCTTTTATCGCATCCATATTAATAAAATGAAGTTCCTCTAAGAACCCATAAAGCAACAAACGATCACAAACCGAATTTATTCTTCTCGCAACGCCATCTGTATATGAATGAATTTCGCCAAACACGTCATCACTAAACTTGGGATCGTTTTTCCACCCTGCTGTTGTCAATCGATGGAGAACATAACCTTGTGTTTCTTTTTTTTCCAACGGCCTTAAGTGATAAGTCGCGGTAACTCGTTGGCGAACCTGATCCATGCTTTCCATCTGTAAGAGGTCACGAAACTCTTCTTGGCCTAGCAAAAAACTTTGAAATAAAGAACGACCATTCATTTCAAAATTGGACAACATCCGCAATTCTTCCAATGAGTCTTTGGGAAGATTCTGGGCTTCGTCCACAACCAAAAGAATTCTTTTACCCTCTCGAGCTTTAGATCTAAAAAAATTCTCCAATCCCTGTAGCAACGTAGCTTTACTCCCATCATGACTCAAGCCAAATGTCGCAGCAATTATCCGTAAGGTATCGTCAGCACCAACATGGGTGGTCACCATTAATCCTGCGACGACGTTTTCGTTGCGAATCTCTTGGAACAGGGCCTTAACCAACATCGTCTTTCCAGTTCCTGGCCGACCCGTTACCACGATAAAGCCCTCACCCTGAGCCAAACCATAACGAAGATACGCCAATGCTCTCTTGTGCACCGGGCTATCGTAAAAAAATTCCGGATCGGGATTGAGTTGAAATGGCTTTTTCTGCAGCTTATAAAATGATTCGTACATTTGATGCCCGTCAAAATAGAATATTGAGTAGCGCGACTATCCGATTCTCATCATATGAAAACGTAGGATTAGATGAATCCTGTTTAATGAACCGGTATTCTACTGATCCATTTATGTTTTTCGCGATATTGAAATAATCGCCAATATTCCTGGTTAGTCGGAATGAAACATCATAAATATTATTCCTCTGATTCAATACTAAACCAGCAGAATTTATCGTTGTGTTTCTATTCCAAGATAGTCCTAATACCGAATTTGTTCTAGGTGTAAACCTCCAACGCCATGACACGGCAGCTCCAATTGAAGTGTCTCGAGTCAAACTTAGTTGAAATTCACGCCTGGAATGAAACAATGCCAAATTCAATGTACTTCGTCCTGTGACACCAGAAACGGATAATTGCCCTTGTTTGCGCACGATGACTTGATTAGTCAAACTTGGCAAAGAAAGGTTACTTGATACACCGGCCACCGTGTTCGATATGGCTTGATTAAATGGGTTTTGGTTGAGAAGCAGCTGCTGAGTTGTTGTTGTATCCTCGAAATATCTAGCTTGCCAATTGGTTCGACCCGTCTGGTGACTTAATGCGGCATTCCAAACGTCTCCAGTATTAGTACCCACGTCTGAATGCTGAAAACGAACGGACAAATTGGTTCTAATCGATGGGGCGACACGGATTTGTACATATTGCAAATTTTGTCCATAACCCCCTTCCAAACTAAATTTTTGCGTCGGTGTCCACGCGAAACCAGCCAGGTAGTAGCTACCATTCTGATTGGTGTTAGTATTTGACTGAAAGTTGTTAGATGAATTACCGAAGCTTAATATCGCTGCGTATTTACGCGTAAAGTAATATCGAATTTCGCCGTTGTAACTCCTAAATCTAACATTACCGCCTAAGGATCGATCGCTATAACTATCGTTATAGCCCAAGCGCCACCCTATGTTGGAAAACTTATAACCACTTTGCAATTGCGCATTGACTGAATAGATATTTGAAGTTCCTGTAGCCGCTGTCGATGTATTGACAAAATCATATCCCAAACGAACCACTCCATTTGCGTAACCACCGAAATAGGGCGTCCAAACGGGATTAACACTTGCTGTATAGACATCAGTTCTATTGGCTGTCGAATTTATATTACTCGTTGTAACTCGCCCGGTATTAACAATATTTTGTTGACTTATAGAACTCGCAGCATTGAGAAACAAGCGATTCCTGACCAGTTCCGATGCTCCCGTCGCAAACAATTGATTATGAATATTAACCCCACCGCCGCCACCTTGATTGATAATATTCTGCATCTGATAATTAAGGTTGAGATTCGTTCGACCACCTCGGTGTTGAACCGAAATTCCTGGGTTAATTTGTGAAACAAACGCCGACTTTTCACTACCGGAAGGAGCAAGGTTAATATTGTCGGAAAACGTTTCTATGAAGTTGAGCGCTGGCGTAACATACCACTGACCCGCGTATACGGATGAATGGAAAACAAAAGCTACAACCACAGAAATAACAATCCGTATTTTAGTTCCAGAAAGCAGGCCCATGCCAATTGAACTACTGCGATTCTTATCGACCATAATATTCAATGTTGATCGTGAAGCCTTTGCCTTTTTTCATCAAAGATCTAATAGAACAAGCAGTCTGGAGAACAACGGCTAAATTCGATCGTTTTTCCTTCAATGGATTTATAAAATTTATTGCCCAACAAAACTCTGTAAACGCCTACCCGAGTACTAACCTTGCACAAACTTGGAAAATTTAAGCTGGATTCGGGACAGTGCGCATGCGCCACAAGTTTAAGTACACTGGTGGAATTCAAACTTAGTGCGACGCGTAAATTTAACTGACGACAATGTAATTCTGTCGCAACTACCCAGCAAATTTAGAAATACGATTCAGGTATAAAAATAATGTCGCCTGGTAGTAATTCCACGTTAGCAGTAATGTCTCCATCCTCGATCAAGTCTTCAAGCCTAACGCCAAACTGCTTCTGTTCCCCGTTAATCGTCCGAACAATACTGGCCCGGTTGCCGGCCCCATATCCATTTCCCAAACTACCGATTGTGATGGCCAAGTCCAACATAGTCATGTGTTCAGTATAGGGATATGCTGCAGCATTGTAGGTACCCCCACCGCCTCCGGCTCCACCACCAAAACCACCACCGCCAAAACCACCACCGCCAAAACCACCACCGCCAACACCACCACCTATACCACCGCCAACACCACCGCCTATACCACCGCCACCGAAGTTCCGTCCACCACCTCCTCCGCCGCCAAAGGCACCAATTACACGGACCTGCTCGCTATAAGGCCCAACAAAACCGGACACAATTATGGTAACCAAAGGATTACGGATAAATTTGGCTAGCTCTACTTCTACATCTCGAGCAAGCTGAAACGGGGTTTTTCCGCTCGCTTGTAGCTCTTCAACCAACGGCGCAGTTATTTTGCCATCCGGTCTAACAGGAATAGCACGGGATACTTCAGGGTTCCCCCAAACGAACATTTCCAAATTATCTCCGGGGCCAATAACATAAGTATAATCAGAGGGTAATTGCGCCTTTTGATCAAGCGGTGGATAACGGTTGCAACCAGACAAATTCATTATCAATACAAATAACACCGCCACATAAATCTGTTTCCGATTAATCACCTCATCACCCCCGTATTATTCCGAGCAATAAACTCACTTCGTGTAGAATTCACTTGACCGCCAGTTTATCTGGATAAATTTGCAAAATCACTAAAAAACTGTCGACAATTGTAGCAGATCCACAACATCCTTATCGCATTCACGTATCTGAATACGTCTAATCGTGTTTTTGTCCGATCCCCATATCTATTACCTTTGAAATCTTTAGTCTTGATGGTTTACCAGATTCCGACACCCAAAAAACATTTACCCCGGCGTGCCCCATCTTGAGGTTCACGAATTGATTCACGCCGTCACGCAAAAGCGCATCAGATTTGCTCGATAAACCTTGCTAGGCGTTCAACGGCTATTTCTATCCGTTCACGGGAATTCGTATATGCAAACCTTAAATGTTCATCCGGCGCCGCTATCCCAAAATCTTTGCCTGGCGTAATCGCTACCCCACTTCGTTCCAACAGACGCTCTGCAAAGTCCCAGCTACGCATACCGAAAGCGCTGCAATTAGCATAGATATAAAATGCTCCACCTGGCTTAACCGCGATGTTGAAACCTAACTTCGTCAATTGTTTGTATAAATAATCGCGTCTCCTTTGGAATTCTCTACGCCTGTTCTCCAATTCGTTTAAGTTTTCTTGCTCAAATGACGCAAGAGCGGCAATTTGCGAATGCGACGCAGCCGAAATAAAAATATTCTGCGCTAACTTGTCGGCGGCACCCTTCAGATGGTCCGGTACAATTAACCAGCCAACCCGCCACCCGGTCATACCAAAATACTTTGAAAAACTGTTAACAACCAAAACTTGATCGGAAAAAGCCAACGCTGAAGTTGCTCTCGATTCATATTCCAAACCATGATAGATTTCGTCAGAAACTATACAACCGTCATAGGACTCTACGACGTTGCAGATTTGGCGAAGTTGTTCGTTTTGAATCAATGTACCGGTAGGATTAGATGGAGATGCGATCAATGCCAATCGGCAATTTGACCCCCAATGACACCTTATTGACTCGGCGCTTAGCTGATAATTGTCAGCCGGGTGAACCGGGATCAATTTAGTCTCGGCATCAAATAACCGGATAAGATTGCGGTTACAAGGATAGCCGGGATCAGCCAACAACACCTGATCACCACTATTCAACAATATTCCGAGGGCAAGCAATAAACCACCCGTCGCCCCTGGTGTAACAAAAACCCGATCCGCTGAAATATTCAGCTGATATCTTCTTTGGTAATAATCAGAAATCGCATGACGAAGTGCGGGCAGACCCGCTGCTGGCGTATACTTCACAGATCCCGAACGAAGCGCGCGCAGCCCCGCCTCTATCACAGCGGGGGGGGATTTGAAATCGGGTTCACCTATCTCTAAATGCACAATATCCTTGCCCTGTCGCTCCAGATCTTCGGCCCTAGAGAGCAAGTTCATCACATAGAATGGATTAATCTCTGCTAAACGTTCGGCACTTGGAAACATTGATTACCATTCTCACTGTTCTGTTTCATAGACGGATAAAAGCTAATATCAAATCAAAAGCATACCTATCAAAATTCGTCATAAGTACATATTTTTTCTACTATTTAAGAACATTCAGAGGTAAATTATCTCGCCTGAAAAATTGAATATATTCACAGATGCAAAAAATTTATTATAATGGGGAGTTTGAAAGCATAAATATAATTAAATTATATGCTCGATAGTGCAATTCTTCGTTTTACACCAACTATGGTTTGGGAGTTATTGGATGACCGAAAACAAAAGAACTGAAGACTCACCCTTCAGTTTTAAACCCTACGATCTGAAAAAGGGTGAAGAATACATGAACGATGATCAAGTCGCTCACTTTAAGACAATTCTGGGAAAATGGAAATCACAATTAATGGAGGAGGTGGATAGAACGGTACACCATATGCAGGATGATGCCGCCAATTTTCCAGACCCAAATGATCGCGCGACCCAAGAGTCAGAATTCAGTCTGGAGCTTCGAACCCGCGACCGGGAAAGAAAATTGATCAAAAAAATTGACGAATCTCTCGCTACGATAGAAAC
The DNA here is from genome assembly GCA_964619885.1 of uncultured Methylococcaceae bacterium. GTDB lineage: Bacteria > Pseudomonadota > Gammaproteobacteria > Methylococcales > UBA1147 > CAZUGA01. The sequence goes on from CAZUGA010000022.1 coordinate 47,511, forward strand.
TGGAGATTACGGTTTTTGTGAATCCTGCGGCATTGATATCGGATTGCGCAGACTAGAAGCACGACCGACTGCAACGTTGTGTATAGACTGCAAAACCCTGGATGAAATCAGAGAGAAACAAACGGGATAACTGACGGGAAGGCAAATTCACCGACAAATGGACTTAGCCCACAGACACCTCAATTGCCCGACATATATCCTCTCGTTGAATCTGACTCCTAGCTGTAGGAAGACACATCAACGTCATTACTGCCGCGCGAAAGCAAAAAATCCCGACGACAACAGACAAATCCTCACGAAAATGGATTTTGTAGTCCGACAAATACAGCGCTTCATCCCGTTGACTTAGTCCTACTCGCAAAATCAGTATCGATTCACTGCCGCCAATATACCGAGGCCGATTTGCACCCTCACCGACGGGCCCACTTCACTTAGGCTCCCTCTGCACCGCCGTCTCAAGTTTTTTGCAAGCGCGGAGCAAAAGGGGATATTGGCATCTAAGAATCGATGATTTGGATTCATTCCGAATTATCGCCACAGCGACCGACGATATATTACAAACCCTGGACGCGTTCGGTCTTAAATGGGACGGCCCCATTTTGTTTCAAAGCCAGCATTTAAACAAATACCAATCCGCGCTAGATGAATTGCAAAGACAAGATTTACTTTACCCATGCACCTGCTCTAGAAAATGGCTAAAACGGAATTCAAAAAGTGGGCCGAACGGTCCTATTTACCCCGGAATATGCCGAAACAAGCAAAATCCACGGAATCAACCGCATGCCGTCCGGATTAGTACTTGCGGCGCTCAAATCAAATTCCATGACCTCCTGCAAGGCCATGTCCAACTTCAACTTGACAACCAAGATGGAGACTTTATTGTGCGACGGCGCGATGGCATCTTCGCCTATCAACTGGCGGCAGCAGTCGATGAGCACCAACAAAATATAACCGAAGTACTACGGGGCACCGACCTGCTCTCGTCGACGCCACGACAAATATTTCTGCAACAAAAATTAAACTTTCCGACCCCAACATACGGTCACGTTCCCATTCTGGTCGATAAATACGGCATAAAACTCAGCAAACAAACTGGCGCGAAGCCAGTCTCGATAAAAAATGCTTCCGCGATACTTAGCGACATTCTCACACTACTCAAACATCCACCGCCAAAAGAAATGAGCGGCGCCCCTCCTGATGAATTATTAAGCTGGGGCAGCGCTAATTGGAAGTTATCAAATCTAATCAAAATTGAGTCAATTTCTACCATGGAATAAATCCAAGTGTTTGCAAGCCTATGAATCTACACCGATGAATCACCAAACCTGCAACCTTCTCCAGATTGCGATAACGTCATGTAGAAAATTTTATTTCAGGTGGTTTTCTAAGCTTGCCAAATACGCCCCGTCATTCCCGGGGAAAAAATCTAAACGAGGGACCAAGTACTTTAAAAAGGATGATTACTTTAGGGAGACGTACGGATCATCATTATCTGCGTCTTTGCTATCATTCAAAGGCTTCCAAGGCATCAAATGAATCGAATCTTTGAGCAACGAAAAACTTATCCTATAACCCACGGATAACTGATTCCTAAATACCACATGCCGAGGTAAATCCATAGTCAGGCAGGCATTCAACTCTTCACAATCAACGGTTACACTACTGATGCCGGCAATCGTTACCAATTCGATAATCTCTCCAGAAAAAGGATTCTCTTTTTCTCCGTTCGAAGGTCTAAGACGACTGTGTAACAACACACTGGATGGCGATATGCACCAACACACTTTATCGTTCACGTTGAATTCCGCAAAACAGCGAGCATCGATCGAACATCCATTACAATTCAATCGTGTTAAATCTTCATCAGGCTTTTGCTCGGCGACCGATCCTTCAAATAAATTTCTTATATCGACCAAACGCGCCACCAGAGTGCTCGTAGGGCGCTCGCGAATTTCCTCGGGTGTTCCACATTGCAAGGTCTGTCCACGGTGCAAAACGCACATTTGATCGGCCAGCATCGCGGCTTCATCAAGGTCGTGCGTTACCAACACTATTGGAATATTCAAACGCCGGGTAAGCTGCAAAGTTTGCAATCTCAATTTTCTGCGAGTGACCTGATCAACCGCCGAAAAAGGTTCATCCAACAACAGCACAGCGGGTTCGCGTGCTAACGCCCGCGCAAGAGCAACACGTTGCTGCTGTCCTCCAGATAGCATTTTGGGATAACGGTGTTCCAACCCCGTTAAATTAACCCGCCTCAATACATCTATCGCATGTTTCGTCGAGTTTGGGCGATCGGTTGAAGGGTGCACTGCGATCTTAACATTATCCAAAACCGTCATATGCGGGAACAGAGCGAAATCCTGGAAAACAAAACCAACCCGCCGTTTTTGGGTTGGGATATCGAAATCTCTCTCGGTATCTAACCATTGCTTGGCCCCGCACCTAACCTTCCCATGCCGCGGTCGGTATAGCCCGGCAATACTCCGCAACAACGTTGTCTTGCCGCTCCCAGAAGGTCCCACCAAAGCGGTTAATTTTCCGGGTTCGCATAGCAATTCCGCATCTAATGGAATCGGATGAGATTGCTGCACACGAATATGCAAGCCGGTCCAAGAATGGTCAATCAAATCCAATGTCAACGTTGAGAATCCCGGCCAAATACGTACACTAGACTAACCGTACAAAAAGCAAATAGAAGTAAAACAATCGACATAAGACCGGCCGCTTCCGCATCAAAAGATTGAACCCGATCAAAAATAGCGATGGATATCGTTCTGGTTTGACCCGGAATACCGCCGCCTACCATCAGTACCACACCAAATTCACCCATGGTGTGCGCAAAACTCAGAGCCATCGCCGAAAAGACGCCGCCTTTAACCAACGGCATTTCGACCCGCCAAAACGTAGACCACCGCGTTAAGCCGCTACACCATGCTGCTTCTCTCAAAGTTTGAGGTATCGCTTCGAAGGCGCGCAGCATTGGCTGAACCGCGAATGGCAAACTATATACAACCGACGCAAAAACCAAACCCGCGAAAGAAAATACCAGGGTTTGCCCGGTTATAGACTCAATAGCCATCCCTAGCGGTGACTGCCGACCTAGTACGACTAACATATAATAGCCCAACACTGTTGGCGGCAATACCAACGGGAGCGCAACGATTCCCTCCACCAAACCTTTTCCGGCAAAATCCCGCCACGCAAGCCAACGAGCAATGATTAATCCCAGCAACAATAAAATCGCAACGGTATATGTAGACAGTTTTATGGAAAGATAGAACGCTTGCCAATCCAAGGATCAAGACCCTTCGCAATCATTTGGTCGAATAAATTTCAACACAGTTTCTTAGCCCAAAAAATCTATTGCAAACCATATGTAGCCAGAATTGAACTCGCGCGTTCGGTCAATAGAAAATCCATGAATTCCCTAGCGTCATTACGAGCACGGGTGGTTAAAACCATTTGGTGTTCCAATGGTTGGTAAAGCGCATCTGAAACTCGAACAAAACTGCCTTTGCTTTTAATCCTCGGGTTACTCGCGATTGCATAAGGAATAAACGCCGCATCTACGCTACCCGAAATTGCGAATTGAGCCGCTTGCAAAGCGTTTAATCCTATCACCAATCTGGATCTAATATCCTCCAACAATCCCGCCTTCAACAATGCTTCTCGGGCTGCGCTGCCATAGGGCGCGGCATCCGGGTCAGCAATCGCAACACGATGCGCAGAATCGGTCCGTTCTAAATCTCGCAGACCATGTAAATCTGCTGCCAATTTCAATTTGGAAAATTTCGGTTTAAACAGAACCAATCGTCCAAACCCATACACAACCGGGTTTCCTTGCGTCAACCCCCGCGCCTGTAACAATTTTATAGAATCCCGGTCCGCACTCATCAACGAGTCGAAAGGCGCTCCGGCGATAATCTGGTGCGCCAGACTTTTTGATGAACCGAATACAAATTCGACGCTCCGACCGGTATTCTGCACATATTCATGCTGAACTTCGGACATAACAAAATGTAAACTTGCCGCTGCGGCAATTCTCGGGGTCTCCGCAAACCCCAACCGATACGGGTAAACCCAATAAACCAACAAAACCACAAATTGAGCTACACGCACAAATCGGTCTGACTTAGGAATGCCGCCATTCACCATCATCGCTAAAAATAAATCGCGGTTCATGCATTTCTAAACAAAATAAGTTTGTTGCAAAATTCAGCTTCATATTCCAGTATCATCGGATTCACGCTAAAATGGGCAGTTCTGAAAAAATCAATACGCATTGGAACTAGATTTCCAACGAAAATTACGGAAAATTTTATTCCCTAGCAGTAAAAGCCAAATGACAAATTACAACTTAACACATTTGAATCAACTTGAGGCCGAAAGCATTCATATTATCCGTGAAGTTGCGGCAGAATTTGAACGCCCGGTCATGTTGTATTCGGTCGGCAAAGATTCTGCGGTAATGCTGCACTTGGCAATGAAAGCATTCCACCCCGGAAAACCGCCGTTCCCGTTGATGCACGTCGATACCACCTGGAAATTCCGTGAAATGATCAAATTCCGGGACCACTATATCAAGCAGCTGGGCCTAGAATTAATCGTACATATCAATCAAGAAGGCGTCGCACAAGGCATCGGACCATTTAGCCATGGCAGCAAGAAGCATACTGATGTCATGAAAACCGAAGGTTTAAAACAAGCCTTGGATAAATACCGTTTCGACGCCGCGTTTGGTGGCGCGCGCCGTGACGAGGAAAAATCGCGGGCAAAAGAACGCGTCTACTCATTTCGCGATAAAAACCACCGCTGGGACCCAAAAAATCAACGCCCGGAATTATGGAATATTTATAACGGAAAAATTGACAAAGGCGAAAGTATCCGTGTATTCCCGTTGTCTAATTGGACAGAACTGGACGTTTGGCAATATATACATCTTGAAAGTATTCCTATAGTTCCGCTTTATTTTGCGAAAGAACGCCCCGTGGTTCGCCGCGATGGAACGCTGATCATGGTAGATGACGACAGGATGCCAATCGAAGCGGGCGAAACCATTGAAAATAAAATGGTACGATTCAGAACATTGGGTTGTTACCCATTGACCGGAGCAGTGGAATCTACTGCATCGACGCTACCTGAGATTATTCAAGAAATGCTTTTAGCCAGAAGCTCTGAGCGTCAAGGGCGAGTCATCGATTTCGACCAGGCTGGCTCCATGGAACAGAAGAAACAAGAAGGCTATTTCTAGAAAGCAGCGCATTGCTCGGCAAGCAACCCGTTAACCAATAATCTCGAACTTATAACCAAACCGCTTAGTTTGCGGTAAAACCGATAAATCTATGTCTCACCAATCTGACCTTATCAGTACCGACATTGACGCCTATTTGGCTCAGCACGAACGCAAGGAACTGCTTCGTCTTTTAACCTGCGGTAGCGTTGACGACGGCAAAAGCACGCTGATCGGTCGACTGCTGCACGACTCCAAAATGATCTATGAAGACCAGTTGGCGGCGGTCAAAGTAGACAGTGTTAAATCCGGTACTACAGGCGGAGAAATAGATCTGGCACTGTTGGTTGACGGTTTACAGGCCGAACGAGAACAAGGCATTACCATAGATGTCGCTTACCGCTATTTTTCAACGTCAAAGCGCAAATTTATTATCGCCGATACGCCCGGTCACGAACAATATACCCGAAATATGGCTACCGGCGCCTCAACTAGCGATCTCGCCATTATTCTTATCGATGCACGTTACGGCGTGATGACTCAAACCCGCAGGCATAGCTATATCGCTTCGCTATTGGGAATCAAGCACATTATCGTAGCGGTAAATAAAATGGATCTGGTCAATTTTGATGAAGACACCTATAGTCAAATTAAGTCCTATTATTCCAAATTTTGCGAAAACCTTGAACTCCAAGATATACATTTCATCCCAATATCGGCATTAAATGGCGATAACGTCGTCACATTGAGCGATAACACACCCTGGTATTCCGGGAGCCAACCGCTCATGGACATCCTCGAAACCATAGAAATTGCCAGCGACCGGAATTTGATCGACATGCGCTTCCCAGTTCAATACGTCAATCGGCCCAATTTGGATTTTCGCGGGTACTGTGGCTCAGTCGCGTCTGGAATCATACGCAAAGGCGATAAAGTAACGGTGCTTCCGTCTGGAAAAACCAGCACCGTCGCTTCGATTGTGACCTACCAAGGTGAAATAGAAGAAGCCTTCCCACCGTTGGCAGTTACCGTCACGCTAACAGACGAAATAGACGTCAGCCGGGGAGATCTAATATGCCGTGTTGACAACGTCCCGGCCGTGTCAGACCATTGCGATGCGAAGATTGTCTGGATGACCGATTCGCCAATGCTACCGGGCAAGGAATACTATATTAAGCAAGGTAACAGAACTATTACCGGCTCGATTTCCCAGGTGCGCCACCGCACCGATGTCAACACCTTGCAACATTTTTCCGCAGACCGATTAAACCTGAACGAAATTGGCTTGTGTGAAGTCAATTTAAACGCCCCTATTTCGATGGATCCTTACAAAACCATCAAAGGAACTGGTGCTTTCGTCATAATAGACCGTTTAACCAATGTAACGGTTGGCGCTGGAATGATTGTGTCCGAATCTACAAATCAAGGTGAATTTCGCAAGGTCACGTTGCAAGACCGGTCGGCCAGATTCGGCCAAAAACCAGTAACAATTTGGATTTGTGGCGATAACAATCTTGAGGCGGGCTACCATTTAGAACGGAATCTATTCAACAACGGACATGCCAGCTCTGTACTGACGGGACTCGGATCGGTCGAAGAAATCCAGCAGGCTGCTCGCTTCATAGTCGATGCAGGATTAATCTGCATCTGCCCGTGCGACGGCGCAGCGCCGGATAGCAAAGACGACGCCAGTTTGGTATTTTCCTCCACTGACGACATCTTGACCAAACTCAAAGAAAACCAAATCCTGGGCGAAAATTAAAGCCTGTTCGAAATCTTGCGAATACCCACATCATGGCGCCCAAATAAACCCTGACCAACACTTTTTGGAGCATCGTGACGTTAACACAGTTCTTTAGAACAACCATTTGAATTCGGATTCCACAAGCCCATCACGGATTTTAATTTTTTCAATCACTGTAAAAGTGAAAATATCTGCGATTTACTTTACGAAATAGCAACGGCCAAGATTCAGCACTTAACTCCCCGAGATTCACCTGTATTGCTCCATAATCCGCAGTATTCAACACCTTTACACCCGAGCCGATCAATCTATCTAAAACCCTTTGTCGAGGAAATTTGTAGCGATTTTTGTAGCCCGCCGAAACCATACCGTATTCCGCGCCTACCACATCAAGAAAAGCGGCTGTAGATGAAGTATTGCTCCCGTGGTGCGGAACGACCAGATATCTGCTTTGTAATTTTTCTCCGTAAACATTGACCAGTACTGACTCAGCTTTGGATTCGATATCACCGGTCAAAAGCAGACGATCTCCATACGCCGCCATAACTTGTAAAACACAAGAATTCTCGTTCTCTTCACCGTTGAGAAATCGAATTGGCGACAGAACTCGAAATTCAACCCCATCCCATCGCCAAACCTGACCAGCTCGGCAAACTTTTGCTGGCGCCCATGTTATTTGACTGGGCACACTGGTATAAATCTGGGAAATTTCTAATTCTTTAGCCAATGATCGTGCACCTCCTATATGATCATTATCACCATGGCTTATGACCAACAAATCGATTTGCTTTATACCCTGCTTTCGTAGAAAAGGGATAATCACCGCCGAACCCATATCGAAAGTTTCACTGAACCGCGCGCCGGTATCGAATACCAAGCTATGTTGGTGCGTCTGGACAACCGCAGCAAGCCCCTGCCCTACATCGAGTAACGTAAATTTCGCGGTTCCGAATTCAGGACGGTTTGATCCTGGAAAACATAGAGGCAATAGCGCCACCAAGCCCAACCAACGCGCGGGTAACCCCTTGGGCATAAATAAGATGGCTATTCCGAATATAGCAACAAATAAAACCCAAATTGGCGGTTGCGGCAGGGACCAATCTGCATACGAGGTTTTCGACATCCAATCCAACGCGATCCATACGAATCGCAACACCAACTCCGCAAACCGCAGAATTGCATGACCTATGTCGGGCAAGCAAAATAACAATCCTGTCCCAAGTAAACTCGCTGGAACGACGACCAAACCGACCACGGGTATCGCAAACAAATTAGTAATGGGTGCAATCAACGAAAACTGCTGGAAATAAAGTAACAGCAGCGGCACCAAACCGACAGCAGTAACCATTGGGATACGAACCGACCCAAGCCATCCCCGGCTCGCTCCTATCCGGCCAGAGACAACATAGGCAATGACCCCTACGGCAGCAAATGACAACCAGAATCCGGCCGATAATACAGCCAATGGATCCAGTAAAACAATCAAAAACAGCGCGATCGCGATACTACGCATCGCCACAAGTTTCCGCTGACACAACACACCACCCATGACCACTAAAACCATGATCAAGGCACGTTGGGTTGGTAAGGAGAATCCTGCCAGCGCGGCGTAGAAGGTCGCAAACGCGATGGACCCCACCGCACCAATCACCGGTGGAGCAACATTCATTGATCCGAACCGGGCCCACCCCGACTTGAAGATAAAAAAACCAAATCCAGCAACCAGTCCAATATGTAAGCCCGAAATAGCAATTAAATGTGCGGTACCGGTGCTCCTTAAGGTACGCCATTGTTCGGCGCTAATCTCATCTCTAACACCTATCACCAGAGCCTTTATTAAACCGCGCATTCCGCTCCCTGGTAACGCTTCGTCAATCTGTACGGCTACCTTTTGTCGCCATCGATTGGGTTGATACCAACGCGATTCTCGACTCAGTAATTCATTGTTTTTCGATGCCTTAACATAACCGGTGGCCCGATACCTGTTTAGATACAACCATTTTTCGTAATCGAAGCCGGCATCATTAAAATTCCCGTGCGGTCGTTTTAAACGCAGTTCAAGACGCCAGCGATCCCCGGTTTCAACCTTCGCCGAGGCGGAATACCAGCTAATTCTGACTTTAGCAGCGACTTGATCCCCAGGGACACCCAAAATTTCATCTATTTCGAACCCAAACCGAACGCCACGGTCGAAGTAGCTGGGCAATCCCATTACACGCCCTGTTACAATCAGATTGGTTCCTTCCAACGAAGGATCGAGCCTATCGCTCAATACATAACAGGAAAAGATGTAGGCCCATAGATAACCGAACAGAAACCAAGAAAAATAGCGTAATTTAGGATATTTGAAACCGAAAACACCTACAAAAAATACCGGAAACAACCAGACAGGATCGGGCAAGCTTGAACACTGATGCAGCGCAACCACGCCGGCGATAAACGAAAATGCGACAGCGATCATTTTGCTCTGCAGACAACAATTTGGTTATCGTTGAGAAAACACCAATTTTTGTACGCCCTTGATTTTTTGCTCTCACGCTCCAATGAAATTGCTGATATAAAAAGACTACTAATATGAAAACAGTCGTTTTTTTCGACAATACAACAAACATTCATGTCCACAACTTAAATTATTAATGCATGGGTAGCCAAGTTACGGATGAATGCCACTGATTTACGTTACGAAATTATGCGCGTCGAAACGATGACAGTCACCGTGCAATATTTCGCGAGCGCATAAATAACCATTTATAGTGGAAATCCAAAGTTCATAGTTGAACTACAGCAACTATGATTTAACCAAAGACAACTAAGAATCCCATACTTGTAGTAATTAGACGAACAGTTCGCAAATGCCAAGAAAATTAATTCAACGTTTCCTACCCGATCACAAAACGATCAAAGAGCACAAAAAATTACAGTTTTTGGGTGAACATCTCAGCGACCCCAACCTATGGCATTTGAATCGGCATTCAGTCTCGAAAGCCTTTGCAATTGGACTATTTGCCGCATGGCTCCCAACCCTTGGACAATTTGTTATCGCCGCAATCGGCGCAATACTATTCCGTGGAAATATGCCCATATCGGTCGTGTTGGTGCTGATTACCAACCCGTTTACCTCTCCCCCGATGTTTTATTTTGCCTATAGAGTAGGTGTTTGGACTTTAGGTCTACCCACGAGCTTGGATAAACTTGATGCCAGCTTTGACGGCCTAATGTCCGTCCTCAGTACGGTTTGGCAACCGTTCTTGCTGGGATGTTTAATGCTTAGTGTAGTTTCAGCAGTTTCAGGATTCTTCGCGGTTAAGATTATTTGGCGTGTTTCGGTGGCTTACAATTGGAGACAGCGCAAAATAGGGCGGACTTCGTGAATCGCTAAAATCTGTCAGATCAAGAAGCGCCTTAAGAGATACTGGCACACCCCGGCTCTATAAATTCTAAGTCAAACCGGCACGAAACATCCGTCTTCGAGATGCAGCACAACGTCCATTCGCCTTGCTAGTACATCATCATGCGTGACGATTAGGAAACTGATATGGAATTCCTGATTGAGTTCCAACATCAATTCATAGATATGCTCAGCAGTCTTACTATCCAGATTTCCGGTCGGCTCATCAGCCAATACGCAACGCGGTTGATTTACCAACGCTCGGGCTATGGCTGCACGCTGCCGCTCACCACCGGACAATTCTCCGGGTTTATGACTCACGCGTTCGCCGAGCCCAACCCGCCGCAGCATTGCTTCTGCTTTGTCTTTAGCAATCTGCACAGGTTCACCGCGAATCAATAAAGGCATACTCACATTCTCCAACGCGGTAAACTCCCCGAGGAGATGATGGAATTGGTAAACAAAGCCCAACGACCGGTTTCTCAGCTCGCCCAATTTTCTCGCGCTAAGGCCACGCAGATTCACATTATCCAATTCAATTGTTCCGCTGGTGGGTTCGTCCAAACCGCCAAGCAAATGCAACAACGTGCTTTTACCCGACCCCGAGGCTCCCATAACAGCGACTCGTTCGCCAGCTCGAACTGACATATCAACGTCCTTCAGCACGTCGACGTTAAGCCCACCTTCGGTAAAGCTTTTATTTAAACCCCGGCAGCTTAGAACTATTTCACTATTCATAGCGCAATACTTCCGCCGGTTTAATACGGGAGGCCTGCCAGGCGGGGTAAAGAGTAGCACCCAATGCAAGAAATAATGCCATGCCGGCTATTTGATAAACGTCGGTCCAGACCAGTTTGGACGGCAATTCGCTGATGTAATAAACATCCGGCGCTAAAAACTGCACACCAAAGAATTGTTCAATTGCCGGCACAATTTTTTCTACATTAAGCGCCAAAGCTACACCGCCAATAACCCCCAACAATGTTCCTATTATCCCAATAATGGCGCCAAGTATGATGAAAATACCCATCACCGACATCGGCGTTAAACCTTGAGTACGCAGGATCGCAATATCCCCTTGTTTATCGGTAACCACCATAACCAGGGTCGAAACGATATTAAATGCTGCAACCGCTACAATCAGCAGCAAAATAATGAACATCACGCGCTTTTCCGTTTTGATTGCTCGAAAAAAATTGCTGTGCACGCGTGTCCAATCATTAACGCGAATACCGCCGGACAAACTGCTCGCCAAATCTGCGGTTACCTGGGGTGCTTCAAACAAATCCGTCAATTTCAGTCGCAGACCCGAAACAGCATTTCCCAAACGGTACAGTTTGGCGGCATCCGCCAAATGGATTAGCGCAAGATTGCGATCGTACTCGTACATCCCCACTTTAAAAATTCCGGTCACGGTAAACCGGCGCAATCGCGGCAATATTCCGGCTGGAGTGGAATTTATCTGAGGTGTTATCACGGTGACCTTGTCGCCGATTCTAACCCCTAAATGGTTGGCCAGCTCATTGCCCAATACAATGTTGTACTGCCCCGCCACCAACGAATCCATATCGCCTTTGATCAAATTTTTTGAGACCTCCGAAACCTTGGGTTCCTGGTCCGGTAACACACCGCGCAGCAATGAACCGCTAACACGCCGCCCCGCATTCAACATAATTTGCCCGCGAATAAATGGCGCCCAACCAACGACACGCTCATCCGTTTCTAATTCCCCATCGTAGGCGTGCCAATCATTCAAAGACCCATTCCAACCGGTAATTGTCGCGTGCGATGTCATCCCCAGTATTCGTTCACGAAGTTCAGCTTCAAAGCCGTTCATCACCGACAACACTGTAATCAACGCAGTAACCCCCAACGCGATCCCCAGCACTGAGGTTAGGGTTATAAACGATATGAATCGGGTCCGGCGTTTGGCGCGCGTGTAGCGCAAGCCGATAAATAGGACTAGAGGTTTAAACATGGCGGCCGATTAAACCACAAATGCCGCCAAGCAGCTATTTAATCTTGTAGGCAAGATTTTGTAACGCCACACACGACACTACTATTGAAGCTTTTGACTTTGACAAACTATATAGGAGCTAGATCTAAGCGGGCTGATGCAACACAAGAAATGAACGAGAAACTATAGGTTCAGTCGCATTTTTCGAGTCAGTATGAATTCAACAGTGTATTGTCGTCAAAATTTTGGGATATTTACGGAGTTCGACACTCTGCACAAAGCCCATAAAGATATAAGCAATGATCGGTAAGCTCGTAGCCTAAATTATCGCTAATCTCGTTCTGACGCACCTCGATAACTTCATCTTTGAATTCATCGACACGGCCACATTTAACGCACACGATATGATCGTGGTGATCACCTCGATTTAGCTCAAAAACCGAATTTCCACCCTCAAAATGGTGGCGGGTCACCAAACCTGCGGCTTCAAACTGGGTTAACACACGGTACACCGTCGCTAGACCTATTTCTTCCCCTTCGTCGAGTAAATTTTTATATACTTTTTCAGCGGTTAAATGGCGTTCCGAAAACTGCTTATGCTCCAGCATTTCCAGAATTTTTACCCGCGGCAGCGTAACCTTTAAACCTGCATTTCGAATATCTTGACTTTCCAACCCAGCGCCTCCAAAAAGCGTGTCTTGCTCCTAACTATCAGGTATGATTAAGGCTTGAATTTTCCTCGAAACATTCTTTGTTAGTTTCATGCCCAAGCATCTCATCTTTATCGCTTGCATTGCAAGTCTGTTTTTATCCGGCTGTATCTATAAATTGGATATCCAACAGGGAAATATAGTAACCCAGGAAATGATCGATCAACTCGAACCCAATATGAACAAAAGACAGGTTCGTTATGTCATGGGGACGCCGTTGTTGATTGATGTGTTTCACCAGGATCGTTGGGATTATATTTTTTCATTTCAACCCGGCGGCGAAGTGCGTGAGCAAAAAAGGATTTCTTTACTTTTCAATGATGAAAGACTCGCCGGAATTCAAGGCGATTTTCGCCCGTCCAATGAACCTCCGCCCGAAGTTACCGAAGAAACCAATGTGATCGTACCCGAACGTGTCATTGAGAAAACCATGTGGGAAAAAATCACTGGCTTGTTCTCGTGGGACGAATAGCAATCAATCATTATTAAGTAGGGCAACTCTTAGAAACTCGGCAAATCGAATCGCCGTGCTAGCAGGCGCGGTTAGACGTTGATTTTTCGGCGCGCCGACGCCGGGCTATTTTAGGATCGGTGCACAGCGGTCGATAAATTTCTATTCGATCACCTTCGCGCAACACCCTATCCAATGGGCAACGCGCTCCAAAAATACCCACCGTGTTACGCTCTAGATCTATCTCTGTAAAACGTTGAAGAACCCCCGATTCCCGGATAGCTTCTTCAACAGTGATGCCCTCATCCAAGGTTAAACTCATTAATATTTGCTCATCCTGCCGCGCATAACCCAATTCGATGTTGATCGGGCCCGCTCTAGTTTTCATAAAGGTCTTTCGCCCGTTGGCTGAACGCTACCACCATCGCATTACAAATCTGACTAAACACCGCACCGAAAGCCAGATTTTTCAATCGATTTCTAAGCTCGAATTCTAAATCCAATTCAACCTTGCTGGCGTCATCCCGCAACGGCGTAAAAGTCCAAATCCCGTCCATCGAATCAAAAGGACCGTCGATAAGATTCATATACATCTTGTCCTTCCCGCGGTGGGTATTGCGGGTCGTAAACGACTTGTTGAAGCCGCTCTTGGCGATATCCAGAGTCGCTTCAACCAACCCTTCTTCTCGTACTAGTATTTTGCTCGACCGGCACCACGGCAAAAACTTGGGATAAGATTCGATATCGTCTACCAAATCGAACATCAACGGGGCCGGATAACGCGTCAATACGCTACGCTGAATCTTGGTCATTGCTGGTTTGTTAATTACCGCGTGGGATATTTATTGACAATGAACAACAAAGAAAGCTCTGAATATCTGCGAAAATTTTACTTAACCCTACAAAAATATTCCGCCGACCAACACGATCCCAACTGCAGCCGGGGCAACATAGCAAACCAAAAAGCGCCAAACCTTGAAAGAATTGCCATCCACCGAAACCTCCAATCCATCGGCACTATCCTGCTGGCTCATAATCCATCCAGCGAAAATAGCCATCAAGATCCCCCCCAACGGGAGCATCAAATTCGCACTCAAAAAATCAAGAAATCCAAAAAATGTCTTCCCGAAAATCTGAACCTCTGACCAAATATTGGAAGAAAACACGGTACCCATACCCAATAACCACGTCACTCCGCCAGCAATGGTACAAGCGGTCTTACGAGAAAAATCGTATTTCTCAGTCATAAACGAAATCGCTGGCTCGATCAGAGAAATAGAAGAAGAAAGCGCCGCAAATACCAATAAGATAAAAAACATTAAACCAAATAAGGTGCCACCGAACATACTGGAAAAGGCCAGCGGCAAGGTCTTAAATATTAAGTCGGGACCCGCGGCCGGTTCCAAACCATTCGCGAACACGATCGGAAAAATCGCGATACCCGCTAATAGAGCAACCGATGTATCAGCCAATGCTATTATCGTCGAAGTCCGGGCAATCGAAATTCCCTCGGGCAAATAGGACCCGTAAACCATGATTGCACCCATACCCAGACTCAACGTAAAAAACGCCTGCCCCATCGCGATCAATATCGTCATACCCGATACGGCGCTAAAATCGGGGGTGAATAAAAAGCTCAAACCCTCGCCAAAGGATCCAGTCGTCAGCGCATAAGCCACTAAAACAAACAGAATGACAAGCAACCCCGGCATCAAAAACTTGACCGCGCTCTCGATACCCTCATTTACCCCTTTTACAACAATATACATAGTTGCCGCCATGAACAGGCTATGCCACAAGGTCAACGCGAATACACTACCGTTCAACGAATCGATTGACTGCTCAGCCGCATCGACGTCCAATTCGGACAACAATCCGGTGGCTATCTTGAGAACATAAGCTATTGTTTTGCCTGCAATCACGCTGTAATACGATAAAATAATAAATCCGGCCAAAACCCCCATCCAGCCCAAAAATCGCCAAGCACGCGTAACATCGGCCTCTTGTGCCAAAGAATCCATACTCGATATTGGGTTTTTACCGCCGCGCCGGCCCAGCATGGTTTCCGCCATCATAATCGGAATTCCAATCGCCGCGACGCAGATCAAATAAATGATCACAAACGCACCGCCACCGTGCTCACCGGTGATATACGGAAACTTCCAGATATTACCCAGGCCTACCGCAGAGCCGGTCGCGGCCAGAATAAAGGTAAACCTGGAACTCCAAGTCGCATGATGCCCCATCGATATATTTGCCATTATTCCCCCATGTGTGTTTCTATTTGATATAGACCTGTGCCACCTGGCTAATTGCAGTAAAATAACAGAGTTTTATTTTCAAGTCAGGTCCTTCTAGCTCCAGCCCACCCTCTCAATGGCAAAAAAAAAATCAAAACCCAAAAACGACAGCCAAACGATCGCGTTAAACAAAGCAGCCAGGCACGATTATTTTATCGAAGATACCTATGAGGCTGGCCTGTCGCTGCAAGGCTGGGAAGTAAAAAGCATGCGCGATGGCCGGGTTCAACTCAAGGAGGGATACGTTCTGGTCAAAGATGGCGAAGCGTATTTGTTTGGCGTGCATATATCACCACTCAATTCAGCATCGACCCACATCGACCCAGAAGCTATCCGCACACGCAAGCTGCTTTTGCACAGACAAGAATTGAACAAGCTTATCGGCTTTGTTGAGCGCAAAGGCTACACCCTGGTTCCATTGTCACTGTATTGGAGCAAAGGCCGAGCCAAATTGAAAATCGGCTTGGGTAAGGGTAAAAAACTCCACGATAAACGCGCAACCGAAAAAGATCGTGATTGGCAACGGGAAAAGCAACGCTTATTCAAACACGGTTAGACCCGCCTACCTCAATTTAATAGATTACCAGGTGCTTTTAGAAAGAGCCCTAATTCGAGCGAAACTAGCTTACGTTTCGGTAATTTGATAGCACAAATTGAGTAAATACCTTCAGAACACATTGGCCCCTTGCTCTAAACTTTTGGCAGGTTATACTGTCTCAGGTATACCAAGGGGGCGACCTGGCTTCGACGGGGGTAGCAAAACCTGAGGTGCATGCCGAGCATACAGATAAGCTCGTAAAACCTCTCTGTAACTTAAAGTAATCGCAAACGACGATACTTACGCACTAGCTGCATAAACCCAGCTAGTCCTCTGACTGAAGCCGTGCTTGTGCGTTCAGAGTCTGCTCGCAGACATTCGGAGGTCATTTCTCACAAGACCGCGATGAGGCTTGTTTGGGGCTGATTCGTTAAAACCTTACCGAAATCGCTGTCAGTTTTCCTCGCCCGTCGGGTAGCCGTCAGTTAAATTTAAGCACGGGATAAGCATGTAGAGCTGAGGGCGGAGTGCCTGCGGACGCGGGTTCGATTCCCGCCGCCTCCACCAATACGACATCCAAAGCCGTCCTAGGACGGCTTTTTTATTACGTAAATACAATTACATACCTACATCTGGGGTCCATTTAAATTTAATGTTGTCTATTGACATCCAGTAGCAAATGGGGGCAACGTTAGGGGCAACTCACTATATATAAAAGGCAATTGCCCCCATGCCGCTTACAAATACCGCAATTCGAAACGCGAAACCCAGTGAAAATCCCAGGAAAATGTTTGACGGTGGCGGGCTTTATCTAGAAATCTCACCAAAAGGTGGTAAATGGTGGCGTTTAAAATATCGGTTTGGCGGTAAAGAAAAGCGATTGTCGCTTGGTGTATATCCTGACGTTTCTTTAAAGGATGCGCGCGTTCGTCGAGATGAGGCACGTAAACTACTAGCTAACGAAGTTGATCCTAGCGAGAATCGCAATGCCAGAAAAGCTGCCAAAATTGAAAGTTCACAAAACAGTTTCGAGGTTATTGTCCGGGAATGGTTTTCCAAACATTCGCCGAATTGGTCATTCGGTCATGCCGATCGCATTATTCGTCGTCTGGAACGGGACATCTTTCCTTGGCTGGGTGGGAAACAGATTGTAAAAATTACTCCGCCCCAATTGTTGCAAGTCATCCGACGGATTGAGAATCGTGGCGCCCTCGAAACCGCCCACCGAGCATTTAGTAATTGTGGCCAGGTTTTCCGTTATGGCATCGCAACTTCAGGACCGGTGAAAATCCAGGATTTACAGGTTAAAGCGATTCGGTTCAATCCAATTTGTAGAAATTCGCCGTTCTTGTATCAGTCGTACAAATGCCGGTAACCTTTCCTTCGGTTTGCACTTTGTAGCTGACCGGATGTCCAGCAAGGTTAATCGCGGAAACTAACGTATAGACTATATATCCGAAGAAAAATAAGATCAATCGAGTCATGGGACACCTCCTGTAGAAATTGAAAACCCGAATTATCCCCAGCAAAAAACTACCAATCTTTAATTGCCTTGTAAAGCCAGGGATCTTGAATGTACCCCTTGTTTGTGACACGCTAATGACAATACTATTTCAGTGCGTTTTTCCGCTCTTTGCGCTATTGCTGACGCCACCTAAGACAAAGGAATCTCTATTTATGGAGATTCCTTTGCGACACAAGGATATGCGGCCGATTTTTATTTTATATCCAGTACGGAATAAATAGATGCCCTCTTAAATCCATGCAGAGCAGAGATAAAAGGCTTTAACCGATCAAAGTCACTGATTCGATTCGGTGTAATTAGCCTTGGAATTACGCTATGCGGTAGATTCGGCTGAGTTAATGGCATAAAAACCACCTAAGGTTTCACTTTATCCATCAAAATAACTATTTTTCGATGTACCACTCCTGATAGCGGCTACAACGACTCAAAAACATCACTTCGTTGTCATCAAGATGAAATAGTCAGTTGCTAGGACTCCACCGACGATACCTGGCAGTGCTGCGGGAAATATGACTTTTTTTATGGTTTCCGATTGCGTAACACCCAACCCGTAAGCGCCATCCCGCATCGACTGAGGTGCCGCAACGTATAGACTGTATATCCGAAGAAAAATAAGATCGATCGAGTCATGGGGCACCTCCAGTAGAAATTGAAAACTCGAATTATCCCCAGCAAAAAACTACCAATCTTTAATTGCCTTGTGAAGCCAGGGATCTTGAATGTACCCCTTGTTTGTGACGCGCTAATGACAATCCTATTTCAGTGCGTTTTTCTGCTCTTTGCGCCCCTTCTGACGCCACCTAAGACAAGGGAATCTCTATTTATGAAGATTCCCTTGCAGCACGAGGATATGCGGCCGATTTTTATTTTATATCCAGTACGGAATAAATAGATGCCCTCTTAAATTCTATGCAGCGCAGAGATAAAAGGCTCTAACCGATCAAAGTCGCTGATTTTCGATTCGGTGTAATTGGCCTTGGAATTACGCTATGCGGTAGATTCGCTTGAGTTAATGGCGTAAAACCACCTAAGGTTTCACTTTATCCATCGGGATAACTATTTTTCGATGTACCGCTCCTGATAGCGGCTACAACGACTCAAAAACATCACTTCGTTGTCATCAAAATGAAATAGTCGGTTGCTATGTTAAAGCCGCCTATCAATAGACGAAGGAATAAAGACCATGCAATGTTACGAAAGACAAGCGATGTACTTGAAACTTTATGCAACCGCGGCTGCGCAATATTCTGATTTGCCGTTTAATCCCGATATATTGGAAGAAATTATTTGTGATTTTTCAATTGAAAATTTTACGACCCTGGCCGGACTAGATAAAAACCTAATGGATGAACTTGTATTAGTCATTAAACTCAGAACTGATATTGGCACCTATTCTGACTATAAAGCAAATTATCTCGAGCATGATGGTACGATAAAGGTTAAGGAAGCTTCGGTCCAGAGCCGGATTGGAGAATCGGACGTAGCGTGACACCAGCAATTAAAGCGTCGCGCTTTATCATTAAGGATATTGAGACATCCAAACTACAAAATAGACTCGCCTGCCCGACAACCAATGGACTCTAGCTGACCGGTGCCCCGCCACTCCTATTAATCAGCGTGCAAAACTTACCAGGGTTCTGGGGAAAACAGCGTTGAAAAGTTTCCACCCCAGTTTGTTAAGTTACAGGTTTTTAGCCGAAGAACTCTGGAGTGCTAAACATGGATATTATTGCCGAAATCAGACGGCGTCATTTGGTCAGTGGGGAATCCATTAGTTCGATTGCCCGATCTTTAAAACTGTCCCGTCCGACGGTTAGAAAGCATCTAAAAACCAAAGAAGAACCGGTGTATGAACGAAACGTTCAACCGGCACCCAAATTAAGCGCGATTAAAGCCCAATTGATTGAATGGTTGGAGCTTGAGGCCCAACTCCCTAAAAACCAACGACGGACGGCACAGCGGTTGTTTGAAGAACTGGTTGAAACCGGTTATCTAGGCGCTTACGATAGTATTCAGCGCTTTGTGAAGCAATGGAAGCTGGATCATCGACATTCGCCCTCGACGCAACAAGCCTTTGTTCCATTGGTCTTCCCGCCAGGTGAAGTCTGTCAATTTGATTGGAGCCAAGAGACCGCTGAAATCAATGGTGTGGTCCAAACAATCAAGGTCGCCCAATTCCGCCTGTCTTACAGCCGCAAAATGTTTGTCATCGCCTATCCGCGGGAAACCCAAGAAATGGTCATGGATGCGCATAATCAAGCGTTTGCCTTTTATGGTGGTGTGCCGAAACAAATGGTCTATGACAACCTAACCACAGTCGTGGATGCCGTGTTTATCGGTAAAGAACGGAAATTTAACCGGCGCTTTATGGCCCTGGCCAACCATTATCTGTTTGAACCGGTAGCTTGCACACCGGCAGCCGGTTGGGAGAAAGGTCAGATCGAAAACCAGGTGGGCAATGTTAGAGAATGGTTGTTCACCCCGCGCGCGCAATTTAAGACCTTTGAAGATTTGAACGCTTGGTTGGCGCAACGTTGTAAAGAACTGGCCGGTCGTAAACATCCCACACTTCCCCTACAAACGATTGCCGAATGCTTTGAAAAAGAACAGCCGTTACTTCGGCCCGTCACTCAGCCTCGGTAGCATCGTGCAAAACGAAATACGGCGGTTAATCGAACCCACCCGGCCCAAGGAACTGCAGGCCAGCCAGCATTTACAGCTGAACACAGAGCCACACGCCGACACTCAGCGTTATGATCATTTGCTGGGTGTGCGTCATGTCCACTGATTTGCTAACCGAACTTAAAACACTTTGTTTGTATAGCATGGCCGAAGCTTGGGCAGAGATCCAAGCGGAAAGACCCAAACAACCCCCTTTATCGCCAGAAATCTTGCTGCGTCAATTGATCCAAGCGGAAGCCACCGATCGTCAAGCGCGCAGTTTAAGGTATCAGTTAACGGTCGCTAAATTCCCGATTCATCGAGATTGGGTTGATTTGGATTGGAAAGAAACCCCGTTATCACAATCGCAGATTGAACAACTCGCCACCGCCGGATTCATGGTCGATGCGCATAATCTGATCCTGGTGGGGGGAACCGGCACCGGTAAAACCCACCTGGCGACTGCTCTGGGCGTGTCGGCCATCCATCAAGGAAAACGGGTGCGTTTCTTTAATGCCGTGGACTTGGTCAATCGACTGGAACAGGAAAAACAACAGGACAAAACCGGTACCTTAGCCCGAAAGCTTGTTCGGGTGGATGCGGTCATACTCGATGAACTCGGCTATTTACCGTTTCCCGAATCCGGCGGGGCGCTATTGTTCCATCTCATCAGTCTACTGTACGAACGCACATCGCTGATCATCACCACTAATTTGAAGTTTAGTGAATGGATACAGGTGTTTGGTGATGCCAAGATGACCACCGCACTTTTAGATCGGATCACACACCACTGTGACATCCTCGAAACCGGCAACGAGTCCTATCGTTTTAAACACCGAAAAACTGAAATCGAAACGCATTAACCCAACAAAACATGTGGAAACTTTTCAACGCTGATTGACATCAATAGGCGACTTTTTCTTAGGCGTGCATCGGCGTTGACTCATATAACGACTCAAAAATTTGGATAGATTCGAAAACATATTTTTTTAGTTGTAGCGCAACCGATCTCAGTAGCGAGTAAATACTGTAAATTAACTAAATTGAGGGAAATTTAACGTCTAATACGATGTCCTGTACCCACTGGCTGAATGATCTCCTAACAGACTTTATCGGCCGGGGGCATTAATTATTTAGGAAATGTTTTATTCAGCCGGAAGCTAGATGGTTCGGGGGTGGAGGGCTAAATTTTTTCGATCTGAGCGATGGATTTTAAGGATATACGCAAAACTGCATATTCCGGCGAAGCTGAACAGCGATTCTGGTTGAACGTGAACACCTGGAA